>NZ_CAJRAY010000085.1 GCF_907165215.1 Thermobacillus xylanilyticus | reverse complement strand
CCGTGGCCGGACTTTCACCGGCTAGAAGATACGTGCTTTCTGGGCACGCCGTACAGCAAGAAGGCCGGCGGTCCGAACCGCCGGCCTTCTCCGTTGTTCAACGCGTTTTCCGCAGCAGATCCGCAAGCTTAGCCAGCGCGCGGCCGCGATGGCTGATCGACTGCTTCTCTTCCGTCGTCAGCTGGGCCATCGTCCGGCCGAATGCCGGCACCCAGAACAGCGGGTCGTAGCCGAACCCGCCGCTGCCGAGCGGTCTGTCGATGATCCAGCCGTCCACCATGCCGTCCGCCTCCGCGAACGCGCCGGTCTCCGGATCGTAGAGCGCCAGCGCGCAGACGAAGCGCGCCCGGCTGAGCGCGCGCACACCCTCGGGCAGGCCGGACGGCTGTGGCACGTCCGCCGCCCGCTCCGCCAGCTCGCGCAGCAGCTTCGCGTTGTTGGCGGCATCGCCGGCGCCTTCGCCGGCATAGCGGGCGGAGAAGACGCCCGGCTCTCCGCCCAGCGCCTCCGTCTCGAGGCCGGAGTCGTCGGCGAGCACCGGCACGCCGAGCGCCTCGCCCGCGGTGCGCGCCTTCTTGCGCGCATTGTCGGCGAACGTCTCGCCGTCTTCGACGATCGCGGGCACCCGATCGTCGCCGGAGAGCGTCCGCACGGCGAGCCCCAGCGGCGCGAGGGCGTGCGCGAACTCGCGTGCCTTCCCTTCGTTCTTCGTGGCGATGACGATGACGCTTAAGTCCCGGCTCATGCCGATCCCGCTCCGATCCGCGCGCCCTTCTCGCCGAGCAGTTCGCGCTGCCGCTCGATCAGCTGCCGGATGCCGCCCTCGGCGAGTTCAAGCAGCCGGTACAGCTCTTCGCGGCTGAACGGCCGCTCTTCTCCCGTGCCCTGCAGCTCGACGAACTGGCCGGAGCCGGTCATGACCACGTTCATGTCGACCTTCGCGTTCGAATCTTCTTCGTAATTCAGATCGAGCAGCGGTTGTCCGTCCACGACGCCGACGCTGACCGAAGCGAGGAAGTCGGTGATCGGGTACTTCTCGAACGGCTGCTGCGCGTTCAGCTTGTCGACGGCGAGCGCCAGCGCGACGAACGCGCCGGTGATCGACGTCGTGCGCGTGCCGCCGTCGGCCAGGATGACGTCGCAATCGAGCGTAATCGTCCGCTCGCCGAGCGCTTCCAGATCGACGACCGACCGGAGCGCCCGGCCGATCAGCCGCTGGATTTCCATCGTCCGGCCGCTCAGCTTGCCCCGCGCCGCCTCGCGCTGGTTGCGCACCTGCGTCGCCCGCGGCAGCATGGAATATTCGGCCGTCACCCAGCCGCGCCCCTGCCCTTTCATGAAGGGCGGCACCTTGTCCTCGACGGTGGCGGTGCAGATCACCTTCGTGTTCCCCATCTCGATCCAGACCGATCCTTCGGCGTACGGATTCGGATTGAGTTGCATTACAAGAGGGCGGAGCTGGTCATCCGCCCGGTTGTCGTTGCGCATTCGGCTGCCTCCCGATGATATTCTTCCGCATAACGGGTATATTGTACCAAAGTTATCGGGGAAAAGCATCCGGAACGGGCTTTCGAGCCGTTTGTCTGCTGATTCCCGGATCGGAATCTCGCCTATACGATCAAAAAAATGCCGGCTTCCCCGGCGACGCTCCCAGCCCGGCCCGTGATATCAGGCAAGCGGGATGCGTCTTGCGGCAGCCGGCCTGTTGGCCATTTACGTTTTCAGCGCGTTGACGTGCTCGGGACGACTGACCGGCTCGGCGTAAGAACGATTGTCCGTATCGACGACGTTCGACGAACCGTTCACCCGGATCTGCACCTTCTCGGCACCCGTATTTTCACTGACGGACAATACGACCGCCTCCAACATTTCGGACGGAAGCGGCTGGCCCTCTTCGTAGGTGTCATCCTTCAGATCCACCACCGCCGTATCGCCGTCCACCGTGACCGACGCAGGCTCGACATCTTCCGTCATGACGCCGCTCAGCTCCGTGCCCCGCGCCGGGCCCGCGATCAATTCGCGAAGCGCGGCGACAGCCTGGTCTTCTTCGCGTTCCACCAGCCGGGTGACCGGAACGAAGTACGGATCGCCTACATCGGAGATCGACGAGAAAAAGACGGTCACCGGCATCGAATTGCCGTAGGAGGCTCCCGGTGCCACTTCGAGATTGATGCCCATTGCCCGCGTGAGCGGTCCGTCCAGCGGGTAGCCGTCGACCGGCATTTCGCCGAGTTCCTCCCCATCGTGGCGCAGCAGGACGCCTTCAACGTCCTCAAGTCCGGTCAGCGTCCACGTCACCGCTTCCAGGATGCGCCGCTCATCCTGCGGATTGTAATCGGTGAACGAACCGGCGAAGTCGACGATCGCCACCCGCTGCTCCCGATCGATCGTCAGCTTCTCGATCCGCGTGCCGGCCGGAAGCACCCCACGGAATCCTTCCGGCAACGCCCCGGCCTCGCTGCCCTCGATCATCCGCTCCAGCGCCCGGATGCCGGCTTCTTCGGCATTGCTTGCCGCCGCGTTCACCGTCACCGGCGCCAGATACCCGCTCCTGTCCTTCACATAGACGGTCAGCGGCGTCACCGTTTCCGCCGTTTCGTCCGCGGACGCCGAATCCGGGGACGGTTGTCCGTTCTGCGGCTGAACCGCGTCAAGGTCATCCGGTTCGACGTTCTGCGGCGGGTCAATCTGCCGGCTTGCCGGCTCGCCGAACAGGCTGCAGCCGGACAAGATGAGCGGTAAGGCCAGCAAGCCGGCGGCTGCGCTCCTGCGCAAGGAATGGAACCGATTCATCTGCTCTCGCGCCTCCCGTGCACCATTCAATAATTTGTGGGATTCAGAATTTTTGTAGTAGTATGTATACGAGTCTTGTCCAGCAATAGAACTGAATCCATCGAATGGGAGTGCAGACATATGCCGGAACCGAAACCCTACGTGCTGAACAGCAAAGAAGTTCAGCGCGCGACATTGGAGTGGCTGGAGAAACGCGGCGTGACGACGAAAGCCATCGCGGAACTCGTCCACTACCTGCAATCGCCCTATTATCCCGATCTGACGCTGGAAGAATGCGAACATCACGTTGTTGCGGTGCTGTCCAAGCGCGAGGTGCAGAACGCCGTGCTGACCGGCATCCAGCTGGACATGCTGGCGGAGGAAGGCAAGCTGCTGCCGCCGCTTCAGGATATGGTGAGACACGACGAAGCGCTGTACGGCATCGACGAGGTTTTGGCCTTGTCCATCGTGAATGTCTACGGAAGCATCGGATTTACGAACTTCGGCTACATCGACAAGCAGAAACCGGGCATCCTTAATAAACTGAACGACAAAACCGACGGAGAAATCCATACATTCCTCGATGACATCGTCGGCGCGATCGCCTCGTCCGCGGCGAGCCGGATGGCGCACCGCAAGCAGGAAGAGAAAGAAAACGGCCTGCCGTCTGACTGATGCCGGCAGGCCGGACCGGCACGCAGATGCCATCGATCCGTTGGCGGCCGCTCAGCAGAACCGCCAGCGGAGGATGCCGTCGGCGCCCCGCGCGGAGGCCGCACGCCCTTCCCCGGCGAGATGTTCGAGATGCGCCAGCGTCTCGGACATGGCAAAGCGCAGATTGTGCAGGCTGCCCTGCACCCGCTCGCCGAACAGGCGCATGCAGACTTCATAGCCGGTGAGCGGCTCAGCCAACATCTCCTCCATGGCCGCAAGCCGGCGGACGTGGTGCGCCCGTATCTCGCCGATCCGATCTCGCATGCAGCGGAACGGATCGCGGTGACCGGGGTACGCGAGAATGGTCTCGAACGTCTCCAGCTCCGCGAGACTGTGCAGGTACCTCGCCAGCACGCCGGGCTCCGCGCCCGGCACAAGACTGATGTTCGGCGTAATGCCGGGCAGCACCTGGTCGCCGCACAGCATGATCCGGCTCTCGCGCTGCCAGAAGCAGAGATGGCCGTCCGCATGGCCGGGCGTGTCGAGAATTTCCCATACCTGTCCGCCGATCCCGATGGTCCCGCCTCCCTGGATAAACACCGGCTCCGGCAAAGGAGACACCATGGCGACGAAGCTTTCCAGATGCTCCGCGAGGGCTTCTTCCATCCCGCGCGGCAATCCGTTCTCCCTGTACAGCGCCTGAAGCTCTGCCGTGAATGTCCTGCCGGGTCCCCACAGCCGCATCGCGTACGCATAGGCCCGTTCGGACATGTACACCGGCGCTCCCGACCGCTCCTGAAACCAGCCGGCCAGCCCGATATGGTCGGGATGTTGGTGCGTCAGCACGATCGCCCGGATATCGGCCGCATGAATCCCGCATCGCCTCAACACATCCAGCCACAGCCCTTCGGCATCCGGCGTCCGCAGCCCCGGATCGACCAGCGTCCAGCCGTCATCGTCCGGAATCAGATAGCTGTTAACATATCGAAGCGCAAACGGCAGCGGCACCTTGACCCGGAGCCAGCCGCCGTCCAGCCGTTCTTCTCCCTCACGCGTCATCCTGCCCATCTCCTTCGCGGCGCAAAAATGTCCCGCGGCCGCATCAAGCGCCGCGGGACGTGTGTTGCCGTCCTTTATCGTTCGATCCGCTTCCGATCTTCCATGAGCCGTTCCACCGTGTTCCAGTCCGGCGTGGCTTCCCAGTCGCCGCGTCCCTGCACGACGAGGGAGCCGCAGATGCTGGCGATCCGGACCGCCTCGACGATCGGGCGGCCTTTCAGCAGCCCTGCGAGCAGCCCCGCGCAGAATCCGTCGCCGGCCCCGACGGTATCGACGACTTTCTCCGCCTTGTAGAACGGCACGGCGGTGCGTTTCCCGCCTTCGACGATGACCGTCGTCTCTCCGACACCTTTCACGACCGAGACGGCGGACAGTTCCGAAAGCCGGGCGAAGATCGCTTCCTCGTCCGTCGTATCATAGAGCAGCTGCAGCTCGTCGTAGCCGGGAAGGAAATAGTCCGCCTGTTCCGCGATCGGAAGCAGCACTTCCCTCGCTTCTTCAATCGTCCACAGCTTGAGTCTGAGATTCGGGTCGAAGGATACTTTGACTCCGGCTTCCTTCGCGATCCGGACAGCTTCCCGTACCGTGTCGCGAGCGCTTTCACTGATCGCGCACGTAATGCCGGTCACATGCAGGATTTTGCTGCCGCGGATATAATCCGCATCCAGGTCGGACGGCTTCATCCGGCTGGCCGCGGAAAGTTTCCGGTAGTAGTAAACCGACAATTTGCCGCCGGGATTGTCCCGAAACATGACGCCGGTCTGTTCGCCCGGCACGAGCCGCGCGCGGGAGACGTCAACGCCTTCGCCGCGGATCGCCTTCAGAATCTTGAGTCCGAACGGATCGTCGCCGAGCGCGCCGAACCAGCCGCTGGAAACGCCGAGCCGCGCGGCTCCGATGGCCAGATTGCTCTCCGCGCCGCCGAACGTCAGCTCCAGCGAAGCGGCCTGGTCAAGCCCTTTGTAATCCGGCGCCATGCACAGCGCCATCGATTCCCCGAACGTGATCAGGTCCGGTGATTGTGCCGCCATAACGCAAACAATCCCTTCTCCATGAAGTCGTAGAATGAACCGCAATCAAATATTCGAATACTGCATGACGAAGATGATGGCCACATACAGCACGAGCAGCAAGATGCTGAACAAGCGGACGCGCGAAATGGCGCCTGCCGCGCTCTCGCCGGACTTCGCGGCAGCTACAATCGCTTTCAAAGGCTTCGTCATGATGCCGCCGAGCGCCCCGATGCCCAGGAACAGCACCAGCGTCAGCGTGGACCAAAGCACGGAGTAATCGGCCAGCGTCATCATGTATCCGCCGGTCAGCAACTGCAGAACGAGACAGAATTGCGCCACCCGGTTTGCGATCAGCACCCCGTCGGCAAAACCGGCCTGCCCTTCGCTGCTGAGCTGCGTAATGCGGCCGACCAGGAACGGAAGCACCAGATAGATGCCCATCCCGACAGCTCCGATCGCATGCAGGAAATAGAAAAACTGACCCATTCGGCACCTCCTATCTGAACTACTCCCAGTATAGCCGAACTTGTCCGCCGACACAAAGCCGCAGCCCGCTGAAACGCGCAAGACCCTGAACGCCTGTCAGGGTCTTGCAGCGGGCTCCGGAAATGGCCATTCAGCCGGCTGCGATGCGGATGACGCTGCGGACGGATTCGGCGGATTTGTCGAGCGCCGCCTTCTCCTCCGGCGTCAGTTCCAGCTCGAGCACCCGCTCGATGCCGCCGCCGCCCAGAATGACCGGAACTCCCATGAACAGATTGTCATAGCCGTACTCGCCTTCAAGCAGCGCGATGACCGGCAAAATGCGCTTCTTGTCTTTCAGAATCGCTTCCGCCATCTGCACGAGCGACGCGGCCGGCGCATAGTAGGCGCTGCCGCTGCCGAGCAGACCCACGATCTCTCCGCCGCCGACGCGGGTGCGCTGCACGATCGCCTCGATCCGTTCCTTCGGCAGCAGCTTCTCGATCGGAATGCCGCCGACGTTCGAGTACCGGACGAGCGGCACCATGTCGTCGCCGTGGCCGCCGAGCACGAATCCGCGCACGTCCTCGACCGAGACGTTCAGCTCCCGGGCGATGAACGTGCAGAAGCGCGCCGTGTCAAGCACGCCGGATTGGCCGATGACGCGGTTCTTCGGAAATCCGAGCGTCCGCCAGGCGACCCAGGTCATCGCGTCGACCGGATTGCTGAGGACGATGACGTACGCATCCGGGCAAGTCTGCCGCACCTGCTCGCACACCGAGTGGACGATGCCCGCGTTGGTCGTGACGAGATCGTCGCGGCTCATGCCCGGCTTGCGCGCCACGCCGGCCGTAATGATGACAATATCGGAGTCTGACGCGTCCTTGTAATCGGAAGTGCCCGTGATTCGGCTGTCGACACCCAGCACCGGCGTCGCCTCGAGCATGTCCAATGCCTTGCCCTTCGTCGGATTCTCCAGTTGCGGAATGTCGAGCAGCACGACGTCGCCCAGCTCCTTCTGCGCGAGCATGAGCGCCGTCGTCGAGCCTGTGAAACCTGCGCCGATTACCGTAATCTTCTTCCTCTTGATGGACACGTTCCCACGCCAACCTCCGTTTCAAACGGCATCAAGCCATATGTTTGATAACCTCGTCGGCGAACTCCGAACATTTGACTTCCTTCGCGCCTTCCATGAGGCGGGCGAAGTCGTACGTGACCGTCTTGTTGTTGATGGCCGTCTCCATCCCTTTGTAGATCAGGTCAGCCGCTTCCTGCCAGCCGAGATGCTCGAGCATCATGACGCCGGACAGGATGACGGAACCCGGGTTGACGACGTCCTTGTCGGCGTATTTCGGCGCCGTGCCGTGGGTCGCTTCGAAGATCGCGTGACCCGTAACGTAGTTGATGTTCGCGCCCGGCGCGATGCCGATGCCGCCGACCTGGGCAGCCAGCGCGTCGGACAGGTAGTCGCCGTTCAGGTTCAGCGTCGCGATGACGTCGAACTCCGCCGGACGCGTCAGCACTTGCTGCAGCGCGATGTCGGCGATGGCGTCCTTGATGATGATCTTGCCGGCGGCTTCCGCCTCGGCCTGCGCTTTGTTCGCCGCTTCGACGCCTTCGGCTTCCTTGATCCGGTCGTATTGGCCCCAGGTGAACGTCTTGTCCGGGAACTCCTGCTCCGCGACTTCGTAGCCCCAGTTCTTGAACGCGCCTTCCGTGAACTTCATGATGTTGCCCTTGTGCACGAGGGTCACCGATTTGCGGTTATGCCGGATCGCATATTCGATGGCCGCGCGCACGAGCCGCTTCGAACCTTCGGACGATACCGGCTTGATGCCGATGCCGCTCGTCTCGGGGAAGCGGATCTTTTTCACGCCCATTTCCTTCTGCAGGAACTCGATCACTTTCTTCACTTCGGGCGTGCCTTCCTGATATTCGATGCCGGCGTAGATGTCTTCCGTGTTCTCGCGGAAAATGACCATGTTGACGAGATCCGGACGCTTCACCGGCGACGGAACGCCTTGGAAATAGCGGACCGGACGGAGGCAGACGTACAGGTCCAGCTCCTGCCGCAGCGCGACGTTCAGGGAGCGGATGCCGCCGCCTACCGGTGTCGTCAGCGGACCCTTGATGGCCACGATATATTCGCGGATTGCGGTCAGCGTATCGTTCGGCAGCCATTCGCCGTATGTATTATACGCTTTCTCGCCGGCAAATACTTCGTACCACGCAATTTTCTTCTCGCCCTTGTAGGCTTTCTCTACTGCCGCGTCCAGCACGCGCTTCGATGCGCGCCAGATGTCGCGGCCCGTGCCGTCGCCTTCGATGAACGGCACGATCGGGTTGTTCGGCACCTGCAGCTTGCCGTCTTTAATCGTGATTTTCTCGCCTTCCGTCGGCGGTGCAAATTTCTCAAGTTGCAGCATGATGATGGTTCCTCCTTTACCTGAATCAAACAGTCAAGTTTGCTGCATGACAACTTCATTTCCCGAACGGACCTAGCTCGTCCCGTCCGGACGATCGCCTCAGCGCTGGTCGATCGGCACGTAGCGGACATTCGCCGGGCCGGTATATTCCGCCCGCGGACGGATCAGCCGGTTGTCGCTGTACTGTTCGAGGATGTGCGCCGTCCAGCCCGACACGCGGCTGATGGCGAAGAGCGGCGTGAACAGATCTCGCGGAATGCCCAGCGTCGTATAGACCGATGCCGAATAGAAGTCGACGTTCGGCTTCAACCCTTTCTGTCCGGTCACGAGTTCTTCGATCTTGACGGACATTTCGTACAGCTTCAGGTTGCCCGAACGTTCGCCCAGCTCGCGGGACATCTTCTGCAGATGCTTCGCGCGGGGGTCGCCGTTCTTGTAGACGCGGTGGCCGAAGCCCATAATTTTCTCCTTGTTGGCCAGCTTGTTCATGATGTAGGACTCGACATTCTCGATCGAACCGATCTCGTCGAGCATGATCATGACCGCTTCGTTGGCTCCGCCGTGCAGCGGCCCCTTGAGCGCGCCGATCGCGCTCGTGACACCCGAATAGATGTCCGAAAGCGTCGCCACCGTGACACGCGCCGCAAACGTCGAAGCGTTCAACTCGTGATCCGCGTGCAGCACGAGCGCTTTGTCCAACGCCTTGACGGCGACTTCATCCGGATCCTTGCCCGTCAGCATGTACAGGAAGTTGTGCGCGATGGATACACCGGATTTCGGCTGGATCGGTTCCTTGCCTTCGCGGATCCGCGCGAATGCGGCCACAATCGTCGGCAGCTTCGCCTGCAGCTTCACCGCCTTGCGCAGGTTGGCTTCCGGCGACATATCGTTCGCCTCTTCATCGTACAATGCCAATGCGGAGACAGCCGAACGAAGCGCAGCCATCGAGTTCGCTCCGGGCGGGTAAGTCCTCAGCTGCGTGAGCAGTTCATCGGGCAGCGCCGCGTTGGCGGCGAGCTCATCCATCAGACTCTTCAGCTCGGCCCTGTTCGGAAGTTTGCCGTGCCAGAGCAGATAGATGGTCTCTTCGAAGGTGGCATGTTCCGCCAGCTCGTCGATGTTGATCCCGCGGTAGGTCAATACGCCGTCGATGATCGAACTGATCTCCGAAGTCGTCGCGACGATGCCTTCAAGACCTTTCGTTGCTGTCATGTCTCTCTCTCCTTTTCCGCAATTTCCGGGGAAATATTTTGCCCCATATTGCCGCCTGCGGGCATACGGAAGCACTTCAGCCGAGTAACGTACCAGAATATCATAACTTTTTTTGACGGGCATGTGAACATTCATGTAATGTTTGTTGGAAATAAAAATGCTTTATCGCCGTCATAAAAGAAGTTTTTGCCCTCGGACCAACCATCGGCATATGCCGGTATATTGTGCGACTTCTTCCCGCTTTTCATCCGCCGCCGGCCAGCCGCCTGAGCAGCGCGTACAGTTCCGGGGCGGCCCTGTCGAGCCGCGTCGGCTTCCAGTCCCGATTCAGCCAGACGTGGCCGGTTCCGCCTGCCGCGAGCAGCCTGCCGGGCAGCTGCCCGTCCGCATCCGCCGTCGCCGGCGGCTGTTCATCCTCCCCGATCAGCCGGACCTGCGAGTCGAAGTTCAGCCTGAGCGGCGACACTTCCCGCAGCCGGGTGCAGATGACGATGCGGTCGTCATACCGGGCCGGCTGCTCGTACCGGACGTTCAGATCGACGACCGGCAGCAGCAGTCCCGCGTCTTCCACCTTTCGATACGGCCATCCCGCGTGCCGGATGAATTCGGTCCGCCCGATCTCGAACCATGTCACGTAATTCGCGTAGAACACGACGTCCATCCGGTCCGTCTCCTGATAGCGGACACGCAGCGGGAACAGGTGCCAGTGCGAAGCCATGTCACGCCTCCCCCGTTGAAACTCGCCTGCGAACCGAATCGCCGGCGCACGCAGACACGGGAGCGGCCGGACCGCTCGGCGGTCCGCCGCTCCCGACTCGGTGAGCTTCCGGCGGACGGCGCGCTTACAGCACGCGCGCCTGTCCCGTATAGATGACGCCGATCTCGGCGTAGACCGTCACTTCCATCCCGTCCGACATCCGTTTCGTCGCATCGGACACGCCGAGCACGACCGGGATGCCGAGGTTCAGGCCGACGACGGCCGCGTGGCTCGTAATGCCGCCCTGCTCCGTGATCAGCGCCGCCGCTTTCTCGATGGCCGGCATGTATTCGCGGTTCGTCGAAGGCGTAACGAGAATCATGCCTTCCTTCGCCTTGGCGATCGCTTCTTCCGGCGTGTTCGCGACGACGACCTTGCCGGTCGCGGACTGGCTGCCGATCCCCTGGCCCTTGGCGACGAGATCGCCGACCGTATGAATCTTGATGAGGTTCGTCGATCCGGAACGTCCGACCGGTACGCCGGCCGTGATGACGACCGTGTCGCCGAGCTTGACGAGACCGGATTCGACGGCGCCGTTCACGGCGATGTCGAACATTTCGTCCGTCGTCTTCGCCGGCTTGCCGAGCACCGGAATGACGCCCCAGACAAGCTGCAGGCTGCGCATGACGTGCTCGACCGGCGTGACGGCGATAATCGGCGCCTTCGGACGATATTTCGACACCATCCGCGCCGTATAGCCGCTCTCCGTCGAAGTGATGATCGCATCCGCATCCAGATCGAGCGCGGAGTTCGCGACCGCCTGGCTGATCGCTTCCGTCACGGTCGTCTGCTGGGCGCTCGCCTGGCGGAGGAAAATCTCCCGATATTCAAGCGCAGCTTCCGCCCGTTCCGCGATGCGCGCCATCGTCATGACCGATTCAACCGGATATTTGCCGGCCGCCGTCTCGCCCGACAGCATGATCGCGTCGGTGCCGTCGAAGATGGCGTTCGCGACGTCGCTCGCTTCCGCGCGGGTCGGCCGCGGGTTGCGCTGCATCGAATCGAGCATCTGCGTCGCCGTGATGACCGGTTTGCCGGCGCGGTTGCATTTCTCGATCATCATTTTCTGCACGAGCGGCACTTCTTCGACCGGAATTTCGACGCCGAGGTCGCCGCGCGCCACCATCAGGCCGTCCGCCACTTCCAGGATTTCGTCCAGATTGTCGACGCCCTGGCGGTTTTCAATCTTGGCAATGATCTGAATATGCGACGCATTGTGCCGTTCCAGCAGTTCACGGATTTCCAGCACGTCGCTTGCTCTCCGCACGAACGATGCCGCAATGAAGTCAATGCCCTGCTCGATCCCGAAAAGAATGTCGTTGGCGTCTTTCTCCGTGATGCCAGGCAGCGAAATGGCAACGCCCGGAACGTTGACGCCCTTCTTGCTCTTGATCGGGCCGCTGTTCTGAATCTCGCACTTGATCTCGGTGCCCTGGATCTCAACGACCTTGAGGCCGATCAGGCCGTCATCGAGCAGAATGGTATCCCCGGCCTTCACGTCCCGGGGAAGGTCGCTGTACGTCACCGGGATGCGGTGCCGGTCGCCGAGGATATTCTCCGTCGTCAGCGTCACGAATTCGCCCGCCACGAGCTCGATCGGCTCTTCGGCCAGATTGCCGAGGCGGATCTCCGGACCCTTGGTGTCGAGCAGGATGGCGACGGTCTTGCCCAGTTCACGGCAAGCCTGGCGGATGTTCTTGATCCGGTTGCCGTGTTCCTCGAAATCGCCGTGGGAGAAGTTCAGCCTCGCGACGTTCATGCCCGCCTGGATCAGTTTCTTCGTGTTCTCGAGCGATTCGCTTGCGGGACCGATGGTGCATACGATCTTCGTTTTGCGCATGTGCGGTTTCCTCCGTTAATTCAGGTCAAACCTTGGAATGTTCACGCAAGCAAAACGGTTCGCTCCGACCTTCGGGGCGGGCGAATCCGTCTTGCAGTGAAGGACAGTCTCCTTGCAAGCGGAAAAACTTGCAAAGTCGCATCCTTATATAAAAATACACGATACTTGCTCAACTGTACATGGGCCTGTCCGGATTCAGCGGGCGTTCGACTCGATCGCCGCGCTTGCGTCCGCGCTCTCGTCCGCCGCATTCCCGGCAGCGGACTCCGGCTCCGCGCGTTCTTCCTCCGCCTCCGGTTCCTTCGGTTTCCGCGGCGGATCCGGCGGCGCGTCCGAACCTCCCGATCCGATCACGCCGATGCTCCGGAACTTCCGGTACCGGTCTTCGACCAGCTCGTCCGGCGTCATTGCCATCAGTTCCTGCAGGTGGCGCCAGACGGCCTCTCTCACCAGCGCGGCCTGCCCTTCCGGATCGCGGTGGGCGCCGCCCTTCGGCTCCGGAATCACTTCCTCGACGATGCCGAACGCATGCAGATCCTGCGCCGTAATCTTCATCGCTTCCGCCGCTTCATCCGCCCGGGACGCGTCCTTCCACAGGATCGACGCGGCCCCGTTCGGCGAAATGACGGAGTAGATCGCGTTCTCGAGCATGAGCACGCGGTTCCCGACGCCGAGCGCCAGCGCGCCGCCGCTGCCGCCCTCGCCGATGACGACGCAGACGATCGGCACGCGCAGCGTCGACATGACGAGCAGATTGCGCGCGATCGCCTCCGACTGGCCCCGCTCTTCGGCGGTGTCGCCGGGATAGGCGCCCTTCGTGTCGATGAACGTGATGATCGGCCGCCTGAACTTGTCCGCCTGCCGCATCAGACGCAGCGCCTTGCGAAATCCTTCCGGATGCGGGCTGCCGAAGAATCGGGCGATGTTGTCCTTCGTGTCTTTGCCCCGCTGATGGCCGATGACCGTCACCGGAACGCCGTTCAGCTTGGCCAACCCGCCGACAATGGCCAGATCGTCCGCGAACAGCCGGTCGCCGTGCAGCTCGATGAAATCGGTGAAGATCGCCTGGATGAAGTCGAGCGTCGTCGGCCGCTGGTGGTGGCGCGCGATGTGCATTTTCTGCGCGGCGGTGAGGGCGCTGTACATCTCGGTTTCCAGCTGCCGGTACTGCGCTTCAAGCCTCGCGATTTCATCGGAGAAGTCGAACCCGCGCTCCTCCGCGAATTTGCGCAGTTCGTCGATCTTGTTTCGGAGCTCGAGCAGCGGTTTCTCGAATTCCAGTCCTCCGGCCATCATTCCGCCCTCCTCATGCTGTGCATGTCCAGCAGTTTCGCGAGCACCGTCCGCATATCCTTGCGGTGCACCACTTTGTCAAGCTGGCCGTGCTGCAGATTGAATTCCGCGGTCTGGAAGTTGTCCGGCAGCTTCTGCCGGATCGTCTGTTCGATGACGATCCGTCCGGCGAATCCGATGAGCGCTCCGGGCTCGGCCAGGTTGTAGTCGCCGAGGCTCGCGAAGCTGGCCGTCACGCCGCCGGTTGTCGGGTCCGTCATGACGGAGATGTAGAGCCCGCCTTCATCCGAGAACCGCGCGAGCGCCGCGCTCGTCTTCGCCATCTGCATCAGGCTGAAGATGCTCTCCTGCATCCGGGCGCCGCCGGATGTCGAGAAGAGAATGAGCGGCAGCCGTTTGTCACGCGCATACTCGATGGCGCGCGTGATCTTCTCCCCCACGACCGATCCCATGCTGCCCGTAAAAAAATGAAAGTCCATCACCCCGACGACGACCGGATGCCCGTCGATCGAACCGGTGCCGGTGACGACCGCCTCGTTCATGCCCGTCTTCGCTTTCTGCTGCTCGAGCTTGGCGGCGTAACCGGGAAAGCCGAGCGGGTCGCCGGACTGCATGTCCGCGTCGAATTCATGCAGGAGCCCGTCGTCCATCGTCATCGCGATCCGTTCCCGGGCGGTCAGCCTGAAATGGTATCCGCAGGACGTGCAAACTTTCAGATTCTTCTCCAATTCCTTGCTGTATTGGATGTTGCCGCACTTCGGACATTTATTCATCAAGCCTTCGGGTATGTCCCGCTTTACGGGCCGTTCGGCTGGAATGGTCGCGTATCGTTTTTTGTGAAAGAGATCCTTGAACATGAAGCCACCTCTCAGGGCACAAAATTATTGTGACGTGGCCGGCCGGCGCCCGCGTGTGGCGTCATCTGCTCCGTCAAAGGATGGCCGTACCCGTCACAACCGGAGGGTGCTGATCAAGCATTCAGTATTTCGTTCAAAACTTCCTGCACTTCGTCCAATTCTGCGGAAGGAACCAATATCTCGTACTGCTGTCTCGAGAGATTGACCGGCCTGACTTGCACGAGGAAACCTTCTTCGGTCAGACGCTGGCGGATTGTCTCGGAGATTTTGGCAGTCGGCGCGATATAGATTACCGTCCACATCGAAAGGTACCTCCCGAACCATTCGCAAGAAATAAGGCCGCATGTTGCCATAATGATAGCATATCCGCCCGATATGCCGCAACAAACGCAGCCGCAGCGGGCTTGTCCGCTCCGTGCGCTCGCGCGGTTGCGGGCGAGCCCGCGGCGGCCGATCCGGCCCCGGAAGGCCGTCCTTCATCCCTCTCCCGGCAGCCCGTATTTGCGCGCGTCCGGGTTCTGGTGCGCAATCCGCGCCGATGCCGCGGCCGCAAGCGCCGACACGAGATCGTCCAGAAAGACGTGGACGCCGCGTCCGTGACGATCGGTGCTGCCGCCGTTGGCTGCGCCGTTCAGCCTTCCGATCACGCCCGGTTTCATTTTGTCGAGATACCCGAAACTCGTCAGGCCGATCATGCCGTAAACGGAGACGATGCCGAGCGCCAGCGTCTCGTCAACCCCGTACAGCGATTCGTCTGCCTCCATGATCTGCTGCAGCGGTTCCGGCAGGAGGCCCCGGTCGGCCAGTTCATCCAGCGCGATGCCGGTCAGCAGCGTATATTGCACTTCCCGCTTCGCGAGCACCGCGCGCACGCTTTCCTCGCAATCGGCAATCGTCAACCGATCGTTGTATGGACGCTGCAGGGACAGGACGATGTCCGCCACATCCCTGACCGAAACGCCTCTGCGTTCGAGCCATCGTTCAATCGCCGCGGTCATCCGCATACCCCCAATCGGGGCCTTGCGCGCTGCCGGACTGCGCAGGCCCTTGTCTAACGATATGCATCCGATGCGGCGAACGTTCCTTGGGATTTTCCGATCGACTGTTGCAGGCCCTGTTATGGCACGGCGTGCCGTTATTCAGGCTTGCCGCTGCGAGCAGGCCAGCATTAACGGCACGGAATGCCGTTAATGGCTGCCATTGTTCATTCCCTGGGGCTCACGCTGCCTTTTAACGGCACGGCGTGCCGTTATTCAGGCTTGCCGCTGCGAGCAGGCCAGCATTAACGGCACGGAATGCCGTTAAGAGCCCTGTGCTGCAAGCTGGTGCCGCAGACAAAACAGCGGCAATCCCGTGAGCCGCTACTTCACGACGGCCGTGCCTTCACCGAGCAGCCGGCCGATCGCGGCGAACAGCTCGCGGGAAGGTTTGACGCGCACGCTGTCGCCCAGTTCGATCGTCCGCTGTTCCCGCTCGTAGTAAAGCACCGTGCGCAGCGGGCCCGGATGGCCGTCCAGCAGACGGCGGAGCTCCCGGAGCACGCCGGGCTGTTCCCGGTCCGCCGGTATGCGGACGAAAACCCGCTGCTCGCGGGAAGCGGTCCGCCGCGACGCCGAAGCCTGGGGCGGCACGGAGGCCGGCAAAGGCGCCTCCGCGCGCAGGGCAGCCGCATCGTCAGGCCGTTTCGGCCCGCCGCCCGGCAATGGCGCGGCAGCCGTCCCCGGCGCATGTGCAGATGCGGCCGCGGAAGCGTCGGGTCCGCCGTGTGCGCTCCGGCCCGCGCTGAAGCCCGCGCCGCTCATGCCGCTTGCGCCGGGCTCGCCGGCCGCCGGGCGCCGGGCGCGCGCGTTCGCGCGGCCGCGCATCCGCCGGACATGGGGAGCCGGATTCGGCCCGTCCAGCGGCACGATGTCGTCCACGATCAGCTTGAAATCTTCATCCTGCTGCTGCACGACCGCCTGCACCAGGGCGAGCTTGCCCTTCTCCAGCCAGAAGCTGCTTCGCTTCCATACGCTCTGGAAGACGACCGCTTCCACGCGCGCGATCCGGTCTTCCAGCTCCAGGAAGCCCATCTGCTGCCCCTTGCGGGTCGTGAACGGCTTCACCGAGACGATCAGCGCGGCCGTCACGACCGCGGCGCCGTCCGGCGCGTCGGCCAGCTCGTACAGCCGGTCGACGCCGAGCCGCTCCAGCTCCGCTTCCCGCTCGTCCAGCGGATGGCCCGACAGGTACAGGCCGAGCAGCTCGCGTTCGAATTCGAGCTGCTGCCCCCGGGTGTAGGGCCGCACGTCCGGCAGCTCGACGTCCCAGTTGTTCACTTCCTCGAAGCCGAACAGCTCGATCTGCAGCTCTTCCCGTTCCTTCCGCCACTTCGAGACCGATTCGATCGTCTCGTCGAGCGCCGCGAGCAGCTGGGCGCGGTGGCCGGGCAGCCCGTCGCACGCTCCCGACAAAATGAGCGATTCCAGCACCCGCTTGTTCACGACCCGGAGGTCGACGCGCCGGCACAGGTCGAGCAGGCTGTCGAACGGCCGCTCCTCCCGGGCCGCCTTGATCGCCTCGATCGCCTGCGTGCCGACGTTCTTCACGGCGCCGAGCCCGAAACGGATCGCGCCTTCCGTCGGCGTGAACGATTCCTCGCTCTCGCTGACGTCCGGCGGCAGCACCGGGATGCCCATCCGGCGGCATTCGTCGACGTATTCCGCCGTCTTCCGCTGGTTCCCGGTGACGGAGGCGAGCATCGACGCCATGAACGGGATCGGATAGTGCGCCTTCAGATAGGCGGTCTGGAACGCGAGCACCGCATAAGCGGCGGCATGCGCCCGGGGGAAGCCGTAGTCCGCGAACCGGACGATCATGTCGTACACCGCGTTCGCCTCCGCTTCGGTGTACCCCTGCTTCACGCTGCCCGCGACAAAATGCTCCCGCTCCTTGTCCAGCGTCTCGCGCTTCTTCTTCGACACCGCGCGCCGCAGCAGATCCGCTTCGCCGAGGGAGAAGCCGGCCATCTTCGAGGCGATCTGCATGATCTGCTCCTGATAGACGATGATGCCGTACGTGTCGGCGAGAATCGGCTCGAGCGACGGATGCGGATAGGTCACCTTCGCGCGTCCGTGCTTGCCGGCGATATATTGCGGAATGAACTCCATCGGCCCCGGACGGTACAGCGCGAGCACCGACACGAGATCCTCGAAGACCGTCGGTTTCAGATCGCGCAGCACGCGCCGCATGCCGGCCGATTCGAGCTGGAAAATGCCCGTCGTCTCGCCCCGGCTGAGCATCGCGTACGTCTTCGGGTCGTCGTCCGGCACCCGCCGGAAATCGACCGTCTTCCCGTACAGCTTGCGGATCCAGGCCAGCGTCCGCTCGAGGATGGAGAGCGTGCGGAGGCCCAGGAAGTCCATCTTGAGCAGTCCGACGGCTTCGAGCGCGTCCATCGGATATTGCGTGAGCGCGGTCCCTTCGCCGCCGGACTGCAGCGGCACATGGTCCGTCAGCGGATCCTTCGAGATGACGACGCCGGCCGCGTGGGTCGACGCGTGCCGCGGCATGCCCTCGACCTTGGCCGCCGTCTTGACCAGATGGTCGACACGCGGATTCTTCTCGCACAGGGCGCGCAGTTCCGGACTCGCTTCAAGCGCCTTCTCCAGCGTCATGCCGGGCTGGTTCGGAATGAGCTTCGCCGCCCGGTCGACTTCCGCGTACGGCACGGCGAGCGCCCGACCGACGTCGCGCACGGCCGCCCGCGCGGCCAGCGTCCCGAACGTGATGATCTGCGCCACGTGCTCTTCGCCGTATTTCGCGGTCACATAGGCGATCACTTCGTCGCGCCGCTCGTCGTCGAAGTCGATGTCGATATCCGGCATCGACACCCGCTCCGGATTGAGAAAACGCTCGAACAGCAGTTTGTACTTCAGCGGGTCGACGTCGGTAATGAACAGCACGTAAGCGGCGAGACTGCCGGCGGAAGAACCGCGGCCCGGTCCCGTCCGGATGCCCCGCTCGCGGGCGAACCGGATGAAATCCCAGACGATGAGAAAATAGTCGCTGTACCCCATCCGCTCGATGACGTCCAGCTCATACGCCAGCCTGCGCTCCGCTTCCGCGCGGAAGGCGGGATCGCTGCGCCACGCCGCCGTTCCGCCGTAGCGCGCGGCCAGCCCGTCCCGGCACAGCGCCCGCAAATATTCCGCGGAGGTCATCCCTTCCGGAACCGGTCGGAACACGGGAAGATGCGCCCGGCCGAACGTCAGCTCCAGATTGCAGGATTCGGCGATCCGCACCGTATTGCCCAGCGCCTCCGGCACATGCCGGAACCGCTCCGCCATCTCCTCCGCCGATTTCAGGTAGTTCTGGTCGGTCGTGATCTTCAGCCTGTCCTCGTCCTCGATCGTTTTGCCCGTCCCGATGCAGAGCAGCACTTCCTGCAGCGCCGCGTCCTCCGGCCGCAGGTAGTGGACATCGTTCGTCGCGGCGAGCGGGATGCCGGTCTCCTCCGACAGGCGGATAAGGCCGGCCGCCACTTTCTTCTGCTCCGGCATGCCGTGATCCTGAATCTCCAGGTAGAAATCGTCGCCGAACATGTCCCTGAGGCGCAGCGCAACCCGCTTCGCTTCCTCGTCCCGTCCGTGCAGCAGATGCTGCGGAATCTCGCCGTTCAGGCAGCCGCTCAGCACGATCAGCCCGTCCGCGTGGGCGGCGAGCGCTTCGTAGTCGATGCGCGGCTTGTAGTGGAAGCCTTCCAGATGGGCGATCGAGGTGAGCCGCATCAGATTGCGGTAGCCGTCGGCATTTTTCGCAAGCAGCGTCAGGTGGTGGATCGGATGGTCACGGCGCGAACCCTTTTCCAGCCGGGAGCCCGGCGTCAGGTAAACCTCGCAGCCGATGATCGGCTTGATTCCGCGGGCGACGCAGGCGTTGTAGAACGGAATCGCGCCGTACATGACCCCGTGGTCGGTGAGCGCGAGCGCCTTCATGCCGAGCTCGGCCGCCCGGTCCGCCAGGCCGCGGATGCGCGCCGCGCCGTCGAGCAGACTGTATTCGCTGTGCACATGAAGATGAACGAACGAATCCGGTCGCGTCATAAGCGTTTGTCCCTTCCGTACGCGTAATTACGCCATCATTTTATCATAAAAAAGCTTGGTCATCTCATAGACTGGTAGCGGGAAAGGCCTGTCCAATGCGGAACATGCGGGAGGTGCCGGCATGATCGTTTTTCTGTCGACGGCTGTTATCGATTTCTTCATCGCCTTCGGGGTCATCATCGGCGGATCGCTGCTCGCCGCAATCGGCGCGGTATTCGTCTCGTATCCGCCGGCTTCGACGATGCTCGACACGGCCATGCGGCTCAAGATATGGGCGATCGTCGTCGCGATCGGCGGCACGATCGACCCGGTGCGCGTCATCGAGGCGAACGTCACCGAAGGCCATCTGTCGCCGGCCGTTCAACAGATTCTGCTTATCGCCTGCGCGTTCCTCGGGGCGCATCTCGGGACCGAACTGATCCGCTGGATCGTCCGGGGGGGACTGTGACGATGCGGGTGCCGTCGTTCGACCGGTTCCGCAGGATGAGCACCGCGCTCGGCATTTTCGTGCTCGGCATGGTCGCGGGCGCCGCGGTGTACAACGGGCTGTTCGCCGCCAAGTTCGACGCGCTGGTCGAGCGGCTGCACGAGACGGAAGAGAAGCTCGGGGAATATGAGCTGGAGATCCGGAAGCTGACGAATTACCGGAACCAGCACGGCATCATCAAATCGGTCGTGCTCCACATCGAGACCGGCCGCGGTCCGGACGGCAGTCCGAAGCCGCTTGACACGGTGACCGAAACAAGGCTCAAGCAGCAGCTCCGGCGCGATCTCTCCGCTTTCCTCGGGCGCAGCGTCTACGACATCGACTCGGAAGCCCGCCTGGCGCGGCTTCTGCTGGACGGCAAAGTGTACAAGGGATTGAAGAACACCGATTACGTGGTCGAGATCCGCACCGTGCTGGTCGCCGACGGCACGATGACCGTCTGGGTAACGGCGCGGCCAAGGCTGCCGGGCTGAATGAAATATGACAAATCCCGGCCCGATTTGATACAATGGCGAAAGATTGGACGTTTGATCACCCGGACGATATCGGGGTGCTGATCAACCGTCTTTTTCAGCTTCGTGCGTGCTGAAGTCTCGCCGGACGGGCGCCTTGAAGCACTGTAACGTGGTATCCGCGTTACAAATTCGTCTGGTAGGCACCTTGAAGCGCCGTAGCGTGATATCCGCGTTACAGACCCGCCGGACAGGCGCCTTGAGGCGCCGTAGCGTGGTATCCGCGTTACAGACCCGCCGGACAGGCGCCTTGAGGCGCCGTAACGTGGTATCCGCGTTACAGACCCGCCGGACAGGCGCCTTGAGGCGCCGTAGCGTGGTATCCGCGTTACAGACCCGCAGAACAAGCTCCTTGAGGCACTTTAGCGTGGAATCCGCGTTACAGACTCTTGCGAGACTTCGAACGCCTCATTTACGCACTATACACGTTGCAACCGCACCATAAAAATGGGACCGCCCGCAATCACCATCTCAAATCCGTCTTGCGGACAGGCCCGTGAAATGCAAAGGAGCCGACCATACATCATGCCGATCGAAAATGCCGTTCTGCAATGGGTGCTCTCCATAGGCGTGATCGCCTCGCTTGCGGCGACCGTCTATTACAGCCTCCGGTACCGGCGAAGCGCCGATCCGAAGACGCGCGGCCTGCTGTCCGCGCGGATGAACATCGTCATGGGCATCATGCTGATCCTGCTTTCGCTGATCCAGATGCTGCTGTTCACCGGCTCGACCATCCGCGTCATCGTCGGCGCCGTTTTCCTGCTGCTCGGCCTGTTCAATCTGTTCGCCGGGCTGCGCAACCACAGCGTCTACCGTTCGCTGAAGTAATCCTTTACAGCGGATCGATCATCTGCGCCGCGGCGAGCGCCTTGACGGCCAGGCCGTGCTCGTCGTGCAGCTCCATCTCCACCTTGGCCGATTTGCGGCTCAGTTCGAGCAGACGCGGCATGAGCCGAACCTCCGCCTCAATCTGCACCGGGCGGACGAAATACGTCGTGATGCTCTCCACGACATGGCCGCGCCGGGAAACCTCGCGAATCGTCTGCTTCGCTGCCAATGTCAGAAGCGAGAGCAGCGTGCCCTCGGATACGGTGCCGGCCGGTCCGGACATCTGCGGCGTCATCTTGCCGACATAGACCGGCAGCGCGTCTTCCGTCCGCTTCTCCTCCGTGAACCCGCTCCAGATCAGATCATCGATCGTCTCGCCCGGCTGCTGCTTGCCGGCGAACTGCATCGCCCGCGTAATGTCCGACCGGCTGACGACCGCCAGCAGCCGCCGGTGCCGGTCGACGATCGGCAGGAGGTCGATGCCCTCGCTCGTCATCCGGTGGGCAGCCGCCGCGACAGGCATCGACGGATGTGCCGTAACCGGCGGGCGGGTCATCCGCTTCTCTATCGCCTCATCCGGTTCCGCGCCGTCGGCGTCGCGCGCCGTCATCATGCCGACGATCCGGCCCCGGTCGTCGACGACGGGAAAACGTGCGAATCCCGTCCGCTCCCGCAGCCGCAGGTAGTCGGCGACCGTCTCGCTCATCCGCAGCGTAAGCGGCGCGCTGTCCGTCGTGACGATGTCTTCGAGCAGCATGATCTTCCGCGTAATGAGCCGGTCGTACATCGCCCGGTTGATCATCGAGGCGACCGTGAACGTGTCGTGCTTCGACGAAATGACCGGCAGCCCGGTCTCGTCGGCCAGCCGGATGACGTCTTCGCCGGTGCCGAATCCGCCGGTGATCAGCACGCCAGCGTGCCGCTCAAGCGCCCGCCGGTGCGCGTTCTCCCGGTTGCCGACGATCAGCAGGCTGCCGGCGTCGATATAGCGGACCATCGCATCGAGCTCCATCGCGCCGATGACGAATTTGTGCAGCGGCTTGTCCAGTCCCGCCGCGCCGCCGAGCACCTGGCCCTCGACGATGCCCGCCACGTCGCCGAATGTCAGCCGTCCGTCCCGCTGTCCCTGCTTCTTCTCGATCCGCACCGTGCCGATGCGCTCCCGCGTGCTGACATAGCCGGCGCTCTCCGCTTCTTTCAAAGCCCGGTATGCCGTTCCTTCGCTGACATGCAGCTTGCGGGCGAGCGAGCGGACCGAGAGACGGGCGCCCACCTTGAGATCCTTGATATATTCCAAAATGCGTTCGTGCTTCGTCGCCGCCTCGTCGCGCGGAACTTCCGGCATAATCATCTTCCCTCCGCTCATGCGAAATGTTATTCTCATTTTACCAGAAAGCCGTTAAAGTAAGGATATGCCCCGGCTCCGTTTCACCAACATTCGACACCGGGGCCTAGCGCGAGGTGTGTATGGAGTTTCCGTTGCTGCTCAAGGTAGGAAGTCTTGTCACGTTTCCCGAGGCGCTGACCGCGTCCTGGTTCTGCTTTCGTTTCTTCGGGCTGCGCCCGCCCCGATTCTTCCCCAGGCTGATCTTGCTGGCGATTGCGGCGTCCGTGCTCATCGTCATCAGCCTGGCGCTGGCCGATCCGCTCATCCAGCCGTTCGCCGGCATGGTGTTGTATTTTGCCGTCTTGTCGCTCGTCTGTCCCGATCTGCCGTGGAAGGTCCGCGCCTTCCTCACGCTCGTCACGGGCTTGCTCTTCTTCCTGGTCGAGCTGTCATCCGTTGTCTATCTGGCATCCATCGGCGGCAGCCTGCCGACGGATCCCGGCGACTGGCCGCTGTATCGCTTCTTCCAGAAGTTTTGGCCCGCGCATGCGCTGCTCGGCTCCTCCGCCTTGTGGATGGAGATCACCGGACGCTCTCCCGGCCGGCGCGTGCTGCATTTTCTCATGAACGAGCGCAACCGGTACATTCAGCATTATGTCGTCCTCGCCTTCGTCCAGTGTTTTCTCCTGATCCTGCTGTTCATGACGCGGTATGTGCACGTGCGCGAATCCGGCATGCGCCTGCTGTTCTATGTCGGCATTTTCGCGGTCATCGTCATATCCTTCCTGACCGTGCGGCTGATCGCGAGAGCGCGCGACGAAGCGATCCGCGTGACGCAGGAGGCGTTCGTCGGCGACCTGATGCAGATGCTGACGACGATCCGCGGCCAGCGGCACGACTTCGTCAATCATGTGCAGACGATGTACGCGATGCTCACCATGAAGAAGCACGAACAGCTGAAACAATACATGGAAGAAGTGGTCGGGGAGATCCGGTCGGTAACCCGGCTGGCCGAAAAAATTCCGGCCACGGCGCTCGAATCGCTGCTGATGGCCAAGCAGGCGATTGCCCAGGTCAAGCAGATCCGGTTCGAGTACCGGCTGACGGAACTGCCGGAAGGCCTGTCCGCGGTGCGCAGCATCGATCTGGTGCGAATCGTGGGCAACCTGGTCGACAACGCCTTCGATGAAGTGATGAAGCAGAAGGAGAGTTCGCGGATCGTGACGCTGGACATCGACCAGGCGGAAGGCGAGCTGTGCATCAGCGTCGGCAACGCCGGCGATCCGCTGACGGAGGCGGAGCGGAAGCGCATCTTCACCCCCGGCTACAGCACGAAAAAGAAAGGCCACGAAGGGCTCGGACTGCCGATCGTCGTCGAACGCGTCCGGCATTACGGCGGCGATGTCGAAGTCGGCTTCCAGCCGGAGCGCGGCATCGTCTTCACCGCCCGCATTCCGATCAATCCGGAAGTGCGGCATGTCTGATACCTTGAGGCGCGGGGCGGCCTGATCACCGGACAAGCTGCAGGAACACGGACTGGATCAGTCCGATGATGCCGCCGAGCAGCGCGCCCAGCCAGGTGATCGCGCGGAATTCCCGTCCCGACAGGCTCAGAATGATCCGCTCGACCTGTTCGACCGGGAATTTCTCGACTTGCTTCTGCACAAGCTGCGGCAGTTCGAACGCGGCGACGACCGTCTCCAGCCGGCGGTCCAGCAGGTCGAACGCGGCGCCGACGATCGTCCGCAGCGCCTCTCCCCATACAGATTCATGGCGGATAAGCAGTTCGCCGACATTCGCCTTCTCGAGTTCGCCGATCCGCTCTTCCAGGCGAAGCAGCCGCAAGGCCTGCTCTTTCAGCCAGGGGAGCGGATTTTCTTCGCCCGACAGGCGCGCCGCCGCCTGCTCGAGCGTCCAGTCTCCCGCTTCCGCCAGCTTCTTCGCGATGAACGTCCGCATCATCTCGCGCAGCGCGCCGCTTTCAAGTTGCTCGACCAGCACCTCGGTCAATTTCGCCGCCGCCTTGTCCTCATCCACGAAAATGCCCGCGAGCACGCCGATCCATCCGCCCGTCCGGTCCAGCAGCCCGTCGATCATGTTGCGCAGCGTCCGCTGGCCGCGAATGGAAAGCAGCTCCTCCCGGAGCGAAGCGGTCAGCCAGTCCGACAGATCTTCCGCCCATCCGGCGGCCTTCTCTTCGGACCAGCCGGGCACCAGCTCCGCAAGCCGTTTGGACTTCCAGCCGCCTTCTTCCCACAGCCGCTCGACCCACCGCTCCGTCAGAACGTTTCCCCGGGCCGCCCATTTCATCCGCATCGCTTCCCATGATTCACGATCCGTGAACTTCAGGATCAGCCGTTCCGCCGTGAGGCCTTCTTCGGCGCGGGCCAGAAGCCAGCTTCGGATCTTCGCGGCCGCGGCTTCCTGCATCGCGCCGCCGCGCAGCCACTCCCGAATCCCGTCGGCCGTCACGAGATAGTCCGCGACGACATGGCCCAGCGCCGCGGCGATCTCGTCCTTGCGCTTCGGGATGAGGCCCGGCGTGAACGGAACCCGTCTGCCCAGGATGTACAGCGCGCGCCGCGGATGGAACAGCATTTTGATCGCGAAATGATTGGTCAACGCGCCGACGAAAGCGGCGACGCACACATTCACCGTGATGAATAGCCACAGCTGCATCTTTGGTCCGTCCTTTTGCGCGATCGGCCGGAGGGGCCAATCACCAGTGTATAGATGTCCTCATATAGTGGAGTAATCGTGATCATTGACCAGCTTGTGCCGTCGAGCGGCCCAGGGCGCCTGCGTGAGGGACGAAAGGAGATCGAGATGCAAAGTTCGAAGATCAGCGTTCAGATCGTCAGCCCCGGCATCCTGTCCGAAGATACGCTCATGCTTGGCGAATCGCACCTCAAAAAGTGGCAAATTCCGCAAGGTCAGACCGTTCAGCTCAAATTCGGCGCTTACCGCGACAACGTGAAAGTGATTCCCGTCCAGCGCTACGACGGCATGCGCATCAGTCAGGCCCTGGCCGGCCGGCTCGGTCTGCACGCGCCGTGCACCCTCCGCATGCGCTATCGCCGCGCATCGCGCCAGCTCGTGCTCGGACCGCTCATCGGCGTGCTGGTCAGCCGGGATTATCCGAATTCGCCTGATCGTCCGTTCGGATCCATCACCAGTTTCTGCAAGGAATTGGTGGATGCAGCGCGCATCCAGGGCGCTTCGGTCTATTTTCTGACGCCGGCGATGCTCGGCGGCAGCGTCTCCAGGCTGGACGTCTGGGTCTATGCCGACGGATGGCGCCGCGCGAAGGCGCCCGCGCCGGATGTCGTCAACAATCGGCTGACGACGCGCAAGCTGGAGAATAAAACCAGCGTACAACATTTCTTCAAGGAAGTAAAATCGCGCTTCGGCACGCAGGTGTTCAACGAAAAATTTCTCGACAAGTCGGAAGTGTTCAGCGCGCTCCGCAAACAGCCGTCGCTCGGCCGGTATTTGCCCGAATCCCACCTGCTGGGCGGCTTTCCGATGCTGAAATCGATGTGCTCCCGCTACAGTACGGTGTTCCTGAAGCCGGTCCGCGGCAGCCTCGGCAAGGGGATCATCAAGATTGTCCGCCTGCCGTCGGGAGGATACGCCGCGCATCATGCGACATCGCTCGGCACGCGCCGCCAGCAGTTTCCGACGCTGCTCAAGCTGTACGCCGCCATCTCGGGCAAGCTGCGCGCGGCCCGCTACCAGGTCCAGCAGGGACTGAACCTGATCGAGACCGGGGGCCGGCCGATCGATTTCCGCGCGCTGGTGCAGAAGAACGGTTCCGGCGAGTGGATCGTGACTTCGATCGTGGCGCGGATCGCGGGCGGCCAGCATTTCGTGTCGAATATCGCCAGAGGCGGCACGCTCAGCACGGTGAGGGAAGCGATCGCGAAATCGAACCTGGCGGCCGGCCGCCAGGATGCCTCCGCACGGCTCCGGACGGCCGCCCTGCAGATCGCGGCCGGCGTCGATGCGCAAATTCCGGCGCATTTCGGCGAACTCGGCATCGACCTCGCGCTCGACACGTCCGGGCGCGTCTGGCTGCTGGAAGTGAACAGCAAGCCGTCCAAGAACGACAATACCCCGCTCTCCGCCACGGGCATCCGGCCGTCCGTGCGGGTCATGCTGCTCTATGCGCGCCATCTGGCCGGACTGTGAGCGGCCCGCCCGCCGCGGCGGGCGGGGACGGTTCGGCGTGCTGATCAGCCGGGAGCCGACCGGCGGCCGGATGCCGGAAGACCGCCTGTGCCGGATGCTGGCGGCGGCCGGAAGCGACATGGGGCTTGACGTGATCGTGTTTGCGCCGGAAGGCGTCCGGGAGGAGCGCGGCCGCGGACTGGTGCGCGGCTGGACGCTCGCGGAGGGCGGCTGGATGCCGCTGCTTGCGCCCGTGCCGCCGGTCTGGTTCGACCGGCGGTTCCCGCGCTCTCCGGCAGAGCAGGCGGCAGGCGCGCGCGCCGTCCGCATCCTGCGGCGGCACGGCGCGGCGCCGCTCGGCTGCGCTCTGCCGGGCAAGGCGCAGGTGTATGCGGCGCTCAGGCGGTGCCGCGCGCTGGCCCCGCTGCTGCCGCCGACGGCGGCCTTCAGGCCGCGGCGGCTCGCCGGGCTGCTCAAGGCGCATCCGGCCGGCTTGTTCCTGAAGCCGGCCGCCGGCATGCAAGGCCGCGGCACGGCCGCCTTGCGCCCCGAGCCCGGCGGCGGCATCGTCCGCATTGCCGGGCGGACGATGCGGAACGAGGCGTTCGAGCTGCGCGTGCCCGAGGAGCGGCTCGCGCAGGCGGCCGAGGCGCTGACCCGCGGCCGCCCCTACCTCGTGCAGCCGCTGCTCGATTTGCGGACGGCGAAGGACGAACCGTTCGACCTCCGCCTGTTCGTGCAGAAGGACGGCTCCGGACGGTGGGGCGTGACCGGCGCCGCCGTCCGGATCGGCCGGCGGGGCACGGTGGCGAGCAATCTGCACGGCGGCGGCACGGCGCGCCCCGCATTGCCTTTCCTCGCGGCAATGCTGGGCGATCAAGCGGCCGCCCGGCTGCTGGGTGAGGCGAAGCGCGCCGCGCTGCTGGCCGCCCGCGAGGCCGAGCGCGCGTTCGGCCGGCTGGCGGAGATCGGCGCCGATTTCGGCATTGAACCGGATGGCCGGCTGTGGCTGCTCGAACTCAACGCGAAGCCCGGGCGCGCCATCTTCGCGGAGATCGGCGATGACGCGGGCGAACGGCTGGCCGCGGAACGGACGATTTCTTACGGCCTCCGTCTGATGGCGGCGGGCGCGCCGGCCCGGGGGGCCCCGGGCCCCGCGCTTCTTACGGACCGGCGCCGGAAGCGCTGCATGAACGGGACGACTGCTCACTCTACGGCTACCATGCAGGAGGTTCAATCATGAGTCTGACGAATTGCAACGTCCGCTTCTCGCAACAGGCCGACCGGGTCGTGTACGTTACCGGGGCGCTGCTGAAGCAGCTCAAGCTGACCGGCAAAAAGCGGATCCAGCTCAAGCTCGGCAGAGAGAAAGCGACGGCCGTCCTGCGCCCGCTGCGCAGGAACGGGAAGTACATCTACCTGTCGGCCGGCATCCGCAATCTGATGGGCGTGCCGAAGGCGGGAAGCGTCTATATCCAGAACGCGAACAACGAAGTGCAGATCGGCCCGCTCATCGGCGTGCTCACGGACTCCTCCGTCCGGACCGCCTCGATGCCGTTCGGCTCCCGCACGCCGTTCATCCGGCAGCTGCTGGCGATCGGCGGCAAGAAGGCGTACTTCTTCGCGTTCACGCCGCGCGACATCGACTGGCAGTCCGAGCAGGTGAACGGCTGGTTCCTGAACCCGAAGGGCGGGTGGATCCGCAAGAAGGTGCCGCTGCCCGACGTCGTCTACAACCGGCTGCCGAGCCGCCGGGCGGAGCTGACGTCGTCGATCACCGGACTCCGGGAAAGGTTCGTCCGCAAAAACATCCCCTTCTTCAACTGGAGCTTCTTCAACAAATCGGATGTCTACGACCTCCTGCAAGGTGATCCGGACGGCGAGAAACATTTGCCGGAATCGGTGTCCGGGCCGACGCCGGAGAAAATCAAAGAAATGATCGAGAAGCACCAGTTCGTCTATTTCAAACCGACGGCCGGCAGCCTCGGCGCCGGCATCTATCGGCTGACGTATCACCCGAAACGCGGTTACTTCGCCAGGTACCGGCGGAACGGCCGCAACGTGCTGCTCCGGTTCCCTTCATTCCGCTCCCTCATGCGCATGCTGCAGGCGCGGCACGGAAGCTCGCTGTCCCGCTACGTCATCCAGCAGGGGATCCGGCTCGTCGAAATCGACGGATGTCCGATCGACTTCCGCTTCCATATGCACAAGAACGGCAACAACGAGTGGGTCCCTGTCGGCATCGGCGCCAAGAAAGCCGGGCGCGGCAGCGTGACGACGCACATCAAGAACGGCGGCTCGCTCATGACGCCCGAGCAGGCGCTCAGCCGGACGTTCGGCGAACGCGCCGGCGAAGTGCTGGAGAACGCGAAGAAAGTCGCCGTCAAGCTGTCCGAGGCGATTGAGCGGAACTATCCGCATACGCTCGGCGAACTCGGGCTGGACATCGGCATTGACAAGAACGGCGGCGTCTGGATGTTCGAAGCGAACGCGAAGCCCGGCCGCTCGATCTTCAAGCATCCGGCGCTCAAATCCCAAGGCCGGGCGTCCATGGAATATATTCTGGAACATTGCCTGTATCTGGCCCGCTTCAGGAGGAGGGAGGCATAATGCAGCATCCTGCTGCGGAACAGCAGCCCGCCGTAGACGCCAAAGCGAAGCGCCCGGCGTTCGCGATTCTGACGATCGAGGACGACGTGCAGCTTTTCCGGGGCAACCGGAACAACTTCGCCGACCTGATCAAGACCGGCCGGGAGCTCGGCTTCACCACCTACGTCGTGACGGTGAGCCAGCTCAAGCTGTCGAAGCCGCGCGTGGCCGGCTACACGTTCTCGGAAGAGACGCAGACGTGGAAGAAAGGCTGGTTTCCTCTTCCGGACATCGTCTACAACCGGGTGCCGATGCGCGAAGACGAAATGCTCCCCGCGGTGCGGCGCAAAATCGCGGCCTGCCTGAAACATCCGAACATCCGGCTGTTCAACCCCGCGTTCTTCAACAAATGGAGCCTGTTCGAGTGGCTGAGCATGTCGAAGACGACCCGGCCGTACATTCCGGTAACGCGCCGGCTCATCAGCCGGGAAAGCCTCCGGAACATGCTCAAGCAGCATCCGTTCCTGTACCTCAAGCCGGTCAGCGGCAAGGCGGGCGTCGGCATCATGTCCGTGCGGCTGTTCAAGGAGAAACAGCTTCCCTACCGGCTGAAGCTGCAGCAGAAGAAGCGGAGCAAGACGTTCCGCTGCGGCACGTTCAGCGCGCTGTGGAACCGGATCAAGAAGCAGAGCCAGGGCGAGCGGTACATCGCGCAGCAGGGCATTGAACTCGCCGCTTACGGCGACCGGCAGTTCGATCTTCGGGTGCTCATCCAGAAAAATCAGCGCGGCCAGTGGGACATTACCGGCATCGGCGCGCGGCTCGCCGGGTCGGCGAGCATTACGACCCACGTGCCGCGCGGCGGCAGCATCGAGGAGCCGGAGAAGCTGCTGGTCGGCGCGTTCGGTCCCGAGCACGCGCGCAAGATTCTGACCAAGGTGAAGAGCGCCGCCCTGCTCATCGCCCGTCAGATCGAGCGGGCTTCCGGCCATGAGCTCGGCGAGATGTCGATGGATCTCGGCGTCGACAAGCAGGGCGGCATCTGGTTCTTCGAGGCGAACTCGAAGCCGATGAAGTTCGATGAGCCGCACATCCGGCAAAAGTCCCTCGAACGCATTTTCCAATACAGCCACTTCCTGCTCAAACAGAAGAAAAAGAAGAAAGCGAGCGGAGCCTGATGGAGACGAAAATCCGCTTCGTGACACCGGTCAAATGGATTCTGCACCGCCGGAGGCTGCTCGCGTTCGCGGCGGCGTTCGGCGACGGCGCGATCGGCGAAGACGCGCTGCGCCGGCTGGCCGAACTCGATCCGGTGCTGCTCGGCCGTCCGGATAGGACCGGCACGGCCTGCGTCGTCGCGAAAGCGGGCGGCTGGACGGCCGGCGTCGCGCTGGCGATAGGCCGGGGCCGGGAAGCGTTTGTTGTCGTCGTGCATCCCGCCGTGCGCGGCCGCGGCATCGGGACGACCCTGACCCGGGCGCTGCTGGCGCGGACCGGGTCGCTGGACTGCCGCGTGCCGGCCTCCGACAGCCGGGCCGTCGCCATGTGCAGGCGCGCCGGACTGGCGGAGGTCGACGCACCGGAAGATGCGGACGGCGGCTTCGTGCGGTTTGCGGGCGCGCTGACGGCGGGACCGGACCGCTGCGCCGAACGGGAGTGTGAACCCTGACATGGGAAAACCGGTGCTCGGCATCATGACGCTCTACCTGAATGACCGCGGCCTGCTGGAAGAACGGTCCGTATACAAGAAAATGACGCTGGCCGCCCGGAAACTCGGCCTCGATCTGATCGTATTCACGCCGGATGACGTCAACTACAAGACGAACCGGATCCACGCCCAGCGGTATTTGCCGGAGTCCGGCACATGGACGCGGGAGTGGACCGGATTCCCGCACATGATCTTCGACCGGTGCCGGATCCAGCGAAGCAAGCGCTTCGAACGGCTGAAATATTTTCGTTCCAGGTATGCGCATCATCTGTTTCTGAACAAACCGATCGGCAACAAGTGGTCGGTCTACCGGACACTCGCCCGCGACACCCGGTTCCGCGACCATCTGCCGCAAACGCGGATGTACGAGAGCAGCAGAGATTTGACCGAAATGCTCAAGCGGCATTCGCTGCTCTATCTGAAGCCGGCGGGCGGCACGGGCGGACGGGGCATTCTGCGCATTCAGCGCTCGGGCGCAAGCCTGCTCGTCCAGGGACGCGACCATTCCCGGCGGATCATCCGCCCGATGCGCATCCGGCCGTCCCTGCTTCCGGCGAAGCTCGCCGGCTGGGATCTGCGCGGACGAAAATATCTGGTGCAGCAAGGCATCCAGATCCGGCTTTCGAACGGCCGGGTGCACGATTACCGGCTGCTCGTGCAGAAGAACGGCCGCGGCGAATGGAGCGTGACGGGCTGCGCCGTGCGGATCGGTCCGCCGGGCAGCGTGACGAGCAACCTGCACGGCGGCGGCCAGGCGGCGCCGCTGTCCTCGGTGCTGCCCGGCTGGCTCGGCAGCGAGGCGAAGGCGAAGCAGGTGCAGGAAGAGATCGGGCAATTCGGCGTCGACGTCGCCCGGTATCTGGAAAACTGTTTCGGCCCGTTGTGCGAGCTGGCCTTGGATCTTGCGATCGACAAGGACGGCCGGTTCTGGCTGCTGGAAGTAAATCCGAAGCCGGCGCGCGACGTGTTCCGCCGGGCCGGCGAAAAGGAGGCGTACCGGCTGGCGCTCGTGCGGCCGCTGCAATACGCGCTGTGGCTGTACCGGAATCGTCTGCGCCGGCGGCGGACGGCCGGGAAAACGGCGGGACGGTCGTCGCAACGGACGACGGGCAAGACGGCGGGCGGGACGGCCGGCAGAACGACCGGCCGCACGACGGGCCGGACGGCGGGCGGCGCGGCGGCGCAGACATGGGGACGGCCTGCGAGCCGGACCGGCAAGCAGCCGGAAGCCGCCGTATCTTCGGTCGATGCGGCCGGCGAGCCGATGGCGTCCGAAACATGGCAGGCATGAACGATCACCCCGACACCGCTGCCGAGACGGCGGGTCGGGGTGTGATGCTGTTGCCGGCGCCAGCGGTCAGCCCGGACGGTGCGGCCTAACCGGCACGGCCAGCACGACATGCAACCGCTCGCCCATCTGATCCAGCTTCGTGATGTAGCCGTTCGTCTCCAACGCGTCCAGGAGCGCCGGAAGCGGCAGGCCGGTCTCGCTGCTGCCGCATGCGCCGCTCTCACCGATGGTCATCAGATCCGCGATGCAGATCCGGCCGTGGGGTTTCAGCACTCTCCGCATTTCCTGAACGGCGAGCAGAATCTGGCTGCCCGTCAGATGGCGCAGGGCAAAGCTGGAGACGACGAAGTCGAACCTCCCGTCCAGGTAAGGCAGCGCGAGGAAATTGCCCAGCCTCGTCTCCACCTCGGGAAACTTGCGACGGCACGCCTTCAGCATTTCCTTCGACTGGTCGACGGCCGCCATCGCCGCTCCCGCTTCAAGGCACAGGCCGGCCAGGTTCCCCGTGCCCGTCCCGATGTCCAGTCCCCGCTCGCCACGGACCGGGGCCGCGCGTTTCACGATCAGACGCAGCGCTTCATCGTAATCCGGATACTTCGTCTTGTCTTCCCGGACGAGCCGGTCGTGATCGCCGGCAAGCTCGTCGAACCCCCATCGGTCCTCCCAGGCCCGCTGCTCCCGGAGTATCCGCGAACTTTCCGCCAACTGATAAATGTCGTCGATCGGCAGCGTCCGGTTCTGCCGGAGCGTCTCGATCATGCGGTCGGCCGTCTCGATCATCTGCTTCATTTCGACCCATTTGGCGAACATGACGGACCGCTGCAGCTCAAGCAGCTCCATGAGCCTGCCCTCGTCTTTCGCGTCGATCTCGGCGAGCGCCGTCCGGATGTCGGCGATCGGCATGCCCGCTTCCCGCAGGGCGACGATCGTCTGCAGCCGCCAGATGTCCTCTTCGCCGAACTCCCGATACCCGTTGTGCTGCTGTCTGGACGGCGAGAGGAGGCCCTGTTTTTCATAGAACCGGATCGCCCGCTGCGAAATGCCGAGCCGTTCCGCGGCTTCTTTGATTTTCATGAGACGTCCTCGCCTCCCGCGCTTGACCTTCCACTTGCGTCAAGGTTTAGTATAGCGCTCGAAGGAGGAGGTTGTCACAATGAAATTGCTGATCAAAGGCGCCACGATTCTGACGATGCGGCACGATGCGCCGTTCACCGGGGACATCCTGATCGACGGCAGCCGGATCGCGGACATTCAGCCGGCCATCCGGGACGCCGGGGCCGATGAGGTCATTCATGCCGAAGGAATGGCGGCGATGCCGGGGCTGATCAACGCCCATCAGCACACCCCCATGAGCTTGCTGCGGGGCTTCTCCGACGATCTGAAGCTGATGGACTGGCTGGAGAAGAAGATGTTTCCCGCCGAAGCCCGGATGACACCCGAAGACATTTACTGGGGCGCGAAACTCGCGATGGCCGAAATGATCCGCTCGGGCACGACGGCATTCGCCGACATGTACATCCACATGAACGAAATCGCGGCGGCGGTGGAGGAAACCGGGATGCGCGCCTCGCTGACCCGCGGGCTTGTTTTCACGGAGGATGACGGCGGGCGGCGCATGGCGGAAGCGCTCGATCTCATCAAGCGGTGGAGCGGCAAGGCCGAAGGCCGGATCACGACGATGCTGGGTCCGCATTCGCCGTACACCGTTCCGCCGGAGCTCTGGCGCGAGGTGATCCGGCTGGCGGAGCAGGAGGACATCCCGATCCATACCCATCTCGCGGAGACGGTGGAAGAAGTTGCGTTGATCCGGGAGCGGTACAATCAGACGCCGACCGAATATTTGTACCATCTCGGGCTGTTCGAGAAGGCGCATGTCCTGCTCGCCCACAGCGTCCATCTGAACCGGCGGGACATCGGATATTTGAGGGGCATGCGGGGCGGCGCGGCGCACAATCCGATCAGCAATCTGAAACTGGGCTGCGGCATTGCGCCGGTGTCGGAGATGACGGAACAAGGCATCGCGGTCGGGATCGGCACGGACGGCGCGGGCAGCGCGGCTACGCTCGACATGTTCGAGGAGATCCGGGCCGCCGCCTGGCTGCAGAAGCTGGATTACGGCGACCCCGCGAAACTGCCGGCCATGGAGGCGCTGCGCATGGCGACGGCAGGGAGCGCTTCGGTGCTCGGAATTGCGGATGAGGTCGGCACGCTGGAAGCCGGCAAGAAAGCGGACCTCATTTTGATCGATCTGCGAAAACCGCACCTGCAGCCCGTCCACAATCTCCCTTCCCTGCTCGCGTACTGCGCGGTCGGCGCGGACGTGGACACGACGATCGTGAACGGCCGGGTGCTGATGCGGGGCCGGCGGCTGCTCACGATCGACGAGGACGAGCTGCTAGCTCAGGTGTCGAAGCGGGCGCGGCGGATCGTGGAAGGGATTTGAGACGCGTAACTTCCAATTGCTGTTTGAAGCTTCAAATGTGAAGATCGATGAAGTTTTCCATATGTCGTGATCTTCTTCGTTGAAGAAGACACCTTGTCCGTGACGACGCTGGTATTTCTTCTCCGACACACCCGTCCATTATGATCCGGATGTGACGCGGATTTATCAAGACGGCACGGCGGTCGACGGCTGGTATTGAACCGAACGCGCAGACCCCCCGCCCCTGAACGGAGGCGAGGGGTTATTTTTGTGCCTTTTCTTTGTAGTATCGTTCGACCGCTTCCCGGACGGGATCTTTGCCGGGCAGTTTGCTGTTGATGCGGATGAGCAGAATCAGGTTGAGGATGAGCAGGATCAGGATCAGATAGGTCATCACGGCACCCTCCATTGCGGTTTCTTGTTCGTTTGACACTCACCTTTACGTAAGTACCTGGCCCAAAAGTGCGTACTTCCTTCATTGCAGCAGACCCTTTATACTCGGGGACACATCCAGTTCTTGAAGGAGGCCTTCACTTTGAAAACTCTTGTCATCGTTGCGCACCCGAACATCGAAGCATCCGTCATCAACAAGCGATGGGTGGAAGAACTCCGAAAATACCCGGAGAAATATACGGTTCACGAATTGTACAAGGCTTATCCCGACGGAAAGATTGACGTCGGACAAGAACAAGCACGGGTGGAAGCGCATGGCAATCTGGTGCTCCAGTTCCCCGTTTATTGGTTCAACTGCCCGCCGCTCCTCAAAAAATGGCTGGACGACGTGCTCGAATACGGATGGGCTTACGGCTCAAAAGGGGATAAAATGAAAAATCGCAAAGTTGCTTTGGCGGTATCTGCGGGTATCCGGAGAGAGGATTACAGCGAAACAGGCAGATACCGGTACACGCTGGAACAAATTCTCGTTCCGTTCGAAACAACGTTCCGGTATTGCAGCGCAAATTATCGCTCGATCTTTGCGCATTACGGCACAGAAAAGGAGCCCGGCGGCAATGTGCCCGGCGCCGAGCATGAATCGTCCGCGGACGCGTTGGACCAAAGCGCGAAGGATTATTTGAGATTTATCGACAAGATGTAACCGGCGGCTTTACCGTACGCTCCCCCGTTCGGGCAAACGGTTGTTTTCTCCCCACTCGCACATCATGTTCAACAAAGGAACGAGGGAGCGTCCGCGCTCCGATAACGAGTATTCGACTTTTGGCGGGACCTGGGGGAATTCCTTTCGGATGATCAGGCCGTCGGCCTCCAGTTCCTTCAGCATGACGCTCAGCGTTTTGAAGGAAATCGTGCCGATGCTTCGTTTCAGCTCGTTGTGCCGCATGACCCCCTGTTCGGCCAGCTTGTACAAGATGATCATTTTGTATTTGCCGCCGATTAACGATAACGTGTAGCCAAAGCCGGTATTTTTCAGGTCTACGCCCGTCGGTACACAGGTTTCGCGTCGCACGGGTTGCTCTCTCCTTTGATGGCAGTACAAATGCAGGGCTTTCATTTTTCCTTGAAAGCAAACAGGATGGACAATACCGTTCCGAAAACCGTTGCTGCAGCAGCCAGGTACATAAAGAAAATTTCGCCTTGAAAATGCGACAGCATGAGCAGAAAAATGCCGGGCAGGGTGAGTTGAATGCCCAAAAGCAGAAACTTGTTGCTAAAGGATTTGGGATAACCGCGATAAATCCCCCAACAAACGATAAGGCAGAGGATGAGATCACCGATAAAGCCAAGCCAGGTTCCTCCTGCTGTGATCTCAATCCGATTTTACCAAAAACGGGATGTCCCAGCCACGGCAGGCTGATGACATCCCGCAAGCGAACGTTCGGCATCACACATCCGTCAAAACACCTTCTTCGTCTCCTGCTCCGCCTTCAGCAGCTCGACCGCCTCGCGGAACCGCAGCGAGTGGACGATCTCGCGCTCGCGGAGGAACTTCAGGCTGTCCTGGAGATCGACGTCGTCCGTCTGGTCGATGAGCCACTGGTAGGTCGCCCGCGCTTTTTCCTCCGCCGCAATGTCCTCATAGAGATCCGCGATCGGATCGCCCTTCGCCTGAATGTACGTCGCCGTCCACGGCACGCCGGCCGCGTTGTTGTAGAACAGCGCCCGGTCGTGGTTCGAGTAGTGGGGACCGAGTCCCGCCGCTTCCAGTTGCTCGACGGTCGCGTCTTTTGTCAGTTTATAGACCATCGTCGCGATCATCTCGAGATGGGCAAATTCTTCCGTGCCGATGTCCGTAAGTAATCCGATTACCTTGTCCGGGATCGTGTACCGCTGATTCAGGTAGCGGAGCGCCGCCGACAATTCGCCGTCCGCGCCGCCGTACTGCTCGATCAGATATTTGGCCATCCGCGGGTCGCATTTGCTGACGCGGACCGGGTATTGCAATTTTTTCTCATAAATCCACATCGCCTGAAGTCCCTCCTTGACCGGTTGTCGGCTCGCCGGCTGGCGCTACACTTGCCACGGCCACGGCGTGTTCGCCCAGTCCCACGGATAGCGGGAAAAGCTGTGGCCGAACTGCAGGAGCGGCCCGTACCGGCTCTCGTAAACTTGCGCGACTTGCTGCCGTCGCTGCGCGAACTGGTTGAACTGCTGCACCGCCTGCATGTCGTAAGGATGCGTGTCCAGATAAAGCGTCAGCTCCACGAGCACGAAATCGAGCTGCTGCAGCTCTGTCAGGAGCTGATAGTACGCTTCGTCCGGCTTATTCCCGGCGCTCATTGCGCTTCCGCCCTCCCTTCCAGCATGCGGGATTCATACGGACTGTAAAGCGCCGGCCACAGCGTGCCCCGTTTCAGCGCTTCCGCGGGCGAGAACTGCGGCCAGTTCGGCGGCTGGTACGGGATGAACAAGTTCGGCGGCACAAGATACGCCTTGACGGTGATCGGCGGACAAGGGTCGAACGGGCCGACGAACGGATGCCATTTCCGAACCTGATTCAGCTGGTCCAGGACGGTTCCCTCCTCACATCACAAGACTGCTCCAATTAATAGGTATGCAGCACGAAGCGGCGGCAGACGCAAAAAAACAAGGCCCTTGTCCGCGGGAATCATCCCGAATCGGACAAGGGCCTGTGCAATGGCAACGATCAGAGCCGGATTTTCAATTGGAACAGTCCCGCCTTGCGAGCCGCCATGAAAATGATGACGACGAGCGGACCGAGAAACACGCCGATGACGCCGACGAGCTTCAGCCCGACATACAGGCTGATCAGCGCGGCCAAGGCGCTGATGCCGATGGAATCGCCCAGCACCTTCGGCTCGATGATGCGGCGGAAGACCGTGATGAAAAGGAACAGCACGATCAGGCCGATTCCCGTGTAGTAATCGCCGGTCAGGATCAGGTACGACCCCCACGGAACGAGCACCGAGCCGGTGCCGAGAATCGGCATGATGTCGACGATGACGACGAGCAGGGCGATCGCCATCGGATATTTGACCCCGAGCAGAAGAAACCCGCTCAGCGTAATGATGTACGTCAGCGCGCTCAGGATCAGCTGCGAGCGCAGAAAACCGAAGATCGACCTGCGCAGATTGTCCAGCACTTCTTCCACTTGCTTGCGCGATTCCTCGGCGAAGATCGAGAGGAACGACGCTTTCATCGTCGGCAAGCTGTAGCTGAACATGTACACGGCCACCAGGAAGACGATGAAGAAAATGAACAGGTTCGGAATCTCGCCGGCCAGGCTGAGGAAGAGGCGGGACAGACTGGTCGCCGCCTGCGTCAGGGTGCCGGTCAGACCCGCCAGCCAATTCTCGATCTGGGCTGCCGTATCCGGCGGCAAATGCTCGTATAGCGATCTTGCATCGTTCAATGCGTCCTGGAAGTACACGTTCAGGTTGCTGACGTAGCCGGGCACCCGGTTCCAGAACGCGACAAGTTCGCTCACGATGCGCGCGCCGAGCAGCGCGATCAGGCCGAGCAGTACGATGGTGAACACCGTGCTTGATATCGTCCCCGCCGCCACCCGGTTGAGCTTGCCGCGTGACACCCGAATGAGCAGCGCGGTGAGCGGTTCAATGAAAATCGCCACGACCAAGGCAAGCAGAAACGGCGCGCCGACCGTGAAGAGCAGATACAGCAGTCCGAGTCCCACCGCGATCATGATCAAGGTGCGTACCGGCATGTCCGTTCATCGACCTCGCTTTCCACAGGTTGTTTCCGTTGCCGTCTGTCGGATACGCACCTGGTCAAGCATCCGCCAGCGCCCGGCGGGTGGTGAAATCGACATCGGCATAATACATCGATTTGACGAGCAGATTCGGTCCGCAGCAGCCCGCTTCCGGGCAGTGGCAGTTCACGCTGCGGGCGAGCGGTCCGTTCAGCCATTTCGCGAAAATGTCGTCCAGCCGTTCCTCGCGGATATTGCCGAATGCCGGAACATCCGCGAAGTCCGTCACGAAGACATCGCCCGTAAATACATTCACATTGAGCCGGTTGCGGCCGTCCGGATCGTTGCGCACCGTGACGCCTTCAGTCTCGGCAAGCCGGCGCGCAAGCCGGCGCTCCTCCGGATCCGGGCTGCACGCATAGAACGGCAGCGTGCCGAACAGCATCCAGACGTTCGGATCGCGATGTTCGATCAACTGCTCGATGGCGGCCGCCATCTCGGCGCGCGACAGCATCGGCAGCGAAGCGGCGAAGGCGCTCGGATACATCGGATGGACTTCATGCCGGCGGCAGCCCATCTCGACGATATCGCGGTGAATGCGCACGATGTCCCGGTGCGTCCGATAGTTGATCATCGACTCGGCGGACACGAACAGGCCGCCCTTCGCCAGCCTCTGCGCGTTGTCCACCATCCGCTCGTACAGACGGGCGGCCGTCTCCCGCGACGGCGGATGGGGCGAAGCGCCGAAGGTGATGCGGTGAAACTCTTCCACCGACGTGTAGTTGTAGGAAATGTGCATGACGTCGAGCCAGGGCGCGATCATCTCGTATCGGCCGTAGTCGAGCGTCAGGTTGGAGTTGAGCTGCGAGCGGAGATTGCGGCTGCGCGCGTACTTGAGCAGCGGCACGATATATTCGCGCACCGTCTTCTCCGAGAAGGACGGTTCCCCGCCCGTGATGCTGATCGTCTCGAGATGTTCGACTTCATCCAGTCGTTTCAGGATGAGATCGATCGGCAGCTTCTCCGGTTCGCTCATCGCAAGCGTGTATCCGACGGCGCAATGCTCGCAGCGCATGTTGCACAGGTTGGATACGGTAAATTCCACGCTGGTCAGCACATGCCGTCCGTAACGGCGGAGCGACCGGATCGGATCCCACGGATCGTATTCCGGCGACAGCTCCGGCAGTCCGGCGGATGGTGCCGCCAAGCGGTCTGCATTGATGTTCATGGTTAGCCCCTATTGAATGTTCTGCTTGAATCTATTTTCATTGTACTGCCCGGGAGGCATCCCATGCAAATGGGCCCCGCCGGACCGTGCAAACCATCGGATGCGATGCGCTTCCTCTACGGATGCGGCATCCGCAAGCTCGGCCGCGAGCACGTCGCGGATGAATTCGGGAAGATAGAGCCGGATGTCCGTGCCGAGTTTCAACGATTCGTACCCGATGCCGAACGTGAACATGTCGATTGTGCCGACCGTGTAGAGGCGGTCATCCCGGAGCGGCTCGGTTCCCGCCGTCACTTCGCGCAGCTTGCCGAACGGCGGACCGTCCGGATCGTACACGATCCGGAGGCCGTCCACGGCAAGCGTGCCGAGCCGCTCACCGCGGAAGCCGAAGCCGCGGATCGGGCGCTCGATCCATTCGGCCAGCAGCGCCTCTTCCAGCGCCTGCCGGATGTGCCGGCCGGTGAGCGTCATCCGGCACGGGTTGATCGGCGAAGGGCAGATCGCGTGCAGCCGGCCGGTCGTCACGCCGCCGGCGGGAAGTCCCCCGAGGATCTGCCCCGCGTTCACGAGGCCGATCTCCGCGCCGGTATGGCGGCGAATGGCCGCGGCCAGCAGGTTCGGAAGCGGCGATTCCCGATCGTCGAACGCCTCGAGCGGCGCGGCGAGCACCGCTTCAACGCGGCTCAGCGCGGCCTCGGCTTCGGCGAGCCCGCGGGCGATCACGCCGGCCGCTTCCGGCCGTTCAGCCGCCTCGGCCATGGGCACGACCGACGCGCGGAAGGCGAAACCGCGGCCGTCCGCCCGGCGGTCGATCTCGACCCGCCCCAGATAATCTCCGAACTTCCCGGTCGCAAGAATGACCGTCTCCCCGATGACGAGCGGTTCCTCCAGCAGATGATGCGTGTGGCCGCCGAGTATGAGATCGATGCCCTCGATCTCCTCCGCCAGCCGACGGTCCATCGGCAGGCCGAGATGGGACAGGACGATGACGATGTCCGCTTGCGGCCGGAGCCGTCTGACCTGTTCGGCCGCCGCTTCGACCGGATCGAGCATCCGCCAGCCGAGCTCGATGTAGAAATCGCGGAACGCGGCCGTCACGCCCGTAATGCCGAAGGTGATGCCGCCTTTCTCCACGAAGACGGCCGGCTTCATCCACGAAGGCCGGCCACCGTCCGATTCCCGGATCATGTTCGCGCATACGACCGGAAAATGCGCATGCCCGCCGTACAGTTCGTCCAGCGCGTCCATCGTCCATGAGAGGCCTTCGTTGTTCCCCAGCGTCACCGCATCGAACGCCGCCTCGTTCAGCAGCTCGATGTTGACCCGGCCGCCGGTGCCTTCCGTCTCCTTCCGCATCCGGTCCATATGGTCGCCCGCATCGAGCACGAGCAGCCGGTCCGCGCCGTACCGGTTCCGGGCCTCCGCAATATACGCCGAAAATTTCGCAGCTTGTTCCAGCCGGCTGTGCAAATCGTTGCTGTGCAGCAAGAGCACCGTGCCGGGTTGTTGTGGGCCGTCAGCACGCATGGATCATGAATCCTTCCCCTCATGGTCAACGTGTTACCGGGATCATCCCCCGATCTGGGACATCCGCCGCTCGGTCGGCACATGGCTCTGCGCTTCGTCCGCCAGTTTCGCCGCCATTTCGTGGTTTTCCGGCTTGATCGCCATGGCACGCAGGAACAGGCGGCGCATTGCTTCGGGGTCGCCGACCGCGGGCCTGACGTACAGTTCATCCACCCAATACAGGCACGGTTTCAAATGGCCGTCGGCCGTCAGCCGCAGCCGGTTGCAGTTCTTGCAGAAATGGTCGCTGACCGGATGGATCAGGCCGATCGAGCCTTTGCCGCCCTTGATGCGATAGTTGTCCGACGGGCCATTGCCTGCCGTGCGGCCGCCGGGCTCGAGTTCGAATCCGGCTTCGCGCGCCAGCTCGAGTACCCGCGTAAGCGGCAAATAATAGTTCTTCCATTGTTCATCGGCATGCCCGATCGGCATGTACTCGATGAACCGGACATGCAGCGGTTCATCGCGCGCGAGTCTCAGGAACGAGACGATCTCGTCCTCGTTCACGCCGCGGAGCAGGACGCAGTTCAGCTTGATCGGATCAAAGCCCGCGCGCGCCGCCGCCTCGATGCCTTCGAAGACGCGGCGCAAATCGCCGCGCCGCGCGATCATCCGGAACCGCGCGGGATCCAGCGTATCGAGGCTGATGTTGACGCGGGAGACGCCCGCCCGCCGCAGCGCTTCGGCCTGATCTTTCAGCAGCAGGCCGTTCGTCGTCAGCGAGATTTCTTCGATGCCCGGAATTGCGGCAAGCCGGGCGACCAGCTCGTCCAGCCCTTTGCGGACAAGCGGTTCGCCGCCTGTGATGCGCAGCCGCGCAATCCCGAGCGAAGCCGCCGTCCGCACGACATCCTCGATCTCGTCGAACGTCAGCAGCGAGGACGGGTCGGCGAATTCCACGCCTTCCTCCGGCATGCAGTAGAGGCAGCGCAAATTGCAGCGATCCGTCACCGATATCCGCAAATAATTGTGTACGCGCCCGAAGCGGTCCGTCAGAACGCCCGTCATCGCCGCACTCTCCTTGTCCTCACGCAGGCCGGTTCCCGTCTGCAAGACCGGTCACGTGCGCCGCGAATCTTTACAAGTTCTAGTTTATCACTTCTCCTATAAATATGATATGCTATTCAGTAACCAACACACACCATTGGACGGGGTTGACGATATGGAAGTGCAATGGACGGTCCGCCTGTTCGCGGGGCTGGCGGAACGGCTGGGAGGAAACGAGGTCCGCGTATCGTCAGCCGAAGGCGGCATGACGGCCGGCAAGCTGAAGGCGCTGCTCGCCGAGCGGTTCCCTTCGCATGCCGGGCTGATCCATGCGTCGTTCGTGGCGCGCAACGAAGTGTACGCGGCTGACGATGAGCCGCTCGAATCCGGCGATGAGCTGGCGCTGCTGCCGCCCGTTTCCGGCGGCGCGCCGGAGAACGCCGGCGAGGACGAGCTGGCGTCGGAGGACGGACGTTTCATCCTGACGTACAAGCCGCTTGACGCGGACCGCATGCTGTCGCAGGTGATCGTGCCGGAACACGGCGCCTCGCTTGTCTTCGTCGGCACGACGCGAGAATGGACGAACGGGCGGCGCACGGTCCATCTCGAGTACGAAGCCTATGCGCCGATGGCGCTGAAGACAATGCGGCAAATTGATGATGAGATTGCCGCGAAATGGCCGGGCACGCGGTGCGCGATCGCCCATCGCCTCGGAACGGTTCCGATCGGCGAAGCGAGCGTCGTCATCGCCGTGTCGGCGCCGCATCGCGCCGGCTGCTACGAGGCGAGCCGGTATGCGATCGAACGGTTGAAACAGATCGTGCCGATCTGGAAGAAGGAGATCCGGGAAGACGGGTCGGAATGGATCGGAGAGCAGCAGGAGTCCTGGAATCCGACGGCTCCCGCCGCCGAGTAGGAGAGAATGCGCATGTCCCCCTCGTCAGAACGATATGCCCGCCAGGTTCGCTTTTCCCCTTTTGGCATGGAAGGTCAAAAGCGGCTCGCTCAAGGGTTTGCGGTTGTGGTCGGAATGGGCGCGCTCGGCTGCGTCATCGCCAATCACCTGGTCCGCGCCGGAATCGGCCGCATTCGCCTGATCGACCGCGACATCGTGAGCTGGAGCAACCTGCATCGGCAGCTGCTCTATACGGAAGCGGACGCGGAAAGCGGCGTGCCGAAGGCCGAAGCCGCGGCCGCGAAATTGCGCACGTTCAACCGTCAGGTCGCCATTGAAGCGGCGGCGGTCGATCTGAATTCCGGAAATGCGGAATCGCTGCTGGCCGATGCCGATCTGATCGTGGACGGGACGGATCATTTCGGCGTCCGGTACCTGATTAATGATGTCGCGGTCAAATTCGGCATTCCGTGGATCTACGGCGGCGCGGTGGGCGCTTCCGGCATGACGATGACGATCGTGCCGGGCGAAACGCCGTGCTACCGCTGCCTGTTCCCGTCGCCGCCGCCGCCCGGCTCGACGGATACGTGCGAAACGGCCGGCGTCCTGCCGCCGATCGTCGATCTGATCGGTTCGCTGCAGGCGATGGAAGCGATCAAGCTGCTCGGCGGGTATAAGGAACAGCTCCATGGCGCATTGCTTCACGCGGATCTGTGGAAAACGGACTTCTCGAAAATGAAGACGGCGGGCGCGCGGCGAGCCGATTGTCCCTGCTGCGGAATTCGCCGGTTCGACTATCTGGAAGCGGTCGTTCGCGGAAAATCGGAAGCTGTCCTGTGCGGACGCGAAACGGTGCAGATTGCGCCGGCCGAGCCGCTGCAGCTTCATCTGGACGAAATGGCGGAACGGCTCAAGTCCGCGGGCCGCGTCGAGCGGAACCCCTGGCTGCTGCGGCTGACGCTGGAAGATGGCATCACGCTCGTCCTGTTCCCGGACGGGCGCGTTCTGGTGCAAGGCACCGGTGATCCGGATCTTGCAAGGCGCATTTACGACCGCATCCTGGCTCCCTGACTCGGTTATTGTCAATTGGTGGATTAGCTGATACGATGAAAACATCGGATTTTTTCAACTTCCAGGGATGCACGAAAGGTGATGATATGCAGGTCCACGTTGCTGATCTGAGAAGCGGTGATGTCGTCAGCCGGGATATTTTCAACGCATACGGTCTGTTCGTACTGCCTGCCGGCACGCAATTGACAGAATCGGAGATCGCGAAACTGTTCCAACACCAGATCGACTATGTCGATATTGAACCCCGAAACAGCGGCACCGGGAACGCGCCGACGGCCATGCGTCTGAAACCGATGTTCGAGTCGGCGGTAGCGGGCAGCGAATTGCTGTACCGGGAAGCATTGGATTCGGGCGTCGTCTGTGAGGAACAAATGGATGAGGTGTTCCGGCCGCTCACCGACCGGCTTCCGGAAGAACGGGACGTCGTCTCGATGCTGCTGCTCAACTCGGAAGCGGAATATACCTTCAATCACTCGGTCCAGGTCGGCATGCTGGCCTACTACATCGCCAAATGGCTTGGCTGGAGTGAAGAGGAAGCGCTTACAGTCAGCAAGGCGGGATTTCTGTGCGACATCGGCAAATGCCGGATTGACCCGGCGCTGCTCAACAAGACCGATCCGCTGACGGAAGAAGAATACCGCATGATCCGGAAATATCCGATCTTCGGATACGAAATCGTCAAACGTTCGTTCAAAAATGAACTGATGGCCAAGGCGGTGCTTCAGCATCTGGAGCGGATGGACGGTTCCGGTCATCCTTACGGCATCAAGGGCGAGGACATTCATGAAGCGGCGCGCGTCCTTGCCGTCGCCGACGTCTGCAGCGCAATGATCTCGACGCGGACGTACCGGGAACGCCGCGACCTTCTGCACGTGCTGCGGGAATTGCACCGGCTCAGCTTCAATGAGCTCGACCCGACGGTCGTCCATACGTTCATCCGCCGGCTGCTGCCGTTCTTCGTCGGCAAGACGGCCGTCCTGTCCAACGGCGAGTCCGGCGTCATCGTCATGACGAATCCGACCGATTTCTTCCGCCCGCTCATCCGGTGCGGCGAGACGTTCATCGACGTGTCCCGCCAGCAGGGCGTCGAAGTCGTCGACATCGCCATGTAAGCCTGCGAAAGCAAGCCCTGCGTCTGATGCGCAGGGCTTCTTGCTTCTGGTTTCGTGTTATGGGATGCGTTTCGCAAACAGGAACGTCTCTTTCCAATACGGCTTGTTGATGTTCGTGATCTGTACGCCGTCCTGCGGCAGCGGGCTGGAGTGGATCATTTGCTGGTTGCCGATGTAGATGCCGACGTGGCCGACCGTCGTGTCGTTCTTGAACCGTCCGGGGACATAGAAGTAGAGCAGATCCCCCTGGCGCAGCTTGTCCCGGGCCACCTCTTTCCCCAATCGTGCCTGCGCCCGGGCCGTCCGGGGCATGTCGACCCCCTGTTTCGCGAAAAGGTACTGGACGAACGACGAGCAGTCGAACCGCTTCGACGTGGAATAATGCGCCGCGCCGAACTGGTACTTCACGCCAAGATAACGTTTCGCTTCCTTGATCAGCTCGGCACCGGCTGGCGAGGAGGCGTCGCCATCGCCATGCGCTGTCCAGGGGGCATGCGCCTTTCGGCCCTCCGCGCGGACAGCCGGGTCGTCGGCGAAATCTTGCGATGCAGCCGTGTCTTCCCGCTGCGGCTTCGGGAAAATCGCCGCCTGCACCGCGTCCACCGTGAAAACCGCTTCATCCCCGAACAGCTTCTTCAATTCGTTCGAAGGCACCAGCATGCGGCCGTCCATGAGTCTGGCCGGTTTGCTCATCGTCAGGGTGCGCTCTTCTTTCACCACTTCACGGGATTGATCCGTGATCGTCATGACCACATCGTGGTCGCCGATGAGCAGCGATTTGCCGTCTTCCGAATACTCCGTATGAAAACCGATCAAGCCGGCCATCTTCTCGGCGTCGGCGTAGGTTTGGCCGTCCAACTTCTCGAACGGAACAATCGCCCGGCCGAGTTCCAGAAGATGTTCGGCGTTGTTTTCCTCCAGGGCGGATTGACGGCCTGTCCCCTTTTGGCCCGGGGTGTTCGCTTGCTGGCGCCCGTCATGATTCGCGTTTTGCCGTTCGCCGCATCCGGCCACTGAGGCCGATATGAGCAAAAGAATAAGCAACAGCGCCAGCGCGCCTCTTCCTTGCCCTCTTCTCCAGGTACCTGCCATCTGCCTTCCTGCCCCTTCCTGACATGGTGTTGGCATTCCATAGGATGGTGTCGGAGAGGAGCGATTATGCGCCTGGCGTTCGGGCTTTCGGGTTTATTTCAGGAAGGCAACGAGGATTAACGGGAGAGAAGAAAGGGGGATGAGCAGGTTGTGACAGGAAAGATCAGGCCGGCCTCGCCGCCGGCTGCACGGCCAAAATGTTGTCGATCCGAAATGTCCGCGGCGCACCGGTGGTCATGCAGAACGCCCGCACGATGCCGCCCTGCACGCTGAGCACATGGATGGTGCGCTGCGACAGCTTGCCGTCGGCGGCGATGTATATGATCTCGATGCGCCGGCCCACATATTTGTGCATGCGGATCACCAACCGAACAGGTGTTTGGTTTTATTATACACGAACAATAGTTCGTTTATCAATGTCAGTTATTTCCGATATGTCCTGTGCGGTGCATAACCGTCAGCATTCGGTAAAAGTCGAGGCTTCCGCCTTCCGGCGTATCGACAATGCCGGCTTTCACGGCTGCATCCACCGCCTCTCTCGCCCACGCCGGCACATCCACGCGCGCCCGGCTTTCGAGTGTCTCAAGACGCTGCCGCAGTTGCGCCTGTTCGGCTGTCAGTTGCTCGATCTGCTTTTTCAGCTCCCCGATCATTTGCTTCTGCACCTCCGCTTCGGTGTCATAGCGCTTCAGATTATGCGCGGCGATGATATTTCTGAGTTTCTGCGCGTACTGCGGGTCCGTTGCATATCCGCACGCCTGCAGCATGTCCGCCTGCTCCTCCGGAGATTGTGCCGTTCGGACACCGGTGTATCTTTTGTTTTCGAACAGCAGATCTTGATCGCGGAAAAAATCCTCCACGCTGTCATACGCCCGGAACGCAGCCGTCGCGTCCACGCGCTTGCCGTCGTACACTTCCCATGTGCCTTTGGTGACGATCTTGCCGCGCCAGTACGGCGTGAGCTTGCCGCTGCCGACCTTGTAGCCGCCGAGGTTGTTCCAGGGCGGGATCTTCCAGCCGGTCTCCAGCCCCGACTGCGCGATCCGGACCGACGGGAAGATCGGCGAGCCTTCGATGCGGAGCTGGACGGCAATTGGCGCGATCTGTGCGATGAATGCGGCCGCGCTCATGCGCCATCACTACCCTTGCCTGCCGGCTGCTCCGGTTGACCAGGCGGTTCGACCGCTTTCCGCTGCATCTGGCCGGCGGTTGCCGCGACAAGGAAGCCGTTCGCGATGGCGAGCATGTACACGCGCCAGTCGGCTGGGTTGGCGCCGAGCGCGAGCTGCGCGGTGATGAGGATCGCGCTGGCGACGAAGACGGCATACAGATCCGTCGGCAGCCAACGAGCCGAGAAACGGTCGATGTAGCTCTTCGTATATTGCACAACGAAGTAGGTCAAAAGCGAAGCGCCCCCCATTGCGGAGAGCGCTTCCCAGGTGAACAGTTGATCGTTCATTATTCGGCCTCCAATCGATCCAAACGTTTATGCGCCTGCTTCGCGCTCTCTTCGACCCTTGTCACGCGCTCGGTGAGATCGTCAAACCGCTTGCCCTGCGCCCGCTGTTCAATCCGCAGGTCGTCCACCCCGCGTTTGATAAACTCGATATCGGCCTGCAAGCGGGCGTCTTTCGAAGCTTCGGTGGCCGTATCCTGTCTTACGGACCGCGACCTTCCGAGCCAACCGAGCACGATCCCGGAAATGGCAGCGGCGGCCGAGATGGCCGCCGTGATGGTGAGTCCGTCCATGTGGATCGCCTCCTGACTGAAGCGGGCTCTGCTTAGTCGGCAGAGCCCGGATATTCCGACTCCGGAATGGTTTGTTATAGTTTGTAAGTATTCTTGACTGCGGAATAGGTAGAAGCATTTTGATTCATCAGCTCCTGCCATGATGCCCGTAAATCTTGTTGATCAATAAAAGGGAGAGAAGAATGGTCAGCGCCAGAATTTACTTCTCTGATAACGCAGTTTCGCATCTCCTTAATCATATCGAAAATTTCCGATTGTCGTTCCGCAATATCCAACATCAAAGAGAGAATGTCTTGGTTTGTCGGACTACTACATTTTCCATCTCTCAGGATTTTAATTCTTTTTTCTCGTTCCATACGACGAGTATAATCCTCAGATGGTAGGATACGAAAACCTTTTTTCGTCGTCAGCAATCTCGCCTTTTTCATAAGATTAGACATTGATTATCACCGACCCGTTAACAAATTTTCGGGCATTATTCTTTGTCACAATTAGATATGTTCCTGATACCTGAGCATCGAACTCAATAGTAGCAATTCCTGATAAAGCTTTGACTTCAATCGTATCGTTACCACATGAAAAAATAACAATATTATTATATTCCTCATCTTGCACGTTCCCCAGATCTCGGCGATAAACCTTGGCAGTAATAATCCCGGAATCTGAATTGTACGATAGCTTGATCTCCCTATGCGGAAACGGCTTTTCTACAATATAACCATTGTCGTAAATCTCACGAATAAAATCCGTTCCCGTATCACTCTCAAAATATTCAGAACAAACAATCTCCACGCTAATCTTTCCTCCTTATTAAGGTTCGAGTGTATAGATAACAGTGTGACTAGACCCGCTCCATGTACCTTCATCTACTTCAATCTTTAAAGAGTTGTTAAATCGAATGTTTGCAAATACGTTTGGGCTACTATTCCCTGTACCAATAACGAACCAGCCTCCGGAATCTGTAGAGCTTGTAGCGTTTGCCCAGAAGGCTAGATTACCTGATACAACTACCCCATCAACAGTAATTCGTAAAACAATAGATTTAGAGGCCGGCCCAAGCACTACAGCAAGATTACGCATCACACCTTTTCCTGTAATGTTTAACAAAGTTTCCAGTGTATTAGAGCCATTAGTGCTCAAATACGCGACATTATAAGGCTTAATACTAGACGACCATTTAAGTTCGAGGGAATTAGAACCGTTGTTAATCAAATCAGTTTTCGCCTTAATCGCCGCTAACCGTCCAAACACAGTTGCTGTAGATGAACTGTCTCCTGTTGCACCGATGAGGTCAGTTTTTGTCTTTACTGCTGCCAAACGGCCAAAAACAGTTGAGGCAGATGAACTATCCCCGGTAGCTCCAATCAAGTCAGTCTTCGCCTTCACATCCGCCAGACGCCCAAAAACTGTTGTTGTACCGGCTGCATCGCTCGTCGAGCCGATCAAGTCCGTCTTGGCCTTGATTGTCGCAAACTTGCCAAACACCGTCCCAGCAGACGTGCCATCGCTTGTCGAGCCAATGAGATCCGTCTTCGCTTTGATGTCCGCAAATTTTCCAAATACTGACGCAGTACCTGATGCATCACTCACTGTACCGATCAGATCCGTTTTTCCTTTTACTGCTGCCAGCCTACCAAACAACGACGCCGTTGATGTACCGTCACCTGTCGTCCCAATAAGATCAGTTTTTGTCTTCACACTTTGCAAGGTCGGTAACAGAGTGTTCTCAATCGAACTTTCTGCTGCCATCACCTCAGCCAGACGTGCCACATCGTCTGCCGCAGCCGGTGCCGCTGCTTTAAACCTACCAACTGGATCGCGCTGGACAATTGTGTTCGGTGTAGCCGCAGACGTAGCACCATGTGCACCGCTGGTTGTGTTGGCATGAGCAGCAAGATCGGCTGTCTTCGCCACATCCGCCGCCACTTTCGATGCCGTAACCGCGCCATCAGCCAGCTTCTCCGTCGTGACTGACCCATCCGGGTGATCAAGTACAGCAGCAGATTTGTGGTCCAACAGATCTGCTGCATTGTCATTAATCTCCTGCCCAATCTGGTTCAAATCCTCCGGCTGCACTGTATCCCCCATCTGCCAATCCGTCTTCGCCATCAGATACCCTCCTTCACTTCAATTGACTGAATCATCAAATGATCCGCCGCAATCGGGATATAGACTATATTTGAGCTGATCACATTGTCCACCTCATCCTTGAGCTCGATCGACGTGACCAGCGACACATCCGCGGCAGGGATGAGATATTTCATCGCCAGCACATTGTCCGCAACCTGCTTGACTTCGAAATCCGTGATAACATATGTCCCATTCAGCACCACTTTCGCGACGCGGCTGTCAACGTATTCAGCCACGTCCTGCAAAAACGCAGTATCAATCATTTCACGGGCACCTCCGGTCCCAAAGTTGCGAATGGCGCGGCGCCGAGCTGCCACGAGCCGTCCAACTTGTAATTCCAGGTGACGTCCTGCACAGCGATTGACTCGACCAGCTCAATGTCATCTTGCAGCGCCGTATTCTGCTGATACACGATGTTGGCCGGAATGATCACCTTGACGGTATGCTCGACTTCCCGGAAAATCTCGGCATCGTCGATCGCTGTTGTAATGGTGAGCAGGAAATTTTGCACGTCAATATCCGCAACCGTCCGCCCGGGCCCGACCAACCGATCCAACTGCTCCTGCAAATAACGCAGCGTAAAAGGCGGCTTCGTGGAGTAACGGTTGATGATGCGGTTTCGCCGGAAGGCGACGGTCTCGACGGACGAGTCTGCCTGAATGCCCAGCATGCGCTCCCGGCGTTTCAATGCCCCCAGACTCGACGTCGTCACGAACTGGTCGTCCAACAGCCGCTGAACCGCAGCCGTTAGATCGACCAACTCGGCGCTTTCCGTCTTGTCCAGCTCCACAAAATCCTTGATCCGGTGATAAAACTCCGGCAAATACCCCAAAATCCGCCCAACCTCACGCATTGACAACCACCGTCCCGAGCACCGGAATCTCTTCCGCATCCAGCGTCACATTCGCCGCCGAGCCGTTCAATGTCGTCCCGGTCACGTCGATGACGCCCGGCACGGTGAGGATAGCCGCCTCGATCTGCGCTATGCGGACAATTAACTGCGACTCTCCCGCCCAAGCTTTGCGAAGCCCGAGCAGATAGGCCCGGGCGGCCTCCTCGATCGGCTCCTGCACCTGCCCGACACTCACACCGCCCGCCAGCGTCACGGTTGTCGCCACATGGACGGTCACCGGCTGCACCCCGGCAATGGTCACCCGGTGGCCGATCGGGGCCAGCCCGCTTCCCTGCCCGCTGCGTCCGGGCGGGTCAATCTCCTCCTGCACCGCAGCCACCAATGCGCCGGCCGGGGCACTGTAGTCGGAGGCGATAATCGTGCATTTCACCGTCCCGCCGCCCTGCCAGGCCGGAAACACCTTCACGCCGCCGACCCCTTCGATCGCGCCGATCTTCTGCTTGTAATCCGCGACATTCCCGCCGAACGGCGGTTCATTGACGGCCGCGTAATATCGCTGCCGGAGCGACTCGTCGTCCTCTTCTTCCTCTCCCGGCACAATGACCGTCGCCAGTTCAGCCCGCACCAGACCGGCAACATAATCGACCGGCAGCAGCGCGCCGTAGGGCTGGTTCCCGGCCGCTCCGGCTGTCTCGCACTCCAGCGCGTAAATTCCCGCACCGAGCTTGCTGACCACCGTATAAAACAGACCGCTGATGCCGAACCGGCTGCCAAGCGGCACATCGATCGGCGCGTCGCCTTCGCCGTAGAAACGGCCTACCCGCCTTGCCTTCACCGCCGGCTTGCGCTGAACGCCAAACTCGGCTGCGCGCCGGGTCAAATAATCGCCGCTCGCCGTATCGGCGAACGACAAATTGTAGTTGATGTCCAGCTCCGCATACAGCTGCGCAAGTTCGGCTGCCGCCGGCGCCAGAGCATCATAGATCACGCTGCCGGGACGCTTGTCCACATTGTCCGTCACCCGGCTCAACATCCGCTGCAAGATCGCCTCAAACGTCTGGGCTTCATACACGGAGCGTCACCCCCTCGCGAAATGTTCCGAACGTCGATACGACCGTGAATTGCACGTCCGCCGTCTCCCCGGAAAATACAATCTGAAAATCTGCCACGTCGTCGATCCGATCATCCTGGGTGAGCGCTTCGGTAATCCGACGCCGCAGTTCGGACCGGACGAGCGCGGGATCACGGCCGACCAGTCCCGCCAGCTCCACACCGTAGTCCGCGTCATAAATGATGTGCCGGAACCGTTCGGTCTGAAAAATTTTGAACACCGCCTGCCGGACCGCCTCCAACCCGTCGATCATCCCCGCCACGCGCCCGTGCTCCACATCCAGCCCCCAGGTGCGGGATGGCTGCTCGACCACTTCCATGCGCTGTGTGCCGAGGCTTCCGCCTGCCGGAATCATCCGCTCACCACCTTGTCCAAAATGATATATTTCTGACCGCCCTGAACCCGGAGCAACGCCACCCGGTCTCCGGATTTGAGGCCCGGCCGGATGACCGCCGGTTCCGTGAGTGCCGCGTCGGTTGTACCTCCGGATGCGGAATGGCTGTGGCTCAAGTCCAGCTCCAACTTCGTTAGCGACTCCGGCACCAGCAAAAAATCCGCATCGATGGTGAACCGTTGATCGACGTTCACCTCGAGCGGATCAGTCTTCGTCACGGTGCCCATCAGGACGGCAACCGGAGCCGCAGTCTCCATGGCGGTCAGGGCTGCCTGCCGGATTGCGTTCAGCATGATTCACACCACTTTCAAAGTCAGACTCATCGTATGGTTGGTACCGTCGAACCGGTGCTTCACTTCATCGACCATCATCTGCTGGTTGATACCGAGCGACTCGATGACAATCGGCAAATACATGCCGGACCGCACCCGGATATCCCCGATGGCGTCCAGCTTGAGCGTCCGTTGCTCGCGGTTTTTCAATTTCATCATTCGATCCAGCATCTCACCGATTTGGGCAGCGTTCATATTTTCGTCCACACTCTCGTACAACTGAAGCACGCCCCACTTGGCGATGTTTACGCTGTCCTGGGCCATGTAGATTTCCCGCCGTCCGGTTTGCTGGTTGTCGCGGTACAATTTGATCCGGTTGTAGGTGTCGGAATCAATGTCCCGGGTATGTTCGAACCCGGTCATCAGACTGCCGTCGCCGACGTAGATGCCGGCATCAAACGATCGTACATCCCGGAGCGACAGTTCACCGAAATCGTCGAAGAACACGTAAAACTGCCCGGTCGCCGACATGGTAAGGGTGATCGCTTTCTCGATGATATCGAGCAGCGTCTGCCCGTCCTCGATCATGGACGGAATTTTGTAACCGGTGTCGTCAATGCGGCCGGTTTTCAGTTCGAATTTCTTGGCGATCTCGCGGATGATGTCTCCGATGGTTTGGTTTTTGAACACGAACGTGTCCTTGTTCAGCAAATATCGAACCTGATCGTACGCCTTGATGCCGATCTCGGCATCCTGGTTCAGGTCGATGCTGAACACGTAGCCGTAGAACACGTTGACATCATCTTTCGTTACCCGTATGATGTCGCCGTTATTGACCGCAAACGTCCGATCCTGAAAAATGGCGCTGCCGATCAGGGTGAACTCGAAGCTCGCCGGCCGCCCGACGCGCGAAGTCGTCCAGCTGATATCCGAAACAATCTCGGAGATATCCCAGATCCGGCCTTGCTTGTTGTCAAGGAGAATCCTAAGCAACGTTACCGCCCCCCGAGGGCAGCTTCAGCACCATCCCGACCGGCAGCGATTTGAGCTGCGCGTCGCTGATGCCGTTCAGCTTCTGAATCTCGCGCCAGCGCGATCCGTCGCCAAGCATTTTCTGCGCCACTTTCCACAGGCTGTCCCCCGCAACCAGCGTGTAAGTGGACGGCGGCACGCGTTCATCCGGCCGGCCCATTTTCGCCTTCTGCAGCGCAACCTCGCCGTTCGCCTGCTCGATCACCGTCGTCTTCCGTGCGGCGTAGAAACGGTATTCTTTCAGACGAAGCGAATACGAAATATCGCCGGGTGATCCGGCGACTTCCTTCCATTCGAAACTTTCAATGCTGGCGGCCGTGTTGATCTCCGAAATGGTCTCTCCCGAAGTGCCGGCATACCGGTTGCTGCCGACAAACACGAACCGGATGGGCCGCTTCGTCTCCCACCATTTCATGATTTTGCGCACATAGACCATTGGCGGCAGAACTTCGACCGCCGTGATGTACGGATGCACGCTCGTATCCGGATCCAAACCCGATTTCGGATCCGGCTTCGGATTCGGATGCGGCGGGTATGCGGGAAAGAAACTTTCGATCGTGTACTCTGCCAGTTCGCGGTCTTTGATCACGCTGATCTTGCCGAGGCCGGCTACTTCATGCCCCGCGCTGTCGCCACCGATGCTCGTGTTGAGCTCAGCGGGAAGCACGGGCAGTTCAAAGCCGTCCTCCTGGTTGTTCCAACTCAGCCATATGCCGCAACGGTCAACCAAGGCCATACACCCCCTGCGCCGAAGACGCGATTTGCTCGGTGAGCGACTGTTCAATACGCGAGATAATCGTATCTACATCGTAGCCATTGCGAATATCCCCTGTCTGCACGTTCACCGTCGGCGTGAGCGATACGAAATTCTGGATCGCGTTCATCTCCGCCAGCTCGCGCATCATCTTCAGATCTTCGCTGGAGATGTCGACGGTGTCGTTGATGCGGCCGACTTCATTCACTTTGTTGATGTTAGGCTGATTTGTCGGCCATTCAGACGGTTCCTTCTGCCACTTGGAATAGTCAGTCTCCTGTTCTTCCTTTGCTTGCCATTCGGCATCTTCGAGGGCACGTTTGGCCGCGCGATCAGCAAAGAAATCTTTAATTTTCTGTTCGCGCTCCGCCTCGTTTCGCGCCGCCCGATCTATGGCGTCAATCTTATTTTGAGTAACCCTATCCTGGAAATCTTGAAGGTCTTGAGCAATATCCTGAAAGTCAAAGTTGACACTCAGTTGATATGAAGTCCCGAAGATGTTGTTGATATATCCGAGCACATGATTGATTCCGCCTATGATACCATTGATGGCATTCTCGACAAGATTCCCAATCTGTATTGCCCATTGCACGAACGGTTGAACCAACCATTCGGCAACCTGCCAGAAGAAGGCGACTGCCCGGTCGAAAAAGTTGAGGATACCGTACCAAGCCCTGAGCATGTTTTCCGCAAACGCATCGTTCGTCCTCCACAGGTGGGCAATCCACATTACCAGAGCTGTGATGATACCGATCATCGCTGCGACGGCCATGACGATCAAGCCTATCGGGTTGGCTGAGAGAGCAGCATTCAGCACCCACTGGGCGATTGTCCAGGCTCCGACGGCTGCGACAACGCCCCAGAGAATGGGTTCAAAAACAGACCAGTTATTGATAATGAAAGATGCAACCATTGCGATTCCTTCAATAAGTTGTCCGACAAAGGTTGCCGCCACTTGGAACGCCTGACCGATCTCTGAAACCAACCGCTGTCCTTTCTCGCTGTTCAATAATTGGCTCACACGTTCAATGACCGGACCAAAGGCTTCAACCGCAGAATTGGAGATATCGTTCCAAAGATCTCCAAATGTATTGGGCAATCCTTCAAACTTTCTGTTGATTTCATCCGCCGCGTAGAACAGGGCGCCCTTGAGAATGTCCGAGGTAATCAATCCTTCGGCTGACAATGCGATCAATTCTTCTTTCGATTTACCGGTGAACGATGCGATCGCATCGGCCAGCATAGGTGCTTTGTCCATAATCATCTGGAAGTCGTTTCCTTGAAGTCCGCCCATCGACATCGCTTGAACCAGCATATCCATTCCGGCTTGCTGCTCCATGGCGCCGGCACCGCCCAAGCGGAACGCTTTCTGTGAAAGCTCCGTAAATGCGATGATTTCATCGTTGCCCGAAAATGCTTGGGGCGCCGACAGTCCCAATTTCGTGATATGTTCCGCCATGTCCAAATAGCGCCCACGTGAACGATCGGCTGCCGCCAAAATTTTGGATTGCAGTTCTTTGTCCGACTGTGAGCCATCGTTAATTGCGCTTACGCGAGTAAGAGAGTTCATGTAATTATCGCTGAATGCCATAGCCGACTTGAAGTTTTGAGCCGAAAACAAGTTGGATAACCCGCGTTTCATCATCGAAGACAGGCTATTGAAGACTTTCTGTCCGAAATCGACCCATCGATTGGCTTTTGCATTCTGATTCAAAAACTGACCCTGTTGACCCGAAGCTCTTTGAACGGATTGTGTATATCTGTTGACTTGCTGCATATTCGATCTGAGCGTGTTTGACAAGGTCACCAGATGTCTCATCGGAGGAGCGAGACGATTGAGCGCTGGCCTTCCGGACATTGCTTGCCTGCTGAATTGTCTCATATGGGAAGACGCTCGCATTGTCAAATCTCTTATCCGGCTCAAGACATCCCTGATTTGTCTTACTGCGGTGATAACCCTCTGCAAGCTGTTCAAAAATGTCCTGGTTGCACGATTGAGGTCACCGAAGCTCCTGATCAACCGCCTTAAGACTCCCATAATCTGGTTCAATGGTCTTGTCATCTGATTGATCGCTCGCGTGAGCCTTTGCACCTGATTGTTGACTCGTTGCAAGAAACTCGCAGATCTACTGGCATCTCTCAAGTTCGACCTGATTGAGCTTGATAGCGATACCAGGCGATTGAGCGGTGCAGCCTGACCTCTGAGTAATGTTTGACCGGTCGATACCAGCTGATTTAGCTTTTTCTGCTCCGCTGAAACCTTCTGAATGGTCTTGATGATCTTCTCAAAATTCTTGATCATCCGTTGCTGACTGTTCAGTGCTTTACTCGACAATACGTTGATTTTTGAGGCCTTGGTCATTGCTTTGGTCAACTTTTCCGTTGCCTTTGTCATCTTTTCGATTTGCTTGGTCGCTTCTTCGGCGGATTTGCCGGCTGCTTCCAACAGTTTGACCGTCGAATCAACAGTTGCCACATCCCAGCCCTCCTTTCACACTACTTCCGCTTCTTCCTCATCGCCCGCTTCTCCGCCGCGATTCGCTCGTCGATGCAGGCGATGATGAACGCCTTCTCCTCCCGGGGCAGATTCACGAACTGGCTCGGGAGGATGTGAAGCTTGTGGAGGGCGTAGTAAGCGTAGTTCGCTTCACTATCGCCCTCCCGGATCAGTTTTTTGCCTCTTCCACGAGCTCGTCCATCTCGACGTCGAAGCCGCTCAGCTCCTGGATCTTCTGTGCGAGCGTCGCGACTTCGCCGGCGAGCAGCACCTTCTGGACGTACTCTTCCGGCGTATGGCAGCCGAGCTTGCGGATGCTTGCCGCATCCTTGAAGTCCGGAACCAGCGTGTGGTGGACGACGACCTGGAGATTAAATTTCTGCGCGTCGAACTCGACCTTGCGGCCCTTCTTGATCTGCATCGCGCTGCGCCGGATGTCGTCGAACTCCCGGCTTGTCATCGCCTTGATTTTGAATTTCAGCAAGTTGCCCTTCTCATCCTTGAAGCGCGGCGAGACCACCACTTCTTCGGTCAGGTTGTCGATCGGGTTGTTGTTCAGAAATTCCTGCAGGTTCATGGCGAGAATCCTCCCTCAAATTTTGGATGAAAGAGGGCGCCCATCAGGCGCCCGTAATCGTGCGGAACTCGTCGAGCAGTTCGACGTCGCTGAACGTGAACGGCATCTCTTCTTCGAGCATGTCGTCGCTGGACGCGTCGAACTTCGCGATAATGACGCTGTCCAGGTTGCAGTTTTTCAGCATGACCGACTGCTTGCCGGCGCTGGACTGCGGATCTTCGTTCACGACGTACAGGTCGAACCAGAAGTCGCGGCCGGTCTTGATGTAGTCGAGCATGAGGCGCCGGAACACCGACGTCACATAGTAGATCGTCAGCGTGCCGCTGCCCGACCAGCCCGCCGCCCGCTGCGGCGTGTTCGTGCGGCCGAGGACCGGCACATCGACCTTGTTCTTCTCGATCGTGGCCTCCAGCGACTTCGCATAGAAGAGCTCTTCCTGGCGGCCGTTGATTTTGATGTAGGCATAAGCCTGCTTGCCGGAAATCGCGTCACCTTCACGGAAAATCATTTCGCGTCACCTCTTACCGGACCGTCACGGTCATGTAGATTTTTTCGATTGAATCGACCGGCTGCACCCATTGATTCACGACGACGGAATCCGAATCCGCGCCCGGCAGCACTTCGATGTCCGTCTGCGGGTCGAAGTTCTGCACCGCGCCGATGTTCTGATACTGGCTTGTGATGTTGATGCACTCGGATTTGAAAAGATTCCGGCCGTCCGCGTTGTTCGGCACCTTGCCGATGTAGCTTGCGCTGAACACCCGCATGTAGTCGTTGCCGATGCCGTCGAGCGCCCGCAGGACGCGGTTCTTGCTGAACGCCTTGCCCTTGTCCGGCGTGAACGTCTTCAGCGTGTTGATGTCCTGCTCCACGACCGCACGGCCGTCGATGCCCGTGAACACGAACTCGCCGTTCTGCAGCGCGGCGATGATCTGGCTGTTCGTGTACCGCGGCGAAGCGTCCACGGCGCCGTCGTAGGCCGTGTAGGTCAGCGATTCGTTCGGCGCGGCGCCAGCCGTTGCCCCGGCCACCCATGCGACGGCCTGCGCGGCCGTGAGCGTCGTGCCGTCCGCCAGCACCACGCCGTTCTTCACGCTGATGACGCCTTCGTAGTCGGCCGTCGGGTAGTTCTCCATCACGACCTGGATCTTCTTGCCTTCTTCATCGCGCAGCCGTTTCGCGAACGCGGCGAATACGCCCTTCACCGACGGGTCGGTCGCCGTCAGGCCGATCGTGTGGAAATCTTGCACCTCGATCGCTTCGAGATAGTCGAGGTAATCCTGCGCCGTCGCGGCGCCGTCCGCGCCGCCGGTCAGCGGAATGCCGGCCGAAGGCGTCAGCAGGCCGCTGCCCGACCAGGTCACCCAGTCGTTGTCTTCGAGGTCTTCGACCTCCTGCACGGCCTCCTGGTAATCGACTTCCGCGCCGTCCACCAGCGTCTGCACGTCGAATTTGTCCGGATCATCCACATTCGTCGAAATGACGACGGTGATGTCGTTCCCCCTGACGCCGCCGTATTTGGCCGTAATCGTCAGGTTCACGCCGTCCGTGCCCGTTGCCTGCGTGCCGGCGTTGAGCCGGTACAGCAGCACCGTGCGGGCGCGCTTCAGCGCCTCGCGCACCGGCAGCAGCTGCGGCGCCGTGATCGGGTACCCGAGCGTCGCGAACGTGTCGTCGCCGGCTTCCATCGCGATCACCTGTTTCGCCGGTCCCCAGGACAGCGGAAGCGGCAGACTGACGATGCCGCGCTCTCCCATTGCGCCGGCGGCCTTCGCCTCCGATTTGAAGTTGATATAGACGCCGGGGCGCGTCTTGTTCTGCGAAATCCAGTTTCCACCTGCCATGTTTACTTCACCTTCCTGCTTGCAAATTTGTCGATCAGCTTGCGCGCTTGATCGAGGGTGTACGTTTCGTCGTCACGAAGCAGCGTGCGGAGCACGTCTTTCTGTACCGGAGCGATTTTCAGCGAACGCAAGATTTGCGTTTTGCTGAATTTCGGCGCCGTCTCGTTCTTCACTTGACTCCCTCCTTCAGATCGAGCGTCTGCATGGCCGGATCAGGCTGGACCGGTTTCCAGACGCGGATGCGATACTCGACGGAGAAGTGAAGGATCTGATTCTCAATCCTGAACTTCATTCCCGTCCCGCGCACCGGGCGCCCGGCCGCCTCGATCCATTGCAGCACGTCGGACAGATGGTCCGCCATATCGTACCGGTCCTCGTTTCCCGCATCCGGATCAACATATTGGATGCTGAACGGATACTGCCGCTGGTACCGTCGGCCGAGTTCCTGCACATGGCCGGACTCGAGCAATTGCACGACGAAATACGGCGGGCTCGTCTCTTCCGGCGGTTCCCCGTCCAGAACGGGTACATCCGGGAAACACTCGGCCAGCGCGGCGTGAACCGCCTGGCGGACATCGTTGATCGAAACGTTCTGCGGCTCGCTCATGTCTCCGATTGGATTCACCCCTTTCGCGATGGGCCTCCCGATTCAGTGGGTCACTTCACCGCCGTCACCTCCCGGCCGCGTTCGGCAAGATTTCGGGCCCCACGCTGCGCTGCGAAGGGCCCGCCATTCACGCTTGTCCACTCCCGGAAAAAAACAGCCCCGCCGTCAGCAGGACTTTCCGGTTACGTGATCCTCTTTTTCCGCAAATGGGCATACGTCGGGCACTGCAAGTTGTACGTCATCCGCACGTCATCTGCACGTCATCGGCCCGTCCAAGCGCGTCCTCGACCTTCTTCCGGGCCCGCTCGACGTACTGCTGCACCGTGCGCCGCGACAGTTCCAGCCGCGCGCCGATCTCGGCATACGTGAAACCCTGCGCCATATGCAGCAGCCAGCACGTCAGTTCGCGCTCGGTCATGACGGCCATGCAGTCGAGCAGCTTCTGCCGCTCTTCATCCGTCAGCGGCTCCGTATTCGCCAGCAGTTCCCGGCGGCGATAAATGTCATGCCGCTCGGCCCCCTTCCGGCTCCCCGGCCGCCGGCCCCGGCGCATCCAGTCCAGCGCGTACCGCATATCCGACAGCATGCCGGAAATGGTGCGGGCTTCCTCGGCCTCCACCGGATTGTTGCGGTCCAGCGATTTCTTGTAACGGCTCAGCGCCTTGATGCCGGACGTGTATTCCGCGATCAGTGCCGCGATGCTCATTCGTGATTGTCCCTCCTTTTGGGTGAACGCATTTGCGTTCGCGGTGATTGTCATGATAAACGCTATTGCGTTTAGTGTCAAGACGTGCAATTGCATTTTGAACGCAGTTTCGCATATAATGGCAGTACAACCGAATGTCAGTTCGTTTTTGCTGCCGGGTTGTGTACGAATTCGCGTGCGTGAGGTGTCCAGGTTGGATGCGAAGGCCAAGGTACTCGCAGAGTTGATCGATCGCAGGGGAAGCCGGAGATCGTTCGCCGAATCGATCGGCTTGCCGCCGACGACGCTCCAGTCGATGCTGACCCGTGGAGTCGGCAGGGCGTCCATCGACAACGTCATGAAAGTATGCCGCGCGCTCGGCATTACGGTCGAGCAACTGGAATCCATGGCGCAATCGTGGGAAGAGAATCGCGAGATCGGCACCATCGCCGCGCATCATGACGGGGAAGACTGGACGGAAGAGGAACTGGAGGAGATCGAGCGGTTCAAAGCGTTCGTCCGGATGAAGCGTAAGCAGAGACAGGAGTGAAACCATGCTCTACGACAACCTCATCCGAGAGGCGGAGCAGCATGGCATTGACATCTATGAGAAACCGCTGATGAAAAGAATCAAAGGGCTGTACGCAGACGGCATCGTCTGGATCAATCGCCGCATCCCGACCACGAAGGAGAAAGCGTGCATCCTCGCCGAAGAGCTCGGCCATTATCATACGAGCGCCGGGGATATCCTGGATCAGTCCGACATCCGCAATCGCAAACAGGAGAAGGCCGCCCGGGAGTGGGCGTATGAGCGGCTTGTTCCGTTGGAGAAGATCATCGAGGCGCACCACGCCCGCGTCAGCAGCCGGCATGATTTTGCGGAGTTTCTTGGGGTGACGGAGCCTTTCCTGCAAGCCGCCATCGAGCGGTATCGGGAGAAATATGGCCGTCATACGATTGTGGGGCAGTATGTGATTTGCTTCGATCCGCTCGGTGTGGCGGAAATGTTCGGGTGAATAAAATAAACGAAGCTGCTTCCGCTATTTTGTCGAAAAGCGCCGTTCTCCGGAAAATTAGAGGAAACTTCTTCTTCTATCCTCCCGATTTTCCGGAAAACCGCCAATTTGACCAAAATAGGCGAAGCAGCTTCTTCTATTTTCCCGCCAACGTCCAATTTCCCGAAAATAAGCGCAAAACTTCCGCTATCAGCGGCCGGTTCAACCATCTGCGTCTTGCAGCGCGAAAATTTTCTTCAGCCATTGATGCGCCAGCTCCGGCCACATGGCGATTCCGTCATCCGGCTGCCTCAAGTGCGCGAACCGGGACTGGAACTGATTCACCACTTGCCTTGCATCGGCGCCTTCGGGGACCGGCCCGATCTGATCATACGGGGGCGGCAGCTCCATCCGGTGATCGATCAGATACTGCAAAGCCTCGTAAACCTGCTGCATCGTATAATCCCGGCCATATTCTCCGGACGCCCATTGCCGATTGGCCAAGGACAACCCATGCCTGCCATTGCCGAATACATGAAGCTCAAACGGAACACCGTTTTCCTTGCATGCTTTGGCGAAAAGGAGCGAATTCTCGACAGGCACCGCTTCGTCGGTCGCCGTATGCCACAGAAAGACCGGGGGCGTGCGGCGGGAGACCTGCTTTTCCAGGGACATGTATGCCAGCTCTTCCGCAGTCGCTTCCGGACCCAGCAGCGCCTTGAAAGACCCCTGATGCGCGTATTCTCCGGAACTGATGACCGGATAGCACAGGATGACCGCATCCGGCCGATTGCTGACGCCTTCGTATTCGGGGCTGACCGGCTGAAGCGCTTCTGCGTCATGGTGCACGGCCAGACTTCCGCACAAATGTCCGCCGGCCGAAAATCCGCAGATGGCGACCTTCTCCGGATCAATCCGAAACTCACGGGCTTGCTTCCTCACGAACCTGACCGCTTGGGACAGATCCTTCAGCGGCTGCATTTTCAGAGGCGTTCTCTGCAACAGATTCGTCGTGTAGGTGAGTACGAATACATTGCAGCCTTTGTCGTAAAAGGCCTTGGCCACAATCTCCCCTTCCGTGGGAGAAACGAGGATATACCCGCCGCCCGGTACGACAATAAGCGCGGGCCTGATTTCATCATCTTCGTGGACATAGGTGACGAGATTCGGTACAAAATCGCCTGTTACGGGGTACGTGTATTCTTCTTTGCGCCATAGGGCATGGGTTTTCGTGATCATCGGCAGATCTCCTTTGAATGCGGTTTCCTGAAGAAAAGGATACCATCCCGCCGACTCCGGGAACAGAGAAAATCAACATTTTTATCGGTGCATTTTTCACAAAAAATGACGCGGCCCCCTTCCAAAGGGTGACCGCGCCGGATGTCACGCGCAATGCAGCTGTTTAACCGATCGAGCCTTCCATCTCGAACTTGATCAATCGATTCATCTCGACCGCGTACTCCATCGGCAGCTCCTTCGTGAACGGCTCGATGAAGCCCATGACGATCATCTGCGTCGCTTCCGCTTCGGACAGGCCGCGGCTCATCAGGTAGAAGAGCTGGTCTTCCGATACCTTCGAGACCGTCGCCTCGTGCTCGAGCGTGATGTTGTCGTTCATGATCTCGTTGTACGGGATCGTGTCCGACGTCGACTGGTTGTCGAGAATGAGCGTGTCGCACTTGATGTTCGACTTCGCCCCGTCGGCGTTGCGGCTGAACGACGCGAGACCGCGGTACGTCACCTTGCCGCCGTGCTTCGAAATCGACTTCGAAATGATCGTCGACGTCGTATCCGGCGCGAGGTGGATCATCTTCGCCCCGGCGTCCTGATGCTGGCCTTTGCCTGCAACCGCGATGGACAGGACGCTGCCTTTCGCGCCGCGGCCTTTCAGGATGACGGCCGGATATTTCATCGTCAGCTTGGAGCCGATGTTGCCGTCGACCCATTCCATCGTCGCGTTCTCTTCCGCGACCGCGCGCTTCGTGACGAGGTTGTAAATGTTCGGCGCCCAGTTCTGGATCGTCGTGTAGCGGACGCGCGCATCCTTCTTCACGATGATCTCGACGACGGCGCTGTGCAGCGAGTTCGTGCTGTAGATCGGCGCCGTGCAGCCTTCGACGTAGTGGACGAAGCTGCCCTCGTCGGCGATGATGAGCGTCCGTTCGAACTGCCCCATGTTCTCCGAGTTGATCCGGAAGTACGCCTGCAGCGGAATTTCGCACTTCACGCCCGGCGGGACGTAGATGAAGCTGCCGCCGGACCAGACAGCGCTGTTCAGCGCGGCGAACTTGTTGTCCGTCGGCGGAACGACCGTGCCGAAGTACTCCTTGAAGATCTCCGGATGCTCCTTCAGCGCGGTGTCGGTGTCCATGAAGATGACGCCCTGCTTCGCCAGATCTTCACGCATGTTGTGGTAGACGACTTCCGACTCGTACTGGGCGGATACGCCCGCGAGGAACTTCTGTTCCGCCTCGGGAATGCCCAGCTTGTCGAACGTCTCCTTGATTTCGGCCGGCACTTCTTCCCAAGTGCGGCCCTGTTTCTCGGACGGCTTGACGTAGTATTGGATATCGTCGAAATCGAGTTCGTCCAGATCGCCGCCCCAGCGCGGGACCGGCATCTTGTTGAACTGCTCCAGCGCCTTCAGGCGGAACTCGAGCATCCATTCCGGCTCGCCCTTCATCTGCGAGATCGTGCGCACGACGTCCGCCGTAAGCCCTTTGCCCGTCTGGAAGACAGCCTTGTGCTCGTCGCGGAAGCCATATTTGTATTCTTCCAACTCCGGCGCCTTCTTCGCCATCGCCCTCAGCCTCCTTCATTCATTCCTTGCCAAAATCAGCCCGATTCTCAAAAACCGTGCCTTCCAGCCACCCGTCAGCCCTGCCGCCCGGCTTCGATGCCTTTGCGCAGCGCGTTCCAGGCGAGCGTCGCGCATTTGATCCGCGCGGGGAACTTGCTGACGCCCGAAAGCGCCTCGAGATCTTCGTACTCCTCGAATTCGACGGGCTGCCCCTGCATCAGGGCGCTGAACTTCTCCGCCAGACCGAGCGCTTCGTCCAGCGTCTTGCCGCGGATCGCATCCGTCATCATCGAGGCCGAAGACATGCTGATCGAACAGCCTTCTCCCGTATATTTCGCCTGCTTGACGACGCCGTCTTCCACCCGCAGCTGCAGCTGGATCCGGTCGCCGCAAGTCGGATTGTTCAGATTGACCGTCACGGAGTCTTCGTCCATCGTGCCGCGGTTGCGGGGATTTTTGTAGTGATCCATGATGACCCTTCGATACAGTTCATCCAATTGCATGTCCGAAGAACTCCTTTGCCTTGATTAGCGCCGCGGCCAGCCGTTCCACATCTTCCTCGGTGTTGTAGAGATAGAAGCTGGCGCGGGCGGTCGCCGTCACCTCGAGCTTGCGCATGAGCGGCTGGCAGCAATGGTGCCCCGCACGGATCGCGACGCCTTCCGTGTCGAGGACCGTGGCCACGTCATGCGGATGGACATCGTCCAGGTTGAACGTCACGAGGCAGACGCGGCCTTCGCGCGGGCCGTACAGCGTGACGCCTTCGATCTCGGACAGACGGTCGTAGGCGTAGCGGGCAAGCGCCTCGCTGTGGCGGTCGATGTTGTCCATCCCGATCTCCGTCAGGAAATCGATCGCCGCCGCCAGGCCGACCGCGCCCGCGATGATCGGCGTGCCGCCCTCGAACCGCCAAGGCGCTTCCTTCCACGTCGCGTCGTAATAATCGACGTGCTCGATCATCTCGCCGCCGTACTCGACCGGTTCCATCTGTTCGAGCAGTTCCCGTTTCCCATAGAGTACCCCGATTCCGGTCGGACCGCACATCTTGTGACCCGAGAATGCGTAAAAATCGCAATCAAGATCCCGTACGTCCACCTTCATGTGCGGCGCCGACTGCGCACCGTCGACGACCATGACCGCGCCGCGCTTGTGCGCCAGCGCCGCGATTTCCTTCACCGGGTTGACGACGCCGAGCACGTTCGAAACGTGGGTGACGGAGACGATCTTCGTCCGGTCCGTCAGCGTCGCCTCGACGTCCGACAGCCGGATCGTGCCGTCCGGCTGCATCGGAATGTAGCGCAGCACCGCGCCCGTCGCCTTCGCCGCCTGCTGCCACGGAATCAGGTTCGCGTGATGCTCCATCGGCGTGAGCACGATCTCGTCGCCTTCGCGCAGCGCGGCGCGTGCCCAGGAGCGGGCGACGATGTTCAGCGCCGTCGTCGTGCCGCGCGTGAACACGATTTCCCGCTCGCTGGCCGCGTTCAGGAACTTCGCGACCTTCGCCCGCGCCCCTTCATAGGCGTCGGTCGCGCGGGATGCAAGCGTATGGACGCCGCGGTGCACGTTCGCGTTGTCGTGCTCGTAATAGCGCACGATCGCGTCGATGACGCTGCGCGGCTTCTGCGAGGACGCCGCGTTGTCCAGGTAAACGAGCGGATGCCCGTTCACCTGCTGGTCCAGGATCGGAAACTGCTTGCGAAGCTCGAGCGGGTTCATGCGTTCAGCTTCCCTTCGATCATCCGCTCGAGTTCCTCGCGCACCGCTTCGATCGGCACTTCGGACACGATCGGCTCCAGGAAGCCGCGGATGATGAGCCGTTCCGCCACTTCACGGTCAATGCCGCGCGACATCAGATAGTAGAGCTGCTCCTCGTTCACCCGGCCGACGCTCGCGGCGTGGTCCGCCTTGACGTCGTCTTCGTCGATGAGCAGGATCGGGTTCGCGTCGCCGCGCGCCTTCGGGCTCAGCATGAGCACCCGTTCAGTCTGATGGCCGTTCGCCTTCGTGGCGCCCTTCTCGATCTTCGTGACGCCGTTGATGATCGCCGTCGCCGAATCGCGCATGACGGCCCGCGTCTCCATCTCGCTCTCCGAGCTGAGACCGTAGTGGACGGCGTGCGTCGTGATGCTCATGTTCTGTGACTGCGTGCCGATCGTGATCAATTTCGAATCGGACGTGGAGCCGTTGCCCTTCAGGTCCGATTTGGTGACCGACAGCGTGTTGCCGTTGTTCAGATCGCCGATGATCCATTCGATCCGCGCGTCGTTCGCCAGCGTCGCGCGGCGGATCGACAGATCCGTGACACTCTCCGGCAGATGGTGGATCGACGCGAACCGCACCAGCGCGCCGGGGCCGGCGACGACTTCGACCACGGCATGATGCACGGCGACGGCCGACCGGCCGGCGCCGCTCGCCAGCACGCGGTCGACATAGGACACGCGGCTGTTCGCGTCGGCCACGATCAGAACATGCGGCGCGAAAGCCGCTTCCGCATCGTCCAGGTAAAGAACAGCCTGCAGCGGCACTTCCACTTCGACATTTTTCGGCACATACACGAAGACGCCGCCGTTCCAGAGCGCCGCGTGCAGCGCGGTCAGCTTGTCTTCATCCGCCTTGACGACGCTGAACAGATGCTTCTTCACGAGATCGCCGTGTTCGCGGACGGCCGTCTCCAGATCGGTAAAAATAACGCCTTTCGCTTTCCACTCTTCCGCCAGGTTGCGGTACGCGGCGCCGGAATTGCGCTGTACGACAAGATTCGCGGCATCCTGCGGCAGCGAAGCGCGGATCTCTTCCGGCAGCTGCGACAAATCTCCCGCAAGTTCGGGATGCCTGTCGACGCCGAACGCCGTCAGTTTCCAGCGGTCGATGCGCATTTTCTCGGGTCTGGGCCATTCCAGCGTGCCGGCCAGCGCAGCCGCTTCTTTCCGGATGTCGGTCAGCCAGCCGGGCTCGCCTCTGCCCTGGGACAAAGCTTCGATATTTTCACGGCTTACCGGAGCATTCAGTTGCGTACTCATGTCGTGTCAACGCCCCTCTCCGCTCAGGCTTGACCGACGGTCTCGTCGACGATGCCCAGCTCTTCCTTGATCCAGTCGTAACCTTCGGCTTCGAGGCGCTCGGCCAGTTCCGGACCGCCCGACTTCACGATGCGTCCCTGCATCATGACGTGGACGAAATCCGGCTTGATGTAGTTCAGCAGCCGCTGATAGTGCGTGATGATCAGGAAGCCGCGGTCTTCCGAACGCATGCTGTTGACGCCGCTCGCGACGATCTTCAGCGCGTCGATGTCGAGACCCGAGTCGACTTCGTCGAGGATGACGATCTTCGGCTCGAGCATCATCATCTGCAGAATTTCGTTCCGCTTCTTCTCGCCGCCCGAGAACCCTTCGTTCAGATAGCGGTGGGCGAACTCCGGATTCATCTCGAGCTCTTTCATCTTCGCTTCGAGCTGGCGGATGAACTTGATGAGCGAAATTTCGTTGCCTTCGCCGCGGCGCGCGTTGATCGCGCTGCGCAGGAAGTCCGCGTTCGTCACGCCCGTGATTTCGCTCGGATATTGCATCGCGAGGAACAGGCCCGCGCGCGCCCGCTCGTCGACTTCCATCTCGAGCAGATTCTCGCCGTCGAGCAGCACTTCGCCTTCCGTCACCTCATATTTCGGATGCCCCATGAGCGCCGACGCGAGCGTGCTCTTGCCCGTGCCGTTCGGACCCATGATGGCATGGATCTCGCCGCCGCGGATGTCGATGTCGATGCCTTTCAGAATTTCCTTGCCTTCGATCGACGCCCGCAGTCCTTTTACCGTGAATCGAGTCGCCATGTATGGTGTCTCCTTCCGCATTGATCTGTATTGAAAGGTGATTATCAATGATAATCGCCATGTAATTTAAAATTATTCTAATATATTTCCCGGCGCAACGCAACAAACGCCGGCCCGGTCCCGTCAGCTTCCCTGACAGTCCGCCGCCCCGGCCGTGCGGCAACCCGCCGGATCAGGCCAGCGCGTTCAAAATTTCCGCTTCCCGCCACAGAAATTCCTCATCCGACAGCACGGGACGGAACCCGGCGTCCGCCGCGTCATCCTCGAGCTTCACCCAGGATTTGCATCCGGCATACGACTCCCGGTGCGGGATCGCGACAGGCTCTTCAGCCGCATGGACGCGAAGGATGAGCACATGGAGCGGTTTTGTCCGCTTCCATTTCAGCCGTTCGTCCGCAAACGCGCCGGTCCAGATGTGAAAACGGTCGAGTTTCGCCAGCGTTTCCGCATCGGTCACCTCGATGTCGCGCACCGCCTCCGCCCACGCCTTCAGGAGCAGCCGGCCTCCCGCCGCTTCGCGCTCGGCCAGCGTGCGGCCGATCAGCGGCCGGAATTCTTCCTTCAGCAGATGCTCCCGCTGATGCTCGTAGGTCGGCAGCAGCCAGAACCGCGGCGCGGCGAGCTGGAAATCCCGCGTCTCCTCGGCGATTCCGCCCTTGCGCATCAGGATCAGCTGCCGCCCGCAGACAAGCGCATCAATCGCCGATGCCCATTCTTTCAACGCGGTGCCGTCCCGCACGCCGGCAAGCCGCGTCACGTTACCGTCCATTGCCCGGCATCCCCCCGATCCATGCTGAGTCTTCATTATACCAGATACCGGCGCCCGATTGCGAACATCCGGGGCATGTTTACTCCAATCCCTTTTTCCCCTGGATCCAAAACGGCTTGACCTTGACCTGTTTGCCGCTCCATCCCAAACTCTTCAGATATTTATAAAGCAATTTGCACATTTCGCCGTCACCCGCGACATAAATGGCGGTTTTGCCGGCGTGGCGGGGCAGTGCGGCTTCTACCGCGGATATAACCGTTTGATCTTGATGCGGCCCGCCTGCAATGAACTGAAAGGGGGACTCACCGTCGAGATCCGGGAAAAAATCGGCTTGATCCCGGCCAAAAATCAAACCGGATACGCGTTCCGGATACCGGAAAAACCGGCGCAGACCGTACAGATGGCCCAGAGCGGAAATATCGCCGATCATCACGGCGTCGGCGTCATCCTGATGGATGACCAGATTGCTGGCATGCTTCATGAAATAAACGTCGTCGCCCGCCCGCACGTTTTGGATCCAATGCGCTCCGGGACCGTTGGAAAATGTGCACACCGCCAGATCGAGGGTTTGCGTCCGGGCATCGAAATTCCAGACGGAATAGGACCGCACACGATCCCGCAACGGTACTTTCGGATCATCCAGGACAAGAATTCGCAAAAAGTCCTGCGGACGATACGCAAACGATTGAGAACCCTGCAGCCGGATCGTCAATCGATACGTGTGCTCCGCCGCTTTGGTTTTATCGATGACCGTTGCGCGTGTAGCCATGCTTTTCGCCAGCTTGTCAATGATCCCCATCGTCATGCCTTCCTCCCCAACACAGTGTTGTTTATTAATCAGCGTGTTTAGTATAAAATCAAAGCGATAGCCGCAACAACAAGCAATGCCGCCGGTTTTGACGGTTAGACAACAAACCGTGCAAAATTGTCGGGCAAAGGGAGTCGGACGATGGAAAAGAAGCAAGATCTGCGCGTGACCAAGACCCTTGAAGCGATCAGAGACGCATTGATTCAACTGATGGAGGAGAAAGGTTTCGAAGCCATTACAATCAAGGATATTACCGCCAAAGCGCGCATCAACCGCAGCACGTTCTACGCGCATTACCAGGACAAGTACCATTGCTTGTCCAGCCATGAATCCGAATTTATGGAAGGAATCATGGACATTGCGAGAAGACATGCGGCCATCCGCAAGACCGTCGGTGATTCGCTGCCGATTGCCATTGACATTTTTCAATACTTTTACCGGAATCGGGACTTTCTGAAAGTGCTGCTCAGCCCCAAAGGCGATCCCGTTTTTCAATCCCGACTGAAACAGGCAATGTGGGACCAATTATATGAAAGAACGGCCGCATCGCGGACCCGCCCGAATCGGACGCCGATTTCGCCCGAGCATGTTGCCTCTTACATTTCCGGCGCTCATTTGAGCGTGATCCAATATTGGTTGAATAACGGCTGCAGGGAATCCCCGGAGGACATGGCCAAGGTGTTGTCCTTGCTTACGGCCAAAGGTCCCCTTCAAGCGGCCGGACTGATGGAGACCGACTGACGCCGTACCGGGAAGCGCGGCGCCGGCATGTACCGTCCGGCTGACCGGCCTGAACGTCGATTCATAACCGCGAATTCCCTGCAAACGAAGCAATAGAGGGTATTCCAATCAGATTAAAACTTCTTTATACTATCTAGGGATAATGTCACTATTGAAGGCAACGCCACGGAGGTGCCGCAATTGTCCGAATACCATCCGCTTACCGAATCGGAAGCGATCGAGCTCGCCCGCCGGATTGAAGGCGTCTTCCCGCAGGGAGCCGAGCTGACGTGCCGCGAGATCGGGGACGGCAACCTGAACCTCGTCTTCCATATCCGCGACGAGCAATCGGGCCGCAGCCTCATCGTCAAGCAGGCGCTCCCCTACGCGAAGGTTGTCGGGGAATCCTGGCCGCTGACGCTCGACCGTTCGCGCATCGAGAGCGAGGCGCTGATCCAGGAAGGCCGCCTTGCGCCGGGCCTCGTGCCGAAAGTGTACAAGTACGACCCGGATCTGGCGCTCACCGTCATGGAAGATCTGAGCGACCATATCATCATGCGCAGCGGGCTGATGCAGTGCCGCCGCTATCCGCTGTTCGCCGATCATATCTCGACGTTCCTCGCGAACACGCTGTTCTTCACATCCGATCTCGGCATGAACCAGCAGGAGAAGAAAGTGCAGGCCGGCCGGTTCATCAATCCGGAACTGTGCAAGATCACCGAAGATCTCATCTTCGACGACCCGTACACCGTCTCGTCGAACAACAATTACGACGCGGCGATCGAAGACGAAGCCGAAGCGCTGCGGACCGACGAGAAGCTGCATTTCGAAGTCGCGCTGCTGCGCGAGAAATTTCTGACGCAGGGCCAGGCGCTGCTGCATGGCGACCTGCATACGGGCAGCATCTTCGTCCGCGAAGATTCGACGAAAGTGATCGACCCCGAATTCGCATACTACGGTCCGATGGGCTTCGACATCGGCGCGGTTATCGGCAACCTGCTGCTGAACTACGCCGGCCAGCTCCACTGGAGCGCCGACGAAGCTTCCAGAACGTCGTACCGCGAATATCTGCTGGAGACGGTGAAGAGCATCTGGACGCAGTTCGACCGGAAGTTCCGGGCACATTGGAACGAGAAGAACGTCGACCGGCTCGCCGCGCGGGCGGCCGGCTACCAGGACGACTACATGCGCCGACTGCTGCAGGACTCGATCGGTTACGCCGGGTGCAAAATGGTCCGCCGCATCGTCGGTCTGGCGCACGTCGCCGACATCGACCGCATCCCCGACGCAGCCGTCCGGGAGAAAGCGCAGCGCATCGCGCTCCGCATCGGCAAGGCGTTGATCAAGGGCAATCGCGGCGCCGAATCCATTGACTTCGCAATCGACGCGGCCCGCGAAGCGGCAGCCGCTCTGAAAGGATAATTCATCATGACGACAACCCATCAACCGCTCTCGCCGCTGAACTGGACAGGCTCGCAGCTCGAACTGCTCGATCAGCGGCAGCTTCCCGAACGCATCGAGTATCTGCATCTTGACACGCCGGAAGAAGTATGGGAGGCGATCCGCAGCCTCGCCGTGCGCGGCGCGCCCGCGATCGGCATCGCCGCCGCTTACGGCGTCGTGCTCGGTTCCGCGAAGGCGGTCCAGGGCGGAACGGACGCCTGGCTGGACGCGGTGAAGCGCCACGCCGAATATCTGGCGACATCCCGGCCGACCGCCGTCAACCTGTTCTGGGCGCTCGACCGGATGACCGCGCGCGCCGAAGCGCTTGCGGCAAGCGGCGCCCCGGCGGATAGCTGCCAGGAAGCGCTTGTCCGCGAAGCGGAAGCGATCCACGCCGAAGACATCGAGACGAACCGGCTGATCGGCGAGCATGCGCTCACGCTGCTTGCGGACGGCATGGGCGTGCTCACCCACTGCAACGCCGGCGGCCTGGCAACGGCGAAATACGGCACGGCCCTGGCGCCGTTCTATCTCGCCGCCGAACGCGGCATCAAGCTGCGAGTGTTCGCGGACGAGACGCGCCCCGTGCTGCAGGGCGCGCGCCTGACGGCGTTCGAACTGCATCAGGCCGGCATTGATGTCACGCTCATCTGCGACAACATGGCCGCCGCGGTCATGCGTTCCGGCTGGGTGCAGGCGGTCATCGTCGGCACCGACCGGGTGGCGGCGAACGGCGACGTCGCGAACAAGATCGGCACCTACGGCGTCGCCGTGCTGGCGAAGGCGCACGGCATTCCGTTCTATGTCGCCTGCCCGCTGTCGACGATCGATCTGAACACGCCGACCGGCGCGGAGATTCCGATCGAAGAGCGCCCGGCGGAAGAAATCACCGAAGGGTTCGGCCGCAGGACCGCTCCGCACGGCGTCCGCGTCTACAATCCGGCCTTCGACGTGACGCCAGCCGAGTACGTCGACGCGATCATCACCGAGAAGGGCATCGTGCGTCCGCCTTACGACGTCAACCTGCGCAAACTGTTCGAGACCCGTTGAAGCGGATTACGGTCGTTTCAGGCGCCTCCTGAGCGGCCGTTTTTCATTGCCGGATGTGCAAGAGTCTGAATCCGACCGCAAACAAACAGAAACGGCCGTCCGGTTCAAGAAACGTTCAGGACGGCCGCTATACTGCCGAACGGGTCAGACCATCATCTTCAACGCGTCGGCCCCGCGCATGCCCGGCAGGATGCCGCGCGCTTCGGCCGCTGTCGTCACCGACTCCAGCGGTGCTTCCATCAGCTGCTCGAGCGTGCGCACGCCGACGGCCCTGCCCGCCACGATGCCGCGGTCGCGCAGCCTCTCGTTGAGCAGCGCCACATCCAGTGCGCCACACATGATATATCCGACATCGGTCGTGATAGCCAGGAGCGTCGTTTTCGGCAGAAGGACTTCCACGCCCAGGGCAACGCCTCCTTCAAACGGCATGGGTACCAGCCGGATCATTCCGATCACCCTTTGTCAGGAATTTCTGCAACTCTATTCCTAACCTATTCCCAACGCTCCCGGCCCGTAAGGGCAGGCGTCCTGTCCTTCTTTTCGTTGCTTTTTTTGGGTGAAAATCTATGCCCGCGGACCCATGCGTGATACAATATGATCAGGAAAGGTGAGGGGCGTTAGAGAGATGAAAGTCAAAACTTCGTGGAGAAACCTGTACATTTTCAACGTGGATCTGATGATCGAAAGCGACACGGACGCAACGGCGCTGGAACATCTCGTGTCGGCGCTGAACCGAAGCGGCTTCACGGACTATCGGATCAAATCGGGCATCGAGACCGGAAGTCCCATCCAACAGGCCGCCCAGGGACCGCATCAATCGAACCCGCTTCCGACTCCGGCGGAGCTCGCAAATGGGAAAACGGTCGCAGCAGAATCAGTCTTTCGTCTGGCAGAAGCAAGTGAGCCGTTGGCCCCGTCAACCGGGAACTCCCGGGAAACGGCCGGCGGCAATGCAAAAGGAGCCGCCGATGACGGCGACTCCACGGGCTGCATCGACAAAGCGATGGAACGCATTCGCGGATACATTGCGGGCAACCGGCTGGTCCGGCTCAATGTCAACCGCGGGCGCGGCATCAAGCTGAGCGTGCCTTGCCGCATTATCAATCTTGACGAATCCATGTACACCGTCACGGTGTACCATGTCGACGAGAAGAAAGTTTATACGTTCGGGCTGTTCGAGATCGACGATTTCATCGAGACCTGATCCCGCCGGCCCGCTTCAGTCCGCCCGCCCGCCGGCTTCGCGCAGCAGCGATTCCGCATCCTGCACCGGCACGGGCGGACTGCGATAATACCCCTGGAAACCGTCGCAGCGGTGCGTCTTCAGAAAGTGGAGCTGATCCTCGGACTCCACACCCTCCGCGATGACCGGCAGATTCAAATTGTGCGCCATCGCGATGATGGCCGCGACGATCGCCGCATCGTTCGGATCCTGCCGGATATCGCGGACGAACGAGCGGTCGATCTTCAGACGATGGATCGGGAAATTTTTCAGATGATGAAACGAACTGTACCCGGTGCCGAAGTCGTCGATGCTGATGCGCACGCCGAGTTCCGCCAACTCCAGCAGACAGGCCGTCGCGTATTTCACGTCCATCGTCATGGATTCGGTAATCTCCAGTTCCAGATACTGCGGCTCCAGTCCCGTTTCGGCCAGAATGCGCTCCACCCGCTCCTTCAGGTTGCGCTGCAGAAACTGCCGCATCGACAGATTGACGGACACCGGCACGGCCGGCAGTCCGAGGGACTGCCAGGTTTTGTTCTGCCTGCATGCCTCGGCCAGCACCCAATCGCCCAACTGGACGATCAGGCCGCTCTCCTCCGCGATCGGAATGAACTCTCCCGGCGGAATCATGCCCCGTTCGGGATGCTGCCAGCGAAGCAGCGCCTCCATCCCGATCAGGCGTCCCGTCTCGATCTCGTACTGCGGCTGATAGAACAGCCGGAAATCTCCGCGTGCAAGCGCCAGCTTCATCTCGTGCTGCATCGTCAGCCGCTCGAGCGAGGAATTGTCCGTCTCGCCGGTGTAGAGCATGCAGCCGTTGCGGCCGTTGTCCTTCACCAGGCCGAGCGCAATGTCGGCCTGCTTGATCACCCCGGCCGGATCGCAGCCGGCACTGGCCAGGGCAATGCCGATGCTGGCACTGAGGTGGAACGGATGACCCTGCAGCTCGAACGGCTCTTCCAGAAGCCGGAGCAACAGCTGCGCCCGTTCCAGCGCTTCCGATTCCGAAGCGACGCCGTCGTACAGGACGGCGAACTCGTCGCCCTCCATCCGTGCCGCCAGATCGCTCTCTCCCAGATTGCGCGACAGCCGTTCCGCCACTTGCAGCAGCAGCATGTCGCCGAAATCCCGCCCGAACGAATCGTTCACCAGTTTGAAACGGTCAAGATCCAGGTACAGAACCGCCGCTTTCCGGTCGGACGGACGCGGGCGGGAAAGTGTTTCCGTCAGCGTAGCCATGAACAATCGCCGATTCGGCAGCCCGGTCATGTCGTCGTAGTACGCAAGATAGCGAATCCGTTCCGAGCTGCGCTTCTGCTCCCCGATGTCCTGGATGAGCGCGACGATGCCGGGCTCGCCGCTTTGCAGGGGGCAGGGCGAAAGCAAAAGCCGGATATCCAATTCGTAACCGCTCTTGTGCAGCATGGCCAGTTCGACCTGCCGCCTCTCCCCGGCCGCCGCCGCTTTCAGGCCTTCCATCAGCGCGCTTCGCGAGGCGGGGGGCGCCAGTTCCGGCAGCGAAAACCGGCTCAATTCGACACGTTCATACCCGTATAATTGCAAGGTTTCTTCATTGGCTTCCCGGACATGTCCCTTCGCATCCGCGATGACGATGGGAAACGGAGCGTGTCGGAAAATCGTCTCGCCCGCTTCACGGACAGGCGCGGCTGCCGCGCTTCCCCGTTTCGGGCGTCTGAAGGCGAGGACCGTTGCTGCAGCAAATCCGGTCACTGCCGCCACGGCAGTCGTCCATACGGCCGCCTGTCCCGGCATCAACAGGGGAGCCGCCGCGGCCCATGCGGCAACCGCTCCGCTGATCCAGATCACCGGGGCGGCGGTCGAAGCGGAAGGACCCCGTCGCAGCTTGCCTTCGTGGGCCGGATCATGCAATGCCATTTGCGCGAACCATCCTTCCCGACACGACATGATGCAGATCTATTACACCGCTTGACGGCCGCGCCCGACCGAAAGAGCACGGCGCGAGCCGTATGGCTTGCGGGGCGATGGAAAATTCATCTTTTTCATTATACCGGATTTTGGCCGGATTCGGCATTATTTTTGTGACCGCGATTACAATTTCCGACCGCCGGGAGCTGGCGGCCGGAACGCAGAAGCGCGGCAGCCGCGAGCCCCCAGCCGGCGACCCAGGACACTCCGCCCAGCGGCGTAATCGCGCCGAGCCACCCCGTCCCGGTCAAAACAAGCGCATACAGGCTGCCCGAGAACAGCCAGATGCCGGCATGCAGCAGCCGCAAGGCCCAGGCGAACAGCCGTCCGGTCGCTCCCGCTTCCGCGCGTCCGGCCAGAATCGCCGTCAGCACGAGCCCGAGCGCATGGTACATATGATAGCGGGCGGCCGTCTCATACGTCGAGAGCGAATCCTGGGACAGCCGTGCCTCCAGCACGTGCGCGCCGAACGCGCCGAACGCGACGGCAAGTCCCGCATAAATCGCCCCGATGGCGGCATGTTTTTTCCAATTCAAGGTTTTCACATCCATTCCGTCAGGTTATAATGGTCACATTACGACAAATGGGAGGCAATGGGCAAGTGGAAGGGTCTCAGGAACAATCGCAATTCATGACCCCTGTGCAGCCGGAGGTGAATTCCGCGCCCCTGAAGCATTCCGGCCCCGGCATCGCGTCCTTCGTCATCGGGCTTGTCAGCATCTTGCTGGCGATTGTCGGATTTGGCGCCACGCTCGCCGGAATGGCCGAATACACGACCGAGGGCGGCGTGATCGCAATGCCGGGACCGGATGAAGTTGCCGGGAACATCCCGCTCGTGATCGGATCCTTGCTGATCCTCCTCGGCTTGCTGCTGTCCGTCGTCGGCGTCGTGCTGGGCATCGTCGGCTGCGTCATCCGGAACCGGCGGCGCGTATTCGCCATTCTCGGACTCGTCTTCAACGCCATTTTGCTTGCCGGCACGAGCACCCTGTTCGTGATCGGGCTCATCGTTCAGTAAACACCGCGAACATGCAGGCGGCCGAGTTGCCGGGCCGCCTGCCGCTTTTTCCCTCTGTCATCACTATACCGCGCGTCTAACCCCGCAATCAAATCGCCCGCGCCTCGTCCCGGCATTTCCGGATTGGGCAAGCCCTTCATCACATAACCGCCTTCGCCGTGAATATATTGAATAGAAAACGGCAAGTTGTCGATGCGGGAGGTGCAAGTCCATGATGGAAGCCGGCCAGCCGTCGTTCATCGTTTCGCGGGAAGATTGGTCGCTGCATCGCAAGGGCTACCAGGATCAGGCGAGGCACCAGCAGAAAGTGCGGGAAGCCGTCCGACAAAACTTGCCGGACCTGGTATCCGAAGAGAACATCATCCTTTCCGACGGCAAACAGATCATCAAAGTGCCGATCCGCAGTCTGGACGAATACCGTTTTATCTACAATTACAACAAGAGCCGGCATGTCGGCCAGGGAGACGGCAACAGCTCGGTCGGCGACGTGATCGGCATTGACCCGTCCGGAAACGGCGGAGCGGGCGAAGGAGCGGGCGATCAGCCCGGGGAAGACGTGATCGAGGCGGAAGTGACGCTCGAAGAAATCGAAACGATGCTGTTCGCCGAACTGGAACTGCCTTTTCTCAGCCCGAAGGACAAAAACCGACTGCAGACGAAGGACATCCGGTTCAACGACATCCGCAAGAAAGGCCTCTCGTCCAACATCGACAAGAAGCGGACCATTCTCGAGAACCTCCGCCGCAACGCGCTCAGCGGCAGACCGGGCATCCACGGCATTTCGCCGGACGACCTGCGCTACAAGACATGGGAAGAGATCGTGCAGCCGACATCGAACGCGGTCGTGCTGGCCATGATGGACACTTCGGGTTCCATGGGCAGCTTCGAAAAGTACGTCGCGCGCACGTTTTTCTTCTGGATGACCCGCTTCTTGAGGCACCGCTACGAGAACGTCGAAATCGTGTTCATCGCCCACCATACGGAAGCGAAGGAAGTGTCGGAGGACGAATTTTTCAACCGCGGCGAGAGCGGGGGCACCATCTGCTCCTCCGCGTATATGAAGGCGCTCGAGATCATCGACTCCCGGTACCCGCCGTCTTCGTACAACATCTATCCGTTCCATTTCTCCGACGGCGACAACCTGACGAGCGACAACGAGCGCTGTGTGAAGCTGATCGGGGAGCTGCTCAAGCGGTCGAACCTGTTCGGTTACGGCGAAGTGAACCAGTACAACCGGTCCAGCACGCTGATGTCGGCCTACAAACATATCACGTATCCGCGGTTTCTCTATTATGTCATCCGGGAAAAAAATGAAGTCTACGCCGCGCTCAAATCGTTCTTCCACAGACGCGAACAGCCCGCCGTATGACGTACGAAGCCGCCGGCAGCAAGCCGGCGGCTTCCGTTTATGCGTGTCGGGTCCGTCTGCCGAGGAGCAGGAAGAGCGCCACGCCCATCCAGCCGAACAGCGCGGCGGCGGCCAGCAGCGCGGTCATCGGCACGCCGATGCCGGACAACGCCGTTGACAGGATCGGGCCGATCGTACCCCGGATGCCGAACAGCATCATGTGCAGGCCGAAGGCTGCGGCCTCCCGTCCCGGCGCCAGGCGGAACACGTAGGTCATGAACCCGATGTCCCAGATCGCGTCGCCGATGGCGAGCACGGCGCTGCCCGCGAGGACGGCCGGGTAATTGCCGAACAGGGCGTACAGCACCGGCACGATCGCGAACGCGGCGAGGCCGTATACCACCGTGTGCCGCGCCGAATACCGGTCGATCACCCAGCCGGCCACGAAATAGGACGCGAGCAGAAAGACATAGTAGACGATCCGCGCATAGCCGATCTCCACGTTCGAGAGCGCCAGCCGGTCCACCTGGATGATCTGGTACAGCGGCCCGGCCGCGATGTTGCAGAAGCCGGTGAACGTCGTGGCCAGCAGGAACAGGCTCAGCTCCTTGCTCTCCCTCACGAGCTGCCATTGGCCCTTGAGTCCGTCGCGCCGCGGCGGGTCGGACGAGGTTTTCACCGGCTCGGATTCCCGAATCCGCGTGAACAGAAGAATCGACAGGACGCCGAGCACGGCCGCCGCCGCCAGCGGCCCGCCCGACCCCGCTTCGTCCATCCACCGGCCGACCGCGTAGGCCATCGGGATCATGAGCACGACCATTGCGACGCGGACATTGCCCATGAGCCGGCCGCGGTGGCGAGGCGGGTACATCCGCGGAATAAGCGCGGCGTATGCGGGCGCCTGCACCCCCATCAGCAGCTGGAAGACCAGCGCGGTCGCGACGAAGACGACCGGCACGCCGAAGAACGCCGGCAGCACGATCAACGCGCGGCCGATCAGATTCGGCCAGACCATGTACGGGCGCGGCTGCGACCGCTCGATGAACGAAGCCCATACCGGCGACAGCATCAGCCCGACGGCCGGCGCCGCGGCGAGCAATCCGGCCTGAAAGTCGGTCGCTCCCGCGCGCAAGGCCATCGCAATGTAGAACTGGTTGTAGACGACATTGAAGAAAGCGAACAGCAGCGACGCCGATGTATCGATCCGGAAATTGTGCCACGCGTCCGGCCCAAGTTCCAGCTTGATGTGCTGCAGCGCGCCGCGCAGTTTCCTCATGACGGATCCGTCTGCCTTTCCCCGAAGCAGTATTCGACTCCCCATCATTCTACTACACGCCTCGGAAAATAAACAGACGGAATTCGACGTTTCATGGATCAACCCAACCGGTCCGGCGCCGCCAACCCAAAACGGCCGTCAGGAGAATATCTCCTGATCGGCCGTTTTCGCATGTCCCGTATCATTCGCCCAGCAGCAGGCGGGCGTACGGCGAGTCGATCGGCATCATGATGACCGGTTCGCCTTCGAACGTCTTCACATAGCTTTCCAGCGTGCGGTACAGCTCGTAGAATTCCGGATCTTTCCCGTACGCTTCGTTGTAGATGCGGGCCGCTTCCTGCTCCCCTTCGGCGATGATCTTCTTCGCCTTCGCCTCGGCTTCGGCGAGCAGCTCCTTCGCCTGGCGGTCGGCGTTCGACGTAATCTTGCGCGACTCCTCGTCGCCCTCGGACAGATAGCCCGCGGCGATCGATTGCCGGTCCGAGATCATCCGGTTATAGACCGATTCCTTGTTCTCCGGCGGCAGGTCGGTCCGCTTGATGCGGACGTCGATCACTTCGATGCCGTAGCCCTGATTCGCGGCGACATCGGCGACGATCTTGGTAATTTCCTCGTTCAGGTCGCCGCGCGCCGTATTCTCGCTGATAATGTTGCCGTATTCGATCTCCGACAGTTTCCGTCGCACCGCGTTGTACACGGCGTCGGAAATCCGGCTTTCCGCGTTCGATACCGTATTCAGCGAACGCAGGAACTTCTGCGGATCGCTGATCCGCCAGACCGTGTAGTTGTCCACATAGATCGGCTTCTTGTCGTTCGTCAGAATCAGCGTCGGCTCGCTGTCGTAGACTTTCTGGTACTTCGGCAGCGTCCGGACGGATTCGATGAACGGCACCTTGAACTTGATGCCGGGTTCGGTATGAATGCGCGTCGCTTCGCCGAAGCGGAGCACGACCTTGTACTCCCCTTCCTTCGCGATGAACATCGATCCGGACAGCACGATGACGAGCAGCAGCACGCCGAGCCCGATCAGAAACATTCCGCGCTTCTTCATTGCTCCGTTCCCCCTCCCGTCGCGCCGGACGTTGTGCCGGATGCCGCGCCCGACGATGAACCGGACGACGATCCGGACGCCGAGCCGGAAGAACCGCCGGATTTCCCGGAACCGGAGCGGTTCAGCAGCTGGTCAAGCGGCAGATATTGCACCGTGTTGCCGCTGCCGTCCGTGATGATGATCTTCGCGTTCGGCAGAATCCGCTCGAGTGTCTCGAGCACGAGCCGCTCCTTCGTGACCGAAGGATTCTTCACATATTCCGCATAGATCGCGTTGAACTTCGCGACGTCGCCCTCCGCGTTCAGGATGCGGGAACGCTTCTCCGCTTCCGCCGACTCGATAAGCGCCTGCGCTTCGCCCCGCGCCTTCGGCAGCCGGTCGTTGACGTAGCGCTGCGCCTGGTTGATCTTCGTGTTCTTCTCTTCGCGGGCGTTCGTCACTTCCTTGAACGCCTGCTGCACTTCGCCTTCCGGCGGCTCGATGTCCTGGAACTTCACGTCGCTGATGAAGATGCCCGTGTCGTACTGGCGCATCAGCTCTTCGAGCTTCTGCTTCACTTCCGTCTGGATGACGGTCTTGCCGTCCGTGATCGCGTAATCGAGCTTCGTCGACCCGATGACCGAGCGGATCGCGCTGCTGGCCGCGTTGCGCAGGAAACGCTCCGGATCTTCGATGTTGTACAGATAGGCGCGCACGTCCGAAATTTTCCATTCCACGACGGCGTCCGCATGCACGATGTTCTCGTCGCCCGTGATCATGAGCGCCTCTTCCTCGACCGTGCGGATCTGTCCGCTTTCTTCACGGTAGCCGATCTGCAGCTTCTGCGTCAGGTTCGCCGGCACCTTCACCACCTGCTGGATCGGGTACGGCAGCTTGAAATGCAGCCCCGGTTCTTCCTGCGTCGCCGTGTACTTGCCGAAGGTCAGGATGGCCGCCTGCTCCTGCTCCTCGACCGTATAGAACGATGTATAACCGATGATCAGAACAAGCACGACGACGGCGCCGATCGCGACCTTCTTCCAGAACCCCGGCGGAAGCTCGACCGTCTTGCGCGTTCTGCCGTCCAAACCGCCTTGGTAAACTTCCATATGCCCCCTCCTTGCTGCATGTACTCACACCCGGATATACGATTCAGAACCGCTTCCGTTTCATTTCTATCGTATGGAGGGGGATTCCAAGGCAGCGGTCAGGGCTTGTCCGTTACGCTTTTCGGTATCGTTGACGCGCCTGTCGTACAGTCTGAAAACCGCGCTCCCGCAAGGTTTCGGCGCGATCCGCCGGCTGAACGTGCTTGCGATGATTCGTTTCAGTTCGTCACATCCGCCGCAACGCTTTCCCTGAGCGACTCCAGCTCCGCCACCACGCGTTCGATCATTTGCACATAGGCGTTCAGCTCTTCCGCGACCGCCGCCTGCCGGCCGGCGTATTCGGCGGACTGCTCCGAGATCTCGACCGCCGTCCGGATCGACTGCCGGATCTGGTCCAGCTTCCGATGAACTTCATCCAGCGATTCCTTCGACGACGCGGCCAGTTTGCGCACTTCGCCCGCGACGACCTCGAAACCTCTGCCGTACTCTCCGGCGCGGGCCGCCTCAATCGCCGCGTTCAGCCCGAGCAGATGCGTGCGGTCCGACAGCTCCCGCATGACGGAGCCGATTTCCGAGATTTCGTGAATCTCGTGTTCCAGCTCCCGGATCGACGCGCCCGAGCGCTCCTGGGCGAGCACCGACTGCCGCGCGTTGTCGGCGGCCGAACGGCTGCTTGTGCTCAGCTGGGTCAACATTGCGGACAATTCCTGCACCGATGACGTGATGACGCTCAGCATGCCGCCGCGCTCCTCCGCCAGCCGTTCAACTTTCGCCTTCTCTTCCTCCTGGTAAACTTCGAGGACGATCTGCGAATCGAGGTTGAACATTTTCGAGAGCGCAAGCGTCACGTCCATCCAATCATCCGGGCAGACCTGGCGCAGATGCGCAACCGCCAGATCCAGATAGATCATATAGGTCCCCAGATACCAATGCGTCGTAAGACCTATCCGCGAATGAATCCGGCCGACCCGCATCCGGTGCTCAATGTAAGCGTCATCAATTTTTTGGGTGCACATGGACATGAAATAGGCGCGCTGCGTCTGCTTCAGCCGATCGATGGTACTGTGCCGTTCGATGATGGCTTTCAGTTCCGGACGGGCCGTCACGCGACGATACAGTTCGTCCGTAACGGCGTCCGCAATTTTGTCGAACTCGGCGGTCTTTCCGTGCAAGAGCGTCGTGTCTGCGTCAGTTAATCCGATGTAATCCATCATTTGCTGCCATTTGGCCGACAATTTCATGATGCTTCCCGCCTTTCTTACTGGTTCATTACGGATTCAGACGGGTCCATTATAGACCAGAATGGGACAATTTTCACCATTTTTCAAACGTTTCACCATTAGCGCGCACTTTGGCGTCTGTCCCGGCATACGTTTTGCGCGCGGACTCATAGAATGGGTACTACGGCGCCGCCTGACGGCAGCCGAACTGCCCGATCGGGAGGGGGAACGCCATGAATCAGGACGAGATCCGGCAGCTTGAGAGAGCCATCGACGAAATTACCGAGATCGCCCGCGGGTTCGGTCTCGATTTCTATCCGATGCGGTACGAGATCTGTCCGGCGGACATCATTTACACGTTCGGCGCCTACGGGATGCCGACACGCTTCAGCCACTGGAGCTTCGGCAAGATGTTCCGGAAGATGAAGATGCAATACGATTACGGCCTGAGCAAAATTTACGAGCTTGTCATCAACTCCAATCCGTGCTACGCGTTCCTGCTCGAAGGCAACTCGCTCATCCAGAACAAGCTGATCGTCGCGCACGTGCTGGCCCACTGCGACTTCTTCAAGAACAACGCCCGCTTCAGCCGGTCCAACCGCAACATGGTCGAGAGCATGTCGGCGACGGCCGAGCGCATCCGGCGTTATGAGATCGAACACGGCGCCGATGAGGTCGAGCAGTTCCTCGACGCCGTGCTGGCGATCCAGGAGCATATCGATCCGTCGCTGATCCGCCCGTACGGCCTCGACAAGAACCGGTACATCGAGATGCTGAAGAAGGAGATGGAGCGGGAGGCGGAGCGCGCCGCCGAGCGCAAGACGCCGTACGACGACCTGTGGGAGCTGGACGAAGAGGAGCGGGCCAAGGAGAAGCAGCAAGAACCGGAACCGCAGCGCCGTTTTCCGCCCCAGCCGGAGAAAGACGTCGTCTGGTTCATCGAGGAATATTCGACCGTGCTGGAGGATTGGCAGCGCGACATCATGTCGATGCTGCGCGACGAGATGCTCTATTTCTGGCCGCAGATCGAGACGAAGATCATGAACGAAGGCTGGGCTTCCTACTGGCACCAGCGGATCGTTCGGGAACTGGACCTGACGAGCGACGAGACGATCGAGTACGCGAAGCTGAACGCCGCCGTCGTCGCGCCGTCGCGGCGCAGCATCAACCCGTATTACCTCGGACTGAAAATTTTCGAGGACATCGAGAAGCGGTGGGACAATCCGACGAAGGAAGAGCAGGAGCGGTTCGGACGGAAGCCGGGGCAGGGACGGGCGAAAATTTTCGAAGTGCGCGAGAACGATTCGGACATTTCCTTCCTGCGCAACTATTTGACGAAGGATCTGGTGAAAGAGCTGGATCTGTACGTGTTCGAGAAGAAGGGGCAGGAATGGAAAATCACCGACAAATCGTGGGAAGCGATCCGCGACCAGCTCGTCACCTCGAAGGTGAACGGCGGCTTCCCGTACATCGTCGTCACCGACGGCGACTTCAACCGCGCGGGCGAGCTGTACCTCACCCACCGGTACGAGGGCGTCGAGCTCGACCTGAAATACGTCGAGAAGACGCTGCCTTACGTGCACAAGCTCTGGGGCCGGACGGTGCATCTCGAAACCGTCGTCGAAGACAAACCGATCGTGTTCAGCCACGACGGGAAGAAGGTGACGCGCAGGTTCCTGTGAGGGAGAGGGCTGCGGCATGGAGGCCGCGGCCCTCTTCGTATCAGCGGACACTCGCCAGACGGGCCAAAAGTTCGTCCGGAGCAAGCGGTTCGAGAGCGGGACCCGGCACCGGCATCCGGATCGCGTCCGCGTCCTTCAGCAGGTGGCCGGTCAGCACGACAAGGGCCGTCTCGTCCCGGCCGATCGTGCCGCCTTCGGCCAGCATCTTAAGGCCCGCCAGCCCCGCGGCCGCGGCGGGCTCGCAGCCGATGCCGCTCCGGTCGATGACGCGCTTCGCGGCCATGATTTCCCCGTCAGAGACGGCGCACGTCACGCCGTTGCATTCGCGCAGCACCCGCGCCGCCTTGCGCCAACTCGGCGGGTTGCCGATGCGGATGGCCGACGCGGCCGTCCGCGGCTCCGGTTCGGGGACCAGCTCCCCGCCGCCCGAGGCGATCATCCGGTGGAACGGGCTCGCCCCTTCCGCCTGCACGACGGCGATGCGCGGCACCCGATCGATCAGCCCGATCGCTTTCATCTCCAGCAGCCCCTTGCCGAGCGCGGACGCGTTGCTGAGCGCCCCGCCGGGCAGCACGATCCAGTCCGGCAGCGACCAGCCGAGCTGATGCGCCGCCTCGATGACGATGCTTTTCTGCCCTTCGATCCGGAACGGGTTGAATGAGTTGCACACGTAGAATCCGAGTTCTTCCCCGTACCGGTTCAACAGCCGGACGCCGATATCGTATCCTCCTTCGATCCCGTACACTTCCGCGCCGTAGGCGATCGTCTGCGCCAGCTTGCCGTCCGCGACGCCGCCGGGCGGCACGAGCACGAGGCAGCGCAGGCCGGCCCACGCCGCGTACATCGCGAGCGACGACGCCGTGTTGCCGGTCGACGCGCAGGCAAGCGTCCGGAAGCCCGCCGCGGCGCCCCGCGACACGGCGACGGTCATCCCGTTGTCCTTGAACGATCCGCTCGGGTTCTCGCCCTGCGCCTTCAGCCATACCTTCCGGACACCGGCATACCGGGCGGCCGGCGCGCAGTCGTACAAGCCCGTGTTGCCCTCGCCGCGCGTGACGATATGCGCCTCCTCCACCTCGGGATCGATCAGCTCCTTGTACCGCCAGACGCCGCTCGCATAGGGTCCCGTCCGAAGCGCGAGCCGGGAATCGAACAGCGCCCTCAGCTTCTCCGCGTCCGCCCGCCTGAAATCATGCCTGACTTCCAACAGCCCGCCGCACTCGCAGCTCATCGGAAAAAGGTTCTCCGGTCTCCGCGCTTTGCCGCATTCGATGCAGACCAGTTCCATTTGTTCCGTCGCCTCCCGCATGGTTCTTGCTTTAACCATAGCGGAGAACGAACAATAAGTATAATATATTGTTATAATGAATCCATAACTATTAGTTATGTGTTCAAGAAGGAGACCGCCGTCATGAATCTTCACGCCCTTCGCCTGTTCCATGCGGTCGCCGAAGCGGGCAGCGTGACGCGGGCCGCGGAACGGCTCCGCATCAGCCAGCCGGCCGTCACGTCGCAGATTCGCAAGCTCGAAGCCGAGCTGGATCTGCGTCTGCTCGAAGCGGACGGCCGCGGCGTCCGGCTGACCGAAGCCGGCCGCCTTCTCGCGGAACGCGCCATGCGGCTGTTCAGCCTGGAAGCCGACATCGAGCGCATGCTCGCCGAGTACCGGGAAGGCAAGTCCGGCAGCGTGCGCATCGCCGCCACGTATCTGCCGGCGAACCATCTGCTGCCCGGACCGCTCGCCTCCTTCAGGGCCGGACGCGGTGAAGTCGAACTGTCGCTGACGACGGTCAACTCGCGGGCGGCGTTCGACATGCTGCTCCGCTGCGAAGCCGACTTCGCCGTCGTCGGCGGCGGCCGGCCGGCGCCCGCCGGCCTCGATTGCACGCCGCTCATCGAGGACGAGATGCTCTTCGCCGCCACGTCCGGCCATCCGCTCGCGGGCCGGTCGGTCCCGCTGGCCGAGGTCGTGCGGCATCCGTTCGTCCTCCGTGAAGAAGGCAGCTCAACGCGCGAGAAGCTGCTGGCCTGCTGCCGGACGCTGAACGCCGGCCTCCCCCGTGTCGGCCTGACGGCCAGCGGCCCGTACGAGACGCTCCGTGCCGTGAAGGCCGGCTGCGGCATCGCCTTCGTCTCCGCCCTCGAAGTGCGGGACGAGCTGGCACGCGGCGAGCTTACCGTCATTCATGTGCCGGACGCGCACGCCGTCAATCCGATCGCCCTCTATACACGGCAAGGCGAGCCGCTGTCACCCGCGGCCCGCCTGTGTCTGGATCATATTCTCGCGGCGTTTCGTTAACCGGAGACAACCTTACGAAACGGAGCGCGCTTATTTGCCTCCTGCAGGTGTCTCCGTTTCGTTGCGATTCCACAGCGCCGCTGATGGTCACACATAAGACTTGTCCGATTCGTTAACAGTCTCAACGCAATCGGGCGTAAGGCATGAAAAATCCCCGCGGGCCGCAAGCCCGGCGGGGATACCGTCCCGCGCTTTACCGGTTCAGCAGGCTGCCGACATAGCGCAGCAGCTCGTTCGCGCAGACCGGGCAGTAGCCGTGTTCGTCGATCAGCCGCTTCGTCACCTCGTTGATCCGCTTGAGCTGATTTTCGTCCGGCGTCTTCGTCGAGGTCGTGATTTTCACGATGTCCTTCAGATCGGCGAACAGCTTCTTCTCGATCGCCTCCCGCAGCCGCTCGTGGCTGGAGTAGTCGAACTTCTTGCCGCGCCGCGAGTACGACGAGATGCGGATCAGAATCTCCTCGCGGAACGCCTTCTTCGCGTTCTCGGAGATGCCGATCTGCTCCTCGATCGACCGCATCAGCCGCTCGTCGGGGTCGAGCTCTTCGCCGGTGAGCGGGTCTTTCAGCTTCGTCCAGTTGCAATACGCCTCGATGTTGTCGAGATAGTTCTCGAACAGCGTCCGCGCCGACTCTTCGAACGAATAGACGAACGCCTTCTGCACTTCCTTTTTGGCGAGGTTGTCATACTCCTTGCGGGCAATGGAGATAAAATTCAGATATCTCTCGCGCTCCTCCTTCGTGATCGAAGGATGCTGATCCAATCCGTCCTTCAGCGCGCGCAGCACGTCGAGGGCGTTGATGCACTGGAGATCCTGCTTGATGAGCGCGCTCGAGATCCGGTTGATGACATGGCGCGGGTCGATGCCCGACATGCCTTCCTCCAGATACTCGTCCTGCATCTCCTTCAGATCGGCTTCCTTGAATCCTTCGACTTCTTCCCCGTCGTACATGCGCATTTTCTTGACCAGGTCCATGCCCTGCTTCTTCGATTCCTTCAGCCGCGTCAGAATCGTGAAGATGGCGGCGGCGCGCAGCGCGTGCGGGGCGATGTGGACATGCTTCATGTCGCTCTGGGCAATCAGCTTCGCGTAAATTTTCTCCTCTTCCGACACCTTCAGATTGTAGGGGATCGGCATGACGATCATCCGCGACTGGAGCGCCTCGTTCTTCTTGTTCGCGATGAACGCCTTGTACTCCGCTTCGTTCGTGTGCGCGATGATCAGTTCATCGGCCGAAATGAGCGCGAACCGTCCCGCCTTGAAGTTGCCCTCCTGCGTCAGCGACAGCAGATGCCACAGAAACTTCTCGTCGCACTTCAGCATCTCCTGGAACTCCATGATGCCCCGGTTCGCCTTGTTGAGCTCGCCGTCGAACCGGTACGCGCGCGGGTCGGACTCCGAACCGTATTCCGTGATGGTGGAGAAGTCGATGCTGCCGGTCAAATCCGCAATGTCCTGCGACTTCGGATCGGATGGACTGAACGTGCCGATGCCGACGCGGTTTTCTTCCGAGATGATCACCCGCTCGACCAGGACATTCTCGATGTCGCCGCCATATTCGGTTTTCAGCCGCATCGCGCACGACGGGCAGAGGTTGCCTTCGATCCGGACGCCCAGCTCCTGCTCCACTTCCGGACGCAGCTCGTGCGGAATAAGATGAAGCGGTTCTTCGTGCATCGGGCAGCCTTTGATCGCGTAGACGGCCCCTTTGTCCGTCTTCGAGAACTGCTCGAGCCCCCGCTTCAGCATCGTCACGATCGTCGATTTGCCGCCGCTCACCGGGCCCATCAGGAGCAGAATCCGCTTGCGCACGTCAAGCCTCTTGGCGGCGGAATGGAAATATTCCTCGACCAGCCGTTCGAGCGCCCGATCCAGCCCGAAGATCTCGCGTTCGAAAAATTTGTAGCGCTTGCGGCCGTCTATTTCCTCGACACCGTAGGATTTCAGCATCTCGTAGACCCGTGCATGCGCCGTCATGGCCGGCGATGGATCTTTGCGCAGCAGTTCGATATAATCGCGGAACGTCCCGGTCCAGTTCAATTTTTCGTTTTCGGCGTTATATTCTGCGATCCGTTTGAAAATATCCACAGCCGCACCTCCTCTCGACTATTCCGCCCGCCCCTGCGCGGCCCCCGGCCGACGCCGAAGCCTTCTGCAGACGCGCGGAATGGTTCCCGCATGCGGTGAACACTGCCCCGAGCCTGCCGCAGTAATACATAGATATGCATGGCCGGAACCGAAATTGCTCCATATTTCCTTCATCAATCTCCCATAAAACGACTGGTTTCCCTACATCCGGCGCGCATCGTGGTATAATGGGCTTGCCGCGCATGGAACGCGCATGGAGACGGATCTGACAGACCGGAAAGGAGCGACTGCGGTGGCCGTCCGACACGAGACCGAATTGTACGCGCCGGTGCGGGCATACTTCGAAGCGCGGGGCTATGAGGTGAAGAGCGAGGTGCTGCACTGCGACCTTGTCGCCGTGCGGCGGGGCGAAGGCGGAGAGGAGGAGACCGTCATCGTCGAGCTGAAACGCTCGTTCAACCTCGAGCTGCTGCTGCAGGGCATCGAGCGCCAGCGGCTGGCCGACAACGTCGTCCTGGCCGTCGAGCGGAACCGGAAGAAGTCCGGGGCGGTTGGCCAGCGGTTCGGCGACCTCGCGGAGCTGTGCCGCCGGCTCGGGCTGGGGCTGATGACCGTCACGTTCTTCAAGACGAAGGCGCCGCTGGTCGAATGGCTCGCCGAGCCGGGCGAACCGCCGCTCCGGGGTATCCGCCGCAAGCGGCGGGAGCGGCTCATGGCCGAGTTTGCCGCGCGGAGCGGCGACTACAACGTCGGCGGCAGCACGCAGCGCAAGCTGGTGACGGCGTACCGCGAACAAGCGCTGCGCTGCGCCTGGGCGCTGGCCGCCGAAGGCGGCGAGGCGCCGCCCCGGCGCGTGCGCGAACTGGCCGGCTGCGCCCGGGCGAATGACATCCTGCGGGACAACCACTACGGCTGGTTCGAGCATCCGGCGAAGGGCGTGTACCGTCTCGCCGCGGAAGGACGGAAGGCGCTCCGCGAGTACGCGGACGTCCTGAAGGCATGGGCGCCGGCCGCCGCGGAGAACGATCTCGCCGCAGAGACCGGGCTCGCCGCGGAAACCGCATCCGCCGCCGTCCCGGATCCGGCTGACGCGTAACAAGATGTTCACAGGCGAACTCGTTTTCATTTGTCCGGCAATCGGGTATAATAAGGGAAGCTATTGGAGGTGTCCGCGATGAGTACCGCTTTCTGGATTGTGATGATCGTCATGCTGCTGATGATCGTGCCGATCCTGACGGCCGGGTATAACGACGACAAGACGAAAGGCCTGTAAAAACAAGAAGCTTCCCGACATTCGGGAAGCTTCAACTATTGCTCGCGGAAATTTCCTGTCACTTGCGAAGCGAAGCCATTTCGCTCATGCATGCCGCGCAGAGATAGCGTTCCTTGAACTCCCGGACCTGGTCCATCGAACCGCAGAACACGCAGCGCGGCCGGTAGCGCTCCAGGATGATGTGGTCGCCTTGCACCAATATCTCCACGGGATCTCCTTCATTCATCTGATACCTCTTGCGCAGCGACTTGGGAAGCACGATGCGTCCCAGTTGGTCGACCTTGCGCACAACGCCTGCCGGTTTCACATATATCACCTCTCCTGTGTCCGTATCCGTCTGTCTTGTACGTATGTAGAAACCTTGCGTTACGATAAGCTTTCGATCAGGAAGCGGCTTTTCCTTCTCCAGCCAAAATTTTGCTTAATATCATGCAACTATTCTGTCTACCTCATGTTTGGAAATCCGAGCTGCCGGAGCGCTTCGTACAGGACGATCGCCGCCGAGTTCGACAGGTTGAGCGAGCGCACCTTGTCCGTGATCGGCAGGCGCATGCACGTCTCGGGATTCGCGTCGAGCAGCTCCTGCGGCAGCCCTTTCGTCTCCTTGCCGAACACGAAGAAGTCGCCGTCCCGGAATTCGAAATCGGTGTACCGTTTCACGGCCCTCGTGCTGGTGAAAAAAAATCTGCCGTCCGGGTACTTCTTCCGCACCTCTTCGAACGAGTCGTGATGCTCCACATGGACCGCGGGCCAATAATCCAGGCCGGCCCGCTTCAGCGACGCGTCATCCGTGCGGAATCCGAGCGGATGCACAAGATGCAGGTGCGTGCCGGTTGCGGCGCATGAACGGGCGATGTTGCCGGTGTTGGCCGGAATCTCCGGCTCGACGAGCACGATATGCAGCGGCATGCCGGTCCTCCTCTTTTCAACATTATGCCGGATCGCGTGATTTTTACATGGATTTAACGCAGCTTTGATTCATCCCTCAACCTCGGCCGCCATAATGGAAAACAGCGGACGACGAAGGGGGATGGAACGTGCGCAGACGCATTCTCGTCGTGGATGATGAACCGTCCATTGCCGCGCTGCTGGAATACAATCTGCAGCTTGCCGGTTACGACGTCAGATGCGTGTCCGACGGCGAAGCCGTTTTCGACGCGCTCGGACCTTTCCGGCCGGATCTGATCGTGCTCGACCGGATGCTTCCCCGGATGGACGGCTTGGAAGTATGCCGCCGGCTGCGGCGGGAGAAGAACGAAGTGCCCGTCATCATGCTGACCGCGCTGCACGACGTGTCCGACCGGATCGCCGGACTTGCGGGCGGAGCGGACGATTATATGACGAAGCCGTTCAGCCCGCAGGAGCTCATCGCGCGCATCGGCGCGATCTTCCGCAGAACCGGGGAGCCGGCCCGGACGGAAAGCGAAGGCGTGCACCGGATCGGCCGGCTGACCGTGCGCGCCGACGCGCGCGAAGTCGAACTGGACGGACGTCCGGTCGAGCTGACGCCGAAGGAATTCGACCTGCTGCTCTTCATGTGCCGCCGCCGCGGCAAAGTGCTGAGCCGCCGGCAGATCCTGCACGGTGTCTGGGACTGCCCGATCGTCGGCGACACCCGGATCGTCGACGTCCACATCAGCCATCTGCGCGACAAGATCGAGAAGAACGCCCGCTCGCCGGAGTATATCATGACCGTGCGCAGCGTAGGCTACAAGCTGACCGGTCCGCCGGATGAGCCGACGGCGTGAGCGCCTTCCGACAAGCAACCGCCCTCGCTCCGGCAGGGGATGAGGGCGGTTCTTCCTTGGGTTCGATTGTCGCCCGCCGCGGATCAACCGTGGCGGCGGCGGAAATCGGCCATGAACTCCGCGAGCGCCTTGCAGCTTTCATACGGCACCGCGTTGTAGGCGGAAGCCCGAAGCCCGCCGACGCTGCGGTGGCCTTTCAGGCCGACGAAACCTTCCTTCTCCGATTCCTTCACGAACAGCGGCTCCAGCGCTTCGTCCGCAATGCGGAACGTGATGTTCATCGGCGACCGGCTCTCCGGATGGGCGAAGCCGCGGTAGAAACCGCCGCTCCGGTCGATCTCGTCATAGATCAGGGCCGCTTTCTCGGCGTTCGCCTTCTCGATGGCGGCCACCCCGCCCTTCGCCTTGATCCATTTCAGCACCAGGTTGACCATATAGACGGAGAACGTCGGCGGCGTATTGTACAGCGACTCATTCTTCACGTGCGTATCATAGCGCAGCATCGTCGGCACATGCTCCGGCGCGCCGGACGCGAGATCGTCCCGGATGATGACGACGGTGACGCCGGACGGGCCGAGATTTTTCTGCGCTCCCGCGTAAATGAGGCCGAATTTCGAAATATCGAGCGGACGGCTCATGATGTCGCTCGACATGTCGGCGACGAGCGGCACGCTGCCCGTATCGGGGAACGACTTGAACTGCGTCCCCTGGATCGTCTCGTTCGACGTCATATGCACATAGGCTGCGCCCTCGGGCAGGACGAGATTGGTTAGATCGGGCATGCGGCGATACTCGTCGGGTTTCGAAGTGGCGACAATGGCGGTCTCGCCGATGAGCTTCGCTTCCTTGAGCGCCTTCGACGCCCAGCTGCCGGTCTCGACATAAGCCGCGACCCGTCCGCCGGTCAGCAGATTGAGCGGCACCATCGCGAACTGCGTGCTTGCGCCCCCCTGGAGGAACAATACATGATAATGGTCGGGAATGTTCAGCAATTCCCGCATCAGCGCCTGGGTCTCGTTGTTCAGCTGCTCGTAAATGCCGCTGCGGTGCGACATTTCCATGATGGACATGCCGGCGCCGCCGTAATTGACGAACTGCTCCTGCGCCTGCTGCAGCACTTCCAGCGGAAGCGCGGCCGGACCGGCGTTAAAGTTGTGTCTGCGATCGCTCACCGATTCCACTCCTGCTCTTGTCTATGATAGGTTATGATAACAAAGAAAGCGGAAAGGCATCAAGTGACGGAAGCGGGAAAAGATGCACCCGATACCATGCGAGGAGGAATGGTTTTGAGCGAGAAGCAGCGTCTCTTCATCGGCCTGGCCGTTCCGGATGACGTCCGCCGGCAGCTGCTCATGCGGCTGGACGGATGGCGGGAGCGATTCGCCTTCGCCCGTTGGGCGCATCCGGATGATTGGCATATCACATTGCATTTTATCGGCGAGACGGACGCGGACCGGATCCCCGCGATCGTCCGCGCGCTGGACGAGTCGGCGGCCGGCGCCCGCCCGTTCGACGTGGAGCTGCGCGGCCTCGGCACCTTCGGACCGCCGGCCCGTCCGGCCGTGCTGCATGTGCTGCCCGCCGGACGGCTCGAGCCGCTCCGCGCGCTGCACGCCGCGCTCGGCAGCGCGCTCGCGCAAGCGATCGGCTTCCAGCCGGATGCGCGCCCCTACCGGCCGCATCTGACGCTCGCGCGCAAGTACGCGGGCGCAGCGCCATGGAACCCGGCGTCAGCGGCGGCCGAGACGTTCGGCGCGTCCTGGACCGCGCGGGACGCCTGCCTGTTCCGCAGCCGGCTCGGCCATTCCCCGATGTACGAGATCCTCCATCGGGCGCCGTTCGGTGAATAGCACAAGAGCGCCCCGGTCCGTCTTGCGACGGCCGCCGGGGCGCTCTGCCGTTATGCGAAGCGGTGAGACGCGGCTTGAACCGATGCCTCCCGCCGGCAATCAGCAATCGAAGTACAGGCTGTATTCGTGCGGATGCGTGCGGATGGCCACGTCCTTCGCTTCTGCACGCTTGAACGCGATATAGTTTTCGATGAAGCCTTCGGTGAATACGCCGCCTGCCGTCAGGAACTCGTGGTCCGCTTCCAGCGCATTGAGCGCTTCGTCGAGCGAGCCCGGCACGCTGCGGATTTCGCGCTTCTCTTCATCGGACAGCTCGTAGATGTTCTTGTCGAGCGGACCGTAGCCCAGCGCCCGCGGATCGATCTTCCGCTTGATGCCGTCCAGGCCGGCCAGCAGCATGGCAGCGAACGCGAGATACGGGTTAGCCGTCGAGTCGGGCGTACGGAATTCGATCCGGCAGCCTTTCGGCGTAACCGCAGCGACCGGAATCCGGATGGCCGCGGAACGGTTGCCCTTCGAGAACACGAGGTTGACCGGCGCTTCATAACCCGGCACGAGGCGCTTGAACGAGTTCGTCGACGGGTTCGTCAGCGCGATCAGCGCCGGCGCGTGGAACAGGATGCCGCCGATGTAGTTCAGCGCGAGCTCGCTCAGGTTCGCGTAGGCGCCTTTCTCATAGAAGAGCGGCGTATCGCCGTTGAAGATCGACTGGTGCACGTGCATGCCGCTGCCGTTGTCGCCGAACAGCGGTTTCGGCATGAACGTTGCGACCTTGCCGTATTGGCGAGCCGTGTTGTGGATGATGTATTTGTACTTCATCAGGTTGTCGGCCGTTTTCGTCAGCGTGTCGAAACGGAAATTGATTTCGCCCTGACCGGCGGTTGCGACTTCATGGTGATGGCGCTCGACTTTCAGACCCGCTTCCTGCATCAGCCGCACCATTTCGGAACGGATGTCCTGCTGCGAATCCACCGGCTGCACCGGAACGTAGCCGCCCTTGACGCGGACCTTGAAGCCCAGGTTGCCGCCTTCTTCCGTCCGTCCCGTGTTCCAGAACCCTTCCTCGGAGTCGACTTCATAGAAAGATTTGTTCATGCCGCTCGTGAAACGGACATCGTCGAAGATGAAGAATTCCGATTCCGGCGCGAAGTAGGCCGCCGTGCCGATGCCGGTGCTCTTCAGATATTCTTCCGCCTTCTGTGCGATGCTCCGCGGGTCGCGGTCATACCGTTCGCCGTCCGGCGTGTAGATGTTGCACGTGACGATCAGCGTCGGATGCTCGGTGAACGGGTCGATGTAGGACGTCTCCGGGTCCGGCATCATGACCATGTCCGACTCTTCGATGCCGCGGAATCCCGGGATCGAGGAACCGTCGAACGCGACGCCGTTCACGAACGTATCTTCATCGACTTGGTCAGCCGGAAGCGTGATGTGATGCGAGCGGCCGGCCAGGTCCGTGAAGCGGAAATCGACGAACTGGACATTTTTCTCTTTAATCGTCTCCAAAACTTGTTGCGCACCCATGGGTTTTTCCTCCATTCCCGAACGATTGCGTAAAATTGAACGCCGAACGTTCAACTTTTCAAATAATCTGTCGTTATTATAGTGCTTGAATTCCTGCTGCGTCAATAGCTATGTCATGTATTTTTTCGCTAATATGTTATATTAACTTACACTTGTTTGAAGAATGTCCGACAAAGCCGCTGAAAAGCCTGTTTCAACAGCGAAGAAATCGTTCTGACCTGCATACAAACGGCATCTCCGGTTGACACGCACGGATTTTGGAAATACAATTTAAACTTATGTTTAAAACATTTGTTTAAATCTGTTTGTGGAGGGAGATCCGATTGAAAAATGCATTGCGGGCGCTGGCGAAACAGCCGACAACGATCATCGGCATCGCAGCGGCGCTGCTGTTCCAGCTTATTTTTACCGTCGTCTGGATGACGGGCTACGACGGTATGCAGGACCGGACAGAAAGGCTCGTGATCGGCATCGTCAATGAAGACTCCCGGTGGGGAGAGGCGATCGTTCGGCAATTGAAGGACGGGCTGCCCGTCCGGGTGCGCGAGTTGGACGATCCGGCCGAAGCGGCGCGGCAGCTCGAATATCGGGGCATCCAGATGCTCGTGCGCATCCCGCCGGATTTCTCGGCGAAGGCGGCGGCAGCGGACGGAACGGCCGCGCTGGAATTCACGATCAATGAATCGAACCCGATGATGATCAAGAACATGATGGCCCAGGTCGCCGCCCAAATCACGGCTTCCGTCAACCGGCAGGCGATCATGACGGGTGCGCGGCAAATGCTCTCTCAGCTGCAGATGACGGAAGAGCAGACCCGAACGATGGCCGAAACCCTGTCTGAACGCGTAACCGCGGACATCACGTACACGAACCCCGTGCAGGGCATCAACAACCAGATGGTGCCGATGATGATCGTGCTCGCCTCCTACGTGGGCGTCATGATCATGGGCATGAACCTGGAACAATCGAACATGGCGGCGGCAGCAATGGGAATCGGCCGTTGGCAGCGGTTCGGGGCGCGCATGGTCATCAACGCCGCGGCGGCCGTCATCGTTTCCCTCATCGGAGTGTCGCTCGTCCTTGGCCTGGGCGGCCAGTCCGCCGGCGGTTTCTTCGCGCTGTGGGGCTTCGAGGCGTTGTTCATTCTGGCGTTCATCCTCGTTTCCCAGTTGTTCCTCATGCTGTTCGGCATGGCCGGCATGCTGTTCAACATCCTGCTGCTCTCGATGCAGCTCGTCTCGTCAGGCGCGATGATGCCGCGCGAGCTGCTGCCGGATTTCTACCGTTCCATCAGCGAGGTATTCCCGGCAACCTATGCGGTGGAAGGCGCGATGAATCTGCTGTTTGGCGGACCGCCGGCCGACCGGGCAGCGCTCGGCTTGCTGGCCATCCTGGCCGCGGCGCTGCTTCTGGGCGCGGCTTCCACCGCAATCCGGAGACCTTCCGTGCAAGCCGCCGCTGTCAAATCTCCGGACCTGAACATGAACTGACCGCATCGGACCGGGCGATGCGCACCGTCCCGCTTCCGGTTGCGCCCTCCAAACGGGCACGGCATAATGAAGATAGATAACTTCAGGACGGAGGGTTGAAGATGAAGGCGGACGGTCCGGATGTGAAGACGCGCATTTTGACGGCGGCGAAGAAACTGTTCGCAAGACACGGCTATGAAGCGACGACCGTCCGGCAAATCTGCGAGGAAGCCGGCGCCAACATCGCCCTCATCTCCTACCACTTCGGCGGCAAGGAAAATGTGTTCGCCGCCCTGTTCGAGACGGCGCTGCCGCATCGGCGAATCGAGGAGGCGATCGCGCAGCCGATGGCCGACCCGGCGGAGGCGGTCCGCCAGATTGTGGCGGGGGTGGTCGCGTTTCAGCTGTCGGAGCCGGAGATGATCGCGATCATGCAGCAGGAGACGATGATCGACTCGCCGCGGCGCGACTTGATCCGCAAGCACGCTTTTCCGGTCTGGCGCCGTCTGCTGCAGGCAATTGAGGAAGGACGGAAGCAGGGCATATTCTCCTACGGGTCGAAGGATCATGTGCTCCTGTCCGTACTCGGCGCCATTTTGTTCCAAAACAAGATTGACCATTTCGGACCGCTGCTCGACATCGCCGATCCGGCGGAATACTATGAGCGGCTGACGGAGGAGCTGACCGCGTTCGTGTTGCGCGGGCTCGGCTACACCGGAGCATAACGGTCGACAAGATCAAAGCCCTGAATGCGGGATCTTCTCCCGATTCAGGGCTTTGCGTTTTATTTCTTCCACTCGCGGAACGCTTCCGCCGGCGCCTTCGGCGTGTCGAACCGTTTGCCGACGATCGGAGCGAGCTTCTCCAGATCTTTCAGCAGCGCGGCGAACTGGTCCGGGAAGAGCGATTGTACGCCGTCGCCCGTCATCGAATTGTCCGGGTCGGTGTGCATCTCGATGATCAGACCGTCCGCGCCCGCGGCGACCGACGCCTTCGCCATCGGCTCGACCAGTTCCCGGCGGCCGGTGCCGTGGCTCGGGTCGGAGATGATCGGCAGATGGCTGAGCGTCTTCAGCGACGGAATCGCGGCCAGATCGAGCGTATTGCGCGTGTAAGGCTCGAACGTCCGGATGCCGCGCTCGCACAGGATGACGTTCGGGTTGCCGCCGGCGAGAATGTATTCCGCCGCGTTCAAGAACTCGTCGTAGGTGGCGCTGAAGCCGCGCTTGAGCAGAACCGGCGTCTTGATCGTGCCGAGCTTGCGGAGCAGATCGAAGTTCTGCATGTTGCGCGTGCCGACTTGCAGAATGTCGGCGTATTCGGCGCAGATGTCGACGTACTCGGGCGTCATCACTTCCGTGATCGTGAGCAGGCCGTGCTTGCGGCCGGCTTCGGCCATCATGATCAGGCCTTCCACGCCGATGCCCTGGAAGCTGTACGGGCCGGTGCGCGGCTTGAACGCGCCGCCGCGCAGAATCTGGCCGCCCGCCGCCTTGACGAGCCGGGCAATCTCATCGATCTGTTCGGGCGATTCGACGGCGCACGGCCCCCCCATGACGACGAGCTCGTCGCCGCCGATTTTCACGCCCTTGATCTCGATGACCGTATCGTCCGGATGAAAATCGCGGCTCGCGAGCTTGTAGGACTTCGAAATCTTGATCACATCCTCTACCCCGCGCATGGAACGCAGATGTTCGGCAAGCGACGGGTCGGCCTTGCCGATGATGCCGATGACCGTCCGGTCGGTGCCTCTCGACACATGGGGCTGCACGCCCGCCCGTTCGATGTACTGTACGATCTCCTCAATGCGTTCGTCGCTGATATCCGGCTTGGTTACCACAATCATGACGCTGGCTCCTTTCACGCTTCAACGCTTATACGCTTTTAAGCTTTTATGCTTTTATCCGTTAAAGTAAATATAGAGCATGACACCCGTTTCGTCAAGGCGAAATTGCATCGGAACGCACAGTCTTTATTTATTACGGTTGAAGCGGTTTTGGCACGATAACGGAACCAGAAGACCTTATCGGCGCTCGAATAGGGCGAAATCCGTCCGCGTCGGGCAAATAAGCTTACCCTGTTCCGTTAGCATTTCCAAACTGGGAAAATCCGCAAAATAACGGCTCTGAATTCCGTTGGGCGTTCGTGCCGGCGTAGTCGAGACCGTCCGCGAGGTCTGATGTTTCTCCAAGCCTCCGCCGCTCCTCCGTCTCAGAGCATGGGCTCACGAAACCGTACACCGCTGTTTTGCCTGTTTAGCATCGAATAAAGTGTGTCAGTTTCGTTGCGGCTATCCTCCCCATGCAAATAACGGCGCCGCATCCACGCGACGCCGCCTGCAGGGCAACATCCTAACCTCTATTCCTCCGACCGGCTGCGCACGGTCGGCAGCAGCTTGGCCGGGTTCACCGTGCGCTTGATCTCCCATGTCTCGGGCTTCTCCGGATCGTACTGCTCCAGGTACGCGATCACTTCCTTCGTGATCGGCGTCGGCGTCGACGCCCCCGAGGTGACGGCCACCCGTCGGACGCCTTCCAGCCATTCGCGCTTGATCTCGGTCACGTCCGCGACGCGGTACGCCTTGACGCCGGCGATCTCCTCCGCAACCTGCGCAAGCCGGTTCGAATTGTTGCTGCGCGGATCCCCGACGACGATGCACAGATCGGCCTGCTTCGCCTGCTCGGCGACGGCTTCCTGGCGAAGCTGCGTGGCAAGGCAGATCTCGTTGTGCACTTCGGCGGCGGGATAGCGCTCCAGCAGCTTGGCGACGAGACCGCGGACATCCCACTGCGACATCGTCGTCTGGTTCGTGATGACGACTTTGTCCGTGCGGATATCGAGCCGGTCGATGTCCGCCTCCGTCTCGATCAGGTGCACGCGATCCGGCGCGATGCCGATCGCGCCTTCCGGCTCGGGATGCCCCTTCTTGCCGATATAGACGATCTCGTAGCCTTCCGCCGTCTTCTCGCGGATCAGGTCGTGCGTCTTCGTCACGTCCGGGCAGGTCGCGTCGACGACCGTCAACCCTTTCTCCCTGGCTTTCCGCCGCACTTCCGGCGCCACCCCGTGCGCCGTGAAGATGACGGTGCCCCGGTCGATCCGGTCCAGAATCTCGAGCCGGTTCTCGCCGTCCAGCGTAATGATGCCTTCCCGCTCGAACGCCTCCGTCACATGCCGGTTGTGCACGATCATGCCGAGAATATGGATCGGCCGCGGCAGATCCAGGTTCCGCGCCGTCTGCAGCGCCAGCACCATCGCGTCGACGACGCCGTAGCAATAGCCGCGGGGCGATATTTTGACGACTTCCATGAGTACTCACCGCTTTCCGACCGGCTCATCCGTTCGTCCGGTCCGCTTCATTCATTATAACGGAATCGGACGCCATCCGGCAAAAGCGACTGGCGCCTGCCCCATGGACAGGCGCTTCCGTTTTGACTCGGCACAACTTATTCGGGAAGCAAAACGGGCAGCCAGATCACAAACGTCGTGCCTTCCCCTTGCCGCGTGCGGACTTCGACCGATCCGCGGTGCTCGTCGATGATCCACTTCGCGATCGCCAGCCCGAGTCCGGTGCCGGCGGTTTTGCCGCGCGACAGATCCGCCCGGTAGAACCGCTCGAAAATATGCGGCACCTCGTCGCTGTTCATGCCGATCCCGGTATCGGCGATGACCAGGCCGACCTGATCGGCCTCCCGCGCCGCTTCGAGCAGGACGTGGCCGGACGGCGTATATTTGAAGGCGTTCTCGATGAAAATGAACAGCAGCTGACGGAGATAATCGGCGTTGCCGAGAACCTTCACGCCTTCAAGCGGCGACAGGTCGCCGACGCGAAAATCCGCCTTGCGCGGCAGATGCACCGCGCCCTTCGCCGCTTCCTCCACGATCGGCAGCAGTTCGATCTCGGTCTTCTCCATCACATAGCCGGCGTCGGCGCGCGCCAGGGACAACAGGTCCGAGACGAGCCGGCTCATCCGCTCGGCCTCTTCGGCGATGTCCCGCATCGCCTCCAGCGAGAGCGCCGCGCGCTCGGCATCAAGCACGATCGCTGCGCCCTGACCCGGCCCGCCCGTTCGGCCGGCAGGAGCGCCGGAACCGCCGGCCGCTGCTGCGCCGCCCCCGGCGGAGGCAACCGTTCCGCCGGCCTCGCCGGCTGCTTCGCCGCCAACCGCGCCGCGCGCTCCGCCTTCCGCTTCGCCCGGCGCCTCAAGGCGGTCCGCACTGGCCCGCCACATCCGTTCGAGCAGGTCAATGTTGCCGCGGATCGTCGTCAGCGGCGTGCGCAGCTCATGCGAAGCGTCCGAGACGAACCGGCGCTGCGCCTTGTATGCCTCTTCCAGATCGTTGTATGCCCGCTCGAGCCGGGCCAGCATGCCGTTCAGCGTATCCGTCAGCCGCCCCATCTCGTCGTTCGGCCCGCTCCGCGCGATGCGCACGCTGAGGTTCGCCCCGTTCTCGATCCGGTTCGTCGCCTGGATGACCTCCTCGATCGGGCGGAGCGCCTTATCCGCGATGAACAGGCCGATCGTGAACGCGATCAGAATGACGGCCAGCGACGTGATGATCAGTATGGTTCTGAGTCCGTCCAGAAAAGCGTCTTCCGCCTGCGTATTGGCAATGACCTGCAGCAAGCCGACCACTTCGCCGTTCGGCAACGGGATCGGATACTGGTAAGCCATGAACGGGTAGCCGAACGCCGTGAAGCGCGTGTACCCTTCCTTCGGCGAATCCTTCAGTTCGGGATACGGAAAATGAACCTCCGTGCCGTCCACCGACAGCGCCGAAGACCGGATCTCGCCGTTCGCATAATTGACCAGCTGCACATAGGTGCCTTCATAACCGAGCCGGCCGCTCAGGTCCAGCCGGAGATCGCGGAACAGATTGTAGGAGACGCGCACGTTCAATTGATTGAATTGGCTGCGCAGTTGTTCCCGCGTATTGTCATAGGTGTTGTAATATACGAACAAATAGATGGCGACGCCGAGCACCAGCATCGTGAACGCCAGCAGACCCGAATACCACAGCGTCAGCCGCAGCCGGATGGACATTAACCGCTCTCTCCCTTAAGCACGTAGCCGGTGCCGCGCACCGTCTGGATCAGCCGCTTCTCGCCGCCCTCCTCCATCTTCTGGCGCAGCATGGCGATGTACACTTCGAGCACGTTCGATTCGCCGCTGTAATCGTAGCCCCAGATCTTCTCCATGATCGTCTCGCGGGTGAGTACGCGCCGCGGGTTGGACATGAACAGATGGAGCAGATCGAACTCCTTGCTCGTCAGCTCGAACGTCCGCCCGCCGCGGATCGCCTCGCGCGAATCCAGGTCGAGCACGAGATCCTCGAAGACGAGCCGGCCTGCGGACGCCTCCGCACCGCCGCTGCCGCGGCGCAGCAAGGCCCTCACGCGGGCCAGCAGCTCCTCCAGGGCGAACGGCTTCACCAGATAATCGTCGGCGCCAAGGTCGAGTCCTTTGACGCGGTCTTTCACTTCATCCTTCGCCGTCAGCATCAGGATCGGCACCTTGCTTCCGCTCTTCCGGATGCGCTCGCAGACTTCCCAGCCGTCAAGGTTCGGCATCATGACGTCCAGCACGACGAGATCGGGCTCGGTCTCCAGCATCGTCTGCAGGCCCGCCCGCCCGTCCTGCGCCGTCAAGACGTCGTAGCCTTCGAACGTCAGGCTTCTCCTGAGCAGGGACGTGATCTTCTCGTCGTCGTCCACCACCAGTATTTTCGCTCTCATCCGCACTCCCCCTGCAGCTTTCGGACATGCGAGAAGCGCAGACCGGCCGTAAGCCTGCTGCGCTTGTCATGCCGAGCGTATCCTTGCTACAAGCCTCACTGCACGTTACTGCACATTGAAATCGTTCTTGTCTCCGATTTCCACCGTAATCTGTACCTGGTTGCCGCCGCGGATGACATCCAGCACCGCCTTTTCGCCCACTTTCTTATTCTGGATCGCCCGGATCAAATCCTGCGTCGTATCATACTTTTGGCCGTCCATGCCGACAATGACGTCATATTGGCGCAGGTCCGCCTTGTAGGCCGGCGAGTTGTAGAGGATGTTGACGACGACCGAGCCCTTCGTGTCTTTCAGGCCGAGCTGACGCGCCGCGGTCTCGGTGAGGTCCTGCAGCGTCGCGCCGATGAACGGCTGCGGCACCGGCTTGTTCTCCTTCAAATTATCAAGCACGCCGACAATCGTGCTGGTCGGAATCGCGAAGCCGATGCCTTGGGCCGTCGTGGACACCGCCGTGTTGATCCCGATCACTTCACCCGCCAGGTTGATGAGCGGACCGCCGGAGTTGCCGGGGTTGATCGACGCGTCCGTCTGCAGCAGATGCTGGTACTGCCGCGTGCCTTCCGTGTCCTGGATCGTGATCGGCCGCTCCTTCGCGCTCAGCACGCCGACCGTCACCGTATGGTCGAAGCCGTTCGGGTTGCCGATCGCGACGACCCACTCGCCGACGTTGATCGTGTCCGAATCGCCGAGCGGCAGCGTCGGAAAATCCTTGTCGCCCTTGATTTTCAGCACCGCGAGGTCGAGATCGTAGCTGGAACCGAGCATCTCCGCCTCGAACGGTTCCTTGTAGCCGAGCACCGTCACCATGATTTTGTCCGCGCCGCCGACCACGTGCTGGTTGGTCAGGATGTAGCCTTCCTTGTCGAAGAAAAATCCGGAACCGAGACCGCTCGGCCGCAATTGCTGGCTGTCCTCATTCTCCGTCGGAATGCGGTACGAATCGCCGAAGAATTGCCGGAAGAACGGATCGTCAAACAGGCTGTTGCCGCCGGCGCGGGAACGCGTCTTGGCATAAGTCTCGATCTTCACGACGGCGGGACTCGATTGCTCGACGATCTTCGCAATGTTGTTCGGCCGCACCACATCCACCGCGTTCGACACCGTACCGCCGGACGAAGCCGCGGCCGTGCTGCCTTCCGGCGCCGCACCGGGATTCGCCGCTCCGCCGGCCGACGGGCTCTGCGCCAGCGCCTGGTCGGAGCCGGTGAACAGGTTCAGCCGGTCGGATGCGATCATAAGGCTGCCGGTGAGCAGGATGCCCGCCAGAAAAGCGGCCACGGGCCCCCACCACGAGCCGCGCCGGCGCTCCCTGACCGTCCACGTCCGCACTGCCGGAGCGGGACGGGCAACCATGCCGGCGTCATTTCTTTCCGCCGCCGCGGCCTCGCGCCGGATCACCGGTTCGGCGTCCGAAGCATCCCGATCCGTGCCGCCGGAGCGGAACGGGCCGTAGGAGTAGTAATAGACCGGCTTCGCAGCCGTGCCGCCCGCGGCGTCCGCCGTGCCGCCCGATGCGGCCGAAAGACCCTTGCCGGCTTCTGCCGCACCGCCAAAGGCATCCGCGCCGCCGTCCGCGGCCCCGCTGCCTTCCTCACCGGCCCGGCCGTTCAGGCCGCTTCGCTCTTCGGGCCGACGGAAGAAATCGTCGTAAGGCCGATTCACATTGTTCTTGTCGTCCATCGTTGCCTCTCCTCCTTGCCGTATCCCATTCGCTGCGCGAAATTGTCGCCTCTGTGATATCCAGCATGCCATTTCAACATTAATTCAATCTTAAACCAGGTTAAAAGACAAATAAAAACACGCCGGCGCGAAAACAGACGACATCCGCCAAATAAAAAGGAGAATCCCGCCTGCTGCCGGGACTCTCCGACGGTCCAGCTTTCTACCCACGCAGTCTGCAAACCCCAAGCATCCTTGAAGCCGGCGCGTCAGTTCCGGAGCAGCGCCGATTCCGCGACCCGCAGCATCTCCGCCGCCCGCTCCGCCCATTCCGGGCCGATCCGGGCGTCCGGGTCCTCCGGGGCCGCGAATTGATCGATCAGGCCGGCGGTCAGCCGCATGCCCGCGCCTTCGTCTATGCCGTCCTGGTAGACATGGCGCAGCGCGTACGGCTTGCCGAAACGGATGACCGCGTCGCTGTCTTCCTGTTCGGCGTCAATGTGGCCGAACGTTGCGGTGAACGGCAGCCTGAGCCACATCTCCCGCTTCTCCCCGTCCAGCACCCGGTCGAAACATCCGCCGTCGTACTCCCAGCCGCCGCCGAGCGTGAAGCCGAGTTCGCCCAGGACGCTGCGGACGTCGACGAATTTGAACTCCTGATTCTCAAGCTTCGAATCGAGTGGTATCATCGCCTGCGACCGACCCTTTCAGGCATGAATTGGCATACCATCAGCATGCCCGCACTTCCGCATGAATATGCAGGCGACACGCAATCGGCCGGGCCGTGAACCGCGCATCGGCCGGCGCTTACCGCCCCGCGGGCTTCACCAGCCCTTTGCGATGGGCGTAGACGGCAAGCTGCGTACGGTCTTCCAGCTCGCACTTCATGAGCAGATTGCTGACGTGCGTCTTGACCGTCTTGATGCTGATGTGCAGCTCGTCGGCGATCTCCTTGTTGGAGCGGCCTTCCGCAATGAGCAGCAGCACTTCCTTCTCCCGCTCGGTCAGCCCTTCATCCGCCTCCTGGGCGTTGCGCTGCCGCAGTCCGCGCGTGAGCGCCTGCGAGACATCGCTCGTCATGACCGGCATGCCGCGGACGGCGCCGTTCAGCGCGTAGATCAGCTCTTCCGCGGAGACGGTCTTCAGCACGTAGCTGGTGGCGCCGGCCTCGACGGCCGCGACCACCTTGTCGTCCTCGAGGAAACTCGTCAGCATGACGATCCGGATGCCGGGCCAGCGCGCCAGCACCGCGCGCGTCGTCTCGACGCCGTCCATCCCCGGCATCATCAGGTCCATCAGAATGATGTGCGGCAGCCTGTCCGGCTCCAGCGTCTCCAGCGCCTTCAGCGCTTCCTCGCCGCTGCCCGCCTCGGCGCACACTTCAAATTTCGGTTCCAGCATCAGATACGTCTTGAGGCCCGTCCGGACCATGTCGTGGTCGTCCACAATCATGATGCGGTATTCAGCCGTTTCACCCATGCGTCTCCCTCTCTTCGTTTCCGTACTTCGGTATCGTGACGCGGATGCGCGTGCCGGAGCCGGTCTTGCTGATGATTTCCGTATCGCCCCCGAGCTTCTGCGCCCGCTCGCGCATCGTCGTCAGTCCGTAAGATCCCGCTTTCACCTGATCGGTCCGGAATCCCGCGCCGTCATCCTGCAGGGTGACCGCATACTGCCTTTCCGTCTCCGTCGCGTGCAGCTGCACCCGCTGCGCTTCGGCATGCTTCACGATATTCGCCATCGCTTCCTGGATGATCAGGAAGAGCTGATGCTCCTTCGCTTCCGAGAGCGGGCTGTCGATGTCCCAGCGCAGCTCGCCCTGCAGCCCGTTCTGCCGGCAGTAATCCGGGAACCATTTCTCGAGCGCTTCGCGGAGCGAACGGCCTTCAAGCTCGAGCGGACGGAGCTGCGCAATCAGCCCGCGCATCTGCCGCTGCGCCGAGTTCGACATCTCGATGAGCTGCCGCATCACTTCTTCCGCTCGCTCGCGATTGATCTCCAGCAGCTTCGGCAGCGACGACGCCGACACATGGATGGCGAACAGCTGCTGGCTGACCGTGTCGTGCAGATCCCGGGCCAGCCGCTTGCGCTCCTCCAGCACGGCCGCTTCATTGGATGCCGCCTCCCGCATCACCTGCTCTTCGCCCATGCGCTGCAGAAGCTGCAGCCGCTCCTCGAGCTTGGCCGCCATCTCGTTGAAATCCCGATAGACCGGCGCGAACGAACGCGCGCTGTCTTCCGGGATGCGGACGGCAAGATTGCCGTTTACCGCCTGCTTGATCGCGAAGTGAAGGGCGTCGATGCGCCGCTGAATCCGCTGCGCCGCCCAGTAGCCGATCGCGATGTTCACCAGCACGAAAGCGGCCGCCGCCGCCGAGCGCCAGTCGCCCGGCGGAAGCACCGCCTCCGCATAGAACGTGCCGACGGCCGCGATGGCCGTCGAGATCAGCGAGGACCCGAGCACGATGAGAATAAGCTCCCACTTGCTGCTGCGCCATATCCGCGTCAACATCGGCGATTATCCCACCTTCACGATGCGGACGTCGCCGATGAACGAGCTGACGATCAGCCGGATCCGTTTGTCCGCTTCATGATAATAAGGCGTCTCGAACTTCACGTTTTTGAAAAATCCGCCCTCATGCCGATCCAGCACCCGCGTATCCCCGATGAACGAGTTGGAGGTGACGCTGATGCCCAGATCGCGGTCGTTCGGCACGAACACCTTGACGTCGCCGATGAACGAAGAAACGTTGATGCGCGTCTCGCCGAGCGGAATCTGGGCTTTCGTCAGGTCGAGCACCGTGTCCCCGATGAACAGCGAAATGTTCATCGGCCGCAGCTCCCAGTAGTCGCCGCCGAGATGAATGTCGCCGATGAACCCGCTGCGATTCTCGGCGTTCAGGTTGGGCATCCAGTCCGGCCGATCGTCATCCGCCGCATGTTTCGGTCTTCCGCCCGGACCGTTCCAGCCGCCCGCGCCGTTCCAGCCGCTTGGACCGTGATGCCCGCCCGCTCCATGATGCCCGCTTGTCCCGGCGTGTCCGTCCGCGCCGGTGTCACCGGTTTTCGGCGGCTCGTAATCGAGGTCGAGCGGATTCGGATGGAGCGGAGGCGGAGGCGGAACCGGGCGTTCGCCGCCATGGTAGGGACCTCCCGTTTTCGGCGGATACGATTGCCAGCCGCCTTCGCTTCTCTTCTTCCTTCCCGGCCGGAAAATCATGTTGAGCCCCCAGATGATCAGCAGCACCGGCCAGCCGTACCGGATCACTTCGCCGAGCGACAAATGGATGAAATTCAGATTCTGAAGCTGGAAGAACGCGCCGAGCCCGACCAGGATCATGCCCCACCAGCCGCCGCCGCTGACCAGGCTCTGCAAGCCGATGGCGATCAGAATGATCGGCCAGAACGTCGAGAACAGAAATCCGATATCGAAATCGAAAGGGAGCAGATTCAGTTGCCGTAGCAGGAACAGGCCGCCGATGGCGAGCAGCACCAGCCCCCAGAAGACCCGCCCGAATATTTTCATGTTCATGTCCATCTCTCCTGCTGCTTATGTGGTACGTCCAGTATACATGGAATCTTGACATGCCGGGAAGGACCCCGCGAATGAACGGCGGCTCGGTCTGGAGACCGAGCCGCCTG
>NZ_CAJRAY010000084.1 GCF_907165215.1 Thermobacillus xylanilyticus | reverse complement strand
CCCGCATGTACGGTGGTGTGAGAGGTCGGGGGCTAGCCGCCCCCTCCTACTCGATTTATGGCCGGACGCTCAATAACCCGGACGCGAGACGAAGGTGAACACGTTCCGGTCGAAGTCGATGTTGTTGACGCGGACCGAACGGCTGTTGAACCATTCGACAAATCCGATCTCCTGATGTACGCCTCCCAGGTAGATCTGAATCGGCACGCCATGGTCGATGTGATCCTGGAAATGCTGGTCTTCATGCAGCCTCTGTCCGTTCTCGTACACGACAAACAGCGCGCTTCTCGACAACATTTCGTTGACCATGCGATCACCTCTACCTATAATGACAATTTAGACGATCGAATCGTTGCAGGGCGGCCGATATCTTCTGGTCAGGGAAGGGGGACAGGTGCACGATGAGATGGATCGTCGGACTCGGCAATCCCGGGCCAGCCTATCAGTCGACCCGGCACAATGTCGGCTTCATGGTCATCGACGAGCTCGCGCGCCGGTGGAATATCAGCGTCACGCAGAGCAAGTTCAAGGCGCTTGTCGGGGAAGGCCATGTCAAGGGCGAGAAGGTGCATCTGCTGAAGCCGATGACCTACATGAATCTGTCCGGGGAATCGCTCCGGGCGTTTCTCGATTTCTACAAGGCGGACATCGCCGATCTGATCGTAGTCTACGACGATCTGGATACGCCGCTCGGCAAAATCCGGCTCCGCTATCAGGGCAGTTCGGGCGGCCACAACGGCATCAAGTCGATCATCCAGCATCTCGGCACGCAGCAGTTCAACCGGATCCGGATGGGCATCTCCCGCCCGGCTCCCGGACGCGAGATTGTCGATTACGTGCTCTCGCCGTTCGACAAGGCGGAAGCGGAGCAGCTGAAGACGATGATCGCAGCCGCTTGCGATGCGGTAGAATATGCGCTCGAACACCCTTTTGAGAAGGCGATGGCGAAATTCAACGGATAGCAGCCGATAGTTCTCCCGAAAACCGGGCATAATGGTGACATACCGGTTCTTCAGGAGGCATACGATGGCTGTGAACTACGTCTGCCGGCACTGCCGGACGCCGCTCGGATCGCTCGACCGGGACGATCTGAGCGAGGCGGCGCTGGGCTTTCATTTCTTGACCCCCGAAGAACGGGGCGATATAATAGCGTATGACGCGGCGGGCAATGTAACCGTCAGAGTGATCTGCGATTACTGCCGCGAAGCGCTGGAGGCGAATCCGGAGCTGCTGCTGATCGAGAGCCCGCTGCAATAGCGGGGGCGCGTTCCCCGAATCGAGCTTAAGCAGGAGGGCGGACGATCGCCGGCGCTGCCGGTCAGCGGTTGTCCTCCCTTGAGACAGCCTCGGCGAAATGCGCCGAGGCTCTTTTCCTGTTGGACGAACCCGGAATTTGTAAGCGTACCCGGTTCTTATGGAAAGCAGGTGCCACAAGTTGGAAAGACTGATCGAGGCTTTCGCTGCCGATCCCGATGTCCGATTGATCATGGACGGCATCGGCAGCGGCATGCGCGAACAGATGATATCCGGCCTGGCGGGCTCGTCCCGGCAGGTTATGCTTGCTGCGATCCGGCGCGGGCTGAAGCGCCCGATGCTGATCGTCACGCACAATATGTTTGCGGCCCAGAAGGCCGCGGAAGATCTGCAGGAATGTCTGTCCGGGGACGAAGTGCTGCTCTACCCGGCGAACGAGCTTGTCGCCGCGGAAGCGGCCATCTCGAGCCCGGAGACGATGGCGCAGCGGATGGACGTGCTCATCCGTCTGACCCAGGGATTCCGCGGCATTGTTGTCGTGCCGTACAGCGGCCTGCGGCGATTCCAGCCGGCCCGCAGCTATCTCTCGGAGGCCCGCATTCCGCTTGCGGTCGGCGAGGAGCTGCCGATGGAGGCTTTCTTGCGCCGCATGGTCGAGCTCGGTTACGAGCGGACGGACCGCGTCGAGCGCAAGGGCGAGATGAGCGTCCGCGGCGGCATCGTCGACTTCTACCCGCTGACGAGCGAGACGGCCATCCGCGTCGAATGGTTCGATGACGAGATCGATTCGATCCGCACGTTCGATCCGTCCGACCAGCGGTCGATCGACAAGATGCAGTCATTCGTCGTCACGCCCTGCCGGGAAATCGTCGCGGACGAGCAGCGCATGAAGAACGCGGCGCAGCATGCGTTCGAGCTGCTCGAGGCGCAGCTTCAGAAGATGACCGACCGGCAGGCGAAGTCGCGGCTGGAGGAAGCGATCGGCGAGGAGATCGAGAAGCTGCGGCAGCACGCCTATTTCCCCGAGATCTACAAATATATTTCTCTGCTCTTCCCGGAGCGGGAGACGCTTCACGATTACATGCCGCAGGACACGATTCTCGTGCTCGACGAGCCGACGCGGCTGATCGAGACGTCGAAGCAGCTGGAGCGGGACGAGGCGGAATGGACGACGGCGCTCCTGTCGAACGGCAAGACGCTGCCGGGCTTCGCCACCGGCGTGGAGGCGGAAGCCGCGCTGTTCAGGCAGCCGTTCCAGACGCTCTATCTGCAGCTGTTCCTGCGGCAGGTGCCGCACACGCAGCCGCAGAACATCGTTAACATCGTCACCCGCGCGATGCAGAATTTCCACGGCCAGATGAACGTGCTGAAGGCGGAGACGGAGCGCTGGCGCAAGGCGGGCTCGACGATCATGATGCTCGCCGGCAGCGCCGAGCGGATGGCGCGGATGGAGAGGGTGCTGCGCGACTACGGCATCGAGCCGCCGATGCTCATCCAGGGGAACCTGCAGAGCGGGTTTGAGCTGCCTTCCGTGCGGCTGGTCGTCGTCACCGAAGGCGAGATGTTCTCGCAGAAGCAGCGGAAGGCGCGGCGGGTCGAGCGGAAGATCGACAATGCCGAGCGGATCAAGAGCTACACCGAGCTGAAAGTCGGCGACTACGTCGTTCACCAGAACCACGGCATCGGCAAATATATCGGCATCGGCACGCTCGAGATCGGCGGCGTGCACAAGGACTACCTTCACATTCTGTATGCGGGCGGCGACAAGCTGTCCGTGCCGATCGACCAGATCGACCTGATCCAGAAATATGTCGGCAGCGAGGACAAGGAGCCGAAAATCAACAAGCTGGGCGGCAGCGAATGGAACCGCGTGAAGAACAAGGTCCGTTCGTCCGTCCAGGACATCGCGGAAGATCTGGTGCGGCTGTATGCCGAGCGGCAGGCGACGCCGGGACATGCGTTCCAGAAGGATACGCCGTACCAGCAGGAGTTCGAGGCGATGTTCCCGTACGAGGAGACGCCCGACCAGCTGCGCGCCATCGAAGAGATCAAGCGCGACATGGAATCGCCGCGGCCGATGGACCGGCTGCTCTGCGGCGATGTCGGCTACGGCAAGACGGAAGTGGCGATCCGCGCCGCGTTCAAGGCCGCCATCGAAGGCAAGCAGGTGGCGGTGCTCGTGCCGACGACGATTCTCGCCCAGCAGCATTACGAGACGTTCCGCGAGCGGTTCGCGGGCTATCCGTTCAACGTGCAGGTGCTGAGCCGTTTCCGTTCGCGCAAGGATCAGACGGAGACGATCAAGGGGCTCAAGGCCGGAACGGTCGACATCGTCATCGGCACGCACCGGCTGCTCTCCAAGGACATCGTATTCAAGGATCTCGGGCTTCTCATCGTCGACGAGGAGCAGCGCTTCGGCGTGACCCACAAGGAGAAACTGAAACGGCTGAAGACGAACGTCGACGTGCTGACGCTGACCGCGACGCCGATTCCGCGGACGCTCCACATGTCGATGCTCGGCGTGCGCGACCTGTCGCTGATCGAGACGCCGCCCGAGAACCGTTTTCCCGTGCAGACCTACGTCGTCGAATACAGCCCGTCCCTCGTGCGGGAAGCGATCGAGCGCGAACTTGCGCGGGGCGGGCAGGTTTACTACCTGTACAATCGCGTGCAGGGCATCTATCAGATGGCCGAGCAGATCTCGGCGCTCGTGCCGGACGCCCGCGTTGCCGTCGGCCACGGCCAGATGTCCGAACAGGAGCTCGAGAAGACGATCCTCGATTTCCTCGACGGCGAGTTCGACGTGCTCGTGAGCACCAGCATTATCGAGACGGGCGTCGACATTCCGAACGTGAACACGCTCATCGTCCATGACGCCGACAAGATGGGGCTGTCGCAGCTTTATCAGCTGCGCGGACGGGTCGGCCGTTCGAACCGGATCGCCTACGCCTATTTCACGTACCGGCGCGACAAGGTGCTGAACGAGGCGGCCGAGAAACGGCTGCAATCGATCCGCGAATTCACCGAGCTCGGCTCCGGGTTCAAGATCGCGATGCGGGACCTCGCGATCCGCGGCGCCGGCAACCTGCTCGGCGCGGAACAGCACGGCTTCATCGCCTCCGTCGGGTTCGACATGTATTCGCAGATGCTGGCGGAAGAAATCGCGAAGCGCAAGGCGTCGCTGCTCGGACAGCCGGAGCCGGAAGTCCGGGAAGTGAATACGGCGATCGACCTCGCGATGGACGCGTATCTGCCGTCGGAATACATTTACGACAGCATGCAGAAGATCGAGATCTACAAGAAAGTCGCGGTCATCCGGGAACCGGAGGAGACCGACGACCTGCGCGAAGAACTGGTCGACCGGTTCGGCGACCCGCCGGAAGCGGTCGAGAATCTGCTCGCGGTCGCCCGGCTGAAGGCGTACGGGCGCAGATGCGGCATTGAACAGATCACGCAGCGCGGCGACGATTTGATCCTGAAATTCGCGCCGGCCGAAGCGGAGCGCATGGACAAGAAGCAGATCGACAGACTCTGCTTCAAGTTCGAAAACCGGTTCAGCCGGCAGACGGCGCAGCAAGGGTCGCAGCCGACCATCCTGATGCGCGGCCAGGGACTCGCGGACGGCGCCAAATTGGCGATGCTGGAGCAATTTCTGTTACAATATGAAGAAGCGCTCAAACCGAAAGGAGAACTACAAGATGTGGCTCAATAGACGGAACGCGATCAGGCGTCTTGCCGCGCTTGCCCTGACTTGCGCGCTCGCGGGAACGCTGGCCGCCTGCGGCGGCAAGGATGACGGCGGCGTGCCCGGCGAGGGCAAGGGCGATCCGGTCGCGACCTACCAGGGCAAGACCGTAACGGATACCGAATTCAACAAGTATCTCTCGCTGCTCGAACTGACGTCGCCGATGGAGGCGATGTATATCGAGTACATTCCGGGATACAAAGAGCAGGTTCTCGAGCGGTACATCATCTACAAGGAATACGCCGCCAAGGCGACCTCCGACGATGTGAAGCAGGCCGAAGAGTCCGCCGCGACGTTCCGGGGACAGCTTGACGAGGTGCTCAAGGACGAGGCGCAGAAGGAAAGTATTAAACAAATTCTAGACAAGTCGGGCCTGACGAGCAAGGAAGCCGAACGGCTGCTGAAGATGCTCATTTCGGGCGAATTGGCCATCGACAAGAAATTTCAGGAGATCAAGAATGCCGTAACGGAAGACGAGATCCGGGCGGAATTCGACAAGGCTCCGTCCGACTACAACATCGTCACCGTGCGCCACATTCTGGTCGCGACCACCGATTCGGCGACGGGCGAAGAGAAACGGACGGAGGAAGAAGCGCTCGCGCGCGCGAAGGAAGCGCGGGCGAAGCTGATCGCGGGCGGCAGCTGGGATGAGCTGGCGAAGGAATATTCCGACGATCCGGGTTCGAAGGACAACGGCGGACTGTACGCGGACGCGAAGGCGGGCGACTGGGTCGAAGCGTTCAAGCAGGCGGCCAACACCCAGCCGATCGGCGTCATCGGCGAGCCGGTGCTCACGAGCTACGGATACCATGTCATCAAGGTCGAGAAGCGTGAAGAAATGACGTTCGACAAGCTGCCCCAGGACAAGAAGGACGCGATCCGCGAGTCGCTTGCGGCTCCGAAGTTGAATGAAGAGATGGAGAAGGAACTCGAAGCGCTCGGGATCGAGATCAGCCTGCCGCAGGAAGAGACGCCGGCCGAAGACGGAAGCGGCGAAGAGCCGCAAGGCGAAGCGGGCGGCGATGGCGAAGCCTCGCAAGATGATGCAGGCGGCGACGCCGGGGGCGAAACGGCGCAGTAAGGCGCGCAAAGCGGACAAGCAGACCATGAAAATAACAAAAAGGTATCGTCAGGGCTCCGTGAAATGCGGAGTCCGTTTTTTTATGCAGCTTGCCCAGTGATCTTTTTTACTTTTTTCGCCCGGATTTTGGTGTAAGATGGATGCTGCCCTTTTGCGGAACCGGTGCGGTTCGGCCTGGAGGAACGGGAAATGAACGAAACAGGGGAGGTATTGATGATGAACGTGTTGGAAGCCATCGAAACGCGGCGGGAAATCACGTCGTTCGGGCAGAGATAAGCGGGGAGATCCCGATGAATCTGCAGCATTTGAAATACATCGTCGAGGTGGCCAAGGCGGGCTCCATCTCGCTGGCCGCCGAAAACCTGTTCATGAACCAGCCGAACCTGAGCAAGGCGATCCGGGAAGTCGAAGCGGAAGTCGGCACGGACATTTTCCGGCGGACGCCGCGGGGCATCGTGCCGACGGAGCAGGGGGAAGCCGTCATCGAATACGCCCGGCGGATCATCCGGGAAGTCGAGGAAATGAAATCTTTCTGCCGCGAGGACCGGCGCAACAAGATTTCCTTCAGCCTGCGCGCGCCGCGGTCGGGCTACATTTCCCAGGCGTTCGCGCGGTTTGTCGTCCGCCTCGACAAGACGAAGGAGCTGGACATTCAGTTCCGCGAATCGAGTTCCCTCAACACGATCAAGCGGGTGGAGGAAGGCGGCTACAACCTGGGCATCGTCCGCTGCCTGAAAAGCCAGGAACGCTATCTCCAGCAACTGCTCGGCCGCCGGCTGAAGCGTGAACTGGTGTGGGAGTTCGAGGGCCGCGTGCTGATATCGCGCACCAATCCGCTGGCGTCGAAGGATACGGTCACCGCGGGGGAACTGGAAGTCGGCACGGAAATTTTGTACGGCGACCTGAGGGCGGCTTCCCTTGCCCGGGAAGACCGCCGGCCGGAGGAAGAGCGGATCGTGATCAGCAAGCGGCGGGTGTTTGTCTCCGAGCGGGGCAGCCAGATCGAATTGCTGCACCAGGACCCGTCCAGCTACATGTGGTTTTCGCCCATGCCGGACGATCTGCTGAGAAGGTACGGGCTCGTGCAGATCCGCTGCAAAGCGTCTTCCCCCGTCTTCCGCGATGTGCTCATTTACCGGGAGGACCGGAAACTGTCGGAAGCCGATCGCCTCTTTCTTGAGGAGCTGTATCGGGTGCGGGACGATCTCGACCGCCGCATGCGGGACCGGACGCGAACGCCGGGTTGAGGCGGCTCCGGTCCGCGACGCCGCCCATGGCGGCTTCGACGGAACCGGAGACGCCCCGTTCCGCTGCGGCTGCGCGGTCACTCACCTCCTTCCCGGCGGACGATTCCGGCGCAGGCGTCTTTTGCCGGTCTGCCGGCGGCCGCGCGTTCGGCCGCGCCGGCCGCATGCCCCCCGGCTGCCCGGTTTGCCGCACCTTCATGCGTGCCGTAGTAGGCGTTCAGGTACAGCTGTTTCAGTTCGGCGAAGAGGGGGTAGCGCGGGTTCGTGCCCGTGCATTGGTCGTCGAAGGCCTGCTCGGCCAGGTCGTCCAGCTTTTCCAGGAATTCTTCCTCGTCGATGCCGTAGTCGCGGATCGTTTTCTTGATGCCGAGTTTTTCCTTCAGCTCCTCAATTTTGCGGATCAGGCTTTCCAGCTTCTCTTCGTCGGTGGCGCCCGGCAGGTTCAAAAATTCCGCGATTTCGGCGTAGCGCCTGAGCGTGCGCGGATGGTCGTATTGCGGGAACGTCCCCATCTTGGTTGGCGCCTCGGCGGCGTTGTAGCGCATCACTTCGGTGATGAGGAGCGCGTTCGCAATGCCGTGGGGCAGACGGAACGCCGCGCCGAGCTTGTGGGCCAGCGAATGGCAGATGCCGAGGAAGGCGTTGGCGAACGCCATGCCGGCGATGGTGGCGGCGTCGGCCATTTTCTCCCGGGCGGCCGGATCGCCGGCGCCCTTCTCGTACGCGCGGGGCAGGTAGTCGAAGATCAGCTTGATCGCCCTGAGCGCCAGGCCGTCGGTGTAGTCGGTCGCCATCATGGAGACGTACGCCTCCAGCGAGTGGGTGAGGGCGTCGATGCCGGAAGCGGTTGTCAGGCCTTTCGGCATGTGCATCATCAGGTCCGCGTCGACGATGGCCATGTGGGGCATCAGCTCGTAGTCCGCCAGCGGATATTTGATGCCCGTCTTCTCGTCGGTGATGACGGCAAACGGCGTCACTTCAGAACCGGTGCCCGCCGTCGTCGGAACGGCGACGAATGCGGCTTTCCGGCCCATCGGCGGAAACCGGTACACCCGCTTGCGGATGTCCATGAACCGCATCGCCATGTCCATGAAGTCGGCGTCCGGATGCTCGTACAGCACCCACATGATTTTCGCCGCGTCCATCGGCGAACCGCCGCCGACGGCGATGATGACGTCCGGTTCGAAGGCGGCCATTTGTCTTACGCCTTCCTGCGCGCAGGCCAGTGTCGGGTCGGGCTCGACCTCGAAGAAGGTGGCGTGGGCGATGCCGAGTTCATCCAGTTTGTCGGTGACCGGTTTCGTCAGACCGTTTTTGTAAAGGAAATGGTCGGTGACGATGAACGCCCGCTTTTTCCCCATGACGGTCTTCAGTTCGTCAAGGGCGACTGGAAGACATCCCCGTTTGATGTACACTTTCTGCGGCGCCCGGAACCAGAGCATGTTTTCTCTCCTTTCGGCGACGGTTTTGATGTTGAGCAGATGCTTGACCCCGACGTTCTCGCTGACGGAGTTGCCGCCCCAGGAACCGCAGCCGAGGGTGAGGGAGGGCGCCAGCCTGAAGTTGTACAGGTCTCCGATGCCGCCCTGGGACGACGGCGTGTTGACCAGGATGCGGCACGTCTTCATGCGGGCGGTGAAGGCGTCCAGTTTGTCCCGCGCGCCGACCGGGTCGAGATAGATCGCCGCGGTGTGGCCCATGCCGCCGTCGGCGACAAGCCGCTCCGCTTTGTCCAGGGCGTCGGCGAAATCCTTCGCGCGGTACATGGCGAGGACGGGCGACAGTTTCTCTCGGGCGAACTCCTCGGACGGATCGGTGCGCTCCACTTCGCCGATCAGGATTTTGGCCGCTTCCGGCGCCTTCACGCCGGCTATTTCGGCGATCCGGTGCGCCGGCTGTCCGACGATTCCGGCGTTGAGGACGCCGTTGATGAAGAGTGTTTTGCGCACCTTCTCCGTTTCGTCCGGATCCAGGAAGCAGCAGCCGCGGTCGGCAAATTCTTTTTTCACCCTGTCATAAATGCCGTCCAGCACGATGACCGCCTGCTCCGAAGCGCAAATCATGCCGTTGTCGAACGTTTTGGAATGGATGATGGAGTTCACGGCGAGCCTGATGTCGGCGCTGTCGTCGATGACGGCCGGCGTGTTGCCCGCGCCGACGCCGACGGCGGGCTTGCCGCTGGAATAGGCCGCCTTCACCATGCCCGGGCCGCCGGTGGCAAGGATGAGATCCGCTTCCTTCATGAGCAGGTTGGTCAGTTCCAGCGAAGGGGCGTCGATCCAGTCGATGATGCCTTCCGGGGCGCCCGCTTCCACCGCCGCCTCCAGCACGATTTTTGCGGCCGCGATGGTGCAGTTTTTCGCCCGGGGATGCGGGCTGACAAGGATGCCGTTGCGCGTCTTCAGCGCCAGCAGGCATTTGAAGATGGCCGTCGACGTCGGGTTGGTCGTCGGGATGACCGCGGCGACGATGCCGACGGGTTCGGCGATCTTTTTGATACCGTAGGCGGGATCTTCCTCCAGGACGCCGCACGTTTTCACGTCGCGGTAGGCGTTGTAGATGTATTCGGAAGCGTAATGGTTCTTGATGACTTTGTCTTCGACGACGCCCATTCCCGTCTCTTCCGCGGCCATTTTCGCCAGCGGGATGCGCGCCTTGTTGGCCGCGGTGGCGGCGGCGAGGAAGATGCGGTCCACCTGCTCCTGCGTGAAGGAGGCAAAAAGGGCCTGCGCCTTTCTCAGCCGGTCAAGCGCCCGTTCCAGCTTTTCCGCGCTGTCGACGGGTTCCCGGTGCAAAACGGTTTCCGCCATGGTTCTCTCCTCCTTTGTTCAGGGGATTTTTTTGGTGGGTAACTTTGTGAAAATTGTAACATACTTTGCCGAACCCGCAGTAGATGCAAAAAAGGCATATCGATATATGCGGATCGACATGCCTGACGAATAATTCGAACTATTCGTTCATTTTATGTGAGTTCATGATCTGGCTGCCGCGGGTGTCTGAAGCGCCGTGGGAGGGGGAGCCATGCACCGACCGCGCCCATTCGATATATGCTGTAGCAGACCAGGCGACACAGGGAAAGGAGCGCGGACCATGAAGCAGCAGACGCCGGCGGAACAATGGGATGCCTTTGAGAAAGCGATGCTGGAGGCGTTCCCGTTTCTGCCCAAAGACTTCACCCGCGCCGGCATCGTCGACTCCTCCTGGCTTTCGGACGTCGTGCAGAACTCGATCAACCGGTTTATTGATCAGGAGATGAAGTCGAAGTTTCCGAATTCCGTTTTCGGCAGCGCGCTGAACTACGATACGTTCGAGACGCATCGCAGCGTCATCGTGCGCCTGCGGCTGCCGGAGGATCTCAATCCCCGCGAGCTGGAGATGTCGATCAGCTGCCACAAGGTGCGGATCAAGCTGCCGTCCGGGGTGAAGCAGGAAATTCCGCTGCCGAAAGCCGTAAGCCCGAGGAAGGCCCGGACGACGTTCAAGGGCGGCATTCTGGAGCTTCGCCTGCCCAAGACCAGGGAGCCGTTCTATCCGCTCTATGTGGGCGGGTAAAGACGGCGCGCAGAAGGAAAAGCGGCCGGCCGGGATTGAAGCCCGGCCGGCCGCTTGCGTCTCC
>NZ_CAJRAY010000083.1 GCF_907165215.1 Thermobacillus xylanilyticus | reverse complement strand
CGGCTCGGTCTGGAGACCGAGCCGCCTGCCGGACTGGGATATTCAGGTTGAAGCCTTCAGCCGCCGGCCGCCCGCGGCCGCGCCTGCCCGGCCTGTTCCAACCGGATGTCGATGCCGATGACGCCGGCCGGCTTGCCCTGGCCGTCCGAAATCGGCATCGAGATGGTCAGACAGGGACGTTTCGTGATGGCGGAAACGTAGATTTCGGAAGTGTACGTGCTGCCTTCCATCGCCCGCTTCCACCATTCCCTTCCGCGCGCGTTGAGCAGCCCGGCTTCCGGGAAGGAGAAGATGAACGAGCCGTCCGCGCGGTTCGACCAGATCGCCTCGATCTCCGGCTTCGCTTCGATGAGCGCCCTCAGCGTCGACGCATGCACCTTCTCATCCAGCGAGCGGATCGACGGCTGCGCGGCGATCGATGCCAGCCATTCGATCATCGGTTCGATCGGGAGATCGGACGCGCCGGATTCGCGGCGCAATCCGACTTCCTGGATCGCCGCGTAGAGCGCCCGCGAGTTCCGGCCGAGATCTTCCCGCACCCGATCCAGCTTCGCGATCTGCTTCCGCTGCTCGGCGGTCAGCTCCAGCGTCTCGTCGACGCTCCGCACGGTCAGCCCCATCGCGTCCGCGGCTTCCTTGAGCATCGTCGTCACCCCCGCCGTGAGCGCGGACTGCTCGGTGCTTGCCTGCGCAGCCGAAGATACGATCGGATCGAGCCGGGCGATGCGGGCATAAATATCGTCCATCCGCGCCTTGGTCTGCGTCATCTCGGAAATGCCGCGCTGCACCGCCGTTTTCTCCTCCCTGACGGACGAGACGACCTGCCGCACGCCCTCCTCGATCTCCCCGACGATGCCGCCGGACCTCCGAAGCGCTTCATGACTCTGTTCCGCCAGCTTGCGGATCTCCTGCGCCACGACGGCGAAGCCGCGCCCGTACTCGCCCGCATGCGCCGCCTCGATCGAAGCGTTAAGCGCGAGCAGCGACGTCTGCGCCGCGATTTCCTGGAGGGAGGCGTTGATCTCGCCGATGCGCGACATCTGCGTGATCAGATCGTCGATCCGCTGCTCCATCGTCCGGTTGTGGCGGCCGAGGTCGTTCATGACTTCGTCGGTGTTCACCAGCGACCGGCAGACATCGACGACGACCCGGCTCACCTCCCGGCTCTGTTCGCTCGTGCGGAGCATGTTGTCCTTGATTTCCTCCGCCCGCGCCTCGACCGTCTGAAGCGCAGCGAACGTCTCTTCGATCCGGTCCACCGCCTGCCGGCCCAGGTTGCGCAGCCGCTCCTCCTGCGCCCGGGAACGGTTGGCAATCTCCGACAATTCGAGGGCCGCCAGATTGACTTCTTCCACGGCAGCCTGCATCCGGTCGGAGATGACCAGCGATTCATGGATCAGCTGCGACACTTTTTCTTCATGTTCCGCGGACCGGAACGCCGAAGGTTTATCCGGATCGATGGCCGCCCGGTTCCACCAACGTCGGATTGGGCTCATCCGCATCCCCCCAAAACTTATGTAAGTTTTTATAACATTATATTTAAACTTTGGCGAGAAATAAATAAGGATCTGACATTAATTAGTCAGATCCTCTGTCATAAAGTTTGCACTCACGTGACAAAAATGACCTTTTTCTTATGTATGCGATTGCAAAACCGATTTAAACCGACCGGCCTTCGCTCCTCAACTCCAGGTCCGCGAGCCGCGCTTTTTTCAGTCTTTCCCGCGCCCGGTGGATTTTCGCTTTCACCGTTCCGACCGGCATCGACATGGCGTTGGCGATCTCCTGATCTTTGAGGCCGTAATAATATTTGTAGAGAAACAATGTGCGCGCCGCGGGCTCGAGCTGCCCCAGCAGCTCCGAGATTTCCATCATCAGCTCTTCCGCCCGGTCCGCCCGCTCTCCGGCAGCCCGCATGAGATCCGCATCATCCCATGTCCGGGTGCGGGCTGCTACCCGGTTCACGTTCACCGCGACATTGCGCGTGATCACCTTGGCCCAGGCGGCCAGCTTGTCCGATTCGCGAAGCGTGGCGCGCTTGGCCAGCATTTTGACCCATGCCTCCTGGACGACATCGAGCGCGTCGGACTTGTTGTACACGTTCGCGTAGGCAACGCGAATCATTTGGTTGTACAACTCCACCAGTTCCGCTTCTTTCTGCGGATCCAGAATGCCCGCCATCTGCCCGCCGTTCCCGTTCATGGACATGGCACCGCACATCCTTAGGAAATTTTTTTACAAACCCCTTACCCGCACAATACATCTTATCACGGAACAGTGGCAAATACGAGTACCGAAGGACATGATTTGTCCGCTGCCCCCGAAAAAAATCAAATCCCGCCGCCGATGGCAACGGGATATGTCACGCAGGTATCAAGTTTCGCGCTTCGCGACGGGAATCCATTGACCGGCCGCAACCGCGCGGCCGAGTTCGGCAAGCTGCGCTTCGGTCAGTTTGCCGCTTCCCCGCTTGAGCACTTCGACTTTGACGGTCCGCTTGCCCCACTCGCGGTAAACCTGGCTCGGCGTCTCGAAATAGAGGTCGATGCGATGGCCTTTGATCGCCTTGCCGGTGTCGGCGACGACGCCGTACCCGTAACCGGGAATGTACAGCAGGGTGCCGATCGGGAAAACCTTCGGGTCCGCGGCGATCGTTGAGACGATTCCGCGCCTCACCTTGACTCCGGAATACGTGATGCCGTAACCGCGCTGGCCCGGCCGCTTGCCGGTCGATTCCACTCCGGCCGTATAGCCGGTCGCCGTGACGACGACGGATTCGAACCTGCCGGCTTCCGCGTCTCCCGCCTCGGAGTCCGCGGTTCCGGCGGATGATGCCGGTGCGGAAGCTGCCGGGGCGACCGGCGCGCATACGGCGGCGATGGCCACAGCGGCGGCTGCCGCGAGCCGAAGCGCCGCAGAACGACAACGCGATAAACCAGATGCTGTCGACATCGAGTCGAATCTCCTCCTTATTCGGAGGTTGCCCCGATGCCTTCTGAATTATGCAGGCGGTTCACACGCGGTTTTACACTTTGCGGGTGCGGATTTCCTCCAGCAGCATGTCGATCGTCTCGGCGACGGACTTGGCGCCGATGTCGCCTTCGCCTCGCTTCCGCACGGAGACGGCGTCGCTGGTCGCTTCTTTCTCGCCGACGATGAGCATGTACGGAATTTTCTCGAGCTGCGCGCCGCGGATTTTATAGCCCAACTTCTCGTTGCGCAGGTCCGCTTCGGCGCGGATGCCCGCTTCCTTCAGCCGCTCGGTCGTCTTCTGCGCATAATCGTCAAATTGCTGCGAGACCGGAATGACGCGCGCCTGAATCGGAGACAGCCAGAGCGGCAGCGCCCCCGCGAAGTTTTCGAGCAGGAAAGCGGTCATCCGTTCCATCGTGCTGATGATGCCGCGGTGAATGACGACCGGGCGATGCTTCTGTCCGTCTTCGCCGATATATTCGAGCTGGAACCGTTCCGGCAGCAGGAAGTCCAGCTGCGCCGTGGACAGCGTCTCTTCGCGGCCGAGTGCCGTCTTGATCTGCACGTCCAGCTTCGGTCCGTAGAACGCCGCTTCGCCTTCCGCTTCGAAATACGGCAGCCCGAGCTCCTCGACGACCTCTTTCAGCATGCGCTGCGAGTTCTCCCACATGGCGTCGTCCGGATAATATTTCTCGGTATCCTTCGGATCCCGGTACGACAGCCGGAACCGGTATTCCGTGATGCCGAAATCTTTGTACACCTGCTGGATGAGCTGGATGACGCGGGCGAACTCTTCCTTGATCTGATCCGGCCGGCAGAAGATGTGGGCGTCGTTCAGCGTCATGGCGCGTACGCGGTGCAGGCCGGTGAGCGCGCCGGACATTTCGTAGCGGTGCATCGTGCCCAGCTCGGCGATCCGGATCGGCAGATCGCGGTAGCTGCGCATGTCGCTCTTGTACACCATCATGTGGTGCGGGCAGTTCATCGGGCGCAGCACCAGCTCTTCGTTGTCCAGCTTCATCAGCGGGAACATGTCTTCATGGTAATGGTCCCAGTGGCCGGAAATTTTGTACAGCTCGACGTTCGCGAGCACCGGCGTGTAAACGTGCAGATAGCCGAGGCGCTCTTCGAGGTCGACGATGTACCGTTCCAGCGTGCGGCGCAGCTTCGCGCCGTTCGGCAGCCAGAGCGGCAGCCCCTGGCCGACTTCCCGCGAGAACGTGAACATGCCGAGCTCGCGGCCGAGCTTGCGGTGGTCGCGCTTCTTCGCTTCTTCCAGCAGATGGAGGTATTCGTCGAGCTGCGCTTTCTTCGGGAACGCCGTGCCGTAGATGCGCTGGAGCATTTTGTTCCGGGAGTCGCCTCTCCAGTACGCCCCCGCGACGCTGAGCAGCTTGAACGACTTGATCCGCCCGGTCGACGGCAGGTGCGGCCCGCGGCACAGGTCGAAGAACTCGCCCTGGTCGTAGATCGTGATGACCGCGTCCTCCGGCAGGTCATGAATCAGCTCGAGCTTGAGCGGGTCACCCAGCTCCTCGTAGATCCTGATTGCTTCTTCGCGGCTCACGACGCGGCGCCGGATCGGCAGATCCTCGGCGACGATCTTGGCCATCTCCTTCTCGATTGCCTCCAGATCGTCGGAAGAAATCGGACGGTCCAGATCGACATCGTAATAGAAACCGTCCTCGATGACCGGCCCGATGCCGAGCTTGACGTTCTTCCCGCCGTACAGCCGCTTGAGCGCCTGCGCCATCAGGTGCGCCGTGCTGTGCCGCATGATTTCGAGGCCGTCCTGCGAATCGGGCGTGACGATCTCGAGCGTCGCGTCTTCCTCAATCGGCGCGTAGACGTCGACGAGCTTGCCGTTCACCTTGCCCGCGACGGCGTTCTTCTTCAATCCCGGGCTGATCGAGCCCGCCACTTCCTCGACGGTCGTTCCCGCGGCATACTCCCTTACCGCGCCGTCCGGAAACGTGATGCGAATCGACATGTTTGGCAACCTCCTTCGAAAAATAAAAAACACCCGTCCCGAAAGGGACGAGCGCTTGTCTGCCCGTGGTTCCACCCTTGTTCGCGGCCGCCGTGTCCCGAATGCCATGCGAATCGGGGCGGACGTCCGCCTCAAGCATCCCGTAACGGAGATGACCCGGTGCGGCATACTGGGGGCGAGGCCCGTTCAACCGCACGGCTGATGAAGGGGTATTCCCGTCTGGCTCCGGGAGGGAATTGCAGCCCGTGTTCCCTCTCTCTGTACCGTGCCGGTTGACGAGAACATGTCTTCGTCGTCGCCGTTGCACATCATTATACTCCCGGCATTCGGCACGGTCAAGCGAGAAGCGCGGAGTTTTTTCCGTCCGCGGAAGCGGTCAATTCAAAGCGGCGCCGGTCAGCGGACGGCAGGAGCGGCAGCCCGCGCAGACGGTCACCCGCTCGGCGAAAATCGCTTCGATCGTCCGCACGACCGGCAGTTCCGGATCGCGGGCGTGCAGCGTGATTTCCCGGGGGGAGATCGCGATCAGACAGCTGACGACCATGTCTTCGACGTTCAGCTCCTCATCCGTCAGTTCCAGGGTGAGTCGCCCGCCTTCTCCGGGATCCATCGGACGGAACGACTCGTCGTACAGCGCGAAGCCGCCGTCGGCCTTGAGCACCAGATTGACCGAGGACACCTTGGGCTGCTGCAGCCCGACGAATTCGTTGAGCAGCCCGATGAACTCCCGGTACTGGCGGTCCATCACGAACTCGTCGACCGCGGCTTCCGCCGCCTCGGCCAGCTCTTCCCAATACTTGTCCAGCCGGAACGTGATGTAGCCCTCCAGATGGAGCGACGGCCGCTCCTGCAGGTAAGCGAACAGTTCCGACGCAATGTGTCTTTTGCGCCTGCGACGGGCCAAGTCAGGCTCCATGCCGGAGGACTCCAGGGTGGCGTCCGCCTTGGGGACTGAGGTGCGGCCGGCCTTGACGGATGCATCCGCGTTCTCCGGGCCGGCCGGTTGTCCGTTGCGTGATTGTGCGGGGGCACTGGACAAACGGGCGGATCGGTTGATGATGGCGTCAGTCGTGAGCGGGCCGTTTTCTTTCGCCGAACCGTCTGACCGGACCGGCTGCGAGCCGAGCATCTGCATGCACAGCGCCGCGATGCGTTCCAGATCGTCATCGCCGCACGGGTAATATTTGCGGATCATGATCCGGATCAGTTCCGGTTCGACCGCGGTCAGCACATACTCGGCCATGCCTTCGGCGGCGCGGCTGTGGATGGCCATCCGTTCCTTCTCATCCGGCGCGCCGTCCGCGCAGCGGAAGACGATCAGGCCGTGCGCCGGAACGGTCTCCAGACGTCCGTCTATATGTAAATCCGCGAAGGATTCGGTCAGACAACGGGTGAGCTCGGACAGCTTGTCTTCGGATGCGGCGGATAACCTGACCTCGAAGATCTCCATGGGCCCACTCCTTTCCTTGACAACAGTATATGGCCGCCCATCGGCGGATATACGAAGAAGGGAGCGGCACGGATAGAAATTTGAGGCAAAAAAAAGCCCCGCGCGCCGGAAAACCGGGCTCGGGACAGCCGTTCAGTTCTGCATGACGAAGTCGCGGCTTACGCCTTCCGACTCGTGGTAAACTTTCAAAATTTCGTAGCGCGTGTTGCGCTGCGCCGGGATTTTGCCCGCCTGGCGGATCAGATCGAGGATGAGGGCGATGTTCACCTTGTGCGTCGTGCCGGCCGCCGAGACGACGTTCTCCTCGATCATCGTGCTGCCGAAATCGTTGCAGCCGTAGCTGAGCGTCAGCTTGCCGATCTCCGGCCCCATCGTCACCCAGGACGACTGGAAGTTCTTGATGTTGTCGAGGGCGATGCGGCTGATCGCCAGCGTCTTCAGGTACTCTTCGGGCGTCGCTTTCTCCCGCTTCAGGTTCGTGTTGTCCGGCTGGAACGTCCACGGGATGAACGCGAGGAAGCCTTCCGATTTGTAGCCGTTCCGGATGCATTCGTCCTGCGCGTCGCGGACGCGGAGAAGGTGCAGCGCCCTCTCCTCCATCGACTCGCCGAACCCGATGACCATGGTGGCCGTCGTGTTCATGCCGATCCGATGGGCCGTCTTCATCACGTCCATCCATTCGGTCCACGAACCTTTGAGCTTGCTGATCTTGAGCCTCGTCCGGTCGTCGAGAATCTCCGCGCCGCCGCCCGGCAGCGAATCAAGGCCGGCTTCATGCAGCTGGCGCACGACTTCCTCGAGCGAGAGCCCGCCCGATACCTGCTGCATCTTGCGGATTTCGGCCGGCGAGAACGAGTGCATCGTGATGCCGGGGAACCGTTTCTTGATCTCGCGCAGCAGGTCAAGGTAGTACGAGAACGGCAGATCCGGATGGGTGCCGCCTTGCATCAAAATTTCCGTCCCGCCGACATCCACCGTCTCCTGGATCTTCCGGAAAATCGTCTCGTTGGGCAGCACGTAGCCCTCCGGCGACCCCGGCGCACGGTAGAACGCACAGAACCGGCAGTAGGTGTCGCAGATGTTCGAATAGTTGATGTTCCGGCCGATGACGAATGTCGTGATCGGTTCCGGATGGAATCGCTTCATGATCGTGTCCGCCGCGGCGCCCATCTTCTCGATCTCGTCGCTCTCGAACAGCGTCACGATCTCCTCGAGGCCGAGTCTTCCGCCATTCAGCGCTTTGTCCAGTATGCGGTCCACTTGGCTCATTTCCCGGACCCTCCTCATCCCAGGCCGGCCGATCCGGCCGCGCATGTACGTTGTCCCTATCATCGTAACACAAACGGGTCTGTCACGTCGACTGACAGACCCGTTGCAAAGATTCGGTGCGGCTCTATCTGGTGCAATAATGCACCAGATTTCCCCTCGGATTTGCCGAACCGTCGAATATGGTGCGCAAATGCACCAGAATCAGCCCGGCCGGCATCAGCAAGGCAAGATTTGGTGCAGATTTGCACCTTATTGGCCGTTGGCTGCGTAATCTGCCCGAATAGGGTGCACAAATGCACCCCATGGGCTGCGGCTTGCCCCGTAGGCCGGCGCCTTGTCCGCGGGCCTGCGGCATGCCCCGCGCAGGCCGACCGCGTCACGCGGGCGGGCGGCGTGCCGCCGCGCCTACCGCGCGTCCGGCCATTGCCGCGCCTTCCCATGCGTCAGCCGGCACCGCGCTTTGCCGCGCGCAGCCTTCAGCGCGTCAGCTGCGCCCCGGCCGGCGCCCGACACGCCGCTTACCGCGCGTCCAACCGGCGCCGAGCCGCCGCGGCGAACCGCTCGAGCGCCTCGAGCAGCACCGCGCGCGGGCAGCCGAAGTTGATCCGCAGCCAGCCCGCTCCCTGCTTGCCGAACACCGATCCTTCGCTGAACGCGACACGCGCTTCTCTGTACATCAGTTTCTTCAGTTCGGCGGGATCGTCCGAGATTGCGCGGCAGTCGACCCATGCCAGGTAGGTCGCCTCCGGCGTCATGACCTGAAGCTCCGGCAGCCGGTCCTCAAAGAACGCGACGAGCGCATCCCGGTTCTCCCGCAGATAGACGAGCAGCTGCTCCAGCCACGGCTCGCCGTACCGGTAGCTCGTCTCCATGCCGGTCACGCCGAAGTAGCTGTCCATGTGAATCGACAATCCGAGGCGGGCGGTCCGCAGAAACGCCCGGCGCAGCTCGGCGCCCGGCACGATCGCCGCCGCCGCCTGCAGCCCGGCAAGGTTGAACGTCTTGCTCGGCGCGATACAGGTGATGGAACGCTCCGCGTATTCCGGACCGAGGCTGGCGAACGGCACATGCTTGTGCGGCGCGAAGACGAGATCGTGATGGATCTCGTCGGACACGACGATGATGCCATGCTTCAGGCAGATATCGCCGATCCGCTTCAGCTCGTCCGCCGTCCAGACCCGGCCGCCGGGGTTGTGCGGGCTGCAGAGCAGCATCAGTTTCGCGCTCTTCGCCTGCTCCTCGAGCAAATCGAAGTCGATCCGGTAGACACCGTCCTCGATGCGCAGCGGATTGTCCACGATGGTCCGGCCGTTGGCGCGGATGACATCGTAGAACGGATAATAGACCGGCGACTGCAGGATGACGCCGTCGCCCGGCTCCGTGAACGCGTGAATCGCCGCGGCGAGCGCCGGCACGACGCCGGGCGAGGACACGAGCCATTCGCGCTCGATCGCCCAGCCGTGCCGGCGCTCGAGCCAGCCGGTGACCGCTTCGTAATACCCTTCGGTTCGGATCGTGTAGCCGTAGACGCCGCGCTTCGCCCGCTCGACAATCGCTTCGACGACTTCCCGCGGCGCCTCGAAGTCCATGTCCGCGACGAACAGCGGCAGCACATCCTCGCCGCCGAACAGCGTTTCGAGCTGGTCCCATTTCAGCGACGACGTGCCGCGCCTGTCGATGATCCGATCAAAATCATACCGGTGTCCGTTTGTCATATGCGTTATACCTCCGTCTCTCTTGCTGCCTGCTCCAATGCCTGTCCGAGGTCTTCGATCAGATCATCGCAATGCTCGATGCCGACCGACAGCCTGAGCAGCCGGTCGTCCACGCCGACCGCGCGCCGGATTTCCTCCGGAATGTCCGCGTGCGTCTGGACGGCCGGATACGTCATGAGCGATTCGACGCCGCCGAGGCTCTCCGCAAACGCGATCAACTTCACATGGCGCAGCACCGGCTCGACGAGGCGGACATCTTTGAGCTTGAACGAGAAAATGCCCGTATTCCCCGACGATTGCCGCTTCTGGATCTCATGTCCCGGATGGTGCGGCAACGCCGGATAATACACATCCGTCACAAGCGGATGCTCCAGCAGAAATTCGGCGATGCGGCTCGCATTCGCCTGATGGCGCTCCATCCGCAGCGCGAGCGTCTTCATGCCGCGCATGAGCAGCCAGGAATCCTGCGGACCGAGCACCGCGCCGATCGAGTTGTGCAGGAAAGCCATCCGCTCGGACAGCTCCTTGCCCTTCGTCACGATCAGTCCGGCAAGCACGTCGTTATGGCCGGCCAAATATTTCGTCGCACTGTGGATCACGATGTCCGCGCCGAGCTCCAGCGGCCGCTGGAAGAACGGCGTCAGCAGCGTGTTGTCGACGATGACGAGTAGCCCGCGGGATTTCGCCCACTCGCTGACCCGCGCCAGATCGGTGATCATCATGAGCGGATTCGTCGGCGTCTCGACCAGCACCGCCTTCGTGCTGCCCGGTCTCAGGTTCGCCTCGAGCGCTTCGATGTTGTTCGTATCAAGGTACGACGCCGTCACGCCGAAGCGGGACATGACCTGTTCAATGAGCCGGTACGTGCCGCCGTACAGGTCCAGCGACACCAGCAGGTGGTCGCCTTGCGAGAACAGCGCGAAGATCGTCTGCAGCGCCGCCATCCCCGAGCTGCAGGCGAACCCGGCGTCGCCGGATTCCAGCTCGGCCGCCGCTTCCTCGAGCACCTTGCGGGTCGGGCTTTTCGTCCGGGCATAGTCGAATCCGGTACTTTGGCCGAGCTTGGGATGGCGGAAGGCGGTGGCTTGATAGATCGGATAGCTGACCGCCCCGGTGACGGGCTCCTTGACCGAGCCGATTTGCGCCAAACGGCTTTCAATTCTCATCATTCAGAGCTCCTTAATCATGTATTGATTGAAAAAGTCGCCGCACGACTCCAGGGCGTGCCGGAGTCGAGACGGCGTTCTGCGATCGACACGGATGACTAGATGCCCGCTCCCAGCTCGTACGGGGTCTGCTGGTAAACGTAGTAATTCAGCCAGTTCGAGAACAGCAGGTTCGCATGCGCGCGCCACGAAGAGAGCGGCATGCGGGTCGGGTCGTCGTTCGGAAAGTAGTTCTTCGGCACGTTGATCCGGAGGCCCTTCGCTTTGTCGCGTTCATACTCGAACTTGAGCGTCAGCGGATCGTATTCGGAATGCCCGGTCACGAAGATCTGCCGGCCGTCCTTGGAAGCGACGATGTAGACGCCGGATTCCTCCGAGCTCGACAGAATTTCAAGATCGCCGACCTTCTCGATGTCCTCCTGCCGCACCTCCGTATGGCGGGACTGCGGAACGTAGAACAATTCGTCGAACCCGCGCAGCAGCGGGACGTTCCGCTTCGTCACCGTGTGCGGGAAGACGCCGAACACTTTCTCGGGCAGCAGATACTTCGGAATGCCGTAATGGTGGTACAGCCCCGCCTGGGCGCCCCAGCAGATGTGGAACGTCGAAGTGACGTGGCGGCGCGACCAGGTCATGATCGCCTTCAATTCTTCCCAATAATCGACTTCTTCGAACGGCAGATGCTCGACCGGCGCGCCGGTGATGATCATGCCGTCGTAGTACTGGGTCGAAATCTCGTCGAACGTCTTGTAGAATGTCGCCAGATGCTCGGCCGACGTGTTCTTGGACACGTGCGTCTTCGGATGAAGCAGCACCACCTCGACCTGCAGCGGCGTATTGCCGATCAGGCGGAGCAGCTGCGTCTCCGTCGTCTCCTTCGTCGGCATCAGGTTCAGGATGGCGATGCGGAGCGGACGAATGTCCTGATGGAACGCGACAGTCTCGTCCATGAAAAAGATATTCTCTTCGGCCAGAATCTCCTTGGCCGGGAGATTGTCAGGCACCTTGATCGGCATTGCAGGTCACTCCTTCTCGGTTCGACCACTGTCGCGGAGCGCATCTTGGCGGCAAACTTAAGGCCCTTTCCCGATCGAGAAAGGGCCGAATGTCTAAAGTCACCCGCCTTCCTCATCTCTCGGAAAACATAACATTTTCCGCAAGAATTAGCACCGTGCTGTAACGCCGGTTGCCGGGCTTCATCGGGCCAGTCCCTCCGCCTGCTCTTGATAAGAAAGTGGTCTATTCGGTTGTGTCTGAAATTGATTATCTATACTTTAGCGTATTCCGCTTGCGGCGTCAAGAAATCCGGCGCTGCGCCCGCCGCGCCGGGCTTCGAAGCGCGGACAAGCCCATTTTCCCTTCTGACCCGCCCGGGTCCGAGATTTCCGCTTGTATCGGAGGCTTGGCCGGGAGTATACTAGACAAGGATTGACACCCCGGACGAATGCTGTCCGGCGGCAGATCGCGCAAAGGAGGCGGAATCGGCAGAATGGGCAGTGAAGGACCGGATATATGTCACATGAAGCATATCGGTTACGCCGCCGGATCCGAATCCGCGGCGCGGAACGTCCGTCCGGACGCGTCGGTCGCGGATTGACGTTTCATCCGCGCGCTTCCGGCGGCAACCGGCGTTCCCCTGGACGCCGGCAACCTGCGGAAAAGGAGCGAGCGGAATGAAAACGAGACTGGTGCGCAAAGGCGTCTTCACGCTGATCGAAGACGTCCGCGAAGCGGTGACGCCGCCTAGCGATGGATTCTACTGGATCGACGCAGACGTCGACGAACTGGCATCGCTGCAGCCGCTGTTCGGGCTGCACGATCTCGAGGTGGAGGACTGCCTCAGCGAAGAGGAGCAGCGGCCGAAGCTGGAAGTGCATGAAGGGCATTATTTTATTGTCATCAACAGCATCCGTTTCGACGATGAGGAAATTTTCCTGCGGGCGCTGAACATTTTTCTCGGCCGGCATTACATCATTACGGTCACGCGGCAGAAGATCAACGAGCTGCGGTCGGTGAAGCCGATTTTACTGCAGGAGCAGGTCGATCAGCCGGACGTCTTCCTCTATCATCTGATCGACCGGGTCGTGGACAACTACTTCCTCGTCGGCGACCGGATCGAGACGCGGATCGACCAGTTGGAAGAAGACATCCTGATGCATACGAAGAAGAGCCATCTCGAGGAGATCATCAACCTGCGAAGCGAAATCTTGTGGCTGCGCAAGGCGCTCGGCCCGCAGAAGGAGCTGCTGCACGCGCTCAACAAGCGGGATCTGAAGCTGATCGACAATCAGCTGCAGCACTACTTCGGGGACATCCACGAGAACGCCGTCAAAATCGCGGAAGCGTTCGACACCTACCGCGACCTGATCGGCAACTTGCGCGAAGCGTACCAATCGAGCCTGGCCGGAAGGGCGAACGAGATCATGCGCGTCTTCACGGCGCTGACGACGATCTTCATGCCGCTGACGTTCATTACGGGCATCTACGGGATGAACGTCGACAACCTGCCGGGAGCGCACTACCGATGGGCGGCCTACGGGCTGCTCGGCCTGATGCTCGTCGTCGGCATCGGCATGTTCTATCTGTTCCGGAGGAAGAATTGGCTTTAAACGTCGAAAGGGCTTGCGCGGACGAGCGATTCGTCCCGCAAGCCCTTCGTTCATGGCCGCTCAAGCCATGGTTGCGGCGCCGCCCGCGTCCCCGCTCTCGCCGGCGAGCGCTTCTTCCCGCCCCTTGTTCAGATTGACCAGCATCAGCAGCAGGATCCCGATGACGAAGAAGGCGAGCACGGCCAGAATGCCGAGCCTGACCGAACCCGTCAGCGCGCCCACGAGCCCGAACAGGAACGGGCCGGCGCTGGCCGAGAACTTGCTCGACAGCGCCAGGAAGCCGAAGAATTCGGCTCTCCTGGGCGGCGGGGTCAGATTCGCGTAGATCGAGCGCGCGACCGCCTGGCTGCCGCCCTGCACGAGTCCGACCATGATCGCAAGCGCGTAGAAATGGAACCCCGTCGTCATGAAGAAGCCCAGCATCACGATCAGCACATAGATGACGAGCGACAGGTACAGCGCTTTCTTGGAACCGAGCCGCACGGCCAGACGCCCGAACAGAATCGTGGCCGGATAACCGACAAATTGCGTGATGAGAAGCGCCAGAATCAGATCGGTCTGCTCAATGCCGATCGTCGCCCCGTAGATGGTCGCCATGACGATGATCGTATTGATCCCGTCGTTGAAGAACCAGTAGGCCAGCATGTATTTCGCCAGCTCCGGGTACTGCCGGATGCGGCGCAGCGTCGCCAGATTGCGCGCGAAGCCGGTGCGGATGACGGCGAAGAGCGGCACCGAGCGGTTGGCAGGCCGGTCCTTCACCGATCGAAACAGCGGCAGCGCGAAGACGATCCACCAGACGCCGACGGTGACGAAGACGGTCTGGGTGGCCGTCGTCTTGTCCGGAAAACCGAACGTCTCCCAGCCTTCGATCATCGCGATGTTGAGCGCCAGCAGCAAGCCGCCGCCCATATATCCGAACGCGTATCCCCGGGCGCTGACGACGTCGCGCTCCCGCTCGGGGACGAGATCGGGCAGCAGCGCGTCATAGAACGTGTTCCCGCCCGAGAAGCCGATCGTGCCGAGAATGACGAGCAGCGACGCGAGCAGCCAGTCGCCTTCCCCGATGAAGAAGGACGCCAGGCAGGACAAGGCGCCGACGAAAGTGAAGACGGACAGGAACCGCACTTTCGATCCGCGGAAGTCCGCGATCGCGCCGAGGACGGGCGACAGCAGCGCGACGCACAGCATGGCGATCGTCTGCGTATAGCCCCAGTAGGAAGCGGCCGCCCCTTCCGCCAGGCCGGCGCCGGCCACGCTCTCGTAGAAGACCGGCATGACAGCCGCCATCATGGTGGTGGCGAAAGCGGAATTGGCCCAGTCATAGGTCACCCAGGCCCGGACTTGTCGTTGGTTCATGAAATCCCCTTTCCGCGGCCGGCAGGCAAGCGAGAGGCCGCTGACTTCGTCTGTACTTCGACGCCGCGGCCTTCAATCCTGCCGCGCGCCCGCAGATTCGTTCGCGAAATCTGCCGTCCGGCAGAAATTGCCCCCGGAAAGACGATCCCCTATAATAAAATGGTGAGCATCGTTACATTTTTGTGCGCGAAGGGGGGAACTGCACATGAACATCAGCCAGTTGGAGACCCTGCTCACGATCTCCAAGACGATGAGTTTCCGCAAGGCGGGTGAACTGCTCAATCTGACGCAGCCGGCCGTATCGGCCCAGATCAAGAGCCTGGAAGATGAATTCAAGACCGTCCTGATCGACCGGAATCAGCCGGTTACGCTGACCGACCAGGGGCGGGTGTTCCTGGAGCACGCCGAACGGATACTCGCGATCGTCGAAGAGCTGAAGCAGCGGCTGGCCGACCTCAGCGAGACGCCGCAGGGCAACATCGTGCTCGGCACCACCTCGTCCATCGCGATGCAGATTCTTCCCCGCGTCCTGTCCTATTTCCAGAACCAGTTCCCGCGCATCAAGACCACGATCTACTCCATGCCGTCTGCACAAGTGATGGCGAACGTCGAGAACGGCACCATCGACATCGGCATCACGTATCTGGCCGAACGGAACCCGAACCTGGTGACTTCGGTGCTGTATTACGACACCTTCGAACTCGTCGTCTCGCCGGGCCATCCCCTTGCGGACGTGAAGTACACGACTGTGGACAAGCTGAAGGACGTGCCGTTCGTCATGCTGACGCCGGACACCCTCATCCGCCGGTTCGTCGACCAGATGTTCCGCAAGTACAATATCGAGCCGCGCATCGTCATGGAGCTGTCCTCCAGCGAGGAAGTGAAGCGGATGGCTGAAATCAACATGGGGGCGGCGATCGTGTCGAAGCTGTCCGTCACGGAAGAGCTGCGGCGCGGCACGCTCCGCCTGATCAAGGTCAGCGAGCTCGAGACGACCCATCCGGTCGGCGTCGTGTACAAGGCGGGCCGATATCTGAGTTCGGCCATGAAGCAATTCCTGAGCGACCTTAAAGGCATGCCGGAAGACCAATTCATCAGCAGCGAATGATTGCCGCTGATTCGCGAAGGAGGAGACATGAGCGTGCGATTCGACCTGCACACGCATCACAGCCGCTGCGGCCACGCGGAAGGCGACATTGAAGACTACATCCGGGCGGCCCTCGAGGCCGGCATGGACGTCATCGGCATTTCCGACCATTCGCCGTACTTCGCCCATGCGGAAGATCACCCGAACCCCCGCGTCGCGATGCCCCGCAGCGAGTTTGCCGCATACGTCGAAGAAGTGCTGCGCCTGAAGGAGAAATATCGGGGCAGGATCGAAGTGCTGCTCGGCGTCGAATCCGATTTCTTCCCCGAATACGCGGACATTTACCGCAAAGCCTATGAGCCTTATCCGTTCGACTACATCATCGGCTCCGTCCACTTTACGCGCGGCGTCAGCATTTTCAACAAGAACCGGTGGAAAGGGCTGTCCATGGAACGGAAAATCGAGGAGAAGGTCCACTATTACGAAATGATCGCTCTGTCCGCGGAGTCCGGCATGTTCCAGATCCTCGGCCACATCGACGCGATGAAGGGCAACTATCCGGATTTCTCCGACATTCCGGCGGCTGAAGCGATCGACGACGCGCTGAAGACGATCGCAAAATGCGGCGTCGCCATCGAAGTGAACACGTCGGGCGGCACGAAGCTGTGCGGCGGCTGGTATCCGTCGGACGACATTCTCGAACGCGCCTGCCATTTCGGCGTCGACGTCACGTTCGGCTCCGACTCGCATCGCCCCGGGCGGATCGCCGAAGACTGGGATCGGGTCCGCACCCGGCTGAAGGAGATCGGCTTCAAGGAATGGGTCTTCTTCCGCCGCAAAGAACGCATCGCCGTGCCGCTTTGAGGAGGTTCAAGCACAAAAAAAGGAGACCTGCCGCGTTCGGCCGGTCCCAATCAGGGTATATTGAAAAGGGGGTCTTGCCATTATCATAACCCCCGAATGTAAAAGGTCCGTGACAGGATCATTTCAATTTTGTAACAAAACAGTAAGATTTACTTCCGACCCTGCCCATCCGACCGAAGTCCGGTTTGGCGACCGTACCGCGGTCCAGTCCGAATCCGTACCCGGGGCCGTTCCTCCGCCGTCCATGTTCCGTCTAAAATGGGAAAAAAACGGACGCGGTGATGAGAGATGCCCCATGTATATGTCATTCTTACGGATACCGGAACCCTTTTTTCCCGCTCCATTCGATGCTGGACCGGAAAACCCCTCAATCACGCATCGCTGGCGCTCGATCCGGATCTGGACGAGGTGTACAGTTTCGGACGGCTGCATCCGAACAATCCGCTGCGGGCAGGATTCGTCCGCGAGCAGGTGTGGGGCAGCCTGATCCGCGAGGCGAGCCGCTACACGCCCTGCGCCATCTATCGCTGCCGGCTCGGCCGCACCTCTTATGCCAAGCTGCTGTCCGAGCTCGACCGGTTTCGCCGCGAATCTTCGCGCTACGGCTACAACCTGGCCGGATTGTTTGCGGTCGCCGCCGGTGTCGAATGGTGCCGGCCGGACAAGTTCTTCTGCTCGCAGTTCGTCGCGCATCTGTTCGCCTCGGCGGGCGCGCCGCTTACACGCAAGCCGCCGGCGCTGACGCAGCCGTGCGATCTCGAATCGTCGCCGCGGCTCGAGCTGGTGTACCGCGGCGATCTGCGCGAATATTGCACGCATTGGAGCAGAATTGCCGCCTCGGGCTCCGTCGTCCACACGGCGCCCCTTCCCTTCGCGGTCCGCGCCACGAAGCTCTCCTGATCGCGGCGTTTGCGCCGGATTCCCTTACTTTTTGCAATCTGTCGTGGTACAATAAAGATTGCAAAGCGGGGTGAATCCGGTGGATTACTCACGGATGTGTCCGAGATACGAGTCGGCGGCGGAGATTCTGGGCAAGAAATGGACCAGCCTCATTATCTACGTGCTGCTCGGCGGACCGAAACGTTTCAAGGAAATCAAGGAACTCATACCGGATATGAGCGACAAAATGCTGACGGACCGCATGAAGGAGCTCGAGGCGCAGGACATTGTGAAGCGCAATGTCTATCCCGAGATGCCCGTGCGGATTGAATACGAGCTGACACCCAAAGGCAAGGCGCTGGAACCGGTCATCCAATCGATCCAGCGTTGGAGCGACGAGTGGATGTAACCGGACCAACGAAGAACGCCCGGAAGATTTCCGGGCGTTCTTCGTTGTATGCGGACGCTTGGGTCAAGCGTTCAGCCACTTCTTGAACATATGTTTCGTCACGTCGCGGTTGACCGCCGCGATCGACGTCGTGAGCGGAATGCCCTTCGGGCAGACGCGGACGCAGTTCTGCGAGTTGCCGCAGCCTTCGATGCCGCCGTCTTCCATGAGCGCTTCCAGCCGCTCTTCCTTGTTCATCTCGCCCGTCGGATGGGCGTTGAACAGGCGCACTTGCGAGATCGGCGCCGGACCGATGAAGCTCGAACGTTCGTTGACGTTCGGGCACGCCTCGAGGCAGACGCCGCACGTCATGCATCGCGACAGCTCGTAGGCCCATTGGCGCTTCGATTCCGCCATGCGCGGGCCGGGACCGAGGTCGTACGTGCCGTCGATCGGGATCCACGCCTTGACGCGCTTCAGCGCGTTGAACATCCGCTCGCGGTTGATGACAAGGTCGCGCACGACCGGGAAAGTGCGCATCGGCTCCAGCCGGATCGGCTGCTCCAGCTTGTCGACCAGCGCGGTGCACGCCTGGCGCGGCTTGCCGTTGATCACCATCGAGCAGGCGCCGCACACTTCCTCCAGGCAGTTCGACTCCCAGACGACCGGCGTCGTCTGCTTGCCTTCGGCGTTGACCGGATTGCGCTGGATTTCCATCAGCGCGCTGATCACGTTCATGTTCGGCCGGTACGGAATGTCGAACGTCTCCGTGTACGGCTTCGAATCCGGGCTGTCCTGCCGCGTGATGATGAATCTGACCGTCTTCTGTACCGTCATCGTTTCCGCCATCGTCCGTCACGCCCCCTTCTTCTTGTCGGTGGTGTAGTCGCGTTTCCGAGGCGGAATGAGCGACGCGTCGACGTCCTCGTAGGTGATTTCCGGACCGTCCGGCGTCCATTTCGCCTTGGTCGTCTTCATGAACTTCTCGTCATCCCGTTCGGGGAACTCCGGCTTGTAGTGCGCGCCGCGGCTTTCGTCGCGGAGCAGCGCGCCGACCGTCATCGCCTCGGCCAGCTCGAACATGTTCCACAGCTGGCGGGTGAAGGCGACGCCGGCGTTGTTCCAGCGCGACGTGTCGTTGATGTTGATGCGCTTGTAGCGCTCCTTCAGTTCCTTGATCTTGCCTATCGTCTCGCGCAGCTTGTCGTTGTAGCGGACGACCGTCATGTTGTTCGTCATCCACTCGCCGAGTTCCTTGTGCAGCTGGTAGGCGTTCTCGGTGCCGTCCAGCTTCAGGATCGACTCGTACTTGTCCTGATGCTTCTTCAGCTCGCGGTCGAAGAGGCTCGACGGGAGATCCTCCGCCGTCTTCTCCAGCCCGCGGATGTACTCGACCGCTTTCGGTCCGGCCACCATGCCGCCGAAGATCGCCGACAGCAGCGAGTTCGCGCCGAGCCGGTTCGCGCCGTGGTATTGATAGTCGCATTCACCGGCCGCGAACAGGCCGGGGATGTTCGTCATGTGGTTGTAGTCGATCCACAGCCCGCCCATCGAGTAGTGGACGGCCGGGAAAATCTTCATCGGAATTTTGCGCGGGTCGTCGCCCATGAACTTCTCGTAGATCTCGATGATGCCGCCGAGCTTGACGTCAAGCTCCTTCGGATCCTTGTGCGACAGGTCGAGGTACACCATGTTCTCGCCGTTGATGCCGAGCTTCAGGTCGACGCACACGTGGAAAATCTCGCGCGTCGCGATGTCCCGCGGCACGAGGTTGCCGTAAGCCGGATATTTCTCCTCGAGGAAATACCACGGCTTGCCGTCCTTGTACGTCCAGATCCGTCCGCCTTCGCCGCGCGCCGACTCGGACATCAGCCGCAGCTTGTCGTCGCCCGGGATCGCCGTCGGGTGGATCTGGATGAACTCGCCGTTCGCGTAGTAGACGCCTTGCTGATAGACGGCGCTCGCCGCCGTGCCGGTGTTGATGACCGAGTTCGTCGACTTGCCGAAGATGATCCCCGGGCCGCCCGTCGCCAGGATGACGGCGTCCGAACGGAAAATGTGGATCTCCATCGAGCGCAGATCCTGCGCCGCGATGCCGCGGCAGATATTCTCGTCATCCAGTACCGCGCCGAGGAACTCCCAGTGCTCGTGCTTCGTCACGAGGCCGGCCACTTCCCAGCGGCGCACCTGTTCGTCCAGCGCGTACAGCAGCTGCTGGCCGGTCGTCGCGCCCGCGTAAGCCGTCCGGTGGTGCTTCGTGCCGCCGAACCGGCGGAAGTCCAGCAGCCCTTCCGGCGTCCGGTTGAACATGACGCCCATCCGGTCCATCAGGTGGATGATGCCCGGCGCCGCTTCGCACATGGCCTTGACCGGCGGCTGGTTCGCCAGAAAGTCGCCGCCGTAGATCGTATCGTCGAAGTGTTCCCAGGGCGAGTCGCCTTCGCCCTTCGTGTTGACCGCGCCGTTGATGCCGCCCTGCGCGCACACGGAGTGGGAACGTTTGACCGGTACAAGCGAGAAGAGGTCGACGTGCACTCCCGCTTCGGCCGCCTTGATGGTCGCCATCAGACCGGCGAGCCCGCCGCCGACGACGATGATTTTATTCTTGGCCATAATTCGATCGCTCCTTGTCTGTCGTTATCCGATAGCGGTCTGCGTGAGGACAGATGCCGTTTCCGCAAAAGCTTCCGAACGGAAAGAGATCAGCGCGGCAAGGAACATGCCGGCCACGATGACGAATACGCCCATCCAGAAGTAAGACGAGATGCGCTGCGCGCGCGGACCGACCGTAATCCCCCAGCTGACGAAGAATGCCCACAGCCCGTTGGCGAAGTGGAACGCCGCGGCCAGCACCCCGATCGTGTAGAAGGTGAACGACAGACCGTTCGTCGCAATGTCGTGCATGACTTGTCCGAAATCGCCGTGCCCGATGTTGCCGAGCATCACCTGAATCCGCGTCTCATAGACGTGCCATGCAACGAAGATCAGGGTAATCACGCCGGTGATCCGCTGCAGGGCGAACGCCCAGTTGCGGCCGTAGCCGTACCGCCCCGTATTCAGATTCGACTGGTACGCGACGTACAGGCCGTACACGCCGTGGAATACGAGCGGCGCCCAGATGAGGACGAACTCCAGCACGGGCAGTATCGGCAAATTGTTGATGAATTCCACCGCGCTGCGGAAACGCTCGGGACCGCCCTCGGCCGCCTGGAAGTTCGTCAGCATGTGGGTGACGAAGAACAGGCAGAGCGGAATCACCCCCAACAGCGAATGCAGCCTGCGCGTGTAGAACGAGTTGGTTCTCATGACGTAAGCGTTCTCCTTTCCGGACTGGACATGCTTCCCAAACCATACCCATTGTACCCCCGGTGCCGGGGAGCGTCAACGGACGGCGCATGAAGGCACATGCATCCGCATGCATGCCGGTTGCACGCGTCTTTCACGCCTCCGTGCGTCACCGTCACCGTTTCGCCACAATCTATCCTACTCGTATTCTGCTTATAATGGAATTGCCGTTTATTTATAAGGTATAATAACCAATATGCATAACGAGATTCATGGGGTTGCCGCACCGCGCTTCATCCCCCGCCGCTTCATTTTATTAATGAGAAAAGGAGGTGCCGGCCATGCTCGACGAGCTGCTGGTCTTCGCGGCCGTCGTCGAACATTCCAGCCTGAACAAAGCCTCATCCGCGCTCAATCTGTCGCAGCCCGCCCTCTCGCGCAAGATCGCAAAGCTCGAAGCGGAACTGGGCGTGCAGCTTTTCCGCCGGGCGGGCAAGCGGCTCGAGCTGACGCGCATCGGGCAGACGACCTACGAATACGCGGTCGAAGTGCGGCAGCGCCATTTCCGCTATCTGCAGACGATCAGCGGCCAGCGCGAAGGCGGCAGAACGACCGTGCTCATCGGCGCCAGCCTGACGACGCTGCAGACGACGCTGCCGGAGCTGATCCGGATGATGACCGGCGCGCATCCGGAGGCGGACATCAAGGCGGTGACGGGCAAGACGCACGAAATCGTCTCGCTCGTCCGCGAGCGCAAGGCGGACTTCGGCCTCGTCGCTTCGATGATCGAAGAGGACGCACAGGTCCGCTGCGTGCCGCTGTTCGACGACCATCTGGAGCTGGTGCTGCCGCGCGGCCTGTACGTCGAAGGCGCCGCTCCGGGCGCCGGGCTTCGCATCGCCGATCTGGACGGCATGCCGATGATTCTGTTCGCCAAAGGCACGTGGTATCGGACGATGATCGACCTTCTGTTCGAGAAATACGGACTGCGGCCCGACGTCCGGATGGAGATCGATTCGTTCGAAGCGATTCTCCGCCTCATGCATCCGTGCCGCGCCGGGGCTCTGCTTCCCCGGTCGTATCTCCGCGATCAGCTGCTCAAGGACAACGATCTGATCGCGTTGCCGGTGCCCGAGCTGGAGGAGACGAAGCGGACGACTTCGCTCATCCATCCCGATCCCGTCGCCATGAGCCCGTCGATCCGGCTGTGGATCGACGAGATCGCGTCTTATTTCAACCGGGTCAACCGATAATAATTCTGCCCTCGGGATAGCGGAACAACTCCTTCTCATCCTTCGGCCGGAGCGCGTAAGCGAAGGTGAGCGGGCCGATCCGGCCGGCGAACATCGTCAGGCTGAGCAGCAGTTTGCCGAAATCGGTGAGCTGCGGTGTAATGCCGGTCGAGAGTCCGCATGTGCCGAAGGCGGACACCGTCTCGAACAGGATGCGTAGGAACGCCCGGTCTTCGGTCGTGCAGAGCACCATCGTGACGGCGACGACGACCGCCAGCGAAATCATCGTGATCGTCAGCGCCTTGAAGATCCGCTCGCGCGCGAGCCGGTAACGGAACAGGACGACTTCGTCCTTGCCCCGCATCATCGCGATGACGGCGCCGACCAGCGTCGTGAACGTCGTCACTTTGATGCCGCCGCCCGTCGATCCCGGCGCGGCGCCGATGAACATGAGCAGAATGAGGAAAAATTGCGTCGCCTGCCGGAGCGAGCCGATATCGAGCGTATTCACGCCGATCGAGCGCGGCGCGGCCGACTGGAACAGCGACGCCCAGATCTTGCCGTCCCACCCGAGCGGCGCGAGCGCGTTCGTGAATTCGAAGATGAAAATGACGACCGCGCCGATGCCGAACAGCGCGCCGCTCGTCGCAAGCACGACCTTGGAGTGCAGCGACAGCCGCCGGCGCTTCCGGAATTCGAGCAGATCCGAGATGACGATGAAACCGAGCCCGCCGAGCGCGACCAGCAGGATGGCCGTGATGTTGACGACGGGGTCCGAGACGTACGGCGTATAGCTCCGGTAATTGCCGAACAGGTCAAATCCGGCGCTGTTGAACAGGGATACGGCGTGGAACAGCCCCATGAAAGCGGCCCGTCCAAGCGGCATCTCGGCGGCGAACCGCGCCGTCAGCACGGCCGTTCCCGCCGCCTCAATCGACAGGGAATAGATGATGACGCGCCGGATGAGCCGGACGATGCCTTCCATGCTCGTCTGGTTCATCGCTTCCTGCAGGATGAGCCGCTCGCGCAGCGTGATGCGCCGTTTGAAGACGAGCGCGAACAGCGTCGCCATCGTCATGAAGCCGAGCCCGCCGACCTGGATCAGCGCCAGGATGATGAGCTGGCCGCCGGCGTTGAAGAAGGTGCCCGTATCGGCCACGACCAGTCCGGTTACGCAGACCGCGGAAGTTGCGGTGAACAGCGCGTCGATGAACCGCATCGGCTGGCCGTCCGCCGAGACGGACGGCAGTGACAGCAGACTGGCGCCGAGCAGAATGATCAAGGCGAATCCGATCGCGAGCACGCGGGGCGGAGACCAGAGTGCGGCGGTGAACTTGAATTTCATTAGGATGTGTTCACTCCCGAAACGGGCCGGCTTTGGATGTGCGGGCCGGCCGATTGTTACGATTATAGCCCGCCGGCCGGCGTTTACCAAATGTCGATTTGTCGCGCAATTGGAAGATTTTCACGCGATATGTTACGCTACGATTAGATTTTTCAGTCACGTTCACATCAAACGAGGTGTTGGCATGCAGCGAGGGATTACGCAGCCGAATTGGCGCCTGCTTCTCGGGGCCGGGGCCGCGGGGCTGCTGCTGTTTCTCATTTTCCAGATCGCCCCGGAAGTGAGCCGCATCATCCGCGATCCCGATGCCACTCGGCATATCGCGAAGGCGGAGGCCGAAGCTGCGGCCGTCCGGTTCGCGGAAGAGCACTTCGGCGGCGCGTTCGAGCCGGCGGGCACCGTGCATCAAATTCAGGAACGGCTGTACGGCTATTTGTCCAGGGAAGATCTCGGCGAAGATTATGAAGAGCGCTACGGACGGCAATATCCGGTGGAAACCTGGCAGGTGGAAATGCACGGCAAGCACGGCGAAGTCCTGTTCGTGCACGTCCACATGGATACGGGTGAAGTCGTCGCCTGGAACGAACTGCCGGGCAAAGGCGGCCGCAAGCTGGAGTTCGGCGCGGCGTCGCTGGCGGCGCGCGCCTTCGCGATCGAGCGCGGCTATCCGGAGCAGGCGCTCCATTTGCGCGGCCTGCCGGAAGACGGCACGATCGTGTTCGACGCCGAGGATCAGATCGGCGATGCGAAGCTGACGCTCCGCATCAATGTCAGGCAGGCGGAGGACGGAACCGTCCGCGTCACCTCGTTCAAGCCGGTGTTCGAAGTGCCGGACGATTATGCCGATTATGTCGAGCGGCAGGATCAGATCGCCTCGATCCTGACATTCGCCGGCTACATGGGCCTCTCGTTCGTGCTGTTCGTCATCGCGATCATCTACGCCGCGCTGCTGCGCAGGCAGACATCGTTTGCGCGCGGTTTGCTGCTGAGCGGCATCTTCCTGGTGTTCTACCAGATCAACAACATCAACATGTTTGACGGCATCCGGGCGAGCGTCGGCGAATCGGCGCAGGCCGGTCCGTTCACGGTATTCATGACCGTCCTCCAGGTGCTGTACACGCTCGGCGTCGCCGTATCGGTCTGGTTCGCCTTCGTCGGCGGCGACGGGTTGTGGCGGTCGATGGGGTACAACCTGTGGAGAAGGCGCGGGGAGCCGGGCTTCGGCGCCGATGTCTGGCAGGCGATGAAGATCGGGTACTGCGCCGCATTCGCGCTGCTCGGGCTTCAGGCGGTCATTTTCCTCGTGATGGAGAAGGGATTCGGCATCTGGTCTTCCGCCGACGTCACCCAGTCGACGCTCAACTTCCGCTGGGCCTGGCTGTTCCCGCTGCTCGCCTGGTGCGCGGCCATCTCCGAGGAAGCGATGTACCGGTTGTTCGGCGTCGGCCTGTTCAAGCGATGGTTCCGGAATACGGCGGCGGCATGCGTCATTCCGACCGTCATCTGGGCGCTCGGCCATGTCGCGTACCCGCTCTACCCGTGGAGCACGCGGCTGATCGAGCTGACGATTCTCGGCCTGCTGTTCTGCTGGCTGTTCGTCCGGTTCGGCTTCGCGGCCGCGCTGTTCGCGCATGCCGTCTTCGACCTCGTCCTGATGGCGACTTCGCTCATGTTGCTCGGTGGGGCCGATGCGATTGCGGCCGGCATTTTCTACATCGTGCATCCGGTCGGCATCGCCTGGCTCATCCATTGGTGGGACCGGCGTCGGCCGCCGAAGCCGTCCGCGCCGGCGCCCAAGGCTCCGGTGCCGGCAGCGCCCGCTTCGGCCGCTGGGGATCCGGATCCGGCATAATCACGAAAGCCGCGTGCGGTTGCCGCACGCGGCTTTCAACGTTCTATCCGGCCGGGCCTCGCACCTGCTGCAGCGTGCTATCCACGCTACGGCCATCCGTCCAGGCCTTGCAGCCCGCTGTAGCGTGCTATCCACGCTGCAGACCATCCGGCCGGGCCTCACAGCCCGCTGTAGCGTGCTATCCACGCTACAGACCATCCGGCCGGGCCTCATAGCCCGCTGTAGCGTGCTATCCACGCTACAGCCCATCCGTCCTGGCTCCGCAGCCTGCTGTAGCGTGCTATCCACGCTGCAGCCCATCCGGCCGGGCCTCACAGCCCGCTGCAGCGTACCATCCACGCTGCAGCACCGGCCGCTCCACTACTCCGCCGGCTCCGGCTCCGCCTGGCGCGCGTCATCTTCCCGCAGCGCCTCCAAAATTTTCGCCGCGAGCTTCTCGCCGATGCCGAGCGGGCGGAAATCTTCGATCGACGCTTCGCGGATCTTCTTGATCGAACCGAAATGGCGGAGCAGCGCCTTGCGCCGCTTCTCGCCGATCCCGGGAATCGCGTCGAGCTGCGAGGCGATCATCGATTTGGCGCGCACGTTGCGATGGAACGAGATCGCGAACCGGTGCACCTCGTCCTGGATGCGCTGCAGCAGGTAGAACTCCTGGCTGTCGCGCGGCAGCGGCACGATCTCCGGAGGATCGCCGGTCATCAGCTGCGCCGTCCGGTGCTTCTCATCCTTCACGAGGCCGCAGACCGGCACGTTCAGGCCCAGCTCGTTCTCGAGCACGTCGAGCGCCGCGCTGATCTGCCCCCGCCCGCCGTCGACGACGATCAGATCCGGCAGCGGAAGCCCCTCCTTCAGCACCCGTTCGTAGCGCCGGCGGATCACTTCGCGCATCGTCGCGTAGTCGTCGGCTCCTTCGACCGTCTTGACCTTGTACTTCCGGTATTCCGACTTGTCCGGCTTGCCGTCCGTGAAGACGACCATCGCCGAGACGGCGTCGGTGCCCTGAATATTCGAGTTGTCGAACGCCTCGATGCGGCGTAGCTGCGGCAGACCGAGCCACCGGGCCAGCCCTTCGCACGCTTTCACGCTGCGGGCTTCGTCGCGCTCGATCAACCGGAACTTCTCGTCCAGCGTCACCCGGGCGTTCTGCATCGCCATCTTCACGATGTCCCTTTTCTTGCCCCGGCGGGGGACGAACACTTTGATCTTCAGCCAGCGCTGCAGCGATTCGCGCATATCCTCTTCGCCCTGGGAGGCGCCGGCGCGGGCCTCGCCTTCATCCGGCCGCTCGCCGCCGGAAGCGCCGCCGTCAGCCGCAGCCCCCTCCTGCCCGGCAGCCGCCGCACCATCCTGCCCGCCCGCAGATGAAGCCCCGTCTTGCCCGCCGCCGGCCGGTTGTCCTTGCTGCCCGCCGTCCGCCGTCCTGCCGGCATCTTCGGCCATCGGCAGCAGAATCTCCTTCGGCAGCGCCGGGTTCTCGCTGTAATACTGGGCCACGAACGTCATGAAATCATCATACGGCTCGCCGTAGAACGGAAACGTGGTGGCGCGGCGTTCGATCATTTTGCCCTGGCGCATGTACAAAATCTGCACGCACATCCACCCTTTGTCCACAGCAAAACCGAAAATGTCGCGGTCGACCGCATCGGCAACCTGAATCTTCTGCCGTTCCATCACCGTCTCGATGCTCTGGATCTGGTCTCGGTACTCCTTCGCCCGTTCGAACTCGAGCGCCTCGGCCGCGGCCATCATTTTCTCCTGGAGCTGCGCCTTCACTTCCTGGTAGCCGCCGTTCAGGAAACGCGTGATCTGCTGCACCATCTCCTCGTACCGGCTCCGGTCGACCGGGAATTCGCACGGCGCGAGACATTGCCCGATATGGTAATACAGGCACACCTTGTCGGGAATCGTCGCGCATTTGCGCAGCGGATACAGCCGGTCCAGCAGCCGCTTCGTCTCCCGCGCGTCATAGGCGTTCGGATACGGGCCGAAATATTTTCCGCCGTCTTTGACGACGCGCCGCGTCACCTCGAGGCGGGGATGCGCGTCTCCCGTAATCTTGATGTACGGAAACGTCTTGTCGTCCTTCAGCAAGACGTTGTAGCGCGGATGATACTGTTTGATCAGGTTGCACTCGAGGATGAGCGCTTCCATGTTGTTGGACGTCACGATGTATTCAAAATCGCGGATCTCCGACACGAGCCGCTGCGTCTTGATGTTGTGGCTGCCCGTGAAATAGGACCGGACGCGGTTCTTGAGCACCTTCGCCTTGCCGACGTAGATGATCTGCCCGTCGGCGTTCTTCATCAGGTAGCAGCCCGGCTTGTCCGGAAGCAGCGCCAGCTTCGAGCGGATCGGCTCCGGAACGCGCCTCAGTTCCCCGGCCGCGGATCGGCCGGCCGACTCCTTCTGTGCCATGCGGTTTCGCCCCCTTCGTCGCTATACGTATTGTAGCACATGGAACGCCCGGCGGAGCGATGCCGTACCGACAAAACGCCGCCTTATTTTTGTCACATTCGTTCGCTTTACAAGCATTCGGCAAGTTGGGTATACTAGGGGGAGCGATGGAAGACTTACGGGGCACAAGCTGCGGTTTACCGCCGGCCCGACAGGAGGACAGACTGATGGAGAACGTGCAGGATCCGCGTCAACATATCAATGAAGAGCCGCGCAACGATTTCAACGATGTGGCGGTCGGTTTCGCCGGTATGTTCGCCTTTATGGTGGTTGTTTTCGCCGCAGCCGTCATCATCAAGTTTCTGATCTCGTAACCCGGCCGGCGGCGCAATGCCGCCTCATGCGCATTTGACCTGCCGTAAACCGAAGCCCCGCTTCCGTCCATTCCGGACGGCGGCGGGGCTGTTCGTTTTCAATGTTTCGCTTCGCCGGTCTTCGGCAATGGCCTGCCGGCAACAGGCTGAGCCCTACGCGCCGCGGCCGCTGCGTCGAACCGCTTGCGTTCCGTGCGATCGATTTGCACGATCCGGCCGTCATGAACCGTAATGACCACCGAGCCGTATTCCAGGCCGTTCACCACTTCGGCAATCCGTTCCAGCCATACGGCATCCACCTCTACCGGTTTCGCCATTGTGAACCCTCCATCCATTCCAGTATGGACTAAATATGGACCGGCATCGGATCCGTCTTGAGCGGATTTTCGACCAATACCGCAGACGATCCGTCAAGCACGTACAACCGATGAATAAAGACAAGCACTTCGGCGCCCGGCTCGAGCGGTTCCCGGTCAAGCGACCGGTACGCGATCAGCCGATTGCCTTCGACATCCACTTCCAGTTCCAGATGCGCGCCGCGGAAGAACGACTGCCGGACGATCCCCCGCTGCGCGGACAGCGGATAGGAAAGCTCCCGCTGCAAGCCGACCTCCACGAATTCCGGGCGGATGATGGCCGATTTGCCTCCCTGGCTGACCGCTTCCTCGAATCCGATGAGCCGCTCGGGATGCTGGAGCACCCGCGATTCGCCGATGAACGATGCGACGAAAGGCGTCCGCGGATGGCGGTAGATCTCAAGCGGCGAGCCCTGCTGTTCCAGCCGGCCGTTCGAGAAAATGAGCATCTCGTCGGCCACTTCGACCGCCTCGTCCTGGTCGTGCGTCACGAAGATCGATGTGATGCCGATTTGCTCGATCATCTCTTTCAGCCACGTCCTGAGCTCCTTGCGCACCTTCGCGTCGATCGCGGCGAACGGCTCGTCGAGCAGGAGCAGGCTCGGCCGCGGCGCCAGCGCCCGGGCGAACGCGACGCGCTGCCGCTGGCCGCCCGAGAGCTGATGCGGATAACGGTTCCCGATCGCCTCAAGGCCCACCAGCTTGAGCAGCTCGTTCACGCGCTCCCGGATTTCATTCTTCTTCGCCTTCTTCACTTCCAGTCCGAACGCGATGTTGTCGAACACGGTCATGTGACGGAACAGCGCGTAGTTCTGGAAGACGAAGCCGATGCCCCGCTTCTGCGGCGGCACGTCGTTGACGCGCTTGCCGTCCAGGATGATATCGCCTTCGTCCGGCGTCTCCAGCCCCGCGAGCATCCGCAGCAGGGTGGACTTGCCGCCGCCGCTCGGGCCGAGCAGCCCGATCAGCTTGCCCTCTTCGATCGTGAAGCTGACATTGTCGACCGCCTTCAGGCTGCCGAAACGCTTCGTCACATTCCGCACTTCGATACGCATGTTACCCGGTTCCTCCTTCCGATCCAGCCGATCGCTGTTCGGATTTCCACTCGACGATCGCCTTGACGACCAGCGTCACGAGCGCAAGCAGCACCAGCAGCGAAGCGACGGCGAACGATGCGGTGAACTGGTACTCGTTGTACAGGATCTCGACGTGCAACGGCAGCGTGTTCGTCTGTCCGCGGATATGCCCCGAGACGACGGATACGGCGCCGAATTCGCCCATCGCCCGCGCGTTGCACAGGATGATGCCGTAGAGCAACCCCCATTTGATGTTCGGCAGCGTCACGCGCCAGAAAATCTGCCAGCCCTTCGCCCCCAGCGTCGCCGCCGCCTCTTCCTCCTGCACGCCCTGCGTCTGCATGAGCGGAATCAGTTCCCGCGCCACGAACGGGAAGGTGACGAATATGGTGGCGAGCACGATGCCGGGCAGCGCGAAGATGACCTTGATGTCATGCGCCGCCAGCCACGGACCGAGCAGCCCCTGCGCGCCGAACAGCAGGACGAAGATCAGGCCCGAAATGACCGGGGAGACGGCGAACGGCAGATCGATCAGCGTGATGAGCACGTTCTTGCCCCGGAACTTGAACTTCGCGATCGCCCAGGCGGCCGCGATGCCGAACACCGTGTTCAGCGGGACGGCGATGGCCGCGGTGATCAGCGTGAGTCTCAGCGCCGAGAGCGCATCTTTCTCGGTGATCGATTCGACATAGACGCGCCAGCCCTGCGACAGCGCCTCGACGATGACGGAAATGAGCGGCAGCAGAATGATCAGCGCCAGGAACAGCAGCGCGACCGTAATCAGCGCGATCCGGACGCCCCTCGATTCCGTCGCGTGGGCGGGCCGGTCGGACGCCGCGTCTGACAGATGTGCGTGAATGGCTCCAGCCATGGCGATCCCTCCTTATCCCGCCTGCACGCGGCGGCTGTACCGCCACTGCATGTAGTTGATGAGCAGCAGCAGGGAGAACGAGATCACCAGCATGACGAGCGCGATGGCCGTCGCGCCGGCGTAGTCGAACTGCTCGAGCTTCGTCATGATGAGCAGCGGCGCGATCTCCGTCCGCATCGGCATGTTGCCGGAGATGAACACGACAGAACCGTACTCGCCGATGCCCCGGGCGAACGCCAGGGCGAAGCCGGTAAGCAGCGGCGGGATCAGCTCCGGCAGAATGACGCGGCGGAACGTCCGCCAGCGATACGCGCCGAGCATGACGGCCGCTTCTTCCACGTCTTTGTCGAGATCTTGCAGAACCGGCTGCACCGTCCGCACGACGAACGGCAGGCCGATGAACACCAATGCGATCGTGATGCCGATCGGGGTATAAGCGATTTTCAGTCCGAGCGGTTCAAGCAGCGATCCGACCCAACCGGTCGGCGCGTAGATGGACGTCAACGCGATGCCCGCAACCGCGGTCGGCAGGGCGAACGGCAGGTCGACGATGCTGTCGATGAGCCGCTTGCCCGGAAACCGGTAGCGCACGAGCACCCAGGCGACGAGCAGGCCGAACACGGCATTGACGGCGGCCGCGAAGAACGCGGTCAGAAAACTCAACTTGTACGCCGCGAGCACGCGGGCGTTCGTCACGGCCGCCCAGAACTCCGTGAAGCTCATTCCGGCCGTCTTGATCAGGACGCTGGCCAGCGGAATGATTACGATGAGACTCAGATACAGAACGGTAAATCCGAGCGACAGTCCGAATCCCGGCAGCACGCTGGCCTTTCTGGAACCTTTCATGTGAAGTCAGCTCCCGTCCGATTCACGGCTGTTCGATTTATCCGGTGATCAGGAACCCGGCGTATAGATTTGGTCGAAAATGCCTCCGTCGGCGAAATGCTTCTCCTGCGCCGCGCGCCAGCCGCCGAAATCGTCGTCGATCGTCAGCAGCTCCACGTCGACGAACACGTCTTTGAACTGTTCGGCCACGGATGGCAGCGTCGGCCGGTAGAAATTCTCGCCGATCACTTTCTGCGCTTCCTCGGTGTACAGATAGTTCAGGTACGCTTCGGCGACTTCCCGCGTTCCCCGCTTGTCGACCACCTTGTCGACGATGGCGACCGGCGGTTCGGCCAGAATGCTGAGCGAAGGCGTGACGATATCGAACTGGTCTTCGCCGAATTCCTTGAGCGACAGGAACGCCTCGTTCTCCCATGCGAGCAGCACGTCGCCGATCTTCCGTTCCACGAACGTCGTCGTCGCTCCGCGCGCGCCCGAGTCGAGAACCGGCACGTGCTTGAACAGTTCCTTCACGAACTCCTGCGCATACGCTTCGTCGCCGCCGCTTTTCTTCAGCGCGTAGCCCCATGCGGCGAGGTAGTTCCAGCGCGCGCCGCCGGACGTCTTCGGGTTCGGCGTAATGACTTCGACGCCCTCCTTGATCAGGTCGTCCCAGTCCTTGATCCCCTTCGGATTGCCTTCCCGGACGAGGAAAACGATCGTCGAAGTATAAGGCGAGCTGTTCAGGTCAAACTGCGACTGCCAGTCCGGCGAGATCAGCCCCGCATCGGCGATGGCGTCGATGTCGTAGCCGAGCGCCAGCGTCACGACGTCCGCTTCCAGCCCGTCGATGACGGAGCGGGCCTGCTTGCCGGAACCGCCGTGCGACTGCTTGATCGTCACTTTCTGGCCCTTCTCGTTCAGCCAGTACTCGGCGAACAGCTCGTTGTACGCTTCGTAAAGCTCGCGGGTCGGGTCGTAGGAAACGTTCAGCAGTTCCACCGGCGGCAGCGATTCTTGTTTCGCATCGGAAGACGCTCCCCCGGAACCGGTCGACGGTCCGTTGCCCGAGCCGTTGCCGCCGCCCGATCCGCAGGCGGTCAACAGGGCAATGATGGCAATCAAAATCAGCGTCCGATAAATCTTGGATTTCATTCTCGACACTCCCCCAAAATCGGGCGGCCCGGCGGCCGTCCCTTCTCAATCTGTACCGACTGATGGCGCAGCGCGATGAGGACGAGGCTTCATTTGCTCCGGTTGACCGGTCACTAAATGATTATTCCTACATGTTTAGTCGGGTTATAGAAGCATCATATCAGGTCGCCAGCCGGGGCGTCAACCTATTTTTTGTTAGTTTTTATTGATCTTATAAACTGCGCTGATAAAACAAACGGCCCGCCCGGCAGGCGGTGAAACCTGCGGGCGGACCCTGGCTGTCGGATCACAGATGGTCGAGCATCACTTTGCGGCCGGTCTTCGCGCTCTCGAGCGCGCCGAACACCATGGCCATGCTTTTGATGTTGTCGGTGCAGTCCGTCTCCGCCGGACGCCCCTCCTCCAGCGCGGCGAACATCTCGTCGAGGCAGCCGGCATGGCCTTCCCGCCCGTTCCAGGCGGCCTTCGCTTCCACCCGGCGCACGGCCCGGATGAAGCCGGGTTCCGCCGACTCGTCCACGACCTCCGCCTCCGGCGTCGAGCTGCCGTTCCAGCGCGCCGTGCCGCGGCTGCCGATGATGCGCCAGTCCGCTTCCCAGGACGTCGGGAACCCTTCCGCGCACCACGACCCGCGGTACGTGAACACCGAACCGTCGCTCATCTCGAAAATGCATACCGCCGAAGCGTTGCCCTGATACCACGAACCCGGCGGATTGTACTCGTGGCAGTACACCGAGACCGGATCCGCCCCGCTGATGAAGCGGGCCTGATCGAACGTGTGGATCGCCATGTCGACGATGAGCGGGCTCTCCATCGCGTCGCGGAAGCCGCCGAAATGTGGCCCGAGAAAGAAATCGGCGTGAATCGATCCGACCTTGCCGATCGTCCCGCCAGCGATCAGCTCCCGCAGCGCGCGGATCTGCCGGTTGTACCGGCGGTTCTGCATGACCGCGTACCGCTTTCCCGTCTGTCCCGCGACGCGCACGATCTCCTTGGCATCCTCCAGCGACTCGGCCATCGGCTTCTCGCCGAACACGTGGCAGCCGGCGGAGAGCGCCGTCGTCACGACCGTCTTGTGGCTGGCCGGTATCGTCACGTCGAACACGAGGTCCGCCTCCACCTTCGACAGCGCTTCCGCAAGATCGGTGAAGATCGGGACGTCCAGCCCGCGTTCGGCGGCCCTCCGGCGCGCCGTCTCTTCATACAGATCGACGAGCGCGGCGATCTCGACCTTCTCACCGGATTGCGCGTAATCCAGCCACAGCCGGGACATGCCGCCGCAGCCGGCCACAACGACACGATGTTTGCGCATGGTGACCAGTTCCTTCCTCTCCGGACACGGTGCGGATTCGCACGTATCCTTTTTGTCATCTTCCCGCATCTTACCATCTCCGGAGAAGCCGGAACAAGCGTTCATTCTTAAGATGGCGGTCACGTGAGGCCGCGCTTGTTCCCGCCGCCGATCCAGAGCCGGTCGACGAACGGGCGGATCCGGTCCATCAGCCGCTGCCCTTTGTGCGCTTCCTCGCCGTCCTTGTTCGTGAAGCTGAAATGCCGCTCCAGCGCGTCCAGGTCATGATTGGACGTGTAAAACGTCGGCTTCCGGTTCATGCGGTAGTTCAGAATCGTGCCCATCACATGGTCGCGCACCCAGGGGCTGAGGTTCTCGGCGCCGATGTCGTCAAAAACGAGCAGGTCGGTCTGCTTCATCAGTTCAATCGTCTCGCGCAGCCGGGCCGGTTCATCCAGCATCGATTTCACGTCCTCGACGAACTCCGGCACGTAGACGATGACGCCGGACAGCCCGCTCTTCGCCAGCTCGTGCAGCATATAGCACATGAGATACGTCTTGCCCGTGCCGAACGGGCCGACGAGATAAAGTCCGCGCTTCTGCAGGCCGTTCTCCCGCGTCGTCTTGATGTATTTGAACAGATGGTTGACGGCAGCCGAACGCTCGGGCTCGAGGGTGACCATCTCGGTCGGCGAGAACGAACCGCCGAGCGCCGATTCGTCGATGTAGAAGCTCCGCACCCGGCTGCGCAGCTGCTGTTCGGCCTGACGCGCCTTGAGCAGGCTGCAGGGGACTTTCCGGTCGTACAGCTGCGCCTTGTCGCTTTGCACCTCGCACTCCAGCACTGTGTAGTACCCTTCGATGTCGTTCGGGCACCGGTCAAGACCGGGACACGCGGCGCAATGGCGCTGTTCTTTCACATATTGATAAATCCGGTTCAGATTGAGGCGCAGGTCGCGCCGCGTCAGTTCCGGATGGCGCGCCCGAAGCTCGCGGACGGCCGGTTCCTCCAGCAGCGCGTCCAAATGCCGCTCCGCTTCGGCCTGCATCCCTGCGCCGAGCGGCCACCGCTTGATGAGTTCCCCCAGCGATTCCATCGGTCTGCCCCCTCCCTTGTTACGACTCGCGTTCCAGCTCGCTTGCCAGACGGAGCGCCTCCGCCATCTCCTCCGGCGTCAGCTGCCGGCCGCCCGTCCGCTGCTCGACGATCGGAATCGCCGGCTTGCGCGTTCCGCCGCTCCGGCCGCCGCGCCAGGCGCGGCCTTGCGCCCCACCCTGCGCACCCTGCGCGCCTTGCGGACGGCGCTCCGCTTCTTTCATCCGCTGCTCGAGCTTCTCCTGCTCGCGCACGTACCGGATCGCCTTCTCGTATGTATCGACCCCTCTGGCGAGCATGTTCGAGGCTACCTTGTCGATGAAGTCGCCCGACAGCCGCTGCGTTCCGCTCATGCCGAGTATGTAGTGGATGAGCACGTTGATCACTTCGCGCGGCATTTTGTAATGAAGGTCGATGCGTTCGAAGGCCCGGTCCAGCCAGGCGGGCACGGCTCCCGGGAAGAACCGCTTCAGGAAGCGGGTGTGCGGCTCGTTCCGCATCAGGAAGTTGTACTGCGCGATGTCGCATCGTCCCGCCATCGATTCGGGAACCGGCAAATAATCGTCTTCCGACACCGGCACTTCTTCCGGCGGTTCGTCCGGGGCCGCGTCTTCCGGAACGCCGGCGCTGGATACGCTCCGCCCCGCGATCCGGTTCCGCTCTTCTTCCAGCTTGCGGTTCTGCCGGTAGAACATGCTGGCCCGCTGCTGCAGCTCGTCGAACAGGAGCGCGCCGTCCGGCGAGAAGACGCCGGGCTCGTCGAGCAGCCGCCGCATGTCCACGACGTCGAGTTCATATTTGTAGGCGACGTAGTTCACGACCGCCATGCCGTTCTTGTCCGTCCGGAGCCGTTCGACGAACGGCCGGTTGGCGGAGCTTTGGGGAAAGCCGGATATCAGCTCGCCGTAAGCGATGCCCGCGGACGGCTCGGGCGGCAGAACCGGCGCCGGTTCGCGGGTGGTCGCAATCTCCGCCAGCGCCTGCTCCAGCTCGGCGTCCGCGCTGTGGGGCTGCACGCGGAAGATTTCGAAGAACGGAACCGAGAGATCTTCCCGCCCCGCCCCCGCATGATCCAACTCTTCCGGAGCCGGCGACTCGAACTGCTCGCGCAGCGCGATGACGGCGTATTTGCCGATCTTGTCCCGCAGCAGCAACGTAAAATGCGGGTTCGTGAAAAATTCGGCCGGCTCGAGCGGCCTGACCAGCGTGTATTCGTACAGCATGTCGTCCCCGCCCGGCAGCGCGATCCGGTGCGTCTGCAGCAGCCCGACGGCTTCGAGCCGGGAGGTCTGTTCGATCAGATGACGCCGGCCGGTCTCGCCGAGGCCGACGCCGAGGCCGAGCAGCAGCCTTCGCTGCACATCGGGACGCGAATAACCGGTCCGCGTCTCGTCGATCTGGTGATAGAGCAAGAGATACAGCGAGACGGCCGGCGCGCCGATCATCGGCTGATAGATCAGGCTGAGCGTCTTCATGTCCAGCGGGCTCATCGAGAAATCGCGATAGACGATATAACGATGATGCTCGGTGAATTGATGCCCGTGTTCGATCCGCATGCTGTCATCCAGCTCCATCCGTCGTGGGAAATCTCGTGATCCTATTCTAGCACAAAACGACACTGATCGCAGATTTAAGTCGGCAGCGGTCTCGTTCGGACGGCCGCGGGATGCGGGATGTAGTGCAAAAATGCACCAGATGGATCGGTCTCGAAGGCCATTGGGCCATTCTGGTGCATTTCTGCACCAGATCAGACCGTTTTCGTTGGGATTTCGCCGTATATGGTGCACATATGCACCAGATGGGGCCATCCCGGATTATTTTTAAAAAATATAGTGCATTTCTGCACCAGCTTGCGCCATTCACCCCATTTACGCACAAAAAGAGCGGCCGCCGACCCTCGGTCAGCTCCGCTCCGCTTCCTGCGCCGCAGCATCCGCCTCGTCCGCCATGAGCACCTCCGCCAGACCTTCCGGCCCGGCGAACTCGGGCGCCGCGTCCCGGCCTTCCAGCTTCGCGATCCAGGCGCGGATGACATCGCTCGTCTGATCCGGCGCCTTCGTCGGCAGGTGATGGCCCGCTTTCCGGATCCTGTACCACTCCGACTCCCGAAGTCGATCGCGCAAGGCGCGTGCATAGGCGCAGCCCGCCCCGTCCTCCGCGCCGCTGAGCAGCAGCACGGGATGATCGATGCGGTTCAGCCGCCCGGTGCAGCTGTAACGCAGGCAGCTATCCGCATATTCCCGGCAGCGGCGCGCATCGCCGATCTTGCCCTCCGCATGGAGCACGCCGAACGTTGTCCGGCTGTCTGCGTTGCCGAGCGCGACCGGCACGACGACCGCCTCCGGGGACAGGCCGCGGAGCATGACGCCGGCCCGCATCTGCATCCGGCTGCGCCTGTCGGTCAGCTCGCTCATGCCGGACAGCAGCACGGCGCCCCGGAACCGGCCGGGCGCGCTCAACAGCGCTTCAAGCACCGGCATCGCGCCGCAGGAATAGCCGCAGGCATAGGCGGACTCGATGTCGAGCCGGTCCAGCAACTGCCGGATGTCCTCCGCGATGAGCGGAATCGTGAGCGAAGCGTCGCCCGGCGGACTGTGCCCATGCCCGCGGATGTCGAACACGACGACGCGGTGATCCCAGGACAGATCATGCTTCAGATAATTGAAAATGGAACTCGCGATAAACGGCGGGTGCACCATGACGACGGCCGGCCCCCGGCCAAGCGCGTGACAATGGATGTCCGTCCCGTTCACATGAATAAACGGCATCGCCCTCACCTCGACGGAATCGGTATTCCGTCTTAGTATGGCTCTGCCGTCTCCGGTGCCGATTAGAACATTTTGTATCCGCCCTGGCGCAGCTTGCGGATCGTCCAGCCGCTGACATACGCGCCGGCGAGACCCGCGAGCGCCACCGAGATGTCAACGTAGGAATACCCGGTCAGATTGGCCGTGAACGACTTCGACTCATCCCAGGTGAAGTACATGCCCAGCGGCACGCCGACGATCAGGAACAGCCAGATCGGAAACCAGGTCGTCTTGATCAGCATGTTCAGAATGAAGCCGATGCCGAAGATCATCACGAAGAACAGAAGCAACAGCACGATCATTTGCAGCATGTCGGAAGCAAGCTCCTTCCTTGGCGCATTCCGTTTCTCTAGAGTAGTTTAGTGGAAGTGCCCGCACGAGTCAATTTCGGAGCGGCTTTGTCACAAGACCGTCATTTGCCCCGCGTCCCGCCGTTCGGGTACAATGAGGGCGACAAGTGCAGGTTCCACGAACGACAGAACCTGAAGGAGGGTTTCCATGAGCGAAGCGGCTCAAACGCTTGAAGGCTGGTTCGCGCTGCACGATTTCCGCACCATCGACTGGTCGGCATGGAAGCAGGCCGACGCGGCCGAGCGGGAACAGGCAGCAGGCGAACTGCGCCGCATGATGGAAGAATGGGCATCGGTCGAAGCCGCGAAAACCGGCAGCACGGCCGTCTACGCGATCGTCGGCCAGAAAGCCGACATTCTGTTCATGCATCTGCGCGAGACGCTGGACGAACTGCAGGAAGTGGAGACGGCGTTCAACAAATCGGCATTTGCCGACTATACGCTTCCCGCGTACTCCTATGTCAGCGTCGTCGAGCTGAGCAACTATATGGCGCAGCCGGGAACCGATCCGATGCAGAACCCGGAGATCGTCGCCCGGCTCAAACCGATTCTGCCGAAAACCCGGCACATCTGCTTCTACCCGATGAACAAACGCCGGCAGGGCAGCGACAACTGGTACATGCTCCCGATCGACGAGCGGCGCGAAATGATGCGCTCCCATGGCATGACCGGCCGCAAATACGCCGGCAAGGTCCGGCAGATCATCACCGGTTCGGTCGGCTTCGACTTGTGGGAGTGGGGCGTCACGCTGTTCGCCGACGACCCGATCCAGTTCAAGAAGCTGGTCTACGAAATGCGTTTCGACGAGGTAAGCGCGCGGTTCGGCGAATTCGGCGACTTCTACGTCGGCAATCTGTTGACGTCGGACAAGCTTGGCGAACTGTTGAACGTGTAAATGGACGCAGCAAAAGGCCGGACAGGATTCGCATCCTGACCGGCCTTGTTTCGTTCCCGATGGCGCAGCATTCCGATAGCATCACTCGTCGTCTTCTTCCGTTCCGGCGTCCGCCGTCCCGTTGGCTGCCGCGCCTTCCGCTTCGGCTTTTTTCGCCGCCAGATATTCTGCCGTCATCCGGTCGCGCTCGCGGCTTTTCGCCTTCAGCCGCTCGATCGCGGGCTGAATCAGCAGATCCACTTCTCGTTGCACCGTATAAGCCAGGTCGTATCGTCCCTGCGATTCCAGGTAAGAGCCGACTTCCATGAGCGCGTTGTAGCGGTCGAGCTCGTCCCGGGTCAGCAGTCCCCGCACTTGTACGCTGCAGTGCCGCATCAGAAGAATTTCCCTTTGCGCAGCACGAGCGGAATGCCGCCGATGATGAACAGATAGCGCAGGTCGATGAGCTTCTTGAGCTGGGCTGCCGTCCAGCCTTTGTACTTCTTGCCGAAGGCGATGCCGATGGCTTCACCTTTGCCCAGCGAAGCGACCGTGCCCTTGTGTTTGTACTCGAACTTCTTCAGCGCCTGGTTGCGGATGGAGGCGACCAGGTTGTGCGCCACGGCCACGCCTTGCTGCATGGCGATCTGCGCCGTCGGCGGGTACGGGCGGCCTTCCTCGTTGAACACCAGCGAGTTGTCGCCGACGACGTAAACATTGTCATGCCCCGGCGCACGCAGATATTCGTCGACCTTCACGCGGCCGCGCATCGTCTCGAAGCCGGCTTCCTCGATCAGCCGGTTGCCGCGGATGCCGCCGGTCCAGATGACCGTCTGCGCCTTGATCTCCTCGCCTTCGCCGACGATGACGCCGTCCGGCTTGCACTCCTTGATCGGCGTGCCGATGCGGAACGTGACGCCTTTCTTGCGCAGCACGTCCATCGCATATTCGACGAGCTCCGGATCGAAGCCCGGCAGCGCGGTCGGCGCCGCTTCGATGTTGATCAGCTTCACGAGCTGCGGATCGACGTCGAATTCACGGCAGAGCTGCGGGATGCGGTCGGCCAGCTCGCCGACGAACTCGATGCCGGTGAAGCCCGCGCCGCCGACGATGAACGTCAGATAGTCGGTGCGATGCGGCTCGCGTTTGTACTTCGCGAACTGATACTCAATATGTTCGCGGATCAGACGGACGGAGTTGATGCTCCGGATGTTCAGCGCGTACTCCTTCAGGCCCGGAATGCCGAACGTCTCCGGCTCCCCGCCGACGCCGATCACGAGGTAGTCGTAAGACAGCGTGCCGTCCTCCAGAATGACCTTGCGGTCCTGCGGCCGGATCTGCACGACCGTCGACTTCACGAAATCGATCTTGAACTCGTCGATCAGTTTCGAAATGCTGACGCGTGCATTCTCCGGACTGTCCGTTCCTGCGGCCGGCATGTGCAGGTGGGTGGTAATATAATGGTAGTCATGCTTGTTGACGAGCGTCACGTCCGCTTCGTTGTAATTGAGTTGCTTCTGCAGACGAAGCGCCGTCATGACGCCCCCGTACCCGGCGCCGAGAATGACGATCTTCGGAATGCTGCTCATGTTGGGCTCCCTTCCATTCTTGGTCGTTGATCATTACCGGGATATTGTGAAAAATTACACAAACAAGACCGGCCATCAAGGGTTTCATGCCTAGCTTGCGTCAATTCAAACGCCCTCATGTATGCGCTCGAACAGATATCGGACACAATACCCGTAACATACATTGAAAATGATAGCAGTTTTCAGAAAAAGTTCAAGAGCAAAACCTACGAATTCTTTTAGAACTCCGTACAAAAACGACAGACGAAGGACGCGGGAACAGGTATAATGTAAAAATAACCGCGCAGATGTCGAAATTATCCAATCAGCCTGGAGGTGCCGTGTGATGTCCCAGCAAACCCATCCCAATCTGACCGACATCGTCATCGTCGGCGGCGGTCCCGTCGGCATGTTCGCCGCATTCTACGGCGGCATGCGGCAGGCGACCGTGAAAATCATCGAGAGCATGCCGCAGCTCGGCGGCCAGCTCTCCGCGCTCTACCCGGAGAAAGAAATTTTTGACGTGGCGGGCTTTCCGCGCGTGAAGGCGCAGAAACTCGTCGACCGTCTCCGTGAGCAGCTCGATCTGTTCAAGCCGGAAATCTGTCTCGAAGAAAAAGTGCTGAACGTGCGAAAAATCGAGGAACGGCTGTTCGAAGTGACGACCGACCGCACCGTGCACCACGCGCGCGCCGTCATCATCACCGCCGGCGTCGGCGCTTTCGAACCCCGGAAGCTGGAATTGCCGGGAGCGGAAGCATACGAGGGCGTCAACCTGCATTATTTTGTCAATGACATGGAGAAATTCCGGGACAAGCGCGTCCTGATCAGCGGCGGCGGCGACTCCGCCGTCGACTGGGCGCTCATGCTCGAGCCGATCGCATCCTCCGTCACGCTGGTGCACCGCCGGGACAAATTCCGGGCCCACGAGCACAGCGTCGAGAAGCTGAAGGCGTCGAGCGTGAACATCATCACGCCCGCCGAGATCGAGGCCCTGTCCGGCAGCGGGCGGATCGAACGCGTAACCCTGAAACATGGCCGCTCCGGCGAAACGACGGAGCACGAGGTCGACGCGGTCATCGTCAGCTTCGGCTTCGTCTCTTCGCTCGGCCCGATCGAGGAATGGGGACTTCAGATCGAATCCGGCTCCATCGTCGTCGACTCGCGCATGGAGACGTCCATTCCGGGCATTTTCGCCGCGGGCGACATCGTCACCTACCCCGGCAAGCTGAAGCTGATCGCCGTCGGTTTCGGGGAAGCGCCGACCGCCATCAACAACGCGAAAGTGTACATCGATCCAACCGCGAAGCTGTCTCCGGGCCACAGCAGCAATATGAAATTGTGACGGCTGGACATCCTATGTGACGGGGTGATGGCCATGCCGCCGATCTGTCCCGTGTGCAACGGTCTCGTGCCGCTCGTCTTCGACTGTCCCCGCTGCGGCCGCTCCGCCGAGGACGCCGGGCGTGTTTCCGACGCGCTCGGGCCGTACGCGCCGTACGAGCCCGGGCACGAAGAAAGCCGCATGCGCGGCTCGATCGAAGACATGATCTGTATTCACGCGGTTCACTGCGCATCCTGCGGAACCGATGGCGAAGTCACGATTGTCCTGCGGCCGTGAACGCCCGGATCTATTACGCTCCCATCCGGACGGAAACAGGCTTCAGCTTGCGCCGGGACAGTTCCGCTGCGAGCATGCGGATGAACGCGGGATCCAGTTTCTGTTCAACCGCCGTATAATAAGCTTCGAGCAGCAATTCGTCCGGAAGCTTGTTCATGCTCGGGTCATCCTTTCAATGCTTGTGTCATCCTCATCTTAGCATGTCCATTTCCAGCGTAACAAGCGATCCGGATATCCACAGCGGACTGTGTATGAATTGTGCGTTTCTTGTGGGCAGACGTCGAAAAATGCGCCGTTGCTATGGGGATGTTGTGGATAGAGTTATACACAGCATGTGATTTGCGCCTGCCCTATAAAAAAGTTTGATGCATATTGATTTCCAGATTAGCAAATCCTATTAACCTCATTAAATATCTGGCAAGATCAATGCGGCCGCGTGTTCACTTCGAAAATCCAGATTTTCCCCGAGCGGTCCAGACCGTAGTCGAATCCGAGCTGGCCGATTCCGGGATACCGCTGTTCCAGCACGGCCGTCGCCGTGTACGTGAGCGAACGCATCTGCCGTTTCTTGACGGCCGCCAGCCGAGGAGACAGCGAGCGGCTGATGCCGACGGAAGCCGGCAGCTGCGTGCCGCCGCGGCACAGGTTCGTGACGAACAGCCCCTTGCGTGCCAGCCGGCCGACGATCGCCCGGATTTTCCACGCGCCGCCCTCCTTCACGATCTTCACCCGGTAATCGATCGGCCGTCCGCCGATCGTCGCGAGCGGGATGCAGCGCTGGATCAGGTAGCGGCGCCCGCGCCTGAGCCGACGCAGCGCCCGAAGCAGCCCCGCGAACGAGCGGTACGTGCGTTTCGACGCGCCGACCGTGACGGTATATCCGCGTCCGCTGCGCGCAATCTTGGCGACGCCGAGTCCGCCGGTGCCGCGCTGCGGCTTGACGACAACGCTCCCGTATTGCGCCAGCATCCGGCGCAGATTGGCTTCGGTGAACAGCCGCGTGTGCGGAATATGCGGAGCGATTCCCGGATGCGATTTGAGCGCAGCCGTCTTTGCCCACTTGTTCGCCAGCGTCCTGCCGGTACCCGCTTGCATCGGCATCGCTCCCCTTCCACTTGTACTGCTGCATCATATGCCGGGAAGACAACTCCCTCCTGGATAAACACCCCCGCCTCGTCCAAAATGTGCGGATGTCGTTGATTTCAAGCCTTGCGGAGTGGTACCCTGTCAGTACCATGACTTGACGGCTGCCCCGGTACTTCCGGATTCGCCGGCAAGGCCGGGCAGACGGTCTTCACGCAAGGAGGTGCCGACATTGATACCAATCGACGCCGAAACGGTTCAGGCCCGGCTCGAGGCATTGAAAGGACGCGATCTCTATCTTCACCTCGAGTCGACGACCGGCGCATACGCCACTCATCACGACAGCAGCAGGCATCCGTCGTCGGCGTTCGTCAAGAACGCCGTCATCCGCTATGAACGGGGTACGATATCCGGCAGCGGTCCGTACCGCGTCGGACTGAAGATGGCACACGGATGGGTCTATTGCGAGGGACTGACGCACTACGAGGAATCGGAGACGGAGCGGCTCCTGCTGGCAGGCCACAACAGCGAAGGCAAGCTGGCCGTCGCCCTGCAGTTGTCTCCGAGCCCGTTCTGAGAGGGGAGAGGTGCTTAGATTATGGAAAAACGCGTTCTTGCCGTTTTCCCGCATCCCGATGACGAATCGTTCGGCGTGTCCGGAACGCTGGCCATGTACGCCGCCTCCGGCGCCGAAGTCGCATACGCCTGCCTGACCCTCGGCGAGATGGGCCGGAACATGGGTTTTCCGCCGTTCGCGAACCGCTTGACGCTGCCCGGGTTCCGCAGGCGGGAACTCGAGGAATCGTGCCGGGCCATCGGCGTCCGGGACCTCAGACTGCTCGGTTTCATGGACAAGACGATCGAATTCGAAGATCCCGAGCTGCTCGATGAGCGGATCGGCGCGGTCGTACGCGACGTGAAGCCCGAGCTCGTCATCACTTTCTACCCGGGATATGCCGTCCACCCCGACCACGACGCATGCGGCGCCGCCGTCGTCCGCGTGATCGGACGGATGCCTCGCGGCGAACGGCCGACCGTGCATTGCATCGCCTTCTCGCACGGCTGCGAGCGCGATCTCGGCAAGCCCGACGTCTACCGCGACGTCCGGCCGTACCTGAAGCAGAAGTTCGATTCGATCCGGGCGCACCGCTCCCAATTTTACGTGCCCGGCATATCGGACGGCGGCAAGCGGATCACCCGCGAACTGGAAGAGCGGTTCGGAACCGAGCGATTCTGGACTTATCGGTTTGATTGAATCTGCTTTGCAAAATTGGCATGACGGAAAATTGCTTCGCGATGGCAGACGCCTTTCAGCGTTGTATCTGCGGATTGGGGACAAAAGGAGCCGGTCAGGCACATCCGTGCCTGGGCCGGCTCTTCCATTTGTCAATGCGTCGATTCATTGCGACTTCGACGAACCGGGCATATACTAAATGTACATTATCGGGCGCATGAACAGGCCGTGCGCCGAAGGAGGCGGCCCATATGGGCGATTTCCATCATCTCGCGCACGTCAAGGAACAGGCGGCATCCCGGCGCACGTTGTGGATCGTGCTCGGTCTTACCCTGTTCTTCACGATCGTCGAAGTGATCGGCGGCATCGTCTCGAAATCGCTGGCGCTCCTGTCCGACTCCGCCCACATGATCTCCGACGTCGCCGCCCTGGGGCTCAGCCTGCTCGCGGTGCAGCTGGCGTCGCGCAGGCCGAATTCCCGCTACACCTATGGCTATCTGCGGTTCGAGACGATCGCCGCGCTGCTGAACGGCCTCGCGCTGTGCGCCATCTCCGTCGGCATCTTCATCGAAGGCGCGCGCCGGTTCGTGACGCGGCCCGAGATCGACTACGGCATCATGCTGACGATCGCCGTCATCGGCCTTATCGTCAACATCGTCCTGACGATCGTCCTCAGCCGCAGCATGAAGGAAGAGAACAACCTGAACATCAAGAGCGCGCTGTGGCATTTCATCGGCGATCTGCTCAGCTCGATCGGCGTCATCGTGTCGGCTGCGCTCATTTACTTCACGGGCTGGCATCTGTTCGACCCGATCATCAGCATCATCATCGGCGGGATCATTTTCGGCGGCGGGGCGAAGATCATCCGGCAGTCGTTCCGCGTCCTGATGGAATCGGTGCCGGAGGGGTACGAGCTGGAGGAGATCCGGAAGGACATCGCGAAGGTGGAAGGCGTGCTGGACGTTCATGAGATGCATTTCTGGGCGATCTCGACCGACCACAACATCCTGACCGCCCACGTCTTCATCCGCGCCGACATCCAGCCGTTCTGCGTCATCCTCGCGATCAACGAGATGCTGAAGGAAAAATACAAAATCATGCACGCCACCATCCAGACCGAACACGCGCAGATCCATCCGCACGGCGAATACGGCAGGCAGTTCCTCGAGGACCGGAAGCCCCGGGAAAAAGAACTCGCAGGGACGACGTAACGCGGATACCGCGTTACAGACCCGCCCGGAGCGGCTCGCTCCACGCTGTAACGTGAATACCACGCTACAGACTCGCTCGGGTCGGCTCGCCGCACGTTGTAACGTGAATACCACGCTACAGACTCGCTCGGAGCCGCTCGCCCCGCGCTGTAACGTGGATACCACGCTACGGCACCGCTCGGAGCCGCTCGTCCCGCGCTGTAACGTGAATACCACGCTACAGACTCGCTCGGAGCCGCTCGCTCCACGCTGTAACGTGAATACCACGCTACAGACTCGCTCGGAGCCGCTCGCCCCGCGTTGTAACGTGGATACCACGCTACGGCACCGCTCGGGGCGGTTCATCGCACACTGTAACGCGCATACCACGCTACGGCACCGCTCGGGGCGGCTCATCGCACGCTGTAACGTGAATACCGCGCTACAGACCCGCTCGGGGCGGAACGCCTCACGCTGTAACGTGAATACCACGCTACAGACTCGCACGGAGCCGCTCGCCGCACACTGTAACGCGCATACCGCGTTACAACCCCGCCCCATGCCAGACTCACAAAAAAAGTACGGCCCGCCTCAACCAGGCGAACCGTACTTTTTCGCTTCTTACAACACCTTGGACAAGAACTCCTTCGTCCGCGGATGCTGCGGATTCGTGAAAATGCGTTCCGGTGCGTCGTCCTCCACGATGCTCCCCCCGTCCATGAACAGCACCCGGGTCGCCACTTCCCGGGCGAATCCCATCTCATGGGTGACGATCACCATGGTCATGCCCTCGTGGGCCAGCTGCCGGATCAGATCCAGCACCTCGCCGACCATCTCCGGATCGAGCGCCGAAGTCGGCTCGTCGAACAGCATGACCTTCGGATTCATCGCCAGCGCGCGGACGATCGCGATGCGCTGCTTCTGCCCGCCGGACAGAGTGGACGGATACACATGCGCCTTGTCCTCCAGGCCGATGCGCTTCAAGAGCCGCAGGGCCGTCTCCCGCGCCTCGGCCTTGATCTGCGCCTTGCTCGTGTTGATCGGATGGAGCGGCAGCTTCTCGCGGCGGAACAGATTGCGCAGCCGGATGAGCCGGTTCCGCCATTTCAGCCTGCGCAGATCGCGCAAGGCCAGGTAGACCGGCGCCAGCATGATGTTGTCGAGCACGGTCTTGTTGTTGAACAGGTTGAAATGCTGGAACACCATGCCCATCTGGCGGCGGTGGGCGTCGATATCCGCCTTCCGGTCGGTAATACCCTGACCGTTGAAGATGATCAAGCCGCTCGTCGGTTCTTCCATCCGGTTCAGGCAGCGGAGGAAGGTGCTCTTGCCGCTTCCGGACGGTCCGATAATCGCGATCTTCTCGCCCGGCTTGATCGAGGTCGTAATCCCCTTCAGCACGTCCAGCTTGCCGTAGGTCTTCTTCAGATCAATGACGTCTATCACTTTTTCTCAGGCTCCTTTCCAATTGCCTGATGATCAGCGCAGCGACGGCAACCAGGGCAATGTAGATCAAGGCCATGACGAGATAAGGCACCATGAATTCGTAATTGTTCGAGCCGATATAGTTGAAGGCCACATACAGATCGGCCGCGCCGACGAAGCTTACGACGGAGGTTTCCTTGATCAGCGAAATGAATTCGTTGCCAAGCGTCGGCACGATGTTCTTCACGGCTTGCGGAATGACGATCTTCAGCATGGTGACGCGGTAGTTCAGACCGAGGGCCCGGCCCGCCTCCATCTGGCCGGGATCGACGGACAGGATGCCGCTGCGCATGATCTCCGACACATAAGCGGCGCTGTTCAGCCCGAAGACGAGCACGCACACCTGTAGTGCGGGGATGTTGACGCCAATCATCGGCAACATGACATAGTAGGCGACGAGCAGCTGCACGACGATCGGCGTTCCTCTGAACAATCCGACATAGAAAACGCACAGGCTGTTCAGGGTTTTCAGCAATCCGTTGTTTTTGGGCGATACCCGGATGATGGCGATGAGCGTACCGATCAGGATACCGATGGCCAGGCCCGCGACCGCGATGTAGACCGTATTTTGCAGTCCGGTAAGCACCTTGACGTATCCGCCATGCTCGATGAAGACCTCCCAGAACCGCTCCAGCTTCTTGTCAAAATTTCCCATGACACGCTCCCAAACGCGGAGATACTCCGCCCTCCGGCGGAGTATCATCGAATCTGTTCAAGCTTTGCCTGGATGCCAGCGTCTGCATCCGCCTGTCTTTATTGCAATTCGTTGATCGCGGCGGCAATGAACTTCGCCGGCGCCTCGTCGATGATGACCAGTTCAACATTGCCGTTGAGCATATCCTGAACGGCCAGCGAACCATTGCGGTAGCCGACGCCGGTCACATTGAGTCCCGGGAATCCCCAATCTTCGTCGCCTTCCACATAGAACTGTGCCGTCGTGCCGGTCTGGAACCCGACCTTGTTCTCCTTCGTCAGTCCGGCCAGTACCGCTTCCACATCGGCGGCCGTCTTGCTGTCGTCGAACCGGGTATCGGAAGCTTTCACGATGACCAACTGCGCAGCGTCATAGTATTTCTCCGAGAACTCCACGTATTGCTTGCGCTCCTCATTGACCGTAAGACCGGCCATGCCGATATCCGCTTTGCCCTGGCCGACGGACAGCACAACGGCGTCGAAGTCCATGTTGCTGATGACAAGTTCTTTGCCCAGATGCTCGGCGAGCAGCGCGGCGATCTCCATGTCAACGCCGTAGTATTTGTCGCCCTTCATATACTCGAACGGCTCAAAAGCCGCGTTGGTCGCGACGACCAGTTGGTCCTTGCCGGTGTCCAGTTCCGCGGAAGTGACCGGCTGAGGTTCTCCGTCGCCGAAATAACGGTTCAGGATCTCATCGAGCGTTCCGTCTTCCTTGATCTTGGCGATGAACTCATTCACTTGCTCCAGAAGCTCCGGTTGATTCTTGTCCACCCCGAAGGCGTACTCTTCTTCCGTGAGCGGAATGTCGATGACCTTCACGCCCGAGCTTGCCTGGTCCTTGTTGCTGTTGCCTGAGCCGCAGCCGATGACCGCAACCGCAAGCAGTGCCGCGAGCAGGATGGCGGCTGTTTTTTTCATGAATGTCCTCTCCCTTTTCCCATGTGCTACTTTGTATTATTGTGATCTGATCCCGCAAACGCAACAACCAAATATTCCTTATATTCCAATCAGCGGATGATTGCAAGCATTCAATCAAAAAAAAATCGTTGTGATGCAAAAAAGTCCGGGATCTTCAATCGTAACCGGTGCGCGCAAAGAAGGACCGCCCGGCCCGAAGCAGCCGAAGCGGTCCATGATTCATGCGCCGGCGTTCACTTCCCGCGCCGGCCGGCCGCCGCGGATCAGGAACGCGGTGGCCAGCGACACGAGACTGCCGGCGGTGCCGTACAGGAACATCCAGCGGAATCCTTCCGCCACCTCCGGCGCCTTCGCGAGCATCGCGCCCATCAGCGTGACGCCGAACGTCGTGCCGATGTTCCGCGCGAACATCTGCAGCGACGTCGAGACGCCCTTCTGGTCGGGCGCCACCAGCTGCTGCACCCCGATGATCGACACGGTCGACAGCATGCCGAACGCAATTCCGAGCGGGAACGACAGGATAAGTACGAACCAGAAATCGTTGAACGTGCCGAGCAGCAGGAACATGGCCGCCGAAACAACCTGCAGCAGATTGCCGAGCACGATGAGCGGTCGGTAGCCGTAGTTCAGAATCCAGCGGCCCGCCGGCACCGAAGCGATCATCCAGCCGCCGGTCATGCCGAGCATGGCGACGCCGCTCATGAAGATGGACCAGCCCTGGTCCTGCAGATAATACGGAAGATAAGTGCTTGCGCCGAACAGCGCCGCGTTCGCCAGAAATCCGTTCACATTGATCCAGGTCACCTGGCGGTTGCGGAACAGATTGAGCGGCAGCAGCGGCGACGCGTGGCGGCGTTCCCACTGCACGAACAGCGCGAGCAGCGCGAGTCCGCCCGCGGCGTACAGTGCAATTCCGCTTTCCACAACCGTCGTCATGAGGAGCAGACTGACCCCGGCCGTGAACAGCACCGTGCCGGCGTAGTCGATGGCGGCCGGCCGCGGCTGGTACACCTCGCGATAAGGCAGCAGCAGCAGAATCGATACGATGCAGATCGGAATGTTGACGAAGAAAATCCACCGCCATGTCCAATACTCGACGAACAGCGAGCCGAGCAGCGGCGCAATGACCCCCGACAGCCCCCACATCGCCGTGAACAGCGCCTGGATGCGTCCACGCTTCTCGACGGAGAACAGATCCCCCGCGATGATCGCCGGGAACGGGTTCATGATGCCCGCCCCGATGCCCTGGACGGCGCGGAAAAGAACAAGCTGCACCATCGACTGCGCGGCGCCGCACAGCAGCGATCCGAGCAGGAACAGGACGAGCCCCGCCAGCAGCACCTTTTTCCTCCCGTACATGTCGGAAAGCCGGCCGGCGATCGGTGCCAGCACCGTCGTGAAGATCATATAGGAAGCGAAAGTCCACGCGTACAGATGGAACTGTCCCAGTTCTTCCGCAATCGTCGGCATCGTCGTGTTGATGATCGTCGTATCCATCGCCGAGACGAGCATGGCCATGACAATGCCGGCCAGCACCGATACTCTGCGCCAATCCATCCTCAGCATCTCCCTCCGCAAGTCACATAACGCCATTATCCACCATCACCCGCCGGGGGTCAATCCTTGGCGCCGCCGATGCAAAAAAGAGGCTGCTTCCGCCCGGACATCGCGCCCCGAACCACATAGGATAGTCGAGACGCTCGAACGAATGGATCCGGGAGGCATGCGAGGATGCGACTTGTCCTGTTGTGCGGCGGTTCCGGCACCCGGCTGCGGCCGCTTTCAAATGATATCCGCTCGAAGCTGTTTCTCGACCTGCTGCCCGCTCCCGGAGGGGGACGGGAATCGATGGTCCGGCGGCTGTGCCGGCAATTGGAAGAAGCGGGCATGCTGTCGTCCGCCCTGTTCGTCATCCGCCGCGACCAGACGGCCCTGCTGCGGCGCCGGATCGGCGGAAGCGGGCTGGTCATTCCCGAGCCCGGGCGGCGCGGCACCTACATGGCGGCGGCGCTTGCCGCTGCCTATCTCCATTCGGTGCTGTCCGCGGACCCGGACGAGATCGTCTGCGTCATGCCTGCCGATCCGCTCGTGGACGAAACGTTCTTCCGGACGATCGCCCGGCTTCCCGACGCGCTGGAGCAGACGGGGGCGAAGCTCGCCCTGATCGGCACCGTTCCCTCGCATCCGTCCGATCAGTTCGGCTACATCGTGCCGGAGGGCGCCGTGCCGTCCGGCGGCCATGCCGCCGTGCGGCGATTCGCCGAGAAACCCGCCGCGTCGGATGCGGAGAAGCTGATTCGGGACGGCGCGCTCTGGAACTGCGGCGTGTTCGCGTTCCGGCTGAAGTACCTGCTCGCCTCGATGGCGGAACGGGAACTGCCCGCCGACTACGGCAGCCTGCAGGAGCTGTACGGACGGCGGGAAGCGGACTGCTTCGACCGGGAGATCGCCGAACGCGAGCCGGAGGCGATCGTCCTCCGGCACGACGGCCTGTGGCGCGATCTCGGGAGCTGGTCTTCCCTGTCCGACCATCTCGGGACGTCCGTCGTCGGTCCGGGCGCGATCATCGGCGATGCGCGCGGCTCGCACATCGTCAACGAACTGCATATCCCGATCCATGTCATCGGCGTAAGCGGCATCATCGCGGCCGCCGGTCCGGACGGCATCCTCGTCGCCGACAAGTCGCAGAGCAGCCGGGTGCGGGACCTTCCCCCGCATGCCGGACGCCCGATGTACGGCGAATACGCCTGGGGCGTCCGGCGCGTCATCCATGCGGACGCCCCGGACAGCGGCGGGCGGACGATCGCGCTGGCGTCCTTGACCCCGGGCGCGGTCCGGCAGATGCCGGAAGAACCCGGCGGCGATACCCTGATCACGGTGCTGTCGGGCGAAGGGACGCTGCTGCGGCTGGACGGGAGCCTCAAGCCGCTCCGCCGGGGGGAAACGGTCCTCCTGGCGCGCGGCGAACGCTATGCCCTCCAAACCGATTCCGGCATGGAGCTGATCGAAGTGCACAACGGCGGGCCGGCGCATATGCTGGAGCAAGACGATGCGAACGAACCGGGGTGAGCTTATGACTGCCGGCCTTGTCCATATTTCGGGTTCAGGCGAACCGATCGACGTGCTCATTCCGGCCGTCGACAAAGATGCCGGCACGCTGCCGCACACGATCGACAGTATCCGGAGCATGGTCCGGCATCCGATCGGCACGATCTATGTCGTATCGCCGGACAGCCCGCGGATCCGCGCAATCTGCGCGCGCAAAGGCTGCGTCTTCGTGAACGAGCGGCTGATCGAGCCGCTGCCGAAAAGCCGGATCCGCTACCGGTCGAAGCGGTGGGAGCGGTCCGGATGGCTCTATCAGCAGCTGCTCAAGCTGAGCGGCGACCGTCTCGTCCGCCGGCGGCATTTCCTCGTCATGGACGCCGACACGGTGCTGATCCGTCCGCACCGGTTCCGGATCGACGGCAAGACCGTCTTCTATTACCGGCGCTGGAGCCAGCCCGAATATTTCCGGACGTACCGCAGGCTGACGGGACGCCGCCGGAAAGCGAAAGTGTCGTTCGTCGCGCACTACATGCTGTTCGACCGGCACAAGCTCTACCGGTTCAAAGCCATGCTCGAAGCGCGGCACGGCAAGCCGTGGTACCGGGCGATCATCGACAGCATCGACCGGACGCGCAACTTCGGATTCTCCGAGTACGAGACGTACGGCAACATGGTGTACGGCGAAAATCCGTCCGCCGTCAAACTGCTCCCCGCCCGCAACCTGCATCTCCGCCGCGGCGCCTCCTCCCTCACGCCGGCCGAGAGGCGACGGTATGCGCGGAATTACCGCTCGCTCTCGTTCCACAAGCGCGGCGTCTACTCCCGGGGGCAGCGCCGAATCGCGCGGAAAAAACGCCCGCTCAAGTCCCGCAGGCGGCGCGCATCCAAATGAGAAGCAGCCCGTGCGGCACGCATGTGCGAACCGCGCAGGCTGCTTTTTCCATGCGGTCAGATTTGAATCTGCACTTTGAGCAGATCGGGATCCTTCGGTCTGGCCAGAAAATCCGGCGTTTCCTCGAGCGTGATCACTTTCGAGACGAGCGGCTCCAGCTTGATCCGCTTCTCCTTCACCCAGCGGAACGCGGGCAGGAACGTATGATTGATCGCCATGGAGCCGATGAGCGTCCAGTCCTTGTGGTACAGTTTGAACGGATTGATGCGGATTTCCGCGTTCTGCGGCGCCACGCCGAACTGCAGGAACTTGCCCGCCGGCCCCAGGAAGCCCAGCGCCCGCTCGATGACGGCCGGTACACCGGTGGCGTCGACGACGGCGTCGAACCCGCGCGGGAAGTCTTCCGGCTTCAGCTCCCCGCTGAGCACGCCCCGCGTCGCGCCCAGCCCCAGCGCGAGCTGCAGCTTGTTCGGGGATACGTCGACGACGACGAGCTCGGAAGCGCCGGCCGCGGCGATCGCCTGCATGAGCTGCAAGCCCATGGCGCCGGCGCCGAACAGGATGACCCGATCGCCCATCTTCAGATCGAGCCGGTTCATGCCGTGCACGACGCAAGCCACCGGTTCGACGAACGCCGCCTCCGCAAAACTCATCGTATCGGGAATTTTCACCGCGTTCCGGGCGGGAAGCTTCACATATTCAGCCATGGCGCCGTCGGTCGTGTCGCCCAGCGCTCCCCATTTCAGGCATTGGTTGCCGCGGCGGGTCAGGCAATATTCGCATTCGCCGCACAGCAGGGTCGGATCGGCCGTCACCCGGTCGCCGGGAACAAAGCCCTCGACCCCTTCGCCCACCTTGTCGACGACACCGGAAAATTCATGGCCGGGAATGAGCGGGTACGGGGACAGGAACGTGCCGGCAAAGATATGGAAATCGGTGCCGCAGATGCCGACCCGCTCCACCTTCACCGTAAGTTCGCCGGGGCCGGGCTCGGGATACGGCACTTCTTTGATGACGGCATGGTTCGGTTTTTCAATGACGAGCGCCTTCATGATCATCCTCCCGTTCTCCGAGTTTGGACAGGCTGCCTCGGCCGGTTCACAGCTGTTGGCCGATCAGCCGGACATACCCTTTCTTCAGCACGAATTGCATCGCTTCCTTCGCTTCGCCCGGACTGCCGTGCGTCAGACTGCGGATGAACGGCTCCTCGATGAGCGACATGTTGATCTCGCTGGCAAGTTCGAAGTTTTCCTTCGGACCGTGCAGCGGGCCGAGCATCGTCAGCACTGTCCGCACGGGTGCCCGGCGGCCTTCGATGTCCCAGTTCACTTCGCGCCCGAGGCGGAACAGGCAGATCGCCATCTCGTCAATGCCTTCGCTCCGGCAATGCAGCATCGCCAGCCGTTCCGGCTCCATCAGCAGCGGCCCGAGCCGCTCGCGGTTCTCCAGGTCGCGCTTCAGGAGGTCCGGGTCGGAGACGGAGAAGTTCTCCCCCGCATACGCGATGATCCGGTCAATCAGATGCTGCTTGTCATCGGCTTCAAACCGGTCGACGACTTCGAGATTGCGGATCAACCCGGCCAACGCTTTGCCGTACCGCTCCACCTGGTCCACCGTCCTGGCGACGCTTGCCCGATCCAACGCCGGCTTATGGGCTCCTTGCTTCTGCGTTCTGATCTGTTCCAGCCGCTCCTGAATCCGGGCGATTTCATCGTCCGTGAGGAACGGGCTGACAGTGAACGCGTCAACATGCTCCATCTGAATCGGCAGCGTCGTCAGCACAAGATCGACCGGCGGATGGTCGCGCAGCCAATCGTCGAGCTGCATGAGCGAAACAGTGTCCACCACGTGCAGCGACGGAAGCTTCAGCTTGATCTGCGCCTGCAAGAGCTGCGAAGTGCCGATTCCGCTGGAACAGACGAGCAGCACCCGGTACTTCTCCCTGCCGGTCTCCTGCCGGTTCAGAATCGCCGTGCCGAAATGCATCGCCAGATAACCGATCTCTTCTTCCGGCACCGGTTTGCCGAGCGCCTGTTCCAGACAACGCGACGCCTTCCGGGTCATCCGGATACTCCGTCTTCACATGCTGGAGCAGCGGATTGCGCACCGGCATGCCGAGCTCGATCCGTTTGACCGCCGACCGCAAATGCGTCGTCAGATTGTCCGCCAGCCGGTCGTCGCTGCCGAGTTCCAGCCGGAGTTCCTGCTCCATGACGGAGATCATGCGCTTCGTGTAATCTTCGAGCACGGAATAATCGTAATCGCTGCTCATCACATTGTTCGAGCGCGCGCCGAGAAGGTGCATGGTGATGTAGCCGATCTCGCTCTCGGGAAACGCAAGCTCCAGCTTCTCGCTGAGCCGGTCCGCCAGTTCGGAGGCCAGATCGAACTCGGGCGTTGCCTTGAGCCGCTCCAGAATTTCCCGTTCAATCGTAATTTCTTCCCGGTTCTTCAGCCGCTGCGCGGCCAGCGCCAGACGCACGACGAACCCGACATAGGCGTTGTCCGCCATCGGATAGCCGCGCTTCTGCTCCATCTGCTGGATGACCTGCTCGATCTTCAGCAGCCAGGCCGGGTCGATAAAGTTCAGCAGCCGGCTGCGGATTTCATCCCGCAGTTTCTCCCGGCGGGCTTCCTCGCGGCCGTAGATCAGCGTCATCAATTGTTCCTGGGTGACGTTCTCGTACAGCAGGTCGGCCAGGGCGGCGCGAATCTGTTTCTCCGTGCCTTCGATGTAGACGCCCAGCCCCGGCCTGCGATGCAGCCGGATGCCGTATTTCGCAAGCCACGGCTCAATCTTCTGAAGATCGTAGCTCACCGTCGATTCCGCGACATGGAGCGCCTTGCCGAGCGCATACAGCTTGACCGGTTCCTTGCCGGAGAGCAGCATGTGCTTGATGACGGCCTGCCTTTCTTCCGCCGTGTAATCCGGCGCGGCATCAGCCTGGCGGCGCAGCTGCCCGGCCAACTCGGCAAGCGCCGCTTCATCGCCGTGCAGTTTCATGCCGCGGCCGAATTTCTTCCGGAACCGGATGCCGAATCGGTCGAGATACAGATCCAGCTCGGCAAGCTCGCGCTGGAGCGTACGCAGACTGACGCCCAGCCGGTCTGCCAGGGGCTGCGGACTGGTGAAATCGTCGTGTTCAAGAAAGTAGCGCAAGATCTGCACCTGTCTCATCGTCAGCTTGATGTTCATCATGTCCCCACCTCCGCACCCGGTTCTTCCGCACAGCGCGCACCGTTTCGGATCCGTCACTTCGTAATGGAGCGAATTTTCTGCAAAATCGCCTCGTAGGCGGCAGGGTCGGTGTAGTTGCCGATCGACAGGTATTCCCGGCCGGGAGCGCTCTGTTTCGCCCGGCCCAGCAGATAGTGATGCGTCACGATCAGATCCGCGTTGTCCGGAATCTGGTCAAGCGAAGCATGCACGATCGCCACCCGCTCGCCGAATGGAAGCGCGCGCAATTTCTTGCGCAGAATGGCGGCCCCCATGGCGCTCGAACCGAGTCCGGCGTCGCAGGCGAAGCAGACGGTGAACGTCCCGCCTTCTTCGCCGATGTCCGGCGCCGGCTTCTCCGGGGGCCGGGACGCCAGCGGATTGCGCAGCACCGGGCTGACTTCTCCCCACTGCCCGACATGCTCAAGCCGCCGGATCAGTTCATGTTCTTTGCTGCTTTCATTCCGCTCCTTCAGATCGTCCGCCGAACCGATGACGACGAGCGACACCGCCAGCGATACAACCGCGGAGACGGCAATCCCCAGCATCACATAGAAAATGTCGCCGGGCGGTGCCAGGCCGATCACGAGGAACAGACTGGCCGGCGACGGAATGGACACCAGTCCGGCGTTCCAATATTGGAAGACCCAGATGCCGGACATGTTGCCGAGAATGAGCGCGATGAGCAGCTGCGGCTTCATCAGCACATACGGAAAATAGACTTCGTGAATGCCGCCCAGCGCATGGATGGCAAGCGAAGAAGCCGCGTTGCGCCGCACCTGCCCCCGCAGCCGGATGATGTAAGCCACAAGCATGCCGATCGCCGGACCGGGATTCGATTCGAGCAGGAAGAAAATCGACTTGCTCAAATCCTTGATCTGGGAAATGCCGATCGGGCCGAGAATACCGTAACTCATCATGTTGTTCAGGAACAGCACCTTGGCCGGTTCGATGACGGCGGCGGCGGCCGGCAGCCATCCGGAATAGGCGACCTGCAGAATCAGTCCGTTCAGCTTCAGGATGATGCTGGAGAAGAACTGGCCGACATAGAGAAAGCAGGTGACGGCGAGCCCGCCGGCAAGCACGGCAAAGATGAAGTTGGCGGTCAGGAGTTCATAGCCCGACGGCAGCCGATGCTCCAGCGCGCGTTCGATCCGGTTCACCGCCCAGCCGATGACCGGCCCAACCAACATCGCGATGAAAATCATCGAGACATTGCTGGCCAGCGCCAGTCCGAAAACGACGATGGCCGCCGCGGTACCGCCCCGTTTGCCGCCCAGCAGATGTCCGCCCGTATAGCCGAACAGCACGGGCACCAGCCAGTTCAGGAGCGGACCGACCAGGAGATTGACGTTGTCGTTGGGAAACCAGCCGTAAACGCCGAACATCGCCCGGATCAATCCGATCGCGATGATGATGACGATATTCTGGGATACGATGGCGCTGAGCAGTCTGCCGAACTTGTACATGATGGGTCACCGCTCTCTTGAACGTCATCACCGCCTGCCGGAAGACGATGCGCTGTTTGCCGGCCGGACCGCCGCAGGCCGCTTCCACCGCCGCTCCTCAAGGCTCGATGACGATTTTCAGCGTGCTGTGTTTCTCCTTGATCGCTTTCTCGAACGCCTTCGGCGTCTCGTCGAGCGTCATGCGGTCCGTTACGATCGGATCCAGATTCAGGTTCTCCGCCGACATGACGGCCACACCCGTCGGATACGTGTTGTGGTAGCGGAAGACGCCGCGGATATCGATCTCGTTGTCGACGATATACGGAATATTGAGCGGCGTCGCTTCTTCTTGCGGCAGACCGACGAGCACAACTCTGCCGCCTCGGCGCACCGCTTGCAGCGAAGCCTGGGCCGCCTTGCCGTTGCCGGCGGTCTCGATCGCCAGATCCGCCTTCCGTCCGCCGGTCAGACGGAGAATCGCTTCCATGCCGTCTTCTTCGCGCAGATTGACGACGCCGTCGGCGCCCATCTGCAGCGCCCGCTCCAGCCGGAAACGTTCGAGGTCGACGCCGATGACCCGGCCCGCGCCGGCCGCCTTGGCGGCGAGCAGCGTCATCATGCCGATGGGTCCCATCCCCATGATGACCACCGTCTCCCCGGTCTTCAGTCCGCCGCGGCTGACCGCATGCAGCCCGACGGAGAGGGGTTCGATCAGCGCCGCTTTCTCGTAAGACATCGAATCCGGAATCGGATACAGGAAATCCGCGCGGATCACGATATACTCGCAGAATGCGCCGTCATACGGCGGCGTCGCCAGGAAGCGGACGTCCGGGCACAGGTTGTACCGGCCCGACTTGCAATATTCACACCGGCCGCAGGTAACGCCCGGCTCGATCGTCACCCGCTGCCCCGCCTTCAGATGGCGCACTTCGCTGCCCACGGCGACGACTTCGCCGGCCGCCTCGTGCCCGAGAATGATCGGCTTCGTCACGACGTAAGGACCGATTTTGCCGTGCTCATAATAGTGGACGTCGGAACCGCACAGTCCGACGGCCCGCACCCGGACGAGCGCCTCGTCCGGACCGGGCGTCGGAATGTCCAGTTCCTGAATTTCGATGTGTCCCGGCTTGGTCAGTACCGCTGCTTTCATTTTCCCCTGCATGGATCAGTCTCCTCCCATCGTCAATTGTCCCTGATTCCATTCAATCACTTCACGGCGCCCATGGAAAGACCGCGGACCATATATTTTCGCACAAGCAGCCCGCAGATCAGCATCGGCATGATGATGACGGTGCCGGTCGCCATCGCCTGGCCCCATTTGATGCCGGACTGCGAGACGAGCAGCGACGCGGCGATCGGAACAGTCTGCGTGCCGCGGCCGGTGAAGATCGAAGCGAACAGATAATCGTTCCACGAGAACATGAGACAGAGCACCGCGGTGGCGACGATGCCGGGCGCCGCGGCGGGCACGACGACGCGCCAGAAGGCGCGGAATTTGCCGCAGCCGTCGATCATGGCCGCCTCCTCCAGATCGGCCGGCACATCCTTGAAGAATGTGGACATCATCCACAGCGCGAACGGCAGGTTGAAGGTCGTGTAGGCCAGCACCAGCCCCGTCGTCGTGCCGATCAGATTCAGTTTGGAGAAGATCAGGTACAGCGGCAGAATGACGGCCGGAATCGGCGCCATCCGCGTGCTGATCACCCAGAACGAGACGTCCTTCTCCCACCTGAAATTGCCGCGCGCGAGGCCAAACCCTCCCATGACGCCGAGCAGCAGGCACAAGGCGGTGGTCACCACCGACACGACAAGACTGTTCCGCAGAAACTGCGGGAAATCGCCTCTGCCGAAAAACATTTCCTGATATACGTCGAACGTCGGCGTGAAGAAAAGTCTGGGCGGCATTTCGAACATGTTGACCTGCGTCTTCATCGAAGACAGGATCATGTGAAGAATCGGGACAAGCGCCCACAGGAGACTGAGCGTCATCAGCGCATAAAGCACGGCGTGCAGCAGCTTCTGTCTGTGTTGCATCTTCAGGCTTCCTCGCTTCTCAAGACTTTAATGAAGAACCGCCCCATCAGGATGCTGGCCAGCAGCATCGTCAGGCCGACGGAAGCCGCCCCGCCGATGTCCTGGAAGCGGAACGCCACCTGCATCAGGTAATAGCCGATCGTCTTCGTCGCATCGGCCGGACCGCCTTCGGTCGTGATGACGATCGTATCGACGTAGCGCAGAATGTCCATCGAGCGGACGAGCAGCGCCACCACGATCATCCGCCGGACCATCGGCAGCAGGATATAGCGGATCTTCTGCCAGGAATTCGCGCCGTCCACATCGGCGGCTTCCAGCGGTTCTTCCGGCACGGTCTGGAGTCCGGCCAGCACGATGATCGTAATGAGCGGCGTCCATTCCCAGACGTCCATCATAATTACGGCGAACATCGCGTAGGACGGGTCGCCCAGCACCTGGATGTCCAGGCCGAACGTGTTCAGCACCCAATGGTACAGCCCGTAGGTCGGATCGAGCAGAAACCGCCACAAGAGACCGGTGACGATCGGCGCCACGAAGAGCGGCAGCATGAACAGGGTCGAGAACAGGTTGCGGAACCGCGGGATATGGTACAGCAGCAGCGCGATCGCGCAGCCGAACACGAGCTGGGCGAGCAGGCCGCCGCCGGCATAGACGAGCGTCCGGCCCCACGACTGCCAGAACGCCGTGTCCGTAAGCGTGTCCGCCCAATTGCCGAATCCGGCGAAGCGGGGGCGGTCCATATCCAGCGAATAGTCCATGAAGCTCGCATAGACCATGAAGAAGAACGGGAAAATGCTGATCGCCGCCAGCACGACAATCGATGGCAGCAGCATCCAGAATTCCGTGCGATTCCGCTTTGGTTTTCGCATGAGCGGCCGGCTTGCAGCCTGTTGCATGGTAAGCCTCCTTGCCGATTCATTCCGGCCGACGGGAAAGAAGGCATGAAAGCGGGCATGCCGCACCATCGGCAAACCCGCTTTGTCCTTGTCCGTCAGTTGCCGGTCAGCCTGTCGCTTTGTTTTGCGATTTCTTTCATCGTGTCCGCCGGCGATTGACGGCCGGCCAGCATCTTCGAAAGCTCGGTGTAAATGATCGTGTCGATCTGCGGCCACATCGGAATTTTCGGGCGCATGTAAACATTGCCTTCCTTCCACGCTTCCTGCGCGGCGATCAGCGAGGAGGCGAGCGGCCATTCCTTGGCTTCCTGCGATTCCGGATCGTTCATCGCCTTCTGGATGTACGGCAATTGATAGACGGAGTAGCGCGTGGGCGTAAAGCCGGCGTCGAGAATCATGTATTGCGTCTGCGGCGCCGTCGCCCAGATCAGGAAGAGCCATGCCGCCTTGATCTCTTTGTCGCTCGCATATTTGTTGATGCCGATGCTCGTGCCGCCGTACATGTTGCCGCGGCCTTTCGGGCCTTTCGGCAGGATCGTCCAGCCGACCTTGCCCGCCACTTTCGACAATTCCGGATTTTCGAACATGCCTGCGAATTCGTGCCACTCCGGAATCATCGCGATTTCCCCGGCGGCGAACGCTTCGGCCAGACCGTTCCAGTCCCAGGTCGTGCTGCCCGGCGCCGCGATCTTGAGCAGCTCGTTGTAGAATTCGGCCGCTTCAATCGCTTCCGGCGATGTGAGCAGCGATTTGCCGGGATTCTCCGTGCCGATGTCGCCGAGATTCTCCGCCTCGAAGTAGTCGCCGCCGTATGCGGCCAGCACGTTGCTGAAGTCGTTCATGAGCGAGTCGTGCTGTTTCGCCTGGTGACCGGTGCCGTATTTGACTTCCGAAATGACGCCCGCCTTGGCTTTCTCGTTGATCCAGAGCGCGACTTCGTAGTATTGGTCCCACGTCATGTCAGGCCCAGGCGTCCAGTCGTAGCCCTTCTCCTGCATGAACAGATCCTTGTACTTCTCGAAGACGTCCTTGCGGTAGGCGAGCACCATCGTCGGGTTGTCATAGGGCAGAGCGTACAGATGCTCCTTGTCGCCCATGTAGCCGCCGACCAGCAGCTGCGACTGGATGAAGTCCTCGAGTCCTCCCGGAATGGACGGCAGCGTCGGATCGTTGTTCAGCGTGTTCAGGTCGACGAAATGTTTGGCTTGCTTCGACAGAATCTGGTACGGATCGGCATAGATGATTTGGTAGTTGCTGTTGCGGGCGTTGAAATCCAGGCCCGCCTTCTCCACCACGATGTCCAGGTTGACCTGCTCGATGTTGACCTTGATGCCGGTCGCCTGCTCGAACACTTCGATATTGGCGGCAAGCCCGGAGGAAGGCGGCGTGTTCTCGGTGATGACGTTGAGCGTGACGCCTTCAAATTGTTTCCAATCGAATCCTTCCGGAGCTTCGATCTTCGGCAAGCCTTCCACCCAGCCGCCGAACGGATCGGAGCTGTCGGCCGCGCCGGACGGCTGGCCGCCCGCATTGCCCGCATTGCCCGATTGACCGGAGTCTCCGGAATTGTTACCGTTTACATTTGTCGCGTTTTGAGAGCTGCCGGAATTCGATCCGGATCCCGGCTTGTTCCCGCCGGACGAACAAGCGCTCAGCACGAGAACGCTTGCAATGGCCAGCACGATCAGCTTGGTCACCCATGATCTGTTCAACTGTATCCCCCCGAATGCGCGTTCCGCCGGCTGATGATGCCTGCGTTTGTGAAGGAACCCCGGCCGGGAACCTCTCCGCGTTCATTATAGTTCAGCCGGATGAGGGGATTCTATCTAAACTTCCTGGCATCGTGGCATGGCGAATTTGTGACAAAAATGAAGAAGCCGCTGGATGGTACCCCCAGCCTCAAATCTGAAGCCATTTCCGCATATCGGCCGCCGTCGCGGCGGTCTCGTCCAACTGCGCAAGATCCGCTCCGGTGAAGGCCGTGAACCGGCGAATGCAGTCCGCCAGGCTATTCCTCAGATCATCCGCAGGCTCAACGCCGGTCTCCGGCCACCAGCCGCGGATGATCAGCCTGCGCCGGCTCCGGTCCAGCACCGGTTCGATCCTCCCGATGAACCGGTCCCCGTACACGACCGGCAGCACATAATAGCCGTACCGCCGCTCGGCGGCGGGCTTGTACACTTCCCAGCGGTAATCGAACCCGAACAGTTCGAGGATGAGCCGGCGATCCCAGAGCAGATTGTCGAGCGGCGCCAGCATGCTCGCCCTGTCCGGCCCGCCGGTCCCGCTCCGGATCACCTCGTCCAGGAGGGGCACGTCCTCCGCCTTCACGTAAAGCGGGTGCTTCTCCAGACCTTCAACGATTACCTTGCAGATCCGGCCGCTTTGGTGCAGACGCTCGAACGATGCCGTCCGCTGTCCGCTTTTCATCCCGGCGATGCCGAGCCAGGCGTCCCCGGACTTGTTCCAGAGCATGCCGATGGCGCCGATTCGGCGGAGCACATGCCAGTCGTGGTGTTCGTCTTCCGTCGGGTTCGGATCGTCGGCGTCCAGCACATCGGCCGGCAGATGGCGGCGGCTCAGGTCGTAAATTTTACGCGCCCCTTCTTTGTGGTGGATGATCACTTCGCCGGCGAAGAACAGGCTTTCCAGCACCGCGCGGGACAGACGGGCCGGCGCCCACGGCCAGTCGATCTTCTCGTGAAACTCCAGATCCGCCGATGACAACGGCCCCCGCTCCTCCAGCCGTCTGATCACGAGCGGCGCCAGTTCGGCGATCTTCGGATTTTGAAGCAGCCGGGCTCGCGCCGTCTGCCGCCGGCGGGCGAAGCAGGGCCAGTCTTCCGTCAGCAGAATGGACATGTTCTTGTCCCAGCCGTCGAACAGCAGCCGGTCTTGGTACAGCAGCTCGTCGAGCATCTCCGGCCGGTATCCCCTGATCCGGGATTGCAGCACCAGATGCGGGTTGTAGCCCACGACATTGAGCGGGTCGAATTGCAGGCATCGGACCATCCGGAGCCAGGCCATGGCCCCTTCTTTCCCCTCGTAGCGCCATTCCCCGGCCAGACCGTGGCGGACCAGCAGAAATTGTCCGGCCTGCCGGCGCGTGATCACCCGTTCCATTCGGCACTCCCCTTCACCATTGCAGATCTCACGATAATACAAGGATACCATTTGTTGGATAGGTTGTTCAATGATTTCGGGAACATTTGTTCTTGTCATTGTGCTCGCAAACGGAACAAATGTTTGTCTCGCGGATCGGGTTGATTTACAATAGCGAAGGAGAGGGAGCGGAAAGGAGCGGTCGTCCTTGTCCGTGGACAGAAAAATCAATTGCTTTCAGTGCCGCCACTATTTCGTCACCTGGGATCCCGATTTCCCCCGCGGCTGCAGAGCCTATGAGTTCAAAACCCATATGATGCCGAGCGCCGTGGTCTATTCATCTTCCGGGCAGTCGTGCCTGAAGTTCGAGCCGAAGGCGAACCGGAAGCCCCCGAAATGAAAGGAGAATCCTGATGAATCGACCGGCATCCGCCCCGTCGTCCGGCCGTCTGGTCTATGCCCTGAGCTTCGTGCTGTTCTTCTCGGTCATGAACGCCACCATGTTCAACGTTGCCCTGCCTTCCATCGCCGGCGAGTTCCGGCTCCCGTCGTCGGCCGTAAGCTGGGTCGCAACCATCTATTCCGTCCTGTACGCGCTGGGCTCGCTCCTGTTCGGCAAACTGGCCGACCGGCTGCCGCTCAAGCGGCTCATCACGGTCGGCCTGCTTGCGTTCGCCTCGGGTTCCGCCATCGGCGTGTTTGCCGACAGCTATGCGATGCTGCTCACCGCGCGCGTTATTCAGGCGGCGGGCGCTTCCTGTGTCCCGGCGCTGGTCATGCTCATCCCGATCCGCTTCTACCCGCCGGAGCGCCGCGGCCGCGTCATGGGCACGATCGCGTCGACGCTCGCCTTCTCGGCGGGGATCGGACCGATCGTCGGCGGATTCATCGCCGGCCAGTTCCATTGGTCGGGCATGTTCCTCGTCTCGCTGCTGGCGCCCGTGGCGCTGCCGTTCATCCGCCGCGCCCTGCCCGATGAGCCGGTGAGGGACGGCGGGCAGGTCGACTGGTACGGCGCGGGTCTGCTCGGCGCCGCGGTCACGCTGCTCATGCTGTCCGTCACGCAGTGGAACGGCTGGTATCTGCTCGGATCGGCCGCGCTCGCCGCGCTGTTCGTCATCCGTTCGCGGAAGGCGCCGCATCCTTTCGTCCAGCTTTCGCTTTTCCGCAACGCGGATTACACCTGCGGGCTGATCGTCAGTTTCTCCGCCTTGTTCGCGGTCTTCGGCCTGTTCCTGATGACGCCGATGATGCTCGGCAACCCGGAAGGCCACGGACTGGGCGCGCAGGCCATCGGCTTCGTCCTGTTCCCGGGCGCGATGTCGGCGGCGCTGCTCGGCCGGTTCGGCGGCGGCCTCGTCGACCGGCGCGGCACCCGGTTCGCGCTCTTCGTCGCGCTCGGCTTCATCGGCGCCGGCATGCTGGCGCTCTCGCTGCTGTCCGCCGCGGACGCCTGGGTCATCGCGCTCCTCCTGCCGCTGATCAACGCGCCGTTCACGTTCGTGCAGACGGCGATGGCGAAGTCGGTGTCGTCCACGCTCCCGCGGGAACAGTCCGGCGTCGGCATGGGCATGTACAACCTGGTCAACTTCCTGTCGGGCGCAATCAGCGGCGCCATCGTCAGCAAGCTGATCGAGTTCGATCTGAGCGGCCTGAACGCCTTTGCGCTGGTCCAACCGTCGACTTACGGCGCGGTCTACCTGCTGCTCGCGCTGTTGATCGCGATGACCGGCCTGCTGGCGTATGTCCGGCTGGAGCGCCGGCCGAAGCCGGCGGTGCAGCCGGAACGGCCTGCCGCCAGGCTCTGACGCCGGTTGGCGAACCGCCGCTTACTTGTGCTCCGCATATCTCCACCAGGCGACGGTTCCGGCAAAACCGGCGATCGCGGTGAGCGCGAGAATCATGACGCTGACGAAGCCGATGTCCGCGCCCTTGGCCAGAAGGACCGGGATGGTCCACGGAAAATACGGCCCGAATCCGAACTGGACTACGGCGTTGGACACGATGATGATGACGAAGATCACCCCGATCGGGGCCAGGTACCCTTTCGTGAGATTGGCGATCAAGGCGCTCGTCGAGCTGACGGCCATAATGAACAGCGCTGCCGTCATGTAGGTCCCGAAGACCCGGAGGAAGGTGTCGGCCGACCCGCCGTGCGCGCCATTGACCGCACCGGCGGCCGTAATCATCGCGAACGTAAACAGGGCGATCAGGATATTCCACATCGCGGTCACGATGAACTTCGACAGCACGCTGTACGATTTGGGAATCGGCTTGACGAGCAGATCCTTGATCGTTCTGTCCGTGTACTCCCGTCCGAACACCCATGCCGAAGTGAAAGAGAAGCCCACCACCAGCAGGGAAGCGATGGAGTCCAGGACATTCGAATAATAGGTTCCCCACACCGCGGCCACGACCCAGAACACGACCGATCGCCTGACTTTGAGCGTCTCGTTGCGAATGAAAGCATGCAGCATTATGCATCCGTCCTCCCTGCCGTACGAATGGTCCGCAGAAAATAGCTTTCCAGATTTTCCGTGACGACGCTGAGATGCGTCGGCGGTTGTTTCGCGCGCACGAGTAGCTCCGCGATCTGTTCGGGACGATCCAGCGCGCGGTCTTCCGCAAGCTCCAGCCGGTCGTCTTCCGTGTCCGCACAGGCAAACCCGTGCTCCGCGAGGACGCGCTTCATGGCGGCCAAGTCGCGTCCGCCCACCACCAGCTTCTTCTGCAGCGAGCGTTCCAGCTCGTCCATCGTCAGATTCCGGACGAGCCGCCCTTTATGCATGATCACGACGCGGTCGACCAGCTTGGACAACTCCTCCAGGAGATGGCTGGAGAGGAAGATCGTAACGCCGTCATTGCGGGACAGATCCAGCAGCAGTTCCCGGATTTCGACGACGCTGGCCGGGTCGAGCCCGTTGACCGGTTCGTCCAGAATCAACAGTTCGGGGTTGTGAATGATCGCTTTCGCCAGTCCGAGCCGCTGCCGGTTCCCGAGCGAAAGATTTTTGGCTTTCTTGTTCCGGTGCGCGTCCAGGTCGAGCTTCCGGATGACCCGGTCGACGGCCTCCCGGTCGGCGATCCGATGCATTCTCCGCGCGATGTCCAGATTCTCCGCCACGGTGAGCTCCGGATAATAGGAGGCTTCCTCCAGGTAGCCCACCTTCTCCCACAGCTTGTAGTTGCCGGAGTCGACCTTGCTTCCCAGCAGATGAATGCTGCCGTCGGTAGGCTTGAGCAGCGACAGGAGCATCCGGATCGTCGTCGTCTTGCCGGCTCCGTTCAAGCCGAGAAAGCCGATGATTTCTCCTTTCTTCAATTCAAGCGACAAGTCGCGCACGGCGTAGTAATCGCCGAATTTTTTGCTCACCCGGTCCATTCGGATGGCGATGGCGCCGGCTTTTCCGTCTCTCATTTCTCGAACCACCCTTGCTGCAGACTTTTTTCAAAATGGAATCAGCCTGTACTTTAACCGACGCATCTCAACCGAATCTCAACCCGCGGTCTGGAAGCTCGTTGATCTTCGGTTGATGTGGGGATCGTATAGTAAGGGCGTAGATCAAACCGAAGTGGGGGAGATGCGGTGATCGATCTGTTGGTGGTCGAAGACGATGCCAATACCCGGAAGCTGCTCTGCGCCTTGCTTGAGCGGGGAGGCTACAGGACTCATGTGGCCGCGAACGGACTGGAGGCGCTGGACCTGATGGAGAAGCGCCGCTTCGATCTGATTGTGCTGGACCTGATGATGCCGGGAATGGACGGTTACCGGTTATGCGAGGAATTGCGCGGCGCGGGGGACACCATTCCGATCCTGATGCTCACGGCGGCCCAGGATATCGAGGACAAGCGCAACGGTTTCCTGGCCGGCACGGACGATTATTTGACGAAGCCGTTCGACGAACAGGAGCTGCTGCTCCGGATCAAGGCGTTGCTGCGGAGGGCGCGGATCGCCAGCGAGCGCAAAATTGTCGTCGGCGGCACGACGCTGGATTACAACGCGCTGACGGTAACGAGGGGAGATCTGGAGATCACGCTGCCGCAGAAGGAATTTTTCCTCTTGTCCAAGCTGCTCAGTTATCCGAACAAAATATTTACCCGGCTGCAGCTGCTGGAGGAAATTTGGGGACCGGACACGACGGATGATCACACCTTGAACGTTCACATCAACCGGCTGCGCGACAAATTCAGGAACAATCCCGATTTCGAGATCGTGACGGTGCGCGGTCTGGGATACAAAGCGGTGAAGCGGAGTTGAAATCGAACCGGAGGTTCGGGACGAAAAAAATATCGCTGGCCTTCTCCCTGGTCGCCCTCGTCTTTCTCGTAATGGTGCTGTCCGTCGCTTCGGCCGCCCTGCTCGCCTTCCTGCTGAAGCGGGCCGGGCTGATCGATCTGAACCAGCCGGATTCGTATCGCGGCATATACGTCCTGCTGTACATCAGCGTCTTCATGGGCGTTGTCATCGCCGCGCTGTTGAGCAGGCGGTCCGTGAAGCCGATCCGCGACATGATGGAGGCGACCGACCGGGTGGCCAAAGGCGATTTTTCCGCCCAGGCGACGGTGAAGGGAAGCGTCGTGTTTGAACTGGACAAGCTGGCCGCCAGCTTCAACAAGATGGTGCGGGAGCTGCAAGGGATCGAGACGCTGCGCAGCGATTTCGTGCGCAACTTCTCCCACGAGTTCAAGACGCCGATCGTCTCCATCAGCGGCTTCGCAAAATTGTTGAAGCAGGGCAATCTCAGCGAAGCGGACCGGCAGGACTACCTGGATCGCATCATTCAGGAATCCGAGCGGTTGGTGGAGCTGTCAGCCAGCATTCTGAACTTGTCGAAGGTGGAGAACACCGAAATTTTGCGCGAGAAGACGGTCTTTCGTCTGGACGAGCAGATCCGGCTGGCGATGCTGATGCTGGAGCCGAAGTGGAGCGCCAAAGCGCTGAAGCTCGATATTGCGCTGGTCAAAGTCGATATCGTCGGCAACAAAAACCTGCTTCAACAGGTATGGCTCAACCTGCTCGACAACGCGATCAAGTTTACCGACGAGGGCGGAACGCTGCGAATCGCCCTTTGGAGAGACGGCCGGGAAGCCGTCTTCCGGCTTGAAGACAGCGGCTGCGGCATGAGCGAAGAAACGATGCGGCGCATGTTCGACAAGTTTTACCAGGGCGACCCGTCCCGCTCGAAGACGGGGAACGGATTGGGACTTGCCATCGTCAAGCGGATCGTCGACCTGAGCGAAGGGACGATCGAGGCGGACAGCCGGCTCGGACAAGGTTCGGTGTTCACGGTCAGGCTGCCGCTGGGCACGGGCTGACGAACAAACGGCACGGGGGTGTTCCCCGTGCCGTTTCATTCTCCGCCCGCCTCAAGCTCCCGCTTCCGTGTACCGCGTCCAGCGCGGCGCGCCGGGAGCCGGGCAGGCGCGGTCTTTCAGCTTCGCGACGATCGGAACGATGCAGCCGCAGACCGCGCATGTATGGCCGCCAATCAGCTTCGGACAGGACCGGCAGAGGTCCAGCCGCATCTCATAGACGTCGTCCGGCACGCACAGCCCGCTTGATTCCGCGAACATCGGCGCGGCGAGCATCGCCCGGATGCGTTCTTCCGACACGTGCGCGTCAGACCTGCAGCCTCTGCACGGGCGTTCCGCCGTCATCCGCCGCTCACCCCGCCGTCAGCTCAAGCACCGTCACGGACATCGGCGGCAGCGATGCGTTCAGGTGCCCGCCCTCGAGTTTGAAGTCGCGGAACGGGGCCGGTTTCACCCGCTCGGGCTCGTCGAACGTGTTGTGCCCGTCGATGCGGTCCGACGTCAGCGTCGTGCCGGTTGCGCTCACGCCGCCGTTCAGGCCGCGCAGCTCGATGTCCACGCTTGCTCCGGTCTCGAAGTCCAGATTGCACAGACTGATGTGGATCTTGCCGTCCGCCGCGCGGGAAGCGGAGACCGATACCTTCGGCAGCTCGCCTTCCGGACCCGTGCGCTCCACAGACTCCCATGTATCGAGCAGTTCCGCATCCTGATGCACCTTGAACATGTTGAACACATGGTAGGTCGGCGTCAGCAGCATCCGCTCGCCCTCCGTCAGGATGACGGATTGCAGCACGTTGACGAGCTGGGCGATGTTCGCCATCCGGACGCGGTCGCAATGGCGGTGGAAAATGTGCAGCGTCGCGCCCGCGACAAGCGCGTCGCGGATCGAGTTCTGCTGATACAGGAAGCCCGGATTCGTGCCCGGTTCGACGTCATACCACGTGCCCCATTCGTCCACGATCAGATCGATCCGCTTGTCCGGATCGTAGACGTCCATGATGGCCGAATGCTTCGTGACGAGCTCGTCCATGAACAGCGCCTTCTTCAGCGTGACCCACCATTCATCCGTCGTGAAGCCGGTCGCGGGTCCTTTCTTCTCCCAGGGGCCCGGAACGGTGTAATAGTGCAGCGACAGCCCGTGCATGAACGGCGCGGCCTGCTTCATCAGCACTTCCGTCCAATGGTAGTCGGCCGTGTTCGCGCCGCACGCAATCTTGTGCAGCTTGTTGTCGCCGTAGTTGCGCAGATACGTCTGGAACTGGCGGTACAGATCGGCGTAATATTCCGCGCGCATGTTGCCGCCGCAGCCCCAGTTCTCGTTGCCGACGCCCCAGTACTTGATGCGCCACGGCTTCTCCCGTCCGTTCTCCCTGCGCCAGTTCGCCATCGGCGATTCGCCGTCGAACGTAATGTACTCGACCCATTCGGACATCTCCTGCACGGTGCCGCTGCCCACGTTGCCGCTGATGTACGGTTCGCAGCCGAGCAGCTCGCACAGCATCATGAACTCATGGGTGCCGAAATGGTTGTTCTCGATGACGCCGCCCCAGTGCGTGTTCACCATCCGCTTCCGCTTCTCCCGCGGGCCGACGCCGTCTTTCCAATGGTATTCGTCCGCGAAGCAGCCGCCCGGCCAGCGGAGGACCGGAATTTTCATCTGCTTCAGCGCCTCGAGCACGTCGTTTCGGATCCCGTTCGTATTCGGAATCGGCGAATCTTCTCCGACCCACAGCCCTTCGTAGATGCATCGCCCGAGATGTTCCGAGAAATGGCCGTAAATGTTGCGGTTGATCGTGCCCTTCACCCTGTCGGCGTTTACGACTACCCGGCTTGCCACGTTCATCGCTCCTTCATTTTGCTGAAAGATTATCTTCCGCGGGCCGTGCAACTCTCATATTCGAATCCCCGCGACTCTTGTCTTCACTAATCATTGTAAAGGTTTGATCGCATTGGTGAAATGATCTATCATAATCAATAACTGATCTTTCGTCTTCAAGGCGGTGGCGCGATGTTCCAGATGAACCGGTGCGGCTACAACGTCGTCCATCCGGAAGGCATCGTCATCGACCGGCCGCACGGCTCGGGCGATTATCTGTTCCTGTTCTTCCGCAGCCGCATGTGCGTCGAAGCGCAGGGAGAGCGCTTCCTGACGGACAAGAACACCTGCATCATTTACCGCAAAGGAAGCCGGCAATACTACCATGACATCGAACAGCCGATGGTGCACGACTGGTTCCATTTTGACGGCGAGGATGTCGAGACGTTCTGCCGGAAACTGAATCTGCCGCTGGACACGCCGATGAAGGTGCATGAACCGGTATATGTGTCGCGGAAAGTGAGCGAAATCCAGGAAGCGCTGGTCCAGAACGGGCTGTACCGGGACGAGATCATCGACGCGACCGTCCGCTGCCTCCTCATGAAGCTCAGCGACATCCGCAACCGGATCGAGCCGAACAAGCCGGTCAGCAAATATTACGATCTGCTCGTGTCGCTGCGCAACGACATATACAGCAACCCGTCCGTCGCCTGGACGATCGGCGATCTGGCGGCCCGCGTCAACATGAGCCGGTCCTATTTCCAGAAGCTGTACAAAGAACTGTTCGGCATCTCCGTCATGAACGACATCATCCACAACCGGCTCGAATACGCGATGTACCGGCTGAAAAACACGTCCGACAGCATCCGCGACATCGCCGCACAGTGCGGATACGAGAACGACGTCCACTTCATGCGGCAGTTCAAGAAGTACATCGGCCTCACGCCCGGCGAATTCCGCTCCGGAAGGGCAAAAACAACCGTCCGGGCGTAACGCGGCGGTGCTCACGAATCTGAGCCCGCGGAACGGCAACAGCCGGTCCGTCCGTTTCTCCGGAACAGACCGGCTGCGATTGCCGGTTTCCGCCGGCTCAAGCTTCAGCGCCCGCCGTCCGCACGACGCGCCGGAACGCCTCCTTCGGCCGGTGCTGCGCGTCGAACAGCAGCGGCCAGTTGCGCCGCCCGCGCACCGGGAAATAGCTGAGCCACGTATAATCGTCCGCCGCGCCCCAGAACGTGACGCTGCGGATGACGTCCCGGTATTCGCGGTAAAGCGAGAACAGCTGCTCGTACAGCTCCGCCTGCCGCTCCACCATTTCCGCCGTCGGCTCGAGCAGATCGGTTCGCCGGTCATCCCAGGCGTAGACGGACATGTCCAGTTCCGTCACATGAATGACCAGGCCGAGCTCGGCGTACTTCTCGATCGCCTCGCGCACCTCGGCGATGGACGGCGACGCCAGATTGTAGTGCCCCTGCATGCCGATGCCGTGGATCGGCGCGCCCTGCTCTTTGAGCCATTTCACGAGGCGGATGATCTTGTCGCGCTTCGCGGGATTGCATTCGTTGTAGTCGTTGTAGAACAGCAGCGCGTCGGGATCGGCCTCGTGCGCGTACTCGAACGCGCGGACGATGAATTCCGGCCCGACCATGTCGTGCCATTTCGACGCCCGCAGCCACTGTTCGCCTTCGTCGGCGACCGCTTCGTTCACGACATCCCAACAGTAGGTCCGCCCTTTGTACCGGCCCGCCACCGCATGGATGTGGTCGCGCATGCGCCGGAGCAGCGTCTCCTTGCCGGCGGGACCGCCGCCGGGCGCTTCGAAGAACCAGTCCGGCGTCTGGTTGTGCCAGACGAGCGTGTGTCCGCGCAGCTTCTTGCCGTGCTTCGCGGCGAAATCGGCAATCTTGTCCGCCTGCTCGAAGGTGAAAACGCCTTCAGACGGCTGCGTATTAATGGGCTTCATCTCGTTCTCCGCCGTGATGCTGTTGTACTGCGCCCTGAGCAGTTCCGCCGCGCTGTCCACCGTCCGGACGTTCACCGCCGCGCCGATGTCGAAGTCGTCCTTGAAAACTTCCCACAGTTTGAGTTCGGCCATGCCCGGTTCACCTCGCTGATTGTTGTTTGATAGGATTTCACAGCCGCATCCGCAACCCGGACTGCCGGGCGTCGCATGCGGCCGGGTTCCCCATGCGCTCAACCTTCATGCGGTACACTGCCGCGGCATACCGTTGTTCTTCGGCATGCCGCGGCACCCGTTATCGGTAATCGCTGCCGGTCGTAATGTCGCCGGATGGCGCAAAACCTTCGACCGAGCGTTTCTTCTCGTAAAACTTCACCGCCCGGGCCAGAATTCCTTCGCGGGTGTAGAACGGATCGTCCGGCGCAAGCGGCAGCCGGACCGCCTGACCCGTCGCGCCCGCTTTGTAGACGGCGGTGATGAACTCGAGCGTCCGCCGTCCGTCCTCGCCGCCGATCAGCGGCTTCCCGCCGGTCCGGATCGCGTTCAGCACATCGGCGTATTGTCCGGCGTGGCCTTCGTGCTCAAGATCCGGAATGGCGTCATAAGCTTCCTGAAGCTTCCGTTCCAGCTCCGGATTCGGCTCCGGGAAGCCGTTCGGCTTCGCGATTCCGGCCTTCGGCCGCCAGGGCGCCGAGATGCGTGCGCCGCTGCATTGGAAGACAAGCTGCTGTTCCTCGCCGTGATGGACGACGGAGCTGGTGAGCTGGCCGAGCGCCCCGTCCGCATAGCGGAAAATCGCGACGGACAGATCCTCCACTTCCGCGTTGTCATGCGCCGTGTTCGCAAGGTACGCCTGCACTTCCACGGGCATGCCGGCCATCCAGAGCATCGCGTCGATATGATGAACGGCGTGATTGATCGTGCAGCCGCCGCCCTCCTTCTCCCATGTTCCGCGCCACCAGAGATCGTAGTAGCTGTAGCCCCGCCACCAATGGGAATCGACCTGCACATGCAGCAGTTTGCCGGCGAGCCCGGAATCCAGCATCCGCTTCAGCTTCATGAGCGGCGTGCGGAACCGGTTCTGGGCAATGACCGACAACACCTTGCCGCTGTCCGCCGCGGCGGCCAGCATCCGGTCGCATTCCTCCAGCGAAGCCGCCATCGGCTTCTCGACGATGACGTGCCGTCCCGCGCGCAGGAACAGAATGGCGAGTTCCGCATGCGTGTAGGGCGGCGTGCAGACGGACGCGAGATCGAAGTCGAGATCGAGCAATTTCTCCGCATGATCTGCCACGACAGCCTGCTCGAGCCCGAAGCGGGCTTTGAGCGCTTCGGCTTTTTCCGGCACAATGTCGCACAAGGCGACAATCTCCCATTGCCCGGGAAATGATGCACAAGCTTCGACATGCGCCGGAGCGATCGCGCCGCAGCCGATCAACGCGACGCGGACGGGATGGTTGGCCGACATGTTCTCATCCTCCTTGGGGCGGCGTATGGACAATCGGCGAACATGCGCGCGGCGCCCTTCAATAGATCTTGCGCCCGCGCGCATCCGGTATGCCGGATTTCCGCCAGAAATAGGTGTTGATGACGTCGCGCCATTCCTTCGCGTGTTCCGCCTGCTCCTCAAGCCGTCTCAACACTTGCAGGAACCGGCCGGTATCGATCCGGCCCTTCAGGCCGGACCACCGCTCCACCAGCCCGCGGGCCTGCTCGGCGCCCTCGAAATGCGTGTCGTAGATATGCTGGATCACCGTCTTGCCGGAATGCAGCCGGTGCGTGTACGGCACATGGTGGAAGAACAGCAGCAGTTCATCCGGGCACTGCTCAAGCGATTCATAGATCTCGGAGTGCGGCTTGTGGTACTGGGCCGTAAAGCCCGTCCCCGTCTTCACCGTCCGGTCGACGCCGATGCCGCGGCAGTCGGCGAAGTGGTACGTCCCCCACTTCGAATATTCGTATCCGTCGACGTTCGGACCGTAGTGGTGTCCGGGATTGACCATCCAGCCGACGCCGAGCGGCGCCGTATAGTTCTCGTAAATGCGCCAGGAGTCCAGCAGCATCTCCGCAATCGTACGGACCGTCTCGGGATCGCCGCCGAACGTCAGCCGCACCCATTCATCGGTGATGTCTTCTGCGGACAGCTCCGGATTCCACGCCAGCCGGCCGAATCCGTACAGATTCGCCTGCGCCAGCAGATGGCCGGTCCAGTTCGGATCGTCGCCGATGTTGGAGACGCCCGCGATGCCGCCCGTCTCGCGACCGAACGCGCTGCCGCTTGCGATGCGCGCCACGGTCGTCCCTTCGCCGCAGGCATAAGTGTCGAAATCGAGCACTTCCTTCCATTGCGGCACCAGGTAGCAGAGGTGGCGCTGCTGGCCCGTGTACTCCTGCGTAATCTGCAGCTCGAGCATCTGGTTCGTCCGCGTGAGGCCCCCGAACAGCGGCGACACGGGCTCGCGCACCTGGAAATCCATCGGCCCGTTCTTGATCTGCAGCAGCACATTGTCCTTGAAGCGGCCGTCGAGCGGCACGAAATGGTCATACGCCGCCTTCGCCCGGTCCGTCGTCCGGTCGCGCCAGTCCTGCAGGCAGTTGTAGACGAAACAGCGCCAGATGACGATGCCGCCGAACGGTTCCAGCGCCTCGGCCAGCATGTTCGCGCCGTCCGCGTGGTCCCGGCCGTAGGTGAACGGCCCCGGCCGGAATTCGGAATCGGCCTTCACGAGGAAGCCGCCGAAGTCCGGAATCCGGCGGAAGATGGCTGCCGCGCGCTCGCGCCACCACGCGCGCACCGCCGGATCGAGCGGATCCGCCGTCGGCAGGCCGCCGGCCTGGATCGGAGCGGCGAAGTTGATGCTGAGCATGAGCCGGATGCCGTATTCGCGGAAAATGTCGGCCGTCGCCGCGACATCGGGCAGCAGTTCGTCCGTGATCAGCTTCGTTTCCGTTTCATGCACGTTAACGTTGTTGATCGTCAGCGCGTTGATGCCGATCGATGCGAGCAGCCGGGCATAATCGCGGACGCGCGTCTTGTCCGCAATAAATTTTCCATCACGGAAGAAAATGGATTTCCCCGCGTAACCCCGCTCGATGCTGCCATCCATATTGTCCCAATGATTGATCATGCGCAGCGGATTGCGCGGGCGATCCGCGATATCCAGTTGCTCGAGAGCGCGATCGTTCAGGCTGCCGATGGACGCGAGCCGGAGAAAATGGAATGCGCCGTACAGCAGCCCGCGCGCCGTGCCGCCCGCCAGCAGCACCGCCCGGACGTCTCCCCGGCGGACGGTTCGGATGACGAAACCATCCGCATGCAATGCCCCGGCTTCTTCTCCGGCAAGCAGCCCGAGGCCGGCGGCGCGTTCCGCCGTCGCGACGACCAGCGCCCGCCCCGCGCCGGTCGTGTCCGCTGCGTCCGCATCCGCGTCGAGCACATCCGTGACGACCGGCTCGATGCCGAGCAGCGACGCCAGCGCCGCCGTCAATTCGCGCCGAACGGTGTGGAACAGACCTTCCCGCTCCGGCATCACGATCCGGCGGCACCAGCCGGTCAGCACCCCGGCCTGCCTCTCCGGCAATCGGTCGTACCGGAGCCAGGCATCGTAACCGGTGTCGGAAGTGGCGTTCGCGACGGACATGAATGAATCCTCCTTATGTACGCTAAGTGATGACCCGTGATAGGATAGTTGCAGGAACCTTTGCTGCGATCCGTATTCCGCACATGAACGCGTCAGCAAGCCGAACGAAGGAGGCTCAGTGCCCATGGCATTGTCCCAATACGATCATCTGGTGCCCGAAGTGGTGCTCTTTGTCGACCGGCGCTGTTACCCCGACTGGAAAATCATCCGGAGGCCGATCGATTTCCATGACCTGACCTTCGTCGTCGGCGGCAAGGCCGACTACTACGTCAACGGCGTAAAACATACCGCCGAAGCCGGCAACCTGATCTACATTCCGCCGGGGTCGATTCGTGAAGCGAATACCTATGCCGACTCGCCGATGCATTCCTACGCGTTCAATTTTCTGTGGCTGCCCCCGAACAACGAGACCCGGCTGCCGCTTGCGACCATCACGAAGTTCCGGCTTACGGGACCGCTGCTGGAGCAGATCAAGGCGTTCAACCAGATCTGGATGAGCAAGCAGCCCGGATACAAAATGCAGGCGCGCGGCCAGTTTCTTCTGATCCTCCACCGGCTGCTCGTCACGGCGCTGCACCGGACGGAAGATCTGGCCCCCGATCCGCGCATCGAGCGGATGAAGGCCTACCTCGCCGAGAACTACGCCGAAGATCTCGACATCGGCCGGCTGGCGGAGCTCGCGGGCCTGCACCCGGTCTATCTCGGCCGGCTGTTCAAACAGCAGACCGGCGTTTCCTTCCGCGCGTTCCTGAACACGATCCGCGTCAACAACGCCGAAGCGATGCTCGCCGCCGGCGGCTTCACTGTCAGCGAAGTGGCCGAACGATGCGGCTTCAAGGACGTCGCGTACTTCAGCAACGTGTTCAAAGCGGTCAAAGGCTACCCGCCTTCTTCCATCGCAGCGAAGGGATGGACGCCTGAAAAAATTTAAACTCTTATATCGTAAAAACAGAACGCCGAAGCGTTCCGTTTCCCTTTCATTATAGGAATGAAGCACCGTGAACCGCCATAGAAGAACAATAGAACATTTGTAATTTTCCAATATGTTTTTTTGTTCCGGTGCTTCTTCATGTTTTCGACGTCAGGGCGGTGCGGTATTCCTTCGGCGTCATGCTCACGACTTTCTCGAACTGCGCCGCGAAATACTCGGGATTGCTGAAGCCGACTTCCGCCGCGATCTCGTAGATGCGCATATCCGTCTGGCGGAGCAGCCGCTTCGCTTCCTGGATGCGCAGATCCAGCAGAAAATCGTTGAAATAGACGCCGTACGTTTTCTTGAACAGCTGCCCCAGGTAGACCGGGTTCATGTAGTATTGCTGCGCGATGACCTTCAGGCTGATGTTCTCGCGGAAATGGCGCTCGATGTGCTGTTTGATTTTGTGGATCGAGCCTTTCGCCTTTTCTTTGCGAAGCTCCGCCATGTAATCCGACGCTTCTTCGACGAACGCTGCCGCAAGCCGCTTGAGCCCCTGCAGCGTCATCGGCTTTTCCTGCCATCCGGCGAGCGCCGTGCAGCCGGCCAGCGCCTGTTCGTCGCCGTCCATCGCCTGCACCGTCCGGTTGACGGCCCGGATCAGCCGCGCAATCGACGCCGCGACCGCGTCCGGAGCGAACCGTGACGAGCGGAACGTGTCGAAGATTTCGTCGAGCACCGCTTCCGCCGCGTTGGCATCGCGCTCTTCCATCGCGTGAAGCAGCCGGTCGAACAGATCGGACGGCAGCTCCGTCCGGACGAGCGCCAGGCCTTCCGTATCCTTGCCGGACAATACGGCCTGCCCGTCAAGCGCATATTTGTAATCCATCGTCTGCTTGGCGGACCGGTACGAGCGATGGATCTGTTCCGGCGTCCCGGCCGGCTTGCCCACATACAGGCGCAGGACGCCGCCGCGCAGCCGGACGGCCTGCCGCAGCTTCTCCGCCGCCGCTTCCCACGATTGCAGGCTCTCGCCGAGCGGGAGCAGCAGGCCCGCGGTCCACTCGCCGTGCTCGTGCAGCAGCGGTTCCCGGCCGCCCGTCAATGCGGCCGCCGCCCGGATCAACTCCGCCTTCCAATGACCCGCGTCGGCGGATTCCGTGTCAGCCTCCGCGCCGACATCGTTCACTTCCGCAATGATGTAGCAGAGCTCACGGCCGGCGGGAAGGCCGAGGGCGGCCGCCGCGCCGGGGATGTACGGCTTATCCAGCCTTCCCGTCAGCAGGCTCTCGAGCAGCGACAGATGCAAGGCCGGATGTCCCGCTTCCAGCAGCTGATCCCGCTTTAACGATTCAGCAACACGCTTCAGCGTGTCCTCCAGCTCCGCCTCGTCGATCGGCTTCAGGATGAAATCCTCCACGCCGAAGCGGACCGCCTGCTGGGCATACTTGAAGTCATTGTATCCGCTGATGATGATGAATTTCGGATTTCCGATCTCCTGCTCCTTGACCGTCCGGATCAGCTCCAGACCGTCCAGCACCGGCATGCGGATGTCGGTCACGACGAGGTCCGGCTGCTCGTCCCTGATCATCTGGAGCGCTTCTTCGCCGTTCTCCGCTTCCGCCACGATCTCGAATCCAAGAGAGTTCCATGGTATCAAGCCGCGAAGTCCCGTGCGCGCGAAGACTTCGTCATCGACGAGCAATACTTTGTGCATGACCGTTGCTCCTTTCGCATCGTTGCATTTGCTCGTTTGCGCAACTTCGCATGCGCGCTCTTCCCCGGTGTTCGGCAGAACGTCGATTTCGCCGGATACAAATATCCGCCTGGTTAAAAAGTAGATTCCCTCACAATCTGTAACCGCTTACATCCACAAAAGTTTCGCCCATGCCGTTTTCTTTTCAGTTTACAGAAATGAACGGGTGGACGGAACTTGAAAAAATATAGTTTTCATAGCAAAAATTTAAGACTCAATTTACATCCCGGGAAAATCATTGTACATTTCATTCAACAGATTTCCAACTCCTAATTTCTGTTTCACAGGCATGATGTCAGTGATCCGGAGGGGCGGTAAGATGAGGCAAGGCGGCAGAACGAAAGCCGCGCGCAGCGGCGCGGCGCTCCTCGCGGCCGTATTGCTGCTGCTGGCGCTCGGCTGCTCGGCGCGCAATGCCGGAGAGCCGGATGCTGCGGCAAGCGGCCCGGTTATGGAGGAAGAGGCGGGCAGCGGCGGTCAGACGCGGGAGAACGCCGATGCGGAGAGCGATGCGGCGGCCGAGGAAGAAGAGGCCGCAGCTAAGGTTGAACCGACGGAACCGGCCGTCCAGACCGATATTCCGTCGCTGGCCGAAGCGTATGCCGACGATTTCCCGATCGGCGCGGCCATCACGCCGGAACAGACGGAAGGTCCCATGGCCGAACTGCTGAAGAAGCACGTGAACATGCTCGTGGCCGAAAACGTCATGAAGCCGATGCTGCTGCAGCCGACGGAAGGCCAGTTCCGCTTCGAGCAGGCCGACCGGATCGTCGAGTTCGCCAGGGAGAACGGCATGCAGCTGCGGTTCCACACGCTCGTCTGGCATCAGCAGACGCCCGCCTGGTTCTTCCATGACCGGGAAGGCAAACGGATGACGGACGAGACCGATCCCGCGAAGCGGGAGGAGAACAAGAAACTCTTGCTCGAGCGGCTTGAGAACCATATCCGCGTCGTCGTCGAACATTTCAAGGACGACATCAAATCGTGGGATGTCGTGAACGAAGTGGTCGAGCCGTCGGACCCGGGCGGCCTCCGCAACAGCGAATGGTACCAGATCGCGGGAATCGACTACATCGAGACGGCGTTCCGCGCCGCGCGCGAAGCGGCCGGTCCGGACGCGAAGCTGTACATCAACGACTACAACACGAACGAACCGGCGAAGCGCGACCGGCTCTACGAGCTGGTGAAGGAGCTGCTGGACCGCGGCGTGCCGATCGACGGGGTCGGCCATCAGACGCACGTCAATGTCGATTGGCCGTCCGCCGATTCGCTGATCGAGTCGATGCGGAAGTTCGCCGGGCTCGGCCTCGACAACATCGTCACCGAGATGGATATGAGCATTTACGCGTACAACAACCGCAGCGATTACGGCGACGACATTCCCGAGGCCGTGATTCAGAAGCAGGCCGACCGGTACCGCGAATTTTTCGAAGCGTTCAGGGACAACCGGGACCTCGTGAGCGCCGTCGTCTTCTGGGGGATCGCGGACAGCCACACGTGGCTGCACGATTTCCCCGTTCAGGGCCGGACGGACGCGCCGCTCCTGTTCGACAGGCAGCTGCAGGCCAAGCCGGCGTTCTGGGCCGCCATCGAAGCGGCGAAGTCTTGACGCACTTGAACATGACACATTTGAATTCCACTGGAGGAGCATGCCGAAATGACGGAAGCAAAGCAAGGAGCGTTTCATACCGGACAATACCGCAACGTCATAGCAGAGTACGGACTTGCATCGGAACAGGAAGCCGCGGGGCGGCTGCAGGACACATGGGATCAGCTGTTCGGCGAGGACGGCGATCATGCCGAGACGCGCATTTATTATGAAGCCGGTCCGGATATGGGCTACCTGCTCGATACCGGCAATCTCGACGTCCGCACGGAAGGCATGTCGTACGGCATGATGATGGCCGTGCAGATGGACCGCAAAGATATTTTCGACCGGATCTGGCGCTGGGCGATGACCTACATGTACATGACGGAAGGCGAGCATGCGGGGTATTTCGCCTGGTCCTGCCTGCCGGACGGTTCGCGCAACTCGAACGGCCCCGCTCCGGACGGCGAAGAATATTTCGCGCTCGCGCTGTTCTTCGCTTCGCACCGCTGGGGCGACGGCGAAGGCATCTTCGATTACGGTCGCCAGGCCCGGGATCTGCTCCGCACCTGCCTGCACAAAGGCGAGGACGGCGTCGGCCGGCCGATGTGGAACCCGGACAACAAGCTGATCAAATTCATCCCGAACTGCGAGTTCACCGACCCGTCTTACCATCTGCCCCACTTCTACGAACTGTTCGCCCTGTGGGCTTATCCCGAAGACCGGGCGTTCTGGCGGGAAGCGGCGCAGGCGAGCCGGGCATTCCTGAAGACCGCCTGCCATCCCGTCACCGGCCTGGCGCCCGAGTATGCGTTCTATGACGGAACGCCGAACCATGTGCGCGGTTTCGGCCATTTCTTCAGCGATTCGTACCGCGTGGCGGCGAATATCGGACTCGACTGGGAATGGTTCCGCGCCGACCCGTGGAACGTGAAGGAAGCGAACCTGATCCAGGCGTTCTTCGCGGACAAAGATCCGGCCGATCTGCGCCGGTACACCATCGCGGGCGAGCCGTTAGACGAGCCGGCCCTTCATCCGACCGGCCTGATCGCGACGAACGCGATGGCGTCGCTGGCGGCGGACGGCCCGCATGCCCGCCGGGCGGTCGAGCTGTTCTGGCGGACGCCCGTCCGCACCGGCAATCGGCGCTATTATGACAATTGCCTCTATTTCTTCGCAATGCTGGCGCTGACCGGAAATTACCGGATCTGGATGCCGTCCGGGTCGTAACGCACCGCTGATACCAATAAAAGCCGGCCATTAAGCCGGCTTTTTGTCATCCTTGCTCTTGCGAACCGAAAGGTTCAGGTCCGCTCGACCGCGCCCTTCGGTTCCCGGAGCGTCCATTTCAGCATGGGCGGCGCGGCCAGCGTCGTGAAGACGACGACCAGAATGACCGTCGTATAGAGGTCAAGCGGCACCAGCCCGTTCCCGAGTCCGAGCGACGCGATGATCAGCGCCACTTCCCCGCGCGACACCATGCCCGAACCGATAATCAGGGAGGACTTCCGGTTGAAACCGGTGAGGCGGGCGCCGAGCCCGGCGCCGATCAGCTTCGTCAACACGGCGAGGACGGACAGGACGATGAGCTCCAACCATTGTTCGGACAGACCGTCGAACGAGACATGCAGTCCGATGCTGACGAAGAAGACCGGAACGAATACCGGGTAGGCGATCCGCTCGACCCCCCGCTCCACCTTCTCCTTGAACTCGGTGCGGGACACGGCCAGTCCGGCGGCGAACGAGCCGATGATGCCGGCCATCCCCGAATATTCCGCGGCGAAGGCCATCAGCAGCACGATGACGATGGCCGCGCTCAGCACCGGCTCGGTAACCGACAGACGGGCCGATTGCCGGAGCAGGAACGGAATGCCTTTCCATACCATCAGGACGACCACGACGGTGAACGCAACCATCAGGCCGATCACCGTTGCGAGGCTGACCCCGCCGGACGCCAGCAGGCCGAGGACCACGGCCAGCCCGATGACGACCAGGATGTCGTCCGCAATGGCGGCGCCCAGCACCGTCGTCGCTTCCCTGCCGCCCAGTTTCCCCAGCTCGCGGAACGTCTGGACCGAAATGCTGACGGATGTCGCCGACAGCAGCAGCCCGAGGAAAATGGCATGTGCGGAATCGAGTCCGAACGACAACCCGACGGCGTACCCCCCCAGCAGCGGAAACAGGATTCCACCCGTCGCCACCGCCAGCGAGGACGTGCGGTTCTCGTTCAACATCTTCAGGTCGGTCTCCATGCCGGCCAGAAACATGAGCAGCAGCACGCCGATTTCAGCGAATACCTCGACCCAATGGGACGACTCCACCCATCCAAGCACGGCCGGCCCGACGAGGACACCCGCCAGCAGCTTGCCCAGCACGGAAGGCTGGCCCAGACGAATCGCCAGCTCCCCCGCAAGCTTTGCTGCCGCCACGATGATGGCAAGCTGCAGCATGGCCTCCAATATAAAATCCAAATCGTTCCTCTCCTTCCATAATTTATCCTAATACAAAGAGAAGCCCGTCGGTGACAGGCTCCTCCCAAATCTTCCGTATGAAGTTTTCGCGCACGGTGAAGATTATAGATTACCTCGTCCTGACAGTCAAGAAAGCGGTTGACGCCTTCTCCAAGGGAGACGGCCCCGCCGCGCGCACGGAACAATGTCATCCGGAGGTCCGGCGATGGGAAGAAGAACAAAAGGCCGTTCGATCGGTTCCGATCTGGCCGGCGACATCCAGACGATGCTCGGGTCTCCCCCGGATCTGGTCTGCCGTTCCCTGATCCCGGACGGGGACCGCATCGTGCAATGCATCTATCTGGATTCGCTGGTCGACAAGCGGACCATTGACGAGTTCATCGTAAGCTCCGTTCAGCAGAACACGTTCGCCGAAGGACCGGCAGCTTCAGGCAACCAGTATATTCAAGAACTGCCGTTCACGGCGCCGTATGAAACCTTGCGGCAACAGGTGTTGCAGGCGGTTATCACCGGCAAATGCGTGCTGATCGACGCCGTGCGGGAACGGCTCTGGCTCATTGACACGTACAATGCGCCGGGCCGCCAGGTCGATGAACCAAGGACCGAACCGACGATCCGCGGTCCTTACGAAGGGTTTACGGAAAACATCCGGATCAACATCGGCCTGATCCGCAAGCGCATCGCCAATCCGTCGCTCCGGTTCGAACAGATGACGATCGGCAGTCAGAGCGGTTCGACCGTCATGATGGTCTATATGGAGAACCTCGCACCGGAAACGCTTGTTCGGGAAGTGAGAAGCCGGCTGGCGGCCATCCGGACGGACAGCGTGCTGGAGAGCTCCTATGTGGAAGAGTACATCGAGGATCGGATTCTGACGCCTTTCCCGACGCTGCTGAACACCGAGCGGCCGGACAAGACGGCCGCCCACCTGCTGGAAGGCAAGGTGGCCGTCATGGTGAACGGCACGCCCTTCGTCCTGATCGCGCCGCTCACATTCCACGAGCTGTTCAACTCGGCCGAAGACTATTATCAGCGGGCGGACATCGCGACGTTCATCCGCTGGATCCGGCTGATCTCGTTCTTCGCCGCCGTCTTCGCGCCTTCCCTGTTCGTCGCCGCCACGACGTTTCATCAGGAGTTGATCCCGACTGAACTGCTCATCAGCCTGTCCGCCCAGCGGGAAGGCGTGCCATTGCCGGCCTTCCTGGAGGTCTTGCTGATGGAGATCGTGTTCGAGATCATCCGGGAAGCGGGGTTGCGCATGCCGAGGGCGGTCGGACAGGCGCTGTCGATCGTCGGCGCGATCGTCCTCGGACAGGCGGCCGTGGAAGCCGGGCTGATCTCCGCCGCGGTCGTCATCGTCGTCGCGGTGACCGGCATCACCAACTTCGTCGTGCCGGTGTACAGCTTCGGCATGTCGCAGCGGCTGCTCCGGTTTACATTCATCCTGCTGGCCGGGTTCATGGGGCTGTTCGGCGTCCTGTGCGGCGCGCTGTTCCTGCTCGCCCATCTGGTGTCGCTGAAATCGTTCGGCGTCCCGTACCTGACCCCGCTCGCGCCGGCCAACAAGGACGACTGGCGCGATGTACTGATACGCGCGCCCCGTCCCTCGATGAAACCGAACCTTCTCCCCGCGTCCATCCGGCGGCTGAAACGAAAGTAACCGGGAGGAATGGGCATGTCACGCCGACAACGCGCCGCGGCGGCGGTCCTCGCGCTGTGCGCGGCACTGCTGACATCCTGCTGGGACAAAGTCGAAATCAACGAACTGTCGCTCGTCAGTCTGGCCGGGCTGGACCGGGATCCGGAGAGCGGCATCTATACGGTTTACCTGCAGGTCATCAACCCGGCCACCGGCGCCTCCGCCCAGGGCGCCCCGGGAGGCGAGCAAGCTCCCGTCTATACTTACACGGCCAGCGGCAAATCACCGGGAGAAGCGCAGGCGTCCTTCTACAATGTCCTGCCCAGAAGAATGTTCCTCCATCACGCCAAGGCCGTCCTGATTTCCGAACGCGCCGCCAGGCAGGGAATGCGGGATTTCTTGAATTTCTCCGAACTTCAGCCGGACGCCCGGACTTCCATCCCGCTGCTGGTCGTCGACGGTTCGATCGCCGAAGTGATGCGAACATTCACCCCCCTGGAGCGGAACCCGGCGGATTCCATCGTTTCCCGGCTCGACCTGATGTACGATTTCACGCTCAAGGCCGGCCGGAGGATCGAACTCCGGGACGTCATCGAGCGGGTGGAAAGGGAAGAAATGGTCGTCATCCCGATCGTCGCCGCGACATCCAAGACAGGCCATCTCAACAGCTTTGATGTCAATGCGGAGATCGACGCGAACCGGAACCAGCTCAGGGTGAGCGGCGGAGCGGTCATCCGGGATTACCGGATGGTCGGCCGCCTGAACGAGGGCGACCTGGTTCTGTATCACGTGCTCACCGGCGAAAAAGGGCGGTTCGTGCGGCGCTTTCCGTTTCGCGGCGAGCACATCACGGTGATCATGAAGACCAAGCGCATGGAGCGGCGGCTGGACTGGCAAGACGGCAAGCCCGTCGTCCGGATCCGGCTTCAGTTCGAGTTCTCCACCATCGCCATGAAAGAATATTTTCCGCAGACGCTGGATGAGCTCAAAAAGCTGGAACAGCATCTGAACCAGGTCTTCGCCGAAGAGCTGAAAACCTTCGTGGACAAAACCCGCAGGAAGGGCTGGGATCTGCTCCGCATCCGCAGCCTGCTGCACCGAAAGGCGCCGAACCTTCCGGATCCGGATCAGGCGGCAAGCGAGGCGGAGATCAAGATCGAAGTCGAGACCCGGCTCAGGGGAATGGGCAACCTGGGCGGACTCTATGACGGAGCAGGGGGAGAGCCATGATTTCTCGCGCGCAGTTCTATCTGCTCACGGTAAACTTCACACTCGGCACCACGCTGTTCGTGACCATCAACGAGATCATACAGCGAGGCAAACGGGACGCCTGGCTGATGCCCCTGTGGGCGGGCGCATACGGCATGCTCGCCGCGCTGCTGTGGATTCTGCTGCTCAGGTCTTCCCCGGGCAAAAGTCCGGTCCAGATCGCGCGGGAGGCCTGGGGACCCGCGGGCGTGATCGTCGGCATTCTCTATCTGCTCTGGTTCTGCATGATCGGCGCATGGGCGCTGCGCAACGTGAGCGACTTCATGAACGTGACGATCATGCCGAGAACGCCGCCTTCGATGTTCCATGTCATGTTTCTGCTCGTTGCCAGCTATACGGTGGTCCAGGGAACGGAAACAATCGGGCGGCTGAACGGGATCGTCACGCCGTTCCTCGTCTTTCCGTTCTGGACCATTCTGATGCTGGCGACGGTGGATTGGGACTGGGAACGGTTGCTGCCCGCGTTCCAGAATCCGTGGGAGATCTTCCGCTTCACGTCCCTTATGGGCTTTCCTTTCATGGAGACGTTCGCGCTGATGATGCTCTATCCGAAGGTCCGGTCGGGAGCCGCGGGCGCCCTGCTGCTCGGCTTGGCCAGCGCGGCGATGTCGATCAGCCTGGTGGTGTTCATGGTGACCGGTCTGTTGGGACCGGAACGCGCGGGCCGGATCAATTATCCGATCTATACGGTCGTCCAGGAAGTGGAATTCGGCAAAATCATCGTCAACATCCATTCCGTGCTGATCGTCATCCTGATCACGCTGATATTCATCAAACTGCTGGTGCTGCTCTATGCGGCATTCGAAACGATCCGTGAATTGTCCAGGCCGGCCGCCCGCTGGCCGCATCTCGTGGCGCTCTCCATCCTGCTCTCCGCCGCCGCCGTCGTCATCTATGAGAACCCGATCCAGAACCGGATATTGAGTAACAAGATCACGTTCGCCTATGACAGTTTCTATACGATTCTCATTCCTTCCCTGATGCTGCTGTCCTTGCGCATCAGACGCGCAATCCAAAGCCGCGGCCGAAGGAGTTGACCGTACATGTGGGTGCTGTACATCGTGCTGGCGCCGACCATCGTCCTGCAGGCGGCCTGGCTGATCCGCAAAAAAATGTACAGGGACACCGCCGTATTCGCGGCGGTATCCCTGTCCGGGTTCGGACTCTGGGCGAGCATCGCGTCCGGACGCCCGATCATCCTGAACGCTCTGATCGGACGGATCATCGACGCGGCGATATCGCTCCTCTCCGGCTAGTTGAAACGCTTGCTCCACTCGCTTACTCTGCGGATACTTTCCTCCTCGGACAAATCCTCGATGCGCGACATGATCGTCCAGCGGACGCGGAACGGGTCCAGAATGCTGGCGTAACGGTCCCCGGAGACAAAATCCATGGCTGGCTCGCGGACCACTGCGCCGTGTTCGACGGCCAGCTCCACCACCCGGTCGACATCCGGCACATAGAGGCCCAGCGAATAGCAAGCCGTGTCGTCTCCCGGCGGCAGCACCGTCTTGAACTGGGGTGTCGGCGCGCCGAGCTGCAGATAGCCGTTGCCGAAATCGATCTCGGCGTGGACGATCACGGCATCATCGCCGCTGCCGAAAGAGGTGGCGTTTTTCAACTTGGCGCCGAATACCGCTTCATAGAAGGCGATGGCTGCGGCGGGGTTGTCCACGATGATGAACGGTGTGATGGCGGTGTACCAATTCGGCGTGCCGTTTCGGGTATATTGCCCGGTGACGCCCTTGCGGCCGGTCTGTTCGGACATCTCGATTCCTCCCATATTCTGTGATATGTTCATGGTAGGCCATCGGCCGACCGATGTATTGTAAAAAGGCGACAGGTCATCGGAAGAGAACGGGGGATGCGCATGAGACCGAAACAAGACGGCGGTTCGACCCGCGGCATCGTGCACGCGGCCGCCGGCCTGGACAAGTTCTCGCTCAACCGCTACGTACCGTGCGCCGAACTTCAGCCGTTCATCGAGCATTACTGGATCGTCCGCTACAATCTTCCCCCCGGCGAGTCGTACACCCAGCGGATCTTGTCCTATCCGAATGTCCACCTCGCGTTCGAGCACGATGTCGACGGACGCCGGGCGCTCATCTACGGCGTCACGAAGCGGCCGTTCGTGCGCGTGCTGCGCGGAGCGTGCCGCGTGCTGGGCGTCAAGTTCCGCGCGGGCTGCTTCCACCCGTTCTGGCGGGACGATGTCTCCCGCCTGACCGGGAGGACGATTCCGGCAGCCGATCTGTTCGGCCCGGCGGCTTCCGGATGGATGGATGCGGTGCTGGACGCGGGCGATGACGAAGCGATGGCGCGGCAGGCGGAGGACTTCCTGCTCGCGCGCCTGCCCGGTCCCGACGCGCAGGCCGAACAGGCGGCGCGCATCGTGGAGCAGGTGATGCGCGACCGATCCGTCGTCCGGGTGGAGCAGCTCTGCGAGCTGACCGGGCTGTCGATCCGGCAGCTGCAGCGCCTGTTCCAGCGCCATGTCGGGGTCACGCCGAAATGGGTGATCCGCCGGTTCCGGCTGCAGGAAGCGGCGGAGCGGATCGAGAAGGACGCCTCGACGTCGCTCACGGAGCTGGCCTTGCAGCTCGGCTATTTCGACCAGGCGCATTTCATCAAGGACTTCAAGGCCGTCCTCGGGCAGCCGCCGGCCGCCTACCGGCAAGCGGCGGTCGGCCCGGCAAGCCGATAAAGCAATGACAGCGGACGCTTGTCCGCTGTCATTGCTTGTCCAGCCAATCGATGATCGCCCCGATCTCGTCATCCGTCAGCCGGTCCCTGAACGCCGGCATGGTGTTCCTGCCGTCCCGGACCACGGCGATGAACTCTTCCCTGCTCATCCGCTCCCCGACATTCCGCAGCTCCGGGCCGAAGCCCCCTTCCAGTTCGCCGCCATGGCAGGACATGCACCGGTTCATGTACAGCCGCTCTCCTTCGGCTGCCACCCGGTCCGCCTCGTCCGCCTTTCCCTGCCCCGTCCCGTTCCCGCCGCCTCCGCCGCATGCGGTCAGTCCGACGGCGAGCAGAAGCAGAGCCAGCCATCCTTTTCTTCCCGCCATTGCCGTCTCCCCCTTGTCCATGGCTCATTTCCACGTATTATACGGCACATGTTTCCACTCGGCAAACGAGCATCTTGTGAACGCGGCACCTTGGATAAAACACGCCCCGCATGCAAACAATGGAACCAAACGCACACGGCAGGGGATGGCGATGAAACTCTCCAATCATTTGCGGGAAAATCTGCGGCGGCTGCGCGCCGTCTACAGCGATTGCGCCGACGTGGTCTTCCATGACATGGTCATCGGCGGCCACACCCCGGCCATGCTGGTCTATATTGAAGGCCTCATCCGGCTGGAAGAGCTCGACCAGCATGTCGTCGCGCCGCTCCGGGACGGTCCCGGCCCGAACCCTGCGCTGCAAGATATCCGGAATCAGACGACCGTCGCATCCGTGCAAACCTGCGGCACGATCGAAGAAACCGTGGAGAAGATCTCCGGCGGAAATCCGGTGCTGCTCGTCGAAGGCCAGAACGCGGCGCTCGTGTTCGGCCTGTCCTCCTGGGAGCAGCGCTCCGTCGAGGAGCCGACGGCCGAATCGGTGCTGCGCGGGCCGCGCGAAGGCTTCATCGAGACGATGCGGACGAACATCGCCATGCTGCGGCGCAAGATCCGGAGCCCGAAGCTGAAAGTCGTCACCCTCCACATCGGAACCTGTTCCAGAACCCCGGTCGCCGTCATCTATATCGAGGGTATCGCACAACCGTCCCTGGTTCGGGAAATCATGAGCAGGCTGAATCGGATCGAGATCGAGGATGTGCTGGAGACCTCGTACATCGAGGAATGGATTGAAGACAACCGGTATTCCCCCTTTCCGCAGCTGCTCAGCACGGAGCGTCCGGATGTGGCCAGCGCTTATCTGATGGAGGGCCGCGTCGTCGTCATGGTCGACGGAACGCCCACCGTACTGATCGCGCCGACGACGTTTTTCTCCCTGCTGCAGACGCCGGAGGACTACTACGAGCGGTATGTGGTCGGCACGGCGATTCGTTGGCTGCGGTATTTCTTTCTTGCGATCTCGCTGCTCGGCCCGTCCCTGTATGTGGCGGTCGTGACGTTCCATCAGGAGATGATTCCGACCACCCTCATGCTCACGATGGCGCGGTCGCGGGAACAGATCCCGTTCTCCGCCCTGATGGAGGCCATCCTGATGGAGACGATGTTCGAAGCGCTGCGCGAAGCCGGCGCCCGGCTGCCGAAGCAGATCGGCTCGGCCGTCAGCATCGTCGGCGCCCTCGTCATCGGCCAGGCGGCGATCTCGGCCGGCATCGTGTCCGCGCCGATGGTCATGGTGGTGGCGATCACGGGCATCGCATCGTTCATGGCCCCCCGCTTCACCATCGGCATTCCCATCCGGCTGCTCCGATTCCCCATCATGTTCCTGGCGGGCATGATGGGTCTGCTCGGCATGATCCTCGGGGTGATCATCATCCTGAATCACATGCTCAATCTCCGCTCCTTCGGGGTTCCTTATATGTCGCCGCTCGCGCCGATGAAAAACAGCGGGCTGAAAGATGTGTTGTGGCGGGCGCCCCGCTGGATGCTGAACAGGAGAGGCAAGCGATGAGGCGAAAGCGGAAAGACATGCTTGCGAACGGGCGGAGAACCGCGCCGGCATTCCTGTCGCTGCTCGTCTGCGCGTTCCTTCTTGCCGGCTGCTGGAACGCGCGGGAAGTGAACGATCTCGCCATCATTACGGCGACCGGCGTGGATCTGACGGAAGACGGGCAAATCGAATTGTCCGTGAAGATCTATCTGACATCGCCGAGCGGCAGCGGCTCGATGTCGGGTCAGCCCGACGGCAACAAGGGAACATCGGTCGTCCGCTCCGTGACGGGCATCAACATGGCGGATGCGGCCTCCCGGCTGCAGAAGAAGATATCCCGCAAAGTGTTCTGGGGACAGGCCGATGTGTTCTTGTTCGGCGAGCGCATGGCGAGAGCGGGATTGGAGGCGCCGATGGACTTCCTGATGCGGCACATCGCGTCGAGGGAACGCGCCCACGTGTTCGTCTGCGACGGTCCGGCGAAAAATGTGCTGCTGCTCTCTCCGTCGATCGAACGCTCGGTCGCGGACGCGCTCGTCCACATGGCCGAACAGCAGACCGGACTGAACATCACAATGATGGATCTGGCGCAGATGCTGATCAGCAAATCGAAGGCGGCGGTTCTGCCGATCGTGGTTATCCGCGAGGAGCAGGGCGAAAAGCAGTCCTTCCCGTATATCCAGGGAGTGTCGGTCATCAAGAACGGCAAGATGATCGGGCGAGTGAACGAGGACGTCACCCGGGGCATCATGTGGCTGCGCAATGAGATCAAGCAGGCGACCGTGACCGTCTCGCCGGAGCAGTCCGACGGGTACGTCTCGCTGCATCTGCACCGCAGCCAAACGCGGCTGATCCCGAAGATCGAAGGCGGGCGCTGGATCATGACCGTCCGGATCACCGGCCAGGACGACATCGTCGAAAACACGTCGGATCTGGATCTGTCGGTTCCGGACCATATCGGGAAGGTGGAAAAGGAACTGGAGAAAGTCGTCAATACCCGCGTCAAGATGGCGCTTGGGCAGGCCCAAAAGGAATTCAAAGCCGACATCTTCCAGTTCGCTGACAACTTCTACCGGAAGTACCCGAAAATCTGGGAAGCGAACGCGGACCGTTGGGACGAAATTTTCCCGGAAGTGGAAGTCCGGCTGGAGACGGACTTGCGGATCGCTAGACCGGGTCTGATCGGCAAGAACTTTTTCAGGCAGGAGCAGAGGTGAGCCGCGCATGAAGAAGCGCATGACGAGGGAGCGGATCGCCGCCCTCGTCCTGACCCTTGCGGGCGTCGCGCTGGCGGCCGCGCTCGCATACAACCCGCGGATGCCGGGACCGTCGCGGATGGTCGACTGGATGTTCCGGCCGGCGGTCGTCATGATCGAACAACTGAGCGCGAAACGGAGCGGATAGGCGCCATGATCGAAAAAGGGAAAATTTCCGCCCTTCAGATGGGCAAGATGATTTATCTCGCTATCACCCCCACAGCCATTCTCACCGCGTCGGGCATCTCCTTCAACTTCGCGCGGCAGGATCTGTGGCTGTCGCCCGTCTGGGCCTTCAGCGGCGTCATCGCCGTGCCGGTCGTGCTTGGACTTAACCGGATGTTCCCCGATCGGAGCGTCGTCCAGACGCTCCGGGACACCGTCGGCCGGCTGCCCGGCTGGGTGATCGGGGGCGCGCTCTGGCTGTACTATCTCTACATCAGCGGGATCGTTCTGCGGGAATACGGCGAGTTCGTCGTCGGCGCTTTCCTGTCCGACACCCCGCTCATCGTCGTGCTCGGCAGCCTGGTGCTGGTGTGTGCGCTCGCCGTGCGGGGCGGAGTGGAGATCGTGGGGCGTTTCGCCGATCTTTTTCTCCCCGCTTTTCTCCTGCTGTTCCTGTTGATCGTGCTGCTCATCATCCCGGACCTGCACATCACGTACATGATGCCGATTCTGGGGGACGGCATCCTGCCCTCCATGAAAGGTTCGCTGGTGCTGCAAATCTGGTTCGGGGAGCTGTCCATCGCGTGGTTCTTCCTCCCCCATGTCTCCGATCGGGAAAATGCGAAGAAGAGCCTCTGGATCACGTTCGGCGCGATCATCCTGACGCTGGTGTTGTCCAACCTGGTGACGCTGCTCTTGCTCGGCGAGCTGACGGGCGGTTATTCGTTCCCGTTCCTGATCCTCGCGCGGTACATCGATCTGGCCGAATTTTTCGCCCATCTGGAGGCACTGTTCATGGCCATCTGGGTGCTCGGCGCCTTCGTGAAAATTTGCGTGTTCTTCTACATCACCGTGATCGGCGCCGCGGAGTGGATGAACCTCGCCGACTACCGGCCGATCGTGTTCCCGGTCGCCCTGCTGCTGACGCTGTTCGGCGTCTGGGTTGCGGCGAACTATCAGGAGATGACGCACACGATCTCCACGTCCCTCATCCCCTTGTCGTTCACGATGTTCATCGTCCTGCCGGCGCTTATCTATGCCATTGCCCGCATCCGCAGGCCGGGAAGCGGCAACCGTTACAGCTCCGGCCGAACGCGGAAGTAACAAACCTTCAACCTTTGATGAGAATCAGCCGTGCACCCGCCGCTTCCGCCGGATCGATCTGGACGGCGCCCGACGCGGACGAGCGGATGAAGCGGACGCCCCTCGCTTCCAGCGCGCCAGCGGCCGCGTCGGGATCGGGCACCGTGAGCACGACGCCCCGCAGGCCGTATCCCCGCCGGGTGACGAAATCTTGCAGCGGACTGTCCGCGGAGTTGGGCGCGATCACCTCGAGCTGCCCGTCGGACAGCGGAAAGAACACGCGGTCCCCCTGGCGGCTGGGGCAGACCGACTGCTCGCCGACGCGCCGAAGGCCATAGCCGTCGCGGAAGCAGGCCTCCCCTTCCTCAAGCGTCGGGAACACCACTTCCAGCCGGTCAATGCGCCCGTAGCCGAGCGGATGGGGATGCGGCGGCCGGTCGCCGAACAACCGGTTCCGCAACGCTTCGCCGTCTTGGTCATGCCGGATCAGGAACGGATTGACGCCGTTTCCCCCGGACACGTCGGCTTTGCGCCAGCCCCTGCGCTTGCCGCCCGGGGTCTCCAGGACACCTTCCCGCGGCTCTTCGATCGTCAGGGACGTGAGCTTCGCCGCGGCGCGCGACCGGAACCCTTCCACATCCGCGTCCAGGTCGTCGCTGGCGAAGGCGAAACTGAACAGCCCCTGACCGAATTGCTCCAGATGCCGCACCAGTTCCGGCCATGCGGCCGCCTTGTCGCGGACGGCGATCAGCTCCAGATATCCGGTATCGAGCACCGCCAGACGGTTGGCGGTTCCCAGCCCCGGATGGGTTCCCCCTTCCGTAATGTGGAACCCCAATCTTTCGTATTGTTTCGCGGCTTCATCGAGATCCGTCACGGCGATGAGCACATGATCCACATGGGTAATCGACATGGAAAAGCCTCCTTTACCGGCTGAATTCATGTTCTTGTACGGATTTCCTCGCCGCAGCTTCCTTCAGCGCCGCATCGGCGAGCGCGGCCAACGCGGCGTCGTCCATCGGCGGGTTGCTCAGCCCGGCGCGGACGTCGCGGTAGAAGCGCTCCAGCGGCAGGCTGCGGCTCAGACCCGCGATCCCCGCGATGCGCATCGCCCGGTCCACGATCCGGATCGCGTGGTTGGTGGCGATCATCTTGCCGGCGCCGAGCAGCGGCACCAGCCGGTCGCGCTGTTCCGGCTCGCCGTCCCACCGCTCGGCGAGCGTATAGAGCAGCGACCGGGCGGCCAGAAGATCGTGGTCGATTTCGCCCAGCAGCGCCCGAATGCGGGGAACTTCGGCGATCGTGCCCGGCAGCGTGCTGACTTTTCGCGTCAGCGCGTAGTCGAGGATGAAATCTCGGGCGGCCTGGGCGATGCCCAGATAAATCGAAGGAATGATCAACCCCCATCCGGCGCCGCCGCCGGCGTTCACCTGGCACGTCCGGCCCGGACCGAACGGCTCCACCAGCGCTTCGGGCGGAAGATGCACGTCGCGAAACTCGACGTCATGGCTGCCGGTCGCGCGCATGCCGAGCGAATCCCACGTGTCCAGAATGCGGATGCCGGGAAGATCCATCGGCACCAGAAACCAGCCTCCGCCTTCCTCGCCCTCGATCCCGGCGGATACGACGGCGTACCGGAGCACGGGCGCCATCGAAAGGAAGCTTTTCCTTCCGTTCAGCACCCATCCGGAGCGGGTGCGGCCGGCGGTCGTGAACGGCCGTCCGCCCCGCGACGGGCTGCCGGTCTCCCGCTCGCTGGCCGCCGAGTTGATCAGGGCGCCGTGCTCGACCGCCTCCCGGCAGATCCGCTCGAAAACATCCTCCGGCCACGTGCGGGCTTCCGCCTGCTTGCCGATCACGCAGAGGTGCCAGCCGATGGACAGCGCCGTCGCCGGTTCTCCCGCGGCCAGCTTCTCCTGCGCCGTAATCGTTTCGGTCAGGGTGGCGCCGAGGCCGCCGAGCCGTTCCGGAACGGTGAGGACGTGGTAGCCGGCGCTCCGCAGCATGTCATAATGCTCATACGGAAACGTATTGTCCCGGTCGTGCCGGCTCCCGTCGCGGGCCAGCCGTACCGCGAGCAGCTCGGCCAGGGCAAGAAACCGTTCCTGGCGGCCGGTGCGGACGAACAGCTGCCGAACGAGCGTCATATCGCCTTCCCTCCCAGATAGGCGTTCTCCACCAGCGGGTTGTCCAGCAGCTCCGCTGCCGTCCCGGACAGCGTCACGACGCCGTGACGGAGAACATACCCGCGATGGGCGATCTGCAGCGCTGCGCGCGCGTTCTGTTCGACCATGAACACGGTCGTGCCCTGCCGGTTGATCGTCTGCACCAGTTCCAGCACCCGGTCGACCCACAGGGGAGAAAGCCCCATGGTCGGCTCATCCATGCACAGCACGCGCGGCTTGCCCAGCAGCGCCCTGGCCATGGCGACCATCTGCTGCTCGCCTCCGGAGAGGGTGCCCGCGGCCTGGTTCAGCCGTTCCCCGACCCGTGGGAACAAATCGAGGAGCCGTTCCAAGTCTTCCGCGACCTGCCGGCGGTCTTTGCGGAGATAGGCGCCGAGCAGCAGATTTTCCCGCACGGTCATGAACGGAAACAGGCGGCGCGCTTCCGGCACGGAGCGGAGCCCCCAGGCGACGCGTCGGGGCGTACCCCACTGCGTCGCGTCCTCCCCGGCGAGCAGCACGCGGCCGGAGCGCGGCCTGACGAGCCCGAAGATCACTTTCATCGCGGTGGATTTGCCGGAGGCGTTGCCGCCGAGCAGGCAGGTGATTTCCCCGGGGTAAATGTCGAGGCACAGATCAAAATGCGCCTGCACCGCCCCGTAGAACGTGTTCACGTTTTCCAACCTCAAGACCGCTGTCATCCCGCTTCCCCCTTTCACGCCTGCAACGACGGTTCAAGCACGGCGCCGGCGCTTGCGGCGGCGACCCCGTCCTGTTTTTTGCCGACATAAGCCTCGATGAGCCGCGAGTCGGAACGCACCGTTTCCGGCGTGCCGGACACGATCACCTCGCCGGCATCGAGCGCCACCACCCGGTGGGCGACCGCCATCACGAGCTCCAGCTTGTGCTCGATCAACAGCATGCTTTGGCCCCGGCGCTGAAGCTGCAGAATCACTTCCGACATTTCGTCGGTCTCCGTCGGGTTCATGCCCGCCGTCGGTTCGTCGAGCAGGAGCACCCGCGGGCGAAGGGCGAGGGCCCGCGCCAGCTCCGTCCGCCTGCGGTTGGCGTAGGAGAGCGAGTAAGCCGGCTGGTGAAGCCTCGGAAGCAGCCGGTCGCCGAAGAAGGACAGAATGTCCCGGACCTCCTCCGTCAGCTCGGCTTCCATCCTGCGGAAACGGCGGGGCTGGATGATGCTCCAGGCGATTTCCCGCAGCGCCGTCAGCACCCCTTCGCCCGGCCGGGAACCCGAGCCGGTCAAATCTTCAAGCCGCGTATGGGCGCCGAGCAGCACGTTTTCCAGCACGGTGAGATTGCCGAAGACGCGCCCGTTCTGGAACGTGCGGGCCAGCCCGCGCGCCGCGGCGAGATGGGCGGGCAGCCCGTCGATGCGCTGCCCGTCCAGCACGATTTCCCCGTCGTCCGGGCGGTCTTCGCACGATATCAGGTTGAACAGCGTCGTCTTTCCGGCGCCGTTCGGGCCGATCAGGGCGACCGTCTCCCCTTCCTCAAGCTCGAAGCTGACGCCCTTCAAGGCGTGCAGGCCGCCGAAATGCTTGTGTATGCCGCGCACGGATAACAGACTCACGGCGCCGCCTCCTTCACGTAGTGGAATTGAGCAGTCCGTACGGACGGAAACGCAGCATCCCGATCAGCAGAAGCCCGTACAGGATGTACCGGTATTCGCCGAGGAACCGGATCGTCTCCGGCAGCACGATCAGGATGACGGCTCCGATCACGGCGCCGCCCACGTTGTCCCGTCCTCCCAGGATGATCATGGTGAGCACCTGAATCGAGAGCGCGAATGTGAACGTGTCGGGCGCGATATAGGAATAGGAGTGGGCCAGCAGCACGCCCGCAACCGCCGCGAAGAAGGCGCTCACCCCGAACGCGATGGACTTGTACCGGGCCAGGCCGATGCCGAACGCCCGCGCCGCCACCTCGTCTTCCCGCACGGCGCGCAGCGCCCGGCCCAGATGGGAGCGCGACAGCCGGTACACGGCCCAGACGCAGGCGAGAAGCGCCGCCAGGTCCAGCCAGTAGACGCCGGCCGCGGACCAGATCTCGTAGCCGAAGAACGCGGCGGGCTGAATGCCGCTGATGCCGAGCGGCCCCTGCGTCACCGAATCCCAATTGAGCGCGATCAGGGAAATCGCCTCGCCGAGCCCCAGCGTGGCGATGGCCAGGTATTGGCCGCGCAGCCGGAGGGCCGGGTAGCACAGCAGGACGCCGATCACCGCCGCCACGACGGGCGATACGAGCAACGACACGGAGAACGGCAGGCCGAGCCGACTGGTCAGGATCGCGGTAGCGTAGGCGCCCAGTGTCACGAATCCCGCGTGGCCGAGGGAAATTTGCCCCGTGGTGCCGGAAATCAGGTTCAGGCTGACCGCCATCAGGGCGAACACCCAGCCGATCGCCAGCACCTGCAGCGCATAAGGGTTCGCCACGAACAGCGGCAGCGCCGCGGCGAGCACCGCGGAAGCCGGAATCAGCCACCTCGGAAAACGAAGCGGGCGGCCATGGGGTATGAACGTGCCCGCGGTCGGCTCCGGATTGAGCGCCCGCCGCCCGGAGAGCAGCCCGTTGGGCCGGAACAGGAGCACCGCGATCAGCAGCAGCACCGCCACCAGGTTGCGGTAGCTGGAACCGAGCCATTCCACGCTGAACGTCTCCGCGATGCCGAGCACATAGGCGCCGAGAATGGCGCCCGGCACGTTCCCGAGTCCGCCGAGCAGCGCGGCGGTCGTTCCCTTGAGGGTGGCCGAGGCGCCCATCGTCGGGTAAATGTTGCTGAAGTACAGCCCGACCAACAGTCCGCTGAGGCCGGCGAAAGCGCCGGAGAGCGCGAAGGAATACCGGTTTACCCGGTTGACGTCGATCCCCATCTGCAATGCCGCGTCGCGGTCCTGGGCCGTCGCCCGCACCGCCCAGCCCGCGCGGCTGCGGTACAGGAACAGATGGAGCAGAAGCGCCGTGCCGACCCCGCACGCCAGAATGAACAGATCGAGCAGCGACACCGTGCCCGCCCCCAGCCGGATGTGCCATTGCGGCAGCGGATTGGGAAGCGCCTGCGTCTGGGGCCCCCAGATCACCTGGGCGGCGTTGTCGATGATGAGTCCGGCGGCGATGGTCGTCAGCAGCAGGATCGTGCTGCCGGCCCGGGCGAACGGCCGGACCGCCAGCCGCTCCAGCGCCAGACCGAGCAGGGCGCTGCCGGCCAGCACGAGCAAGATCACGGGAACGAGCGGCCAGTGCAGCCAGGTTATCGCCATCCACCCGATATAGGCGCCCGCCATATACACCGAACCGTGGGCAAAGTTGACCACGCCGGCCACGCCGTAAATCTGCGTGATGCCGATCGCGGTCAGCATGTACAAGTTGCCGATCACCAGGCCGTAATCAACTGATCGAACATGGCCGTTCTTCCGTCTCCTTCTCATCCGGGATTCGTCAAGGCTGCCAGAGCGCCTGCTGGAACAAAACGGGGTCGTGCGCCGCGAGGTGTTCCCGACCGTCCCGGTGACCGTGGAATATTCGCTCACCGAGAAAGGCCGGGATTTTCATAAATCCGCCGTCCCGCCGCGCAATGCTTCACGGAAGACGATCTTGCACAGAACCGCAAGTTCCATCTCCCCGAACGAGTCGTATAGCGCTTCTTACGCCTCTCCGTACAGACAGCCGCTCTCTACGTCGCCCGATTGCTCGAGCAAGCGAAGCGAAGCATGGGATGAAAAACCGCCCGCTGGCGAGGGAACGCGATGGACAAAACAAAATTTTGAACAAACAGCACGCTTCGAGGGTGATCGACTTTTTCCGGCCGTGCAAGTTATCATGGCCTTCATGCTATAATCGTGTTGGAACCTATATGAATGGGGCGATCCGCAATGTCTGCCGATATCCGGTGGAAGCAAAGATACGAAAATTTTGACAAAGCACTGGACAAGCTCGTGCAAGCGTTGACTGCAGAGCATTTGTCCGAGCTGGAGAGAGCCGGTGCAATTCAATACTATCAATTTACTTTTGAACTCGCCTGGAAAACATTGAAAGATTACATGGAAGAACGCGGCATCGATGCCAAGTTCCCGCGGGATGTCATCAAAGAGGCGTTCCGGTATGGCCTGATCGAAGACGGTGAACTCTGGCTGGATATGTTGCAAAAGCGGAATGTAATGGCGCACACCTACGATGAGAGCATGGCGGAATTGGCATTTGGGCTCATTCGTGACCGCTTTACAGCTGCTTTGAAACAAGTGCACGGCCGGCTGGGGATGGATCGATGAACACCTATGGCGTATCGCCGGAGTCTTTTCGGCTGATGTTGGAATCCTTCAGCAAGTATCCGCAGATTCGCGAAGTGGTTCTGTTTGGCAGCAGAGCCAAAGGAACTTACAAGAAGGGCAGCGACATTGACCTGGCCATCAAAGGCGACCGGCCGTTGCCCGATGTGGCCCTGAATTTGCAAGCGTGGTTGAACGAGGAACTTCCCATCCCCTACAAGGTGGATGTCGTGGACTATCATTCGCTGTCCCGCCAAAACCTCATCGAACACATTGATCGCGTCGGCATCAGCATCTATAAAAATGACTGCCGACAAGGTTTGTCGACAGTCAACACATTCAAGCCAGATTGATGGCGCGGATCTTGTCCGGATCGACCTTCGGCTTGCGGCCTTCGGTCAGCAGCCCGTTCGTCTCCTGCTGCACGTCCGTCAACTGCGTGTAGCAATAGCCGCAGATGTACGGCGTGGCCTTGATCGCGTTCGTTATCTTGCGATAGCGCTCGATGAACTCCTCCTCGTTCTTGACGTGGTTACCGTAGCCCCAGCCGCTGTCCGTCGTGAAGGCGATGCCGCCGTACTCGCTGATGATGATCGGCTGGCCGCGGTATTCGTAACCCCGCGCGAAGGCGTATTTGCCGTTGTTGAACGGCATCCGGTTGCCCAGAATCTCGTCCCGATTCGCATATCGCTCCAGAAAACGTGCGCCGTCCTCATCGTAGTCATGCAGCGTGAGGATGTCCGACACGGTGTGCTCCCAGCCGTCGTTCACCACGACCGGGCGGTACGGATCGATCGCCTTGGTCAGATGATAGATCGACTCGGTAAAATGCTGCTGCTTCCGGTCGGTGAAGATTTGCGGAATGCCCCATGACTCGTTGAACGGCACCCAGGTGACGATGCACGGATGATTGTAAAATTGCCGGACCAGGTCGAGCCATTCGCGCGTGAAGCGGTCCACCGCCTCGTCGTGGAACTCGTAGGCCGCGCCCATCTCGGACCAGACGAGCAGCCCTTTGCGGTCGCACCAGTAGAGATAGCGGGCATCCTCGATCTTCTGGTGCTTCCGCACGCCGTTGAAGCCCATGCGAAGCGTATATTCGATGTCTTCGAGAATCGCCTCCTCCGACGGCGGGGTCAGGTGCGTGTCGGGCCAGTAGCCCTGGTCGAGCAGCAGCCGCTGGTAGATCGGCGCGTTGTTCAGCAGGATCCTGCCGTTCTCGATGGAGATTTTCCGCATGCCGAAATAGGAATGGACGCGGTCCACCTCCCGGCCGTCCGAGAGCAGCACAAACTCTGCGTCGTACAGGTTCGGATGGTTCGGATGCCACGGCTTGATCTCCCATTCGCCGGCCGCTTCGCTGCGCAGGTCGAGCTCAAGCCCGAACCGCGCGCGTTCGACGGACATCCGGGTCTCGCGGATGCGCTTGCCTTCGAAGTAGACGCCGGTGACGAGCTGCAAGTCTCTGCCGGAGCCTGCGGTCGAATCCGGAAGGACGAAGTCGAAGCGCACGGACTCCTCGTCAAACTTCGGCGTAATCTTCACCGACCGGATATGGTCCGGTTCCACGAACTCCATCCAGACCGTCTGCCAGATGCCGGTCGTCTGCACATACCAGCAGCCGAAGTTGTCCTTGATCCAGCGCTGCTTGCCCCGGGGCTGCACGGTGGACGGGCTGTCCGTCACCTTGACGACCAGCCGGTTGTCGCCGCTTTCGCTTAAGTAAGGCGTGATGTCAAAAGAGAAGGCCGCGTAGCCTCCCTCATGCATCCCGACATAGTGTCCGTTCACCCACACTTTGGCCAGATAGTCCACCGCCTGGAAGTGCAGGATCGCCCGCTTTCCGCGGTACTCCTGCGGGATGGCGATCATCCGCTGGTACCAGACGACAGGGTGGAACGTTTCGTCGCCGATGCCGCTGGCCTTCGTCTCATAGGTGAACGGCACCGTGATCTTCCGGTCAGCCTTGAGTTCCCGCGGCCAATTCTCCCGCTCGCCGACTCCGTCGTCATCAAAGCGGAAATCCCATTCGCCATTGAGATTCATCCATGGCTCGCGTACAAACTGCGGTCTCGGGTAGTCCTTGATATATTTATGTTCTGCCATTCATGAATCTCCTTTGTCATGATTTGTCTGTTGGTCTGTCTGTTGGTATTGTCTCTCCGCATCGGCAGGCCGTCAAGGCGCCGTGAACTGCCACCGCTGCGGATCGAGCCCGTTGTCCGGCCATTGCCGGATGTTCGCGCCGTCATGCCCCGCTCCCTCCGACAAATCGAGCGCCTGGCCGGAGTGTAATAGCTGTCCCTCCTCCATTGTCCTTCATGCCCTGGCCCAAACTTGCAAGAACGCCCGCGAAGTCGGCCACCACCCCCGGTCCTGTATGCGTTTACTCTATTGCCATGATAGCGGTCCGGGCGCATAATTCATATACTATCCTTAGTATATTTTGGCTCGGATTCTGATCTTCTTCGCTATTCCGTACAAGCGGTTGCAGGTATAATGAGGGATGAACGATTTTGTTGCTTAGTATATTTTTCGGAGGTTGCGCCGTGGGATGAAATCAGTTCCGCTCTACCAGCAGATCGCCAATCATCTGCGTGAGCAAATCTTGTCCGGCAAACTGCGTCCGGGCGACCGGGTGCCGTCCGAGAAGGAGCTGGCCCAATATTTCAACGTCAGCCAGATCACGTCGAAGCAGGCGCTGGCCGTCATGAGCGACGAAAATCTGGTCGTGCGCATCAAGGGGAAGGGAACGTTCGTGGCGGGGAGGAACGGCACGGACATCCTGCACTCGATCCATTCCGGGTTCAAGGGCATCGTCGGCATCATTTTCCCGTCCATCACCATGCCCGTCGAGAGCCTGCTGTTCTTCCGGCTGCAATCCCGGCTGCATGAGCGCGGCTACCAGACGCTCATCCGGGTGACGGAGGACAAGATGGAGAAGGAGATCGAGGCGATCCGGATGTTCCAGCTGTTCGGCGTCCGCGGCTTCGTCATTTTCCCCGTTATGGAGGAGCACTACAACGAGGAGATTTTGAAGCTGAGCCTGGACAAAACGCCGCACGTGCTCGTCGACCGGTATTTGCCGAACATTACGAACAGCAGCGTGACGTCGGAGAACATTCAGGGCACGTTGGAAGCGATGGACTATCTGTTCCGCCAGGGACATGAACATATTGCGCTGCTGAACCAGGAGAGCCGGAACTCCAATACGCACGAACGCGCCCTCGGCTTCGAGCGCGCGTTCCTGGACCGGCAGCTGCCGATCGACAAAAAATATTGGCTTTACCTGAAACGGACATCGCGCGCGGACGACGAACGGGTGAAGCAGCAGATCGCCGCCTTCTTCAAGGCCAACCCGCATGTGACGGCGGTGTTCGCCGTCGACACCGTGCTCGCCCGCCTCGCGTATGCCGCCCTGGGCGAAATGGGCCGGCGAGTGCCGCAGGACGTGGCGCTCGTCTCGTTCGACGATCCGAAGCTCCCTTTCGTGCCGTATATCCAGCAGGACATCGACACCATCGCGGACAAAGCCGTCGAGCTCATCATCGAGCAGATGGAAGGCACGTACGTCCCGCGCCGCGAGACGGTGCCGGTCAAGTTCGTGGCGGATGTCGGCTATCCGACGCCCGAGGGGTTGTGACGCCGGCGCTAACCCTGTGAATCGTAGTAGTAATCGCGGTATTCCTGCGGCGTCCGGCCGGTGATTTTTTTGAACAGGTAGGAGAAATACGCCGGCGTCTGGAAGCCCACCCGCTCCGCCACTTCATAGACCCGCACCGCGGGGTCCTGCAGCAGCTCGATCGCCCGGTTGATGCGCATCTCCTGGATGCATTCCGAGATCGTCTTGCCGGTCTCTTTCTTGAACAGCACGCTGAGATAGCTTGCATTGATGTTGTGCTGCTCCGCCAGCTGCTTGGCCGTGACGTTCTCGTGGAGGTGCGACGCGATGTATTCGAGGACGCGCCGGATCAGATGATGCTGCCGCCGGTTCCGCTCGTCCCGCCGGGCGGCGGCGTAGCGGGACATGAACCCGAGCACTTCCTCGCGGATCAGCGCGGCATGGCCGCAGTCGAGCAGCCGTTGCATCACCCCGACATGCGATTCGTCTTCGCCCGCCTCCTGCCGCCCCGGCTTGCGCGCCAGCTCGCTGACCAGACCGAGCGCGAACGCCCGGAGATACGAGACGGAATGATCGAGCTGCAGCATGTCGATGACGTTGCCCGCATATTCCACGGCCTTGGCCGCGTCGTCCGACTCTTCGAGCATGCGCACGATCGCGGGAATGAACTCTTCCCGCACGCGGTAATCCTGGAAATCCGGCTCGTCCAGCCGGTCTTCGTGCAGCACTTGCCCGCCGGCGATCAGCCGGGCGCGCGCCATCATGAACTTGACCCTTTTGTAGGCAAGCTGCACATCGCGCCAGTCACCGTAAACGTTGCTGATCCCGACCGTCACCGTCGAGCCGTATTGCTCTTCCATGATTCCCTGAATGAACCCGATCTGTTTCTCCATCTTCGCATTCTCGCCGGCCGTCGGGTTCGGGTGGATCGCGATGACTTCCTCCGGCCAGACTTTGGCCGCGATGACCGAGGGAAGATCGGACAAGCCCACGCCGACGACCTTGAAGAACGCGGCGCCGCGCATGACCCGGCTGCCGGCGTCCGGTCCCCCGTCCATGAAACGGTCATAACCGAAGACGACGATCCGGACGCCCGTCCTGAGCTCCGGCAGATCGAGCAGCATCTTCCAGGACGCCATCATCCCCTCGTCGGCCGCGCCCGCGATCAGCTCATGGGCGAACCGGTCCTTCACCGCGTCGAGACTGCCGGACACCTTCTCCCGCAGCGCCCGGGTCTCCGCCTCGATGAGGCGCAGCTTCTCCAGCGCCGTCCGGAAAGCGGCGAGCTTGCTTTCCACCTCTTCCACCTTGATCGGCTTCAGCACATAGCCCTGCGCGCCCACATGAATCGCTTCCTGCACGAACTCGAACTCGTTGTAGCCGCTGATCATCAGCACCTGGATGCCCGGGTGGATCTCCTTGGCGCGGGCGGCGAGTTCGATGCCGTTCATGCCGGGCATCGAGACGTCCGTCACCAGGACATCGACGGCATGTTCGCGCATGAGCGCGAGCGCCTCCTCGCCGGACAGCGCCGTCAGCGGCCTGGCATAGCCGAGCGATTCCCAACGGACGTGCCGCGCCAGCCCTTGCAGGTGCATCGGTTCGTCGTCCACGATAAGCGCCTGAATCACGCTTCTTCCTCCCTTCGAATCTCCGGCCGCTCGAGGCATGCCGGAATGGTAATCGTTACGCGCGTGCCTTCGCCTACGCGGCTGTCGATCGCAAACTCGCTCCCGCTGCCGAAGTAGAGCCGCAGCCGCTCGCGGATGTTGGTCGTGCCGAACCCGTTCCCCGTGCCGGTCCGTTCGCCGCGCATGAGCAGAAGCGCCGTCTCCGGCGGAATGCCCTTGCCGTTGTCCTCGACCTCGAACCGGATGCGGCCGTCCGTCCGCTTCGCCGCGATCCGGATGTACGCGCCCGGCTTCTTCGTGATCTCGCCGTGCACGTAGCAGTTCTCGACGATCGGCTGCAAGAGCAGCTTGATCGTATAGTAAGCGCTGACATCCGGGTCGATGTCCCACTCGATGCGCACCATGTCCGGATAGCGGAGCTGCTGGATCTCCAGGTACGCCCTGACGTGCTGAAGCTCCGTCTCGATCCGCGTCACATTGATCGTATTGTCGAGCGCCAGCCGGTAAAAGGTCGTGAGCGCGTCGATCGTGCGGATCTGCATGTCGTCGCCGAGATCCATCGCCCGCCACCGGATCAGGCTCAGCGAATTGTAGATGAAATGCGGATTGATCTGCGCCTGCAGCGCCCGGAACGACTGCTCCCGCTCCTTCAGCTTCACCCTGGCCATGTCGTGCACGAGTTTGCCGAGCTTGCCCGACATGGAGTTGAAGAGCAGCTCCAGCTCGCCGAGCTCGTCGTCGCCGCGGCTGTGGACGGTGACATCGAACTCGCCCTGCGCGACGTCGTTCATCCGGTTGCCGATTTTCCGGATGCGCAGCACGATGTTCTTCATCACCGTAAGCACCATGAACATCGACAGCAGGAGGAAAAACGCGACGCCTCCGGCGATGCCGTACATGATGTGCCGCGACCGCCGCTCAAGCTGATCCATATGGATGACGGCCGCCACGTTCCAGCCCGAACCGGCCGGCTGCGAGAAATAGCGGCTGCCGCCCTCCTCGACTCCGCTCCATCCCTCCGTCTCGCCCGACACCCCTTCCGCCGCCTGCTGCAGCGGGGCCGACTCGGCGATCCGGCCGATCATCCCGCGGTTCGTGGCCGCGATGATCCGGTTCTCCGCATCAATAATGTAGAGCTCGCCCGCGCCGTTGAACGGATGTTCGAGCAGTTCGCCGAAGACGGTGTCGTAGCTCAGTTTCATGAACACCAAGCCGATGGCCTGGCCGTTCCTCGCCAATATTTTGTGCGTCAGCACCAATTCGCCGGGGCTGTCCGGCACGTTCCGCCACGCGGGCGATTCGTCCGAAGCGAGCGTCTGCCGGTACCATTCCGACTCCGGCATGCCGGCAAGCGGCCGTTCTTCCGGCTTCCATAGCAGGCTGCCGTCCTGCACGAGCGTCGGATTCATGTGATAGATGCGGAAATCCCTTATCCCCGGCAAATATTTGCTCATCGCCATGAAGGAGCGGTCGACATAGGTGACGGTGTCCAATTGTTCGGCCATATCCCCGTATTCGCGGGACAGCCGGGCAATCAGCTCGCCGTCCGTCGCCGTCCGGATCGTCAGCACGTCATAGCTCTGCTTGCGGAACTCGATGTTCTGCGCCGTCTGGCGAAGCGCTTCCCGGATTGTCACCATGTAGTTGCTGCGCACGCTTGCCAGGGTGAAATAACCGGCGACGGCGCCCAGGATGACAGTCGGCAAGAGCACGATGGCCCCGTAGAGCAGCAAGATTTTTCCCCTCAGGTTCAAGGAACTCGTAATGCGGATGGCCGCCTTCTCGATGAACCGCAGCAGCAACGCCCCAACCCCCGCTTCTTGCGGGCGAATAAAACGGCAAAGGGAGCAATCCCTCCCGGGATGGCTCCCCGTTCGGAATTGCTCCAGCCGCTCAGAATTCCCCGCTTGTCTGAACGATCGCGTCGTATTGTTCCTGCCATTCCTGCTTGAGTTCGCTCCAGTGCGCCCGCTTCTCGAGCGCGTCGCGGAACTCCTGCCATGCCGCCTCGAACTGCGCGTCGTCCTTGGCCATGATCAGCTTGGCGCGGTATTCCTTGCGCAGGTTCTCGAGCTCCAGCCCGTATTTCTCCCACAGTCCGCCTTCCTTCGCCTTGACGGTGTCGTAGGTGTGAGCGGTCCGGACAGCGCCCATTGCGCCGATTTTCTTGGAGAATTCCTGGTTTTTCGCGGCTCCGGCCACGGTCACCTCGTTGTTCCACCAAGGATACCACTCGTTGTTGTACGAAGACAACATGTACAGTTCCGGCGTAACTTGCGCTTTCTGCGCTTGGTCGCCCGAATTCCGCTTCGCTTCGTAATCCGCGTCGATGAATCTCCAGGTGCCGAGCGGCTGGTCGACCCAGTCCCAGTACAGGCCTGCCGGGCCTTCGTTGACCACTTGCTGCCATTCGGCCTTCGGCGTCAGCGTATAGTCCAGGAACGTCAGGATCGCTTCGAGGTTTTTCGTGTTCTTGCTGATGTACACGTCGTATCCCGGATAGGGGTTGACGATTTGGTTGTACCCGATCGAATCCACGCCTTCCACCTTCGGGAACGGGATTGGTTCATAGTACCAGCCCGGTTCCGTCGGACCGTCAAGCGTCTCCCAGATGTATTGGTCCATGTTCCAGAAACTTCCGACGTTCATGGCGTTGCGCCCGGATTTGTTCTTCTCCTTGTAGCGTTCCTTCTTGTCCGTGACGACTTCGGGATCGATCATCTTTTGACGGTACAGCTTGTTCATCCATTGGTAAGCCGCCTTGTATTGCGGGTCGTCATAGAGGAAGACGAACTCGCCGTTTTTCTTCTCAACCGGAATGACGCCGCCGGCGCTGCCCGTGGTGACACCAAATGCGGTGAGCACCGCGTTCTCGTCGTTCCAGCCCGCCGAGTCGTTCTGATCCATCAGGAAGCTGAGCGGATTGAGCGCCTTGCCGGAAGAGTCCTTCACCTCGGACGCCTTCGCGAGGAATTGCTCCACGCCTTCGAGCGTCGAAAGGTCTTCCACGGTCATGCCGACTTGTTCAAGGACGTCGGTCCGCACCATCCATGCCGTCGATACCCAGCCCGGCCAGGGGTTGTCCGGATTCTGGTCGAACCAGGTCGGAATCGACCAGATATGGCCGTCCGGGTCCCGGAGACGATCCAGGTATTGCTTCGGAATGGAGGCCAGATTCGGGTATTTGTCAGGCATTTCAAAGTATTGCTCGAGCGGCATGATCAGATTCGAACGAATCATCGCGTTCTTGATCGTGTCGCTGTGGCTGAACACGGCCGCGTCCTTGAAGCCGCCGGTGTTGAGCCGCAGGTTCAGCGCCGTCATTGCGTCGCCCTGCGTCGCTTCCAGCTTCACTTCAACGCCCGGCTCCTGCTCCTTCCAATACTTCTGCACAAGGCTGTCGTTGTTGACCGTCGCCGACCAACCAAGCCACAGCTCGAAAGACAGCGCGCTGCTCGACCCGCCCTCCTCGGATCCGCCGGATGCCGTGCTGCCCGATGTGCTGCCGCCGTTGTTGTCCGAAGAACCGGATGACGAGCACGCGGCGGTGAACACCAGCAGCATGGCCAGGACGACGGAGGCGTAGCCAAATACTTTCTTCTTCGTCTTCATGTGCAACCTCCCTTGTTGGCTTGTCTTTCTGAGATTTTGGTATGGGAAGGCATGTCCATGACATGGCCTCATACCCGTCGCTGATATTGGGCCTCCCGGCTTCGGGTCAGCCTTTCACCGAGCCGATCAGCACCCCTTTGACGAAATATTTCTGCAGGAACGGATACACGCACAGGATCGGCAGGGCGCTGACCATCACGACCGCCATCTTGATGGACATGAGCGTCACGTTCTTCGCCTGCGCCCCCCGCGCCAGCGCTTCCTGGTTCGTGTTGGAGCCGAAGATGACCGACAGGTCCGAAGCGTTCAGCATCTGCTGCAAGAAGGTCTGTACCGGAATGAGCGATTGATCCGTCACGTAGAATGCCCCGGCGAACCAATCGTTCCAGTGAAAGACCGCCGTGAACAGCCCCAGCGCCGCGAGCATCGGCTTCGAGAGCGGCACGATGATCTGGAATAGAATCCGCACCGGATTCGCGCCGTCCAGCTCCGCCGATTCCACGACGGCATCCGGAATCCCCTGGATGAACTTCAGCATGACGAACATATTCCATACGGAGAACATGTTCGGAATGATGTAAACCCAGAACGTGTTGACCAGGCCCAGGTTGTACAGCTGGATGTAGTAGGGCACCAGGCCCCCGTTGAACAACATCGTGATGAGCACATAGGTCAGAATCGCTTTGCGAAGCGGCAGCATCCGGTAAGAAAGTCCGAACGCCGCGGCCAGCGTGACGAGCAGGCCCAGGAACGTGCCGACGATCGTCCGGGCGATCGTGATCAGGTAGGAATGCCGGATGACCTCGTTGCCCAGCACGATCTCGTAGTTGATCCATGTGAACTGTCTCGGCCACAGATAGACACCGCCCTTCGCGGCATCGGCGCCGTCATTCAGCGAAATCGCCAGCATGTACAGGAACGGGTAAATGACGGAAACACACAGTAACAGCAGCAGAAAGACGATTACGGCTTGACCGATTTTTTCCGTGGTTGAAATCGTCATGGCTTACCAGAGCCCTTCTCCAGTGAGTTTGCGTGACAATTGGTTCGTCATCACGACCAGGAGCAATGCGATGACGGAAGAAATCAGACCGACCGCTGTCGCCATGCCGAAATAGCCTTGTTGCAGACCGCTACGCAGCACATACGTATCGAGCACGTCCGCAACCTGCATGTTTGCGGGGTTCATCAGCGGATAAATCTGATCCATGCCGGCCGCAATCAGACTCGGGATGTTGAGGATCAGCACGATCGTAATCGTGGGCATGATGCCGGGAATCGTGATGTGCCGGATCTGCGCAAGTTTTCCGGCCCCTTCCACCCTGGCCGCTTCGTACAACTGCGGGTCGATTGTCGTGATGGCGGCAAGGTACAGAATGCTGTTCCATCCGACTTCCTTCCACAATGCGCTCGAGACGACCATCGGCCGGAACCACTCCTCCGAACCGAGGAAAAAGATCGGCTCTCCGCCCATCTTCACGATCAGATCGTTGACCAGGCCGCCGTCCAGCGTCAGGAACGACTGCAGGATATAGGCCACGACAATCCACGAGAAGAAGTGGGGCAGGTAGCTGACGGATTGTACAAACCGTTTGAACCCGGAATGCCGAAGTTCATTGATCATGAGTGCGAGCAGAATCGGTGCCGGAAAGCCGAAGATAAATTTCAGCACGGAAATGTACAGCGTGTTTCGGACAATGATCCAGAACTGGTCGTCATGCAGGAATGAAAAATTTTCGAACCCGACCCATGGGCTGGTCCAGATGGACTGTCCGATGCGGAAATCCCGAAACGCGATCTGGATGCCGGCCATCGGGATATAGTTGAACAGGAATAACAGCACGACTGCCGGCAGAATCAACAGGTACTGCCACCGGTATTTGATCAGTCTACCCATCCGGTCTCCCCCTTTGCGTTCAATTGTAGTCTTCTTGCAGGAGGGGAAACCATACAACAACGATTGGTTTTTGATCGGGATGATTTGATTCGTGCGAGTATAACAACAAGGTCGATCAGGGCCTGTTCCTGACCGACCGTTGCTCATCGCGAAAGTTCCAGAATTTCAACGTCGTAAGGATTCATGTCCAGCTCCGGCGCAACAGGTCCATCGCGCAGAAGGCTCCTGTACGATTGTCCGATCCTGACGGTCTGCTGTCTGCGCGAAAAGTTCAGGATGAACAGATAGCGCTTGCCGCCTTTCGAGCGGATGGAAATTTGGACACCTTCTGGCAGATCCGGGAAATAGAACAAGCCAAGTTCGTCGGCAGCTTGCTTAAAGAAGTCCAGATAGAACTGCTCTTCCGGGAAAGTGCCGATGTACCAGACTTTCCCGCTGCCCAGCGCATGAACGGTTGCCGCCGCCTGACCGGCGTAGAATTCCTTCTCGTACCATGCCGCCGGTTCCGCGCCTTGCGGCGTCAGGATGTCGCACCACTGATTGCAGGAATACGTCTTGCCGTTCCACCGGATCGAATTGGTCTCTTTGCCGATCGGATCGTACTCCGCCACCATGACGCCGGCCGTTTCGGCCAGAGGCCCGGGCAGAGGCCGGATCCAGCACAGATTGGTGCGGGTTTTGACGCCCGTGCGCGGCAGGATGACGAGCGTCGCCCCGTTCCGGACATATCCTTCCAGCTTCCCGGCGAGTTCCGGATCCAGCAAGAACAACGAAGGGACCACAATGAGCTTGTATCCGCTCAAGTCCTCGTGTTCGTTCAACACATCCGTCATGATGCCCAATTTGGTGAACGCGCGGTGGACGGCTTTGATGTTGTCGAAATAATTGAATCCATCGGATTGGTACTGGGCCTGAAATGCGTTGTACTGCTCGTGCGAGTGCAGAATGACCGCTTCGCCTTTCACCTGCGTGCCTTCCAGATGCGGTGCCAGCCTGCGGACTTCCGCACAGAGCCCGCGGTATTCCTCGAACCTTCTGCCGGGTACATTGCTGTGATCCAGGATGCCGTGCCAGAATTGCTCCGCTCCCGACGGGGCGCTTCTCCATCTGAAATGCACGATGGTGTCGGCGCCGCGGGCAATGCTTTGCCAGGAAACTGCCCGGATGAACCCGGGATACGGCGCGCGCCACACCGGCATCCAGCATCCCGGCGAACCGCTGAGCGTCTCCATGATCCAGAAGTTCCTCCGCTTGATGCCCCGCGACAAGTCTAGCGTCAGCGCCCCGCTGTATCCGCTCGTCACGTCTTTCTCCGGGCTGGTGCTCGGATAATAATCGAGCGATACAAAGTCCAGATTCTTGCACAACTTGTAGTAATCCAGACTCATCGGGTAACTCCAGATGTTGTGGGTGACAAAATGGTGGGGGCAATGTTTCTTCAGAATGTCCACCTGCATCTGCTGGAACTCTACGACAGAGTCCGTCTCAAACCGCTTGTAATCCAGAAGGAAGGACGGATTTTTCCAACGGGTGCCCCCAAGCGGCGTGGTGATTTCCGACCAGTCGCTGTATTCTCCGCTCCAGACTACCGTTCCCCAGGCGGCATTGACCGCTTCGACCGACGAATATCTGGCCTTGAGCCAGGATCGGAACTTCTCGTTACATTGATCGCAGTTGCATTCATGAAGGCTGAATTCATTGTCGATCTGCCAACCGATGACAGCGGGGTGGTCTTTGTAGTGAAGGGCCAGCTTTTCGACAATCCGGGCGGAATAATGCCGCATCGACGGGCTGTTGTAGCACCGGTGTCCCCGGATTCCGGGGTAATGCGGATGCAGCTGCGCGTCCCTGGGCAGCACATCCGGGCATTTCTTCACCAGCCAGTTGGGCGGCGTGCAAGTCGGCGTTCCGATGACCACCTGAATGCCGTGCCTGTGGAACGTTCCGATCGCATCGTCGAGCCATCCGAAGTCGTAATGGCCTTCCTTCGGCTCCAGTCTCGACCAGGCAAATTCGGCGACGCGGATGAGGCTGACGCCGGTTTCCCGCATGAGCTTCGCATCTTGCTCCCACATGGAGCGATCCCAATGCTCGGGATAGTAGTCCATACCCATTCTCATTTCAATCACCGCCATGGAATATCATGATTTTGCTTGATCCAATTATTCGAGATTGACTATACAATAGATTATTGCGACTATAAATCATAGAATGTTGATCATGATATCAAAATTTTGCCGCAGGACGTGAATGAACATGCGACTCAACCTGTTTCTTCCGCCCGCAACATTCAGGCACTTTCTCTGCTATCCGGAATCATTCGGCCATTACGCACATGAGCCCGATCATTACGAATACCGGCCGAACGGACTGTCGACTTACAATTGGCATATCGTGCGCGGCGGCAAGGGATATGTGCGGATCGGAGACCGGGTGCTGGAATTGCGGGGCGGCACGGGATTTCTGTACGGTCCGGGCGTTCCCCAGTTCTATTACGCAGACCGTGACGATCCATGGGACATCAGATGGATTCACTTTAACACGCAAGGCATGGAATCCGTTCTTCAGGGACGGGGTGAGCGCGAACCCTGGATCTTCTCTTGGGCCGGTGTTCCCCGCATGGACCAATTGTGGTCCGAACTGCTTGGCAGCCATATCCCTCCCTTGCAGGAAGAGGCCGTCCGGATATCGGCGATTCTGTACGAGATGCTTAATCACATCGTTCTGCATGCCGAAACGATCGAAGGCATGCCCAATATCGCAGGGAAAGACAAACTGGTTGAAACGGCCGATTGGATCCGGGCGCACTGCGGCGAACCTTTGACACTGGAGCAAATGGCTGCTCACGCGAACTGCAGCCCTTCTCATTTCTGCCGCCAGTTTCATCGATTAATGGGGAAATCCCCCATCGCTTATCTGACTGAATGTCGGATTCTGCGAGCCAAATCCATGCTCGTATCCACCAACCTGACGCTCAAAGACATCGCCAAGCGCATCGGATTCTCAAGCAGTTCGTATTTCATTCACATTTTCCGGAAGATGGAGGGTGTGACGCCGGAGCAGTTCAGATATTTGCGGGGGGCAGCAGCAGGCAATGATGACCAATACAGGTCAAAACATTAAAAAGATCGCCAATATCCTGCATATGTGGGCAAGATATTGGCGATCTTTCTGATTTACAGATTTGATAAATCTGCTTTCATCCATCTAAGGCTATGACAATTCAACTCCAGCGAAAGTTCCGTAAAAAACGTAAAAAACGGGGCATTACCAACAATCTGCCCGATCCGGTGATCGAGAAACCTTAATGTTTAGCAGAATTTTGATCATAAATTTATACTATTTGCTCAAGGATCTCTTCCCACTTGACAAATCTGATTCTTTTACTCTTTTCGACCGACGGACTATCAGATATAAAAATGTAATTATTACGCATGGGATTTTGAAGATACCAATCTTCACCATCAATCTTGATATATAAGGATTGTTCTGTTGATCTGTCTATTTCGAATGGTTCATCCTTACTCACCCCCGCCCCGCCACATCCAGCACAAACGCCGGCAGCGGCTCGCGCATCGTCCACTCCATGCTGATCGGCGCCGAGCCGCGGTGGCTCTTGTAATCGGCCAGCCCCACGCAAGTGAAGGGCATCGTCACCCCGTTCTCATTCCGCTTCTTCTCGCGGACGAAGAACAGGACCGGGTGCCGAGTCTTCCCCTGATTGATATACCGCCGCCCTGTCGGCGAATCGACCGTCGTACGGCTCTGCGACTGCCAGTGGAAAACCCGCTCATTCACCGCGTAATCCTGGTACATCGTCGTCGGCGAGTAGTCTTTCTCGGACTTCACCAACGTGACGAAGAACACGTCCATGTTCCGATCCTCTACATAGAGGCCCCCTTCCTGGAAGTGCCGGTGCTTCCACGCCTGATGCCGCCCGAGTGCGGCGAGTATCTGGTCGGTCGTATAGTTGCAGTACAGGTCGATCGGAATGTCCTCGTCGAGCCCGTCGACCGGCCTTCCGACAATGTCGATCCGCTCGTACTGGTACCGCAGCAGATCGCACAACTCCGCATAGGCCAACGGATGCCCGATCAGCCAATACAACGACTCTTCTACCGTGCGGAAAGGCTGCCCCTCCAAATCCGACAATCCGACATTCCAGAACGTGTAGTACAACATAAGCAGCATTTTGCGTTCGGCCGCATTTAAATCCGCCAATTCCCGACCGCGGCCTTCGCGAATCCGCTCCAACGCCCGCAGCGAGAACTGGATGAACCGCGCCGAATTGCAGAACGACAACCGCTCTAGCCCGGCGGCCAACAACCGCTCCCGAGAATCACCGAGCGGCTCCTCGCAAGCCACAACCTTCTCCCGCGCACCCAGCCCGTAGACCGTCACGTCGCGGCGATACACCTCGAGCGGCTTCACGTGGTAATCTTCGAAAAACTCCCCGACCTGCCAATCCCGATGGTGCGCGAAGTAGTCGACGACCTTGCGCCGGATGTTCATCAGGTTGTTGATCGAAGCCCGGATATGCGCGAGGATGATCTCCTGCGCCTTCCGCTCGAGGATGATGGAGCAGCCCTTCGGCACATTGGCGAACCCTTGCTCGATCTCACGCACGATCGACCGGCGCGTCCGCGGCAGGAGCGCCTGGTACCGCTGCTCGAAGTTGTACTCCCGATGGGCCTGCCCGACGAAGTCGAGTACCGTCAGCGCTTCTTTGCCTTCGCATAGCCGCAGTCCACGGCCGAGCTGTTGAAGGAACACGGTCAGGCTTTCCGTCGGCCTCAAGAAAAGCACGGTGTTCACTTCCGGGATGTCCACACCCTCGTTATACAGATCCACGACAAACACAAAATGGATCTCCTTCTGTACCAACCGCTTCTTGACCGTATCCCGCACGTCGTCCGGCGATTCGGCGGTCAGATACGCGGAGGGAACACCGAAGGCATTGAACTGCTCAGCCATGAACGCTGCGTGCCGCTGGCTCACACAGAACCCGATCCCGATCACATCCCGGATGTCCGTGCAATACCGCTCCACCGCCTCGAAAATGAAACGCGCCCGCTCCCGGGCCGTCCGCTCCTGCAGCACGAAAACTTTTTCCAGTTCGGTCTCGTCGTATTTGCCGAATCGCCATTTCACTTTGCTTAAGTCGACCGAGTCCGTGACACCGAAATAGTGAAAAGGACTGAGCAGCTTGCGCTCGATTGCTTCGTATAAACGAATCTCCGCGGCGACCCGGCCGTCGAAATAATCCGTCACCCGCTTCCCGTCCGCGCGCTCTGGCGTCGCCGTCAATCCAAGTAATATCTTCGGCTGATAATACGACAACAACTGTTGGTACGACGGCGCAGCCGCGTGATGGAATTCGTCGATGATGATGAAGTCGTAGAAATCCGGCGGCGTCTGTGCGAACAGATCCCTGGAATTCAGCGACTGGATGGAGACGAACAGATGATCAATCTGTTCCGGCATCTGCCCCGCCACCATGATGTCGCCGAAGTTCAGGTCCCGCAGGATCGACCGGAAACAGGCCAGACTCTGCTGCAGAATCTCTTTGCGATGCGCGACAAATAGCAGCCGGTTCGGCTTGCCGGGATTTTGCCGGCAGTACCGGCGGTAGTCGAATGCGGAAATGACGGTCTTCCCCGTTCCCGTCGCCGCCACGACGAGATTGCGGTACCGCCCGTGCACCTCCCGCTCCGCCTGAAGCGTGTCGAGGATTTCCTGCTGGTAGTAGTAAGGCTGGATGTCAAAATAGTAGCCCAGCGTGCTGTGATCATCGGGTTGCCAGGAACGCTCCGCCTTCAAGGCCTGTCGCAATTGTTGTTCATGCAACTGCGGGATGAACGTCACGAACTCCGGATTGTTCCAGTAATGCTCGAAAGTGACCTCGACCTTTGTAACGAGATCCGGAGCATCTTGCTGGGACAGCCTGACATTCCATTCGAGCCCTGAAGTCATGGCCGATTCCGAAATATTGGAGGATCCGATGTACAGCGTGCTGAAGCCGGTGTACCGCCAGAACAGATAAGCCTTCGCGTGAAGGCGGGTCGTTTTCGTATCGTAGGAGATTTTCACTTCAGTGTTCGGCAGCTTGACCAGCTCCTGGATGGCTTTGTAGTCCGTCGCCCCCATGTAGCTGGTCGTGATGACGCGGAGCTCGCCGCCGCGCTGCGTGAACGCCCGTAGTTCATCGAGCAGCAGCCGAAGGCCGCTGAACTTGATGAACGACACCAAGAAGTCAATCCGATCGCTCGTGACGATCTCTTTCTTCAGTTCTGCCATCATGCTCGGCTCTCTTTTGTCTCCGGTAAAAAGAGAGCTGACGGACAGCGGGGTGTCGGGGCGGACGCGCGATTGGGGCGCCTGAGTCCGACTTTTGTCGATCAACTCCAGCAGCATCTCGGCGTCCCGGTGAATGAGCTGCCCCTTGAGGCTGGCGATCAGTTCGGGATCAAGCCTGTCCGCGGCCGAATTTTCGAGATACTCAATCGTGTATCGGATGATGGCGTTGCAGAGCGCGACCCGGTCCCTGACCACCTTATCTCCTTGATCGAGGTACTCCATGACCCGCGCGAGCAGACGCCCCATGTATTGTCCCAATATCGCAGCCGATTCGGTACGGTCCAGTTTGCCTTTATCTGCGTGCCAATCGTCATTCAATTTCGTCAGTTCGGATTCCAGGCAGTCATTGATGACCTGCTCGTACAAACCGGGTTGAAGCATGTTGCCACCACCGAATCCTTTTCCTCGACTTCCAATATTCGACACCCGCGGTTGATAGTCCTTCTTTCCCACGTCGAAAGGAGTGGCCCAATAATAATAAACAACAACATAAAGCAAGTGACCGTAACGAGCCCTTCCAAAAAAAGCACCATTTCAACTCCTTTTTTTCTACGACAGAACAATTAACATTCCAAAAGTCCGATAAGGACCGCAGCGCGGCAGCGCGGCATTATACTGCTGTAACGTGGTATGCACGTTACAGCAGTTTCTGCTCGGTTCCGCGTGACTCTGTAACGTGGTATCCACGTTACAGCGGCTTCTGCTCGGCTCCTCGTGCCTCTGTAACGTGGCATACACGTTACAACAGCTTCTGTCCGGTTCCGCGTGACTCTGTAACGTGGTATCCACGTTACAGCAGTTTCTGCTCGGTTCCGCGTGACTCTGTAACGTGGCATACACGTTACAACAGCTTCTGTCCGGTTCCGCGTGACTCTGTAACGTGGTATCCACGTTACAGCAGTTTCTGCTCGGTTCCGCGCGCCTCTGTAACGTGGTATCCACGTTACGGCCGATTCAATACAGCTTCTGTTTGGCCAGTCGCAGAAAAAAGCCAGAGTACTCACGATGGAGTAGTCTGGCTTTTATCACCGGGTTATAGCTCGCATGATACAGGCAACCCCGCCTAAAGCAGCTTCTGCTGCCGGATACGACGCAGATGCGCGGCCAACTCAGCCCGCCTCTTGCATCTGCCGCCGCCACAGCCGGGCGTACAAGCCGTCCGCCGCGAGCAGTTCGTCATGGCGGCCCTGCTCGACGATCCGCCCCTGATCCAGCACGACGATCCGGTCGGCGTGCCGCACCGTCTTCAGCCGGTGGGCGACGACGATCACCGTCCGGCCGCGCACCAGCCGGTCGATCGCCTGCTGGATCTCCGCTTCGTTCTCGGGATCGAGCGAAGCGGTCGCTTCGTCGAGCAGGATGATCGGCGCATCCTTCAGCAGCGCCCGGGCGATGGAGATCCGCTGCTTCTCGCCGCCCGACAGCGTGCTGCCGCCTTCGCCGACCAGCGTGTCGTAGCCGTCCGGCAGCTTCATGATGAAGTCGTGGCAGCCGGCGAGCCGCGCCGCTTCCTCGATCTCTTCGCGGGTTGCGTCGCGCCGTCCGAACCGGATATTGCCGGCGATCGTATCCTCGAACAGGTACACGTCCTGGAACACCATCGACACCTTCTGCATCAACGCTTCCGGGTCCATGCCGCGGACATCTTCCCCGCCCATCGTCACCGTCCCCCGATCCGGATCGTAGAACCGGGCGATGAGCCGCAGGACGGTGCTCTTGCCGCTGCCTGACGGACCGACCAGCGCGGTGAAGGACCCTTCCGGAATGCGCAGGCTCACGTCCCGCAGGATCGGTTGATCCAGATAGCCGAACGTCACCCCTTTAAGCTCGATCGCGTGGCGCTCGGGCGGCTTACGCTGCCCCTGCATGGGCGGCTCCCGCAGCAGCTTCACCATCCGTTCGCCCGCCTGCCCGATATAGCGGAACTCCGCGTAACCGGCCAGCGCCGTTGTCAGCGGATCGAAGATGCGGGTGCCGATGATCAGGAACGCCGCGAACGTGATGACGTCCAGGTTGCCGCCAACGAGCAGATGGACGCCGACCATGACCATCAAGGTCAGACCGGCGCGGACGCAGCCGATCGCGCTCAGCAGAATCGGTCCGAGCGTCCCTTCGAAACGGATGCTCTGCCGCATCAATTCCCGGAAAGACCGCTCCAGCCGGACGAAGCGCTCGCCCGTCATGTTGTACGCCTTGATCACCTTGATCCCGTTCAAATATTCCTGCAGCCGCCCGCCCGCGTCGATCTTGGCCTGCAAATGCCGCAAGCCGAGCCGGCGCTGAACGCCGGACGTGAGGACGAGCAGCAGAACGGCCGCCGGCAGCGCCGCGAACAGGGAGAGCGCGAGACGCCAGTCGAAGAACCCCAGGCCGATGAGTGCGATCACCGGCATGGCGGCGCCGGCAATCATCTGCGGCACGACATGGGAGATGCCGTGCTCGACCATCGAGAAATCGCTCGTCATCATGTTGGCGAGCTCACCCGGATCGCGCCGGTTCAGGTACCCCAGCGGCAGTTTCCGCAAGTGCTCGGCCAGCCGGGAGCGCCCCTCCACCGCCGCGCCGTAGGCATCGCGGTATTGCGCGCGGTAGGCGGGAATTTCGCAGACGAACAGCAGCACCATCGACAAAACCAGCCCGCCGCACACCCACCAGAGCCGCTCCGCATCGAGCGGAACGCCGGGATGGACATACGGAGTGAAAATCAATCTCGCCGCTTCCGTCAGCAGCGCGAACGGGAGGATGCCCGCCAGGTACGCCAGCGCCGTGAGACAGACCGGCTTGATGAGCGAGCGCGGATTATCCACCGTAATGTTGCGAAGCATGCGGCGCATCGGCGTCCACCTCCCCCTTGCCCAAATGCCATTGTGCGGCCTGCCGATAGGATTGCCACATGCGCGTGTACAAGCCCCCGGACGCGAGCAGCGCTTCATGTTTGCCCCGCTCGACGATTCTGCCGTCCTCCATCACGAGAATCTGGTCCGCGTCCCGGATGGTCGACAGGCGGTGCGCGATGACGAGTACCGTCTTGTCCTTCATCAGCGCCTTGAGCGCGAGCTGCATCTCGTGCTCGTTCTCCGGGTCGGCGAAGGCGGTCGCTTCGTCCAGAACGAGGATCGGGGCGTTCTTCAGAATCGCCCTGGCCACGTTGATCCGCTGCGCCTCGCCGCCGGACAGATGGACGCCGCCTTCCCCGATCCGTGTGCCGTATCCTTGCGGCAGCTTCTCGATGAACGCGTGGCACTGCGCGGCCTGCGCCGCGGCGTACACCTCTTCGGGCGCCGCGTCCGGCCGGCCGACCGCGATATTGTTGTACACGGTGTCGGAGAACAGGAACGAGTCCTGGAACACGAAGGCGACGGTGTCCATCAGATCGGCGGTCGTCATGTCGCGGATGTCCACGCCGCCGATGCGGACCGCCCCCATGTTCACGTTCCAGAAGCGGGGCACCAGATGGGCGACGGTCGACTTGCCCGCCCCCGACGGCCCGACGAGGGCCGTCACTTCCCCTTGCCGGGCGGTGAACGAAATATCCGCCAGCGCGTCCGTATCGGTCGGTTCCGTTCCGTACGAGAAGAAAACATGATCGAACGTCACGTCGAAGGACGCCGGCCGCCGCGGAATCTCGGGTTCCGGCAGCGGCGGCTCCGCCAGGATGCGGTCGAACCGCTCCACGCCTTCGTTGATCAGCCGGGTATTCTCCATCAGGTACATGAGCTTGAACATCGGGGCGGCGATGCCCGGCGCCATGACCAGGAAGAACAGTACCGCGGAAGCGGCGGTAATGCTCCCCGGATCGCGGTTCAGCAGGAACACGCCGACCGGCAGGATGAACGCGGCAAGCGAATTCAGGATGACCTTGAAGGTCAGGTTCCCGTTCTGAAACAGTTGCGTCAGCATGACACCGTGGTCGCGGTAGCGCACCATGTCCTGGTAAAATTGCCGGAACGAATGCACCGTCTGCCCGAACACCTTGACGGCCGGCATGCCCCGCACATACTGCACGGCGGAAGCGTTCATCCGCTCCAGCGCATCCAGAGCCGACTTGAGGGTATTCCGCGTCTTCGGACTGGCAAAAGACAGAAACTGCGCCGCGACGCCGATCACCATCGGCAGGATGCACGCGATCGCCAGCCAGACGTTGAACGAGAACATGACGGCGATCATCACCATCAAAGTCACCGCCGCGTGAACGAGATCGGGCAGTTGGTGCGCGATGAACAGTTCAACCCTGTCCACGTTGTCTTCCAGCGTCTTCTTGACGGCCCCCGTCGAGCGGCTGCTCAACCATCCGAGCGGCAGCTTGCCGATATGGCCGGCGAGCCTGATCCGGAGGCCGTACAGAATGCGGAACGCGGCGATGTGCGCAATCAGGCCTCCCGCGTACGTCGCGGCCAGGCCGGCCGCGAAGCCGGCGATGGCGATGACGCCCCAGCGGATCATCTTCGCTCCGTCGGCCAGCGCCGGGGACGCCGCGTGTTCCAGCAGCTCCCGCAGGATGAAATAGACGGACACGTACGGCATCAGCATGCAGACGGCGCTGACCGCGGAGAACAGGCCGGCGGCGATCAGCAGTCCGCGCTTCTCGCCGGCGATTTCGAGCAGCCGCGCGAACCCTTTCTTCCCGGTCATTTCACCTCCCCCCCGACCGAAGCAGGAGTCGGAACGTCCGCCCTTCTCCTGGCGAAACCGGCGAGCAGCGTAAGTCCGATCAGCAGCGCGCAGATCGAATACGGCGCGTTCATATGGGCCGTGTACATCGCCGTCCCGGCGGCCGGCCCCACGAAGGCCCCGCTTCCCTGGATGGCCGTAACGAAGGAAGCAACGCCGCGCTGCTCATGATCCCGCACCGCGACGGAAGCGCTCGAGCTAAATCCCAGCAGGGCGAACCCGAAGCCGATGCCCGCCGCGATGAACAGTGCATACGTGAGCTTAAGGAGCGACAGCAGGCCGACGAGCGCAAGGGTGAGGATGGCCAGGCCGATGCGCAGCATCCGTTCGGGGCGCCGCTTCATATATTTGCTTGCAAAAATTTGGGTCACCACCACCATGCCCCCCGCCGCCGCCAGCCCGTAGCCGATCAGCCGCGTCGTCGCTTCCGCGTTCAGGCCGAGCGAATCCTGGATGAAGAAGCCGATCGTCACCTGCAGGATGTTCAGCGTCACCGTAATGAGCAGCCCGGCCCACAGGTAATAGCGGATGCGCGGATCGAGCGGCGACAGCCGGGAAGCCGAACGCTCCCGCTGAAGCTCCGAATCGTTCGGAACCGCGAGCCACAGCCAGATTTTCATGACGAGGAGCAGGGCGGCGGCGGCATACATGGGCGCGGTCAGCCCGACGGAAGCCATGACGCCGCTCATCGCCGGCCCCAGGACGAAGCCGAGCCCGTTCGCCGTACCGAACAGCGCCATGCCGCGCGTCCGCGTCTCCGGCGTCGTCCAGCTCATGATGTAAGCCTGCGCGATGGCCGGAATGCCCCCGAAGAAGAAGCCCGAGACGATCCGGAGCGCGAGAAAGATCCAGAAGAGGCCCGGCGCGGACTGCGCCTGGCTCGCCGCGTAATCGGCCAGCCAGGCGAAAGCCGCCACGGTCGCGACATAGGCGAGCATGACGAGCATAAGCAGCCGTTTGCTGCTCAGGAAAGCCGCCCTGCCCCAGAAATAGCCGCCGAGCAGCCAGAACAGCCCCGTCGCGGACACCAGACATCCCGACTGGAATTCGCTTAAGCCCAGATCGCGGGAGAGCGGACCGATGATCGGGTTGAACACCGCAATCGAGAGGACGCCGCTCAGGACGATCAGAAACATGACGATAGAATGGGGTTTCAACACCCTTCACCTCCAACGCGAATCAATTCGCTCATTCCGGCTGGTTGACGGTCGCGCCGCCGATTTCGTACGGAGAGTAATAGCCTTCATAGGCGACATGTGCGGACATGCCGACGGCGGCGTGGTCGAGATTGTGGCAATGGTCCATCCAGATGCCGGGATTGTCGGCCTCGAACGCCACTTCGTACCGTTCGCCGGGCGCCACGTTCAGCGTGTCGGCGATCCACGGACTGCCGGTGACGGCCTTGCCGTTCCGGCTCAACACCTGGATGTGGTGGCCGTGCAGGTGCATCGGATGATCCTCGAAGCCGCGGTTGGCAAGCGTCATTTTCACCAGCTCTCCCTCGCGGACCATGAACATCGGCGCATCCGGGAAAACGCGGCCGTTGATCGTCTGCACGAAATTGAACTTCCCGTTGTAGAAGCCGAGCCGGTTGTCGAAGACGAGCGTGTAATGCCGGTCATAGCGGGTATCGGGACCGAACTTCGCCGCGGCGGGCGTCCCGTAGGAAGCGGGATCGAACACCGAATCCGCGGCGGCGTCCGGCGGCAATCCCTCATCCGCCGGGCTGAGCACGAGCGCGCCGCTGTCCTGTGCGAACGGTCCGCCGCGGCGCGCGACGCCGACGGCCGTCTCCGGCATCACGAACGTCACGTCGTACCGCCCGCCGGCCGCCAGCTCCAGACGGGCACCGGTCAGGTCGCCCGGCTCGTGAAGATCGGCGCCGTCGATCGCCGTCACCCGGAACGGAACGCCCGAGATGTAAACGGATGCCGGCAGATTCCCGGCGTTCACGAACCGGAGCCGGACGGGCGTGCCGGGTTCCGCCTTCACGCGCCGCAGCCGGTCCGGACCGCCCAGGGTCACCGTCGTCCCGTTCTCGGTCTGCCAGTCGTGCAGCATGACCGTAAGATCGACCGCCGGCTGCGCCGGCGCTTCGTCCGGCTCCACGATGATGACGCCGTACAGCCCCATCTGCACCTGCCGCGACGATTGATGGTGGGAATGATACCAATACGTTCCGGCCTCATCGGCCACGAACCGGTAGATGTGCAGCTGTTCCGGCATGACGGCGTCCTGCGTCAGGCCCGCGACGCCGTCTTCGGCGTTCGGCACGTCGATGCCGTGCCAATGGATCGTCACGCCGGCGTCGACGTCCCGGTTGTACAGGGCGACTTCGACCAGTTCCCCTTCCTTCACGCGCAGTTCCGGACCGGGCAGCTCGCCGTTGAACGTCCAGGCTTCCCGCTGCTCGCCGGAAGGCAGCGTCACCATCGTCTTCTGCGCCTCCAGGTAGAAATAGCGGTCGGGCAATGCGGACCGGGGACCGGTCAGCTCGGCGACGCTCACCGGCTGCGCCGCGGCAGCGGCGTGACGGGCATGCCCCCCGGCGTGCCCATCGCCGGCCATGCTCATCCGGTCCGGCACGCGGCTCGCCTGCGCCCCGAGCACGTACCAGATGACGAGGACGGACGCGGCGGCCAGCACCGCTCCCCCTTTCCGGTACAGCCGCGCAGCCCGTGTCCCCTGTTCCGGCACGCCGGAGTTCGCGAGCCGGCGGTGCCGGTTTCGAAGCTCGATCCAGAGCAGGCAGGTCCAGGCGGCGAACACCGCCCAGACCGCGAGGATCTTGCCGACCGGAAGCGGCCATTCCGCGATGAAGAACTGCTGGATCACCGACAGGAGCGCGCCGATGTACGCCAGGCAGACCGGGAACGCCCAGAGCGGCTCGGCCGCGCTGAGGCGCGCTTGCGGCGAAGGCGGCTCCTTCGGCGCTCCGGCCGCCGCCCGAATGTCCGCCCGAATCGCCTTCGCGGCCGGAATCGAGCACCACAGCACGGCCGCGGCCGGGATCAGCAGCATCGGGAGCTGCGCCACCGCTTTGTCTTCCACGACAATCCAGCCCGCCGTCGCCGCGAGCTGAACGGTTGCCGCCAGCTTGACGAACAGGATCAGGCCGCCGATGCAGATCAAGACGAGCGACGTCCGCAGGCGGGAAGCCATTTTTCCCGTCGTCGGCGCAAGGCAGACCCGGCCCGCGCACATGGCGGCGAAGCCCGATGCGACGGCAAGCAGAATCGTCGATGCGAATTGAACCATTACCCAGATCATGGACGACCTCCCTCTCTCTCCAGTCCCAATGCGGCATGCTCCCTGCGATACTACGCCCGCTTCATGAACGCAATTTGAACGAGATGGTAAATTCTGTAACCCCCAAGCCGACAAAAAAACCGCCTCCCGCATTTGCGGAAGACGGTTCCTCCTAAGTATTCCATTGGCCCGCACGTTGGCCCGCGCGGTTACACGGCCGGCAGCATCACGGTGACCACCGTGCCTTCGCCCGGCGTGCTGCCGATCTCGACCGTTCCCTGGTGCAATTCGACGACGCGCCGCACGATCGCAAGTCCGAGCCCGCTGCCGCCCGCATCGCGGTTGCGGGATTTGTCGGCCTTGTAGAAGCGCTCGAAGACGCGCCGCAGATCTTCTTCGCCGATGCCGATGCCCGTGTCCCGGAAGACGACGCCGATCCCGCCGTCGCCGGCTTTCAGCTCGATGAAGATTTCGCCGCCTTCGGGCGTAAATTTGATGCTGTTGCCGAGAATGTTCAGCCAGACCTGGTTCAGCAGATCTTCGTCCCCGCGAATCTCCGTCCTCGGAAGATCGAGATGAATGTTCAGCCGTTTCGCCGCCCATTGCGGTTCCGCGGTGACGACGACGCGGCGCAGCTGCCGGTCCAGCCGGACGGTCGACGGGTGGAACCGGAAATGGCTCGAATCGATCGCGGCCAGCCGGAGCATGTTCTCGCTGAGCCGGGACAGCCGCATGCTCTCCTGCCGGATAATGTCCAGGCAGCGAAGCTGCTCCTCCTCGCTGAGACCGCCGCTTTGCAGAATGGAGACGTAGCCGGAGATGGACGCGAGCGGGGTCTGGATTTCGTGGGACACGTTGGATACGAATTCCTGCCGCATTTTCTCGACCTGGCTGATCTCCTCCGTCATCTGCCGGAATTGCTTCGTCAGGATGCCGAGCTCATCCTTGCTCTTCGTCTGAAGCGACAGGTTGTAGTCGCCTTTGGCCACCTTGCGGGTGGCGGCCGTCAACGCTTTGAGCGGCTTGATCACGATTCTCGTGAAGAGGATGAATTTGAAGCTGCCGATCAGAAGCGCGGTCAGAATGAACACGGCCGTGACGCCGGCCATCAGCCGCACGGCATCGGAGCGTTCCGGGCGGATGACGAGCGCCAGCGTCCCCTCCGCCGTCCGAACGGGGAACCCCATGTACAGACTCGTCGGCAACGGCCAAAACGATGCCCGCTTCACCACTTCGGCGCCGTCCAAGACGAGCCGGATATCCTCGTCGGTCAGCAGCGGCTCTTCCGTCCTTCCGTAGGCGTGGCGCAGACCGCTCCGGTCGTAGACCCACAGGGATGCCCCCTGGTCCCCGGACAGCCGCTCCAGATAGGGGCCGCGCTCGTCCGCCGCAAGCCGGGGGTAGACATCCGCGATCATTCCGGCGCGCGCCGCGTACGCGTCCCGGACGGACCGGTCGACTACATCCCGGAACAGATACGCCGTGACCGGAACGGAAAGGGCGAACCCCACCGTCAGGGCGAGGATGAAGATCATCAAGATTTTCAGGTTCAGACTCTTAATCATGGCTTTCCATCTCCAACCGGTACCCGAGTCCGCGAACCGTCACGATGCGGAACAGATGGGTATAGGCGGCGAAGCGCTCCCGCAGCCTTTTGATATGAACGTCGACCGTCCGCTCGTCGCCTTCGTGGTCGAATCCCCAGACCGTCTCGATCAGTTGATCGCGCAGGAAGATCTGGCCGGGATAGCTGGCAAGCTGATACAGCAGCTCAAACTCCTTCGGGGGCAGATGCACATTCACGCCGTCCACCGATGCCGTCCCCTGCAGCCGGTCCAGCTTGAGGCTTCCCAGTACGATCCGCTTGTCGGCCGCGATCCGGTACCGGCGCAGCACCGCCTTGATGCGGGCCACCAGCTCCGGCGGGTCGAACGGCTTCACGAGATAGTCGTCGGCGCCCAGGTCGAACCCCTTCACCTTCTGGCTGGTCTCGTGCTTGGCCGTAATCATGATGATCGGCAATTCCGGACTGATCCGCCGCAGTTCGCGGCACAGATCCCATCCGTCCATGACCGGCATCATGACGTCCAGCACGACCAGATCCGCGGGCGAGCGGTCCATTTCCTCGAGCGCCTCCTGTCCGTTGACCGCTCCCCGGACGCGGTACCCTTCCCGGCTCAGGACGAACAGAATCATGTCCAGCATATTCGCATCGTCTTCCACGACAAGCACGCTTGTCACGGGCTTCCCCCTCCTTGCGCCTCCGGCCGGCAGACTTCCCGCCTCACTCGCGCTCCCGCACGGGCTCCTGACGCTCCGCCCGAACCTTGAGATGCGTAAATCCCCAATCGCACATGGACTTCAGCAGGGAAGAGAGCGACCGGCCGTGCTCCGTCAGCGAATATTCCACGCGCGGCGGAACTTCGGCATATACCTTGCGGTGGATGAGCCCTTCCTGCTCCAGTTCCCGAAGCTGCGCGGCCAGCATGCCCTGCCGCACTTCCGGGATAAGCCGCCGCAGCTCGCCGAACCGCTTCGTCCCCTCGTACAGCAGAATGAACAGGATGAACGGCTTCCATTTGCCCCCGATCACCCTGAGCGTCGTCAGAATCCCCTGCGTGTCGGCGCCGTCCAGCCGTTTTTCCACCTTGCAGGCCCCCTTTCCCATGCACGTATAAAATATCACACCGACCGGATTTCGGACAGATGCGCGCGGATGGTACGGAAATTCGGACCAAGTCTGAAAAAAATGCGTACTTTTCAAGCCGTGGCGCCGTGCTGATAATGGGACGTGAATCCGAAGGGAGGAAGAGGCATGAACATTTCCCTGGAAGGCAAAGTCGCGCTCGTCACCGGCGGCGCACGCGGCATCGGACTGGCGACGGTGCGCGCGCTGGCGGAGTCCGGCGCGCGGGTCGCGGCCACGTCCCGCGATGGATCGGACGCCCTGCACGAACTGTCTTCCGCCTGGCCGGTGGTTCACATCCCGGTCAACGCGGTCTCCGAAGCCGGCGCCGGGCAGGCGGTCGCCGAGACGGTGGCAAAGTTCGGCAGACTGGACATCCTCGTGAACAATATCGGCGCGATCGACGCAAAGGCGGGCGCCGATTTCACCGCGCTGGCGGACGATGAATGGGGCAGGATGCTTGAAGTGAACCTGATGAGCGTGGTCCGCGTGACGCGCGCGGCGCTGCCTCATCTGTGCAAGAGCCGCGGCAGCGTCGTCAACGTCTCCACCATGAACGCGATCATGCCGAATCCGAATCTGATCGCCTACAGCGCCGCGAAAGCCGCAGTCACGAACCTGACGAAGAACCTGGCCTTGACGTACGCGTCGCAAGGCGTCCGCTTCAACACGGTGGCGCCGGGACCGACGAGAACCGACATGTGGGCGGGAAGGCTGCCCGAACCCGCGACCGAGGAAGCCGTGCGCAAGTTCGCCCTGGAGCGCGGCATCGCGCTCGGCCGGTTCGCCGAGCCGCATGAAGTGGCGAATCTGATCGTCTTCCTGGCCTCCGACAGCGCCGCGATCATCACCGGAACGGACAGCATCATCGACGGCGGTCTGGTCAAGACGATCCACTGAGGCGGACAATGATCGCGATGCGCACTCGATCCAAAAACACGGCAAACGCGGCGCTGCTGCTGCTCTGCGTCGCGCAGCTGATGGTGCTGCTGGACGCCTCCATCGTGCAGATCGCGCTTCCTTCCATCCAGCAGGAGTTCGGCGCCGCGTCGGGCCGGCTGCAATGGATCACGACGGCGTACACGCTCTGTTTCGGCGGATTTCTGCTTGTCGGGAGCCGGCTGGGGGATCGGTTCGGCCGGCGGCGGACGCTGGCCGCGGGGGCGTGGCTGTTCGCCCTGGCATCCGCGGCGGCCGGGTTCGCGCCCGCCTTCGGGGGGCTGATCGCGGCGAGGGCGCTGCAGGGACTCAGCGCGGCGCTCATTGCGCCGATGGTGTTCGTGTTTGTCGCGGCGCTCTTCCCGGAGGGGCCGCCCCGCAACCGGGCGATGGGAATTCTCAGCTCCGTGTCGGCGGTCGGGTTCGTCACCGGGCTCATTCTCGGCGGAACGCTGACCGAATGGTTCGGATGGCGGGCCGTGTTCTTCCTCACGGTGCTGACCGGCCTGCTCGTCGCGGCCGCGCTGCCGATCCTGCCGGCCGATCGGGCCGGCGACCGGCGGCCGCTCGACCTTGCGGGCGCGATGGCGGCGACGCTGGGCATCGGCTGTCTGGTGCTCGCGCTGTCCGAAGGCGGAACGATGCGGGATGCGTATTGGACCGTCCTGCTGCTGGCCTTGTCCGTCCTGCTGCTTGCGCTGTTCGTCCGGATCGAGCGCGCGGCGGCGCATCCGCTGCTGCCGCTGAACCTGCTGTACGGGCAGGCTTTCTCCGGAGCGGCGGTTGCGGCGTTCCTGTTCGGCAGCGTGATCGGCCCGTCGATTTTCATGCTGACGCTGTACATGCAGCAGGCGATGGCATTCGAGCCGCTCCGGGCCGCCGCCGCTTTCCTCCCCCAGGAGCTGACCGTCATTCTTGCGGCCAATCTGGCCGGAAGATGGATTTCCCGCTTCGGGACAAGGCCGGTCCTGCTGGCGGGAGCCACGGCTTTCGCGCTCGGGAGCTGGCGGCTGTCGCAGCTTGCGGCGCAGGATGCGTATCTTGCCCATATCCTGCCGGGAACCGTGCTGATCGGCATCGGGGTCGGCTGTATCATGGTCGGCTCCTCCGTCGCCATGACGAACGGTCTTGCCCGCGATGACCAGGGAGCCGCCGCCGGCCTGTGGAATGTCGCGCCGCAGATCGGCGCCTCCGTCAGTCTGGCGATGCTGGTGTCCGCGGCCGGTTGGGTTTCCCGCGGGCAGCTGCTCCACGCCCCGCAATCCCCGGAGGCGCTGGCCGGCTACCGTGCCGCGTTCGCCGCGCTGCTCATCTATACGGTGATCATCGGCACGGGAATCTGGCTGCTGCTGCGCCGCCCCGCCCCGGCCTGCCGGGATCGGGCGGCGGGTTCGCGGAGCATGGAGTAGCGAATGTCATCCCGGCGGCTTCCTGTATTTCTTCGGCGCCCTGCTCAAATACGCGTCTTCGAGCACGCCGGCGATCTCGTCCCATTCCGCGCCGCGGTCCAGCCGCAGGCCGATCCAGCCGAGATGGCCGACATAAGGCGGAACGAAGTAAAGGTCCGGGTTCGACTCCGTCAGCACGGACTGCATGCCCGGCGGGGCGGAACACCAGAGCGCGATCCGTCCGTCTCCATGGTGGTTGACCCGGTATTGCGCGAAACATTTTTTGCCGTCGATGAAGAAAGCCGGCGCCCCGTGGCTGATCCGCTCGCTCGTCCCCGGAAGGGACAGGCAGCGCGACCGGATCCGGTGGAACAATTCCTCCCTATCCATGCCAATCCCGCCTTTATCCGTGTATTGTCAGGCTTGCGCTCCCGCTCCGGCATGGCGCGCATGCGCCCGCAGGTAATCGTCGAGCCGGTCGGCCGGACGCCGCACCGGACCGCCGTGGCACACTTCCATATGCGCCGGCTTGAGCTCCCGCACGATCAGGCTGCTCTCCAGCGTCTGCGCCTTGTCGAACGTGAAGAGCGGGAAGCGGAGCCGCCCGCGCTTCGCGTTGAACAGGTCGCCGGCCAGCAGCACGTCGTCCTGCACGTGATGGTAGACGACATGGCCCGGCGCGTGGCCGGGCGTCCAGTACGGATTCAGCCCGCCGATCGGTTCGAGCCGGCCGCCCGCGCCTTCGGGAAGCGGCCGGGGCAGCCCGCCCGGCAAATATTGGGCCGCCTTCCTGCGGCCCGGGTAAGGCGCTTCCCCCGTCGCAAACGGGATCTCCAGCCGGTGCGCATAGACCGGCACGCCCGGCCATTCCTGCAGCAGCCGCTTGACCGCGCCCACGTGATCGGAGTGGCCGTGCGTCAGCACGATCCGCTTCAGCGGCCCGATTCCGAGGGAGCGGATCGCGTTGTTGATCCCCTTCGCCATCTTCGGAATGCCGGCGTCGACCAACGTGACGCCGTCCTCCTCCTTCACGAGCCATACCGTGATCGGGAAGACAAGCCAAGTATGGACGCTCCAGATATGTTCCGATACCCTGGTCACGTTCATCCCCCATTGCCTCCTTCTTCGATAATGGCATTGAAACCGATCAGCAACGCCCGGAACGCGTCGCGGAACGTCGGGCCCAGCCTCGCCATCAGCTCATCCAGCGACTCGGGCGAATGCCGGTACGTCCCGACAATGCCGTATGCCATGTAGAACATGATGCGCGTGCATGCCAGCAGCCGTTCCTCGCCGGTTCCGGGCGGCAGGCAGCCCCGCATCGCCTGCATCAGCATGCCGAACAGTTCGTTCCGCAGACGGTTCATCTCCAGCTTCGGGTCCTTCTCGTCCACCCGCTCCGCTCCGACATTGAAGATCACGTCGTACAGGTTCCGGTGCGACAGGCAGAACCGGATCCAGGTCATGCATATGCCGTTCAATTGCGCTTCCGGGGCCGCGTCGTTCGCGAGAATGCCGGCGAGCTCCTCCCGCAGTTCCTGCAATGGAGGCATGGAAATATGCTGCAGCAGCGTTTCCTTGTCGGTGAAATAGAGGTAGATCGCGGTGTGGGAGCAGCCCGCCCGCGCCGCGATCTCCCGCATCGTGACCGCTTCGAACCCCCGCTCGGCGAACAGTTCCGCCGCCGCCGCGATGATGTTCCGTTTCGTCCGTTCCGCCCGCGACTGATGTTGTTTCTGCATGGCCGACACCTTATAACCATTGGTTAGTTTTTGTTGATCTAAATATAACCATTGGTTAGTTTTTTGTCAACAACAACTTGGAAGCAATAAAAAAACGACCCCAGACATCGGCTGAGGTCGCCTTCCCGCAGATCGTCATCCTTTCACCGCGCCGGCCGCGATGCCTTTGACGATATGTTTCTGCATGAGCAGGAAGAAGATGAAGATCGGGATCAGCGTGATCACCGTAAGCGTCATGAACATCGGCCATTGGACGTTGAATTCGCCCTTCGCCTTGTAGATCTGCAGGACGAGCGTCGACTTGGAGGACGAGTTCAGGAACAGCATGGGCGCCAGAAAGTCATTCCAGATCCACATCGTCTCGAAGATGACGCTCGTAATCGTAATCGGCTTGAGCAGCGGCAGGATGATTCGCCAGAAGATGCCCCATATGCTGCAGCCGTCGATCACGGCGGCCTCGGACAAATCCCGCGGAATCGTCTTCATGTAGCCCGTCATCAGGAAGAAGACAAACACCGATCCGCTCGTATACAGCATGACGAGGCCGTAGAGCTTGTCGATCAATCGCAGGTCGGTCATCAATTGAAAGAGCGGGATGAGCGTCGCCTGGAACGGAATCATGAATCCCGCAAGCAGATACAGCATCGCGAGCCGCGTAATCCGGTTCGAGTTGAACACGACGGGGTACGCGCCCATGGCGCCGATCAGCACGATCAGCACGACGGAGAACAAGGTGACGGTCAGCGTGTTGCCGAAGCTTCGCAGCACCGCCGTTCCCTCGAACACTTCGATATAATTTGTAAAAATCCACTTCGACGGCAGGGCGATCGGGTTCTTGGCCGTCTCCTGCATCGTCTTGAACGTGTTGATGATGATCAGGTAGAACGGGAAGAACGCGACGATTCCCGCAGGGAGCATCAGGAGATCGAGCAGCCAGTTTTTTTTGTTGGATTCCGTCATTGCAAATGCTGCTCCCTTCGCTGCATGATCGTGACCTGGAAGACGGCGATCGAAAGCACGATCAGGAAGAATACGATGGACATCGCCGACGCAAGACCGTACTGGGTTTCCGTGATCCCCCGAAGCACGATGACCTGGGTGATCGTGTACGTCTCGTAGCCCGGCCCGCCCTTGGTCAAGGCGAACGGAATTTCGAATACTTTGAGCCCGCCCGTGAGCAGCAGCATGACGCTGATCGTCATGGCGGGCGCAAGCAGCGGCAGCGTAATGTGGCGCACCTGCTGCAGCCGGCTCGCCCCGTCGATCGCGGCCGCCTCGTAATATTCTTTCGGGATCGATTGCAGGAACGCCAGATACAGAATGGCATGCCACCCGGTGATCGCCCACGTCGCCACGACGACCGTGGACAGCTTGGCGAGCAGCGGGTCCGCCAGCCAGGGCTGCGGCCCGATGCCGAACACTTCCCGCAGAATCGTGTTCATCACGCCCGATCCGATCGGCGCCAGAATGAATCCCCAGATGTAGGCCAGCAGCAGTCCGCTCGGGATCGAGGGGAAGAAGAAGACGGCGCGATGCAGATTCCGGGTCAGAAATTTCCGGTCCAGAATCATGGCGAGCGGAATCGCCAGCACCGTCACGAGCAGCGCCTTGGCGAATGTGAAGAACAGTGTGAACGAGATCGCGGACAGCAGGGCGTCATCGGCGAAGATCCGCATATAATTTTTCAACCCGACGAAATCATAGACTTTCGAATAGCCGTCGAAATTCGTAAAGCTCAGGAAGAACGCCTTGAGCAGCGGGTAAATCGTAAACAGGGAGTAAACGACCAAGATCGGTACCAGGAACACCAGGTACTGCGCTTGGCGGACAATTCGGGTCATAAACAGCCTCCTCAGTGGTCTGCGCTACATGACCGTTGCACTTCGCAAGCAACGATCGTGATGAAAAAGAGGGTAGTAGGTGATCCTATACCCTCTCTACAGGACTCGCGATTTATTTATTTTCCATTTCCTGAAGCTTCTTATCGAGCAGCTCGACCGCCTCTTCCGGCGTAATCTTGTTCATCGCCATATCCTGAATGGCGATCAGGAACTGGTTGCGGAGCGCCTCCTGATGCCGCGCCCACGACACCATCGGCAAGTAGATCCGGCCTGCCATCAATCCGTCGTTGTAGGCCGGCAGATACGCCGGATGCACATTGGTGGTGTAGCCGTGCGCCGTAATGATGCCGCCCGTTCCTTCTTCGAATTGCCGGAGTCCCTCTTCCGTGCTGAGATATTCGAGGAACAGCAGCGCTTCTTCCTTGTGCTTCGTCTTGCTGTTGATGGCGAAGCCTACGCCGGGCGCCCCGTTGTAATACTTGTTGCCCGGCTCCTTGCCCGGAATCGGCATAATTTCAAACTCGATGTCCGGGTTGGTCGCCTCGATGGTGCTGATGTTCCACGGACCGCCGGGAACCATCGCGACGTTGCCGAGGGCGAATTCGTTCATCACCTGCTCGCTCGTCAAGCCGATCATGTCGGGGGTCAAAATTTCATTGTCGATCAAATCTTCCTTCCACATCTTCAGCACTTCCGTCCATCCTTCCGCGAACGTCGTCTCCCCGTTGAACAGCTTCTCGTCGAAATCGGGATCCTTCGTCAACACGTTCGCGCCGAACATGGCGGAATGAATGATCGTAATGTCATGCATCCGGTCGTACAGCGGACGGATGCCGGCTTCTTTCAGCTTCAGGCAGATCTCGACGAATTCGTCCCATGTCTCCGGCAATTTCTCGATGCCGGCCTGTTCGAACAGCTGCTTGTTGTAGAACAGTCCGCCGGCCCATCCCGTCTGCGTGAAGCCGTACGTCCTGCCGTTCTTGCTCAGCATCGGTTTGTTGCTGTCCAGCATGACGGACATGAACGGCTGGTCGGTCAGATCCATCGCGAAACCGCCGTCGATGATCTCGTTGCGGTTCTCCGCGGCGATGATGAAAATATCCGGCGCCGTATCCGACAGCAGCATCGTCTGCAGCTTCGCAATATAATCGGTGACCGGCGGCGCGAACGAGAAGTCGAACGAAATATGGGGATATTTCGCCTTGAACCCGTCAAGGACCGGCTTCATCTCCTGTTCGTTGTTCCACGACAGAATGCTGAGCGTAACCGGTTTCGGCGCATCGGCGTCTTTGGACTCGCCGCCGCTCGTCCCGCCGTTCGTTCCTTTATTGCCGCTTTGACCGCATGCCGTCAGCACGAGTGCAGCACACAGAATGACCATCAATGGCCATGTCAATCTTTTGATCATGCTTGCGCATCCCCCTGTCCGTTGTTTTGTAAGCACTTTCAATTTCTACATGTTGAAGTATAATGAAGCCTGCTCCGAATCGGAATTCAAAATCTTGCGGGTCAAGTTGTCAATTGTTGCGCTTTCGGACGCTCAGCGGGCTTCGGCATGTCTGCGGCGGTACTCCTTGGGCGTTATGCCGTAAAACTTTTTGAACGCGCGGCTGAAATGGCTTTCGTCCAAAAATCCGGTCCGCTCCGCGATGAGGCTGTTCTTCCATTCCGTACCGGCGAGCAGTTCGGCGGCTTTCTCCATCCGCACTTTCATGACATATGACCAATAATTGACGCCGAACTCCTTCTTGAACACCCGGCACAACTGGTATTTGTCGATCCGGAATCGATCCGCGACGGACTGCAAGGTCAGGTCTTCGTGAAAGCTGCCGTCGATATGCTTTTTGATCCGCCTGATCGTATCCTGGAGCCTGGAGCCCGTCTCGGCGGGCGCCGCCGCGGCCCGGGCGCTCTCCGCGATCAGCTGCGGCAGAACCGCGGCATCCTGGGCGACCGAGCTGATCCCGATCGGCGGCGGCGAGCCGCATGGCGCATCCGGAAGCTGAAGAAGAGACTCGATGAACTCCCGCAGCATGCCGCCTGACAATGGATCCTTTCCGCCGACCAGGACCACGCTTCCATGTTTGCTTTTGCCGGCAATCGCGCATTTGAATGAACCGGCGGCCTGTTCCTTAAGCCAGCGGGCATAATGGCCGTCCGTCGCACCGTCTGCGCAAGTAATCACGGCGAATCGGTCGATCCCGAGGTAATCGAACCCCTTGCGAATCGTCTGCAGCGCTTCGGCCTCCATCTCCCCGGTATACAGCATCCGGTCGAGCTCGGCGCCGATCGTCTGCCGGAAGGCCGCTTCGGACTCCCGGATCAACTCCTCGAGCGCGTTTCGGAGCTGCACGGCGTCGACCGGTTTCAGCAAGTAACGGGAGACCTGAAGATGAATCGCGTCCCTCGCATATTCGAACTCGTCATAAGCGCTCAGGATGATCGTTTTCGGCGAATGGCCGGACTGCCTGACCCGCTTGAGCGATTCGATCCCGTTCAAGATCGGCATATGGATGTCCAGGATCAGGATATCCGGATGGAATGCCGCGACCTTGGCGGCCGCTTCCTCGCCGTCGTAGGCATGCTGCACCTCCGTAAATCCCATCGCGCCCCAGTCCATGACCTTGTCCAGATATCGGTGGAGCGAAATTTGATCGTCCGCAATCAGCAGTTTCATGTCCGCAACCTCCCTGACATTCAAACTTTCGGCAGCACGACGTAAACGGCCGTAAACGCTCCGGGTTTGCTTCGGATCCGCAATCCGTAATCCGGTCCGAATTTCAATCGGATCCGCTGGTTGACGTTGTAAAGGCCGATGTGTTCCGGCCTGTGGTCCGGATCATCGAGCTGCGCCCTCAACATTCGGAGTTGCTGCCGGGTCATGCCTTTGCCGTTGTCCCGGATGGCGACCAGAATCCCTTTCTTGACCGATACGGCGCCGATCCGCACGCGGGCTGACACCGGATTTTCCCCGAAACCGTGAAGCACGACGTTTTCGATGATCGGCTGGAGAATCAACTTGATCGTTCGGTGTTTCAAAATCTCCTGGTCCGGGATGCGGTACTCGATATCGATCCGGTTGTCATACTTTTTGTTCAGGATGTACAGGTAATCTTTGACGTTCTGAATTTCCCGCCCCAGTTCGACCATTTCTTCCGATTGCTTCATGGAATACCGCAGCAAGCTGCTCAGCGAGAGCACCAGATGATTCGATTCCTCCGTGCTGCCGCATACGATCTCGGTCTGCAAGAGCTGCAGCGTATTGAACAGAAAGTGCGGATTGATCTGCGATTGCAGCGTTTTCAATTCGGCATCTTTGCGCGCAAGTTCCGATTGGTAGTTTTGTCTGACCAGCGTCTGGATCCGGAGGACCAGTTCCTTGAACTTGCCGCCGATCACATTCAGCTCGCGGTATTTGTAATGGTTCGAAATGACATAGACGCTCTCTTCGCCGATTTTGTCCAGTGCGGAGAGCAGCCGCCCGAACGGCCGGGAGATGCGCACGGTGATCACGATGGAAATCAGCAGGTTGAGCAGCAGACAGAGATAAATAAACCCGAACAGATTGGATTTCAGCGAATCCGCCTGCCCGCGGATCACGGACATCGGGATCGTCGACACCATCTTCCACCCCTTGACGGTTGTCGGGTGGAAAGTCACCAATGTCTCCCGGCCGTCAATATCCGTAATGAAGCTGCCGGATTCTTCGGCATGGATCCGCTCGATGCCCTTGAACGCCAAGCGGGTGCCGATGGCTTCGGCATCTTTGTGCACGATGATGGTCTGCCGGCTGTCGATCATGAACACGGACTGATTGTTCTGATTGGCGGTCAACTCGAACATGCCGCTGACCTTGTTCAAATCAAGATTGGCGATGACCGCGCCGATCGGCTTGCGGGTGTGATCGTTGACGGGCAGGGCGATCGAGAGCGTAGGCTGATCGTATTTCGAAATGTATTTCTCCATGTAATAGTCCTGATTGTGGAGCCCGAGCGGGATGAAGCCCCTGTTCGGAGTCCCCGACACCGCCTGCCTGAACCAGTCCTGTTCGGTGAACGGATAATTCCAGCGCAAGGTAATCCGGCCGTCCAGGTTGTTCACATAGCCGTTTTCGCCCAGGATCAGGATGTCGCTGATGAACGATTGCAGCGATGTCACACCGAAGGCGACATCCGCAAGATTCCGCTCATGCTGGATGCGGCCTTCGACATCCAATTGTCTGCCCGGATTCATCAACGCCCTGACGGAATAATGGCCCGCGAGAATCACCAGCGGACGCGTCGCCTCTTCAAGATTGAAGCTCAGCCCTCTTGCCGCTTGTTCCATGATCTTGTAGCTGGATTGCGTCAATTCCTCGGTAAGGCTCGCCGTGGAATCGCGGATGGACAGCAGCCCGAGAAGGAGCAGCAGCAAGATGTTCACGGTCAAAAAGGAGAACATCATCGTCCGGATGATCGATTTGCCCTTCAGGTAACGCCTCAGCACATCCATGATCCTTGACATCGTCCATGCCCCCCCGGTCAACAAGCCGCGGACGATCCATTCAGCTCGTTTTATATTGTAAAACCAAGTTTATAAATATTGATAAAAGATTGGACCCCGCCGCATTTAATCATCATTTTCGTCAGTGTACCGCATGATCGTCAAGACTTTTTATTTTGCCCGGCGGCATGATTGCATGAAAAAGCGGCATGCTCTCCATGAAGAAAGCATGCCGCTCGTTGCATCACGCGATGATTTACGAACGAATTTGATAATGAACCGGCAGCTCCACCTTTTCACACGATGCCGTTTTCGATTCGTTTTGCAGAATGAAATAGTAATGGCCGTCTTCGGGAATGTTGCCCGTCTGTTCCGCCGTGCTCAGATGGCTTGCTTCCGGAACGGCCGTTGGTTCCCGCCATTTCCGGCTCACCCGTTCAAACAGCGCATCGAACGGAGACTCCGCCGTATTCGGGACGATGCCCGGCGCCAACGGGATGAAAAGTTTCAACAACAGGTACAGGATGGACGCTGCGACCGACATCAGGAGCAAAGCATAACAGAAATCATTCATGCCGGCCTCTCTGCTCTTGCAATCGTTTCATCAATGCTTCAATATCTTCCTTCGTCAGATCTCCGCTGTCGCACAGCGTGTTGATCAAGCCGAACACGGAACCCCGATGAACATCCCGGATAAACCGTTTGGTTTCGAGATTCAGGTATTCCTGTTCGGTCAAACAAGCCTCATAGTGATTCGCCCTTCCTGCCCTTGTCGCTTTGACCATGCCCTTTTCCATCAAACGCGCCAAAAACGTAATGACGGTGTTTTGCTTCCATGCCTTGTCTTCCGGCAGTCTGGTCAAGATTTCAGCCGTCGTTACCGGGCGGGCACAGGACCAAATGATGTCCATAATTTGTTTCTCGGCTTCGGACATTTTCTGCAGTTTTTCCATTGTCGCCCTCCTTTTCCATTGTAGGTAAAATTAAATCTACATGATGTAGTTTTATTGGTCAACACCATCAAAACGTCAAGAAGATCGCCACGATCCTGGCCAAGAAGACAGGATAAAGCGATCTTCTTTCATTCCATGTTCCAATAAAGCCCTTAAAATCACTCAAGTCGCAAACCATTCCTTGAAGGCTTGGAAAGCAATAAAGCTTAATATCCACGTGCGCGAACCTTGATATTCATTTCGGATCCGTCAGTTGTATATACACCGTCATCCTCGGCGCGAGCCTTCAAGCCGGCCGTGGAACTGTACCGGCAGGCGGCGAAGCAGGCCGGCCATGATCCGGCCGCCCTGTCCGTCGCGACGACCCCGATGTTGTACGCGGCGGAGAATTCCGGCCGTCCGCAAGTATACGGCAACGGCTCCGGCTTCCGGGAACGCGCCGGACGGCGCCGCCCTCCGTCAACGGAACGCCAGCCGGGCGAAATTGTACGCGCCGTGGTTCCACACGCCGAAATCGTGCACGCCGCCGGGAATGACAACCTGGCGGAGGCCGCCGAGCTTGTCCCCCGCGGCTTCCGCGAGGCCTTCGATCGCATCGTTATACACCGGGAAGGAAATCTCGTCCCGGTCGCCGCAGGTCATGTACAGCAGATCCAGCCGGAACGCCGAGGACCCGAGACTTTCGCCCAGCACGCGTCCGCCGCTCGACGTCGGCGCGTTCGAGAACGCGCCGGCGTACGCGAACAGATCGGTCATGCCCGGCGCGCGCACCGTCGTGTCCAGCCCGTTCCGCCAGTTGTGCCGGTTCTCCGTGTACGCCACCGAATCGCACCGCCAGCCGCCGATGACCAGGTTCAGCACCTGCATGCCGCCCATGGACAGGCCGGCGATCGCCCGATGCCGGCGGCTTGCGGAGATTCCCGCAGACGACGTATCCGCGATGTCTGCGTATGTCCGGTATTTCGATTCGATGAACGGGATGAGGTCGTACCGCAGTTCGTAGTCGAAATAATAGAAGCCGAGCAGGTTCGTACCCTCGGCGTTGAAGGACCGGTCGGCGTAATCATGGGCGCTGCGCCCGTTGGGGAACACGGCGATAAGCGGCTCGATCTCGCCTTCCGCGATCAGATGGTCCAGCAGATTGCAGATGGCATGCCGACCGTCCGCCTCGCCGCTGCCCCGCAGCCATTCATATTCATCACCGCCCACGCCGTGAAGCAGATACAGGACGTTATAGCGCCGACCGGGCTCCCGGTCGTAGCCGGAGGGCAGATAAACGTTGCATGTCTTGACGATGGCCTCGCCCCGCACCGTCTCCCTGCCCGTTTCCGCCGCGTCGGCCCGCACGTCCGTCACGAGCTGCCGGGACGCATTGATATAGTTTCGCACCGGATACGAAACTTCCGTCAACGTGCCCTGATGTTCCTTCGCAGCCGCCCGCAGCGCGCCTGCCGGAATGTCCATCACTTGCCTGACTTCCATGCCTGTCCTCCATTCACTCCATATTGACCGCGCCCGATCCGTTCCTTTACGCTGAAGATATCCTTCACGCCGACCCGGAGGGATTCGGATGATCCACATCTTCACCGCGCATTGCGATATGGCCCACGACGGCCCTCATTTCGTCACCGACGTGCCCGCCGGCACGCACTGGCTCCTCGTCTTCACGAAGACCCCGGCCCTGTTCTGGGTGGAAGGGGAGCTCAGGGAATACCCGGCCTACAGCGCCGTTCTCTACCGCCCGGGCCAGAAAGTTTACTATCGCGCGTCCGGGGACCGGTTCGTGAACAACTGGATCCGCTTCACGACGGACGAGCCTTTTGTGACGGAAACCCCGGTGCCGTGCGGCGTTCCCTTTTCCCTGGATGATCCCGACTACTGCCACAAGCTGTTCGAGCTGCTCGTCATCGAGCACAACTTCAACAAGAACTGCAAGGACTCCTCCATCCGGTGCCTGCTCCGGACGCTGTTCAACAAACTGCTGGAGTCCTGCTTCCGCAACGACATCACGCCGCAGCACTACAACCTGCTCAAGCTGCGCGTCGCGATCCAGAACAACCCGGGCGATCACTGGACAATCCCCCGCATGGCGGACTATCTCAAGATCAGCCCGGGCTATCTGCAGTCCATCTACAAGAAAACATTCGGCGTCTCCTGCATGGACGACGTCATCCAGAACCGGATCCGGCTGGCGAAGGAGTACCTGTACTACGGCTCCCTGAGCGTCGCCGAAGTCGCGTTCCGGTGCGGCTACCGCAACGTGGAGCACTTCAGCCGGCAGTTCAAGCGGCTGACCGGGCTCACGCCGCGGGAATACCAGAAGCGGGGCGAAAGTCAGCCCGCGCTTCCCGAGAGTCCGTCATAAATGCGATTGCGCCTTGCCCTCTCCTCCGGGCTGAGCTTCTGGGCGTCCGCGATTTCGAAGACGCCGAACGTGTCATACAGCCTGAGGAGCGGCTCGGCCTGAACGAACGTGCACCAGGGCAGCCAGTGGTAGTGGCTCTGCAGCGTCTGGCTCGTGAAATTGCCGCTTTCGTGGCCGATGCCGGGCATCGCGTAGCCGATGCTTCCGTCGACGTCCGTGGACTGCCGGGTGTTCTTGTGGAGAAACTCGGCGAAATCCAGATAGTGTTCGTCGCCGGTGATCAGATACAGCCGGTAATAGGTGTAGGAGCACGCGGCCATGTAAACGTCGGCCCCGCCGCCGATCGTGATGATGCTCTGCCCGCTGATCGAATAATGGTTGAACGGATGCTTCGGCCACGGCGTGCGGACCGGGTACGACCACGCGTACGTCCACGTCTCCGTATAGTCGGCGGCGCCGACCGCGGCTTCGAGCCATTTTGCCCCGCCGGTCAGGTCGTACAGCGCCAGAAATCCGAACAGCGCGTAGATCCCGGCCTCCTTGTCCTGGATGTCCAGGTTGTCGCATGTGCCGCCCCGGTATTCCAGGTTCCGGTAATTGTTGTCGTACGCCCATTCACCGGCCCGGAGCGCCGCCGTCTTGTACTTCTCCTCGCCGGTCGCGAGATGGAACTGGACCAGGAAGCGGATGACGCTGGGCGTGTTCGATTTCGAGTCCATCCGGACGGAGCCGTCGGTGTTGTACGCGCGGTAGAAGCTGCCGTCCTCGTTCTGCATCTTCACCAGCCAATCGGCCGTCTTCCGGCAAAAATCCAGCCAATCCGCCCGCTCCTCGCCCCGTCCCCGCATGTAGAGGTACGCGTCCAGGATCGCTTCGATCCCGTCGGCCAGCATCCGCACATAATGCGGGTACGGCTCGAATCCCTGAATGTTCGGATTGTAGCACATGTGCGGCAGGCCGGACTCGGTCATCGCCGTCCGGACCCAGAAATCGAGGATGCCGATCCCCTTCTCCCGGGATTCGGCATCGCCTGTCATGTCGCCGTAGCGCAGCAGCAGATAGCCGATTCCCGGCTGCTGCCCGACGAACCCGAACTGGAACGAGACCGTCGAGATGTCCATATGGGGCAGCTGCGCGGCGAACGGCAGGCCGTATGAGTCGCCGTATTTCCGGGTGTACCGCTCCAGGTGCTTCATGCAGTTGTGAAAATGGCGCTCGTTGTCCACCTCGAACAGCCGGTCGCGCATCCGTTCGTACACGATCCGCCAGTTGTCCCGCATCATGCGCTGGAAGCTGTCGTAGCGGCCGAATTGGACGGCCACGGCGTAATGCTGCTCGAACCCGTCAACGACCGGATGGTTGATGCGCCGGAATGATTTCGTTTTCCCGCGGTAATCCAGCCCGAGGAACCGATTCTGGGAGGGCAGCTGACCGTCGCAGCCGGGGTACACGTAATCGATTGACAAACCGTCGACCTTTGTCTCGAACGGCTTGCGCACGGGAAATCCGTAGTACATGTAGTTCAGGGTGAGGCTTTCCGGCCGGCTCATCCCGATGGCGCCGGTCGTACACTTCGGGTCGGTATGGTTTTCCGCCCGGAGGATGTCCGTGGACGGCATCGTCACGTCCGCGGCCCAGCGGGACAGCGACGCCGTCTCCCCCGACCGGGTGTGCTGCATGGCGAACAGCGGCAGCGCATAGCACGTCTCCATCCGCCAGAAATACTCGCAGTCCAGATCCTTGCCGATGACGGTGTCGGGCGCGAACTCGTTCTGCTTGTACCAGACGCCCGGCGCGAAGCACCAGTAGTCGCGGGGATCGTCCGACTCCGCCATCACGAACGAGATTTTGGTGGAAAAGCCGAGATCGTCCGCCGCCCGCAGCACTTTCACGCGACGGCTTACCTTGAACCCCGTCCCGGCGGCCTCATAAGTGTCCATGAACGCGAACATCGAGCCCGAAGGCACGGTGAGCACGCCGCCTGCGACGACCCGCCCGCCGTCTTCGGCGACATCGTCGTACGCCCCGTCATAGAATTCGTTCACCGCGAAGACCGTCTTCACCGTCACGAACATCGGCCGCCTGTTGTCATACAGCATCTTGCCGTCCCGATGCACCTCGACGCCGCCATCCTTGAACAGCAGCGTGTAATCGCCGCTCACCAGCCGCACGGCCATCCCTCCCCGATCATGATGTCGTTTACTTGCGCTTGAAATACTGCTCGACCAGGAACCGGATCATCTCTCCCGGCTGCTCCCTGACGAATTCCGACTTGTCGCCGAACACCATCGCGTACGGCGCTTCCTCCGTGTACGGCTCCCACCGCGGGAGATCTTCACCCGTCGAATCGGGGCCGTTCGGATCGCCCGAGCGGATGAAGTGCGCCCAATAGTTGCACATCTGGCGCGCCAGATCGTAATGCTTGCCGACGAACGGCCGCCAGCACTTCGCCAGCGTCTCGAAGAAGAACCAGAGATCGACCGAATGGAACGTCCCGGGGTTGTCCCAGCCCGGAATTTCCGCGTCGAATTTGTAATAGTACAGCGGCGTGCCGGCGCCGGCTGCGGCATTGGCGCGGGAAGCGACGCGTATCGCGTATTCGATCGTATTGACCGACGCCGCCTTGAGCGCCTGCTCCAGATCGCCCGAATCAGCTCCGCACAACGCGAGGAACCGGTCCGCGTCTTCGCCGAACACGCCTTCGGCCATCTGCCGGAGCTCTTCGATCGAGCCGACTTGCGGCCGGCTGATGAACTCGTCGGTCGTGTTCCCCCACAGAATGGGAACGTTCCAGCGTTCATTCCGGAGGAACCGCTCGAACGGATGGCCGACGCAGAACTTGTTGTCGACGACGGCGCCCCAGAACCGCTTGTACTCGACCATCTTGTCGCGGATGTACACCGCATCGAGCTTGCGGGCTTCCGCCAGCGAGGAGACGCCGAGATACTCGAAGAACTTGATGCCTTCCTGCTCGGCTTCCGCGAGCGTCTCCCGCACGCCGGGACCGCGCTGGCCCGGATACACCGGCGAGAAGATGCCGCTCATGATGATCGCCTTGTTGAACAGGCCTTCGTTCTGCGGCGAGGTGAGCTGGGCGAGGACGCTGCCGCCGCCGGCGGACTGGCCGCCGATCGTGATATTGTCCGGATCGCCGCCGAACGCCGCAATGTTGCGCTTCACCCATTGCGTGGCGAACTGCTGGTCGAGATGGCCGAAGTTGGCGGGGGCGTCCGGCGATTCCGCCGTAATCTCCGGATGACACAGAAATCCGAACACGTTCAGCCGGTAGTTGATCGTGACGACGACGATGCCCCTGCGGGCGATGCGCTCGCCGTCGAACTCCATCTCGGACGCATGCCCGACCTGCAGCCCGCCGCCGAAATACCAGACGAACACCGGCAGCTTCTCGTCGGGACTTTTCGCCGGCGTCCAGATGTTCAGGTACAGGCAATCCTCGCTCATCGCGATGTCCGGATCGACGGCCCATTCACGGGTGTAGATGTTGTTGACATCGATCTCCTGCCGAACCTGCAGCGGGATCGGCGAGAACTCGTACGCTTTCAGCACGCCGTCCCAGTTCTTCGCGGGCTGCGGCGCCCGCCAGCGGTTCTCCCCGACGGGCGGAGCGGCGAACGGGATGCCCTTGAAACTGGTGATGCGGGGATCCGCTGCCGGAAGCCCCTGGACATAACCGTTTTCCGTTTTTGCGATTCTGAGACTGACCATGCGAACGTCCTCTCCTCTCCATGCCTTTGTGCTTTTTAAAGGGCGCACCGGATGCCGATGCGCCTCGTCTGACTCCAATGGCCGTCCGGCAGCTCACGCCTTGATCGCGCCGATCAGCATCCCTTTGACGAAGTGCCGCTGCAGGAGCGGGAACACGCACATGATCGGGAGCATCGAGGCGATGACGGCGGCCATTTTCATCCCTTCCGTGAACTGTTTGTCCGTCTGGATGTTCGACACATTGAGCTGCTGGCTGATCTGCGAGTCGATGACGATCGACCGGAGCGCCAGCTGCAGGACGGTAAGATTGCCCTTGCGGATGAAAATCATCGCGTTGAACCATTCGTTCCACCGGTCGACCGCGTAGAACAGCGTCATCGTCGCCATGATCGGCATGGACAGCGGCAGGATCACCTTGAGCAGAATCGTCCATTCACCCGCGCCGTCCAGCTTCGCCGATTCCGACAGGGCGATCGGCAGATTCGAGAAATAGTTCATCATGATGATCAGATAGAAGGCGTTGATGCCGTATGCGAACACGACCGACCAGAGCGAGTTGATCAGATGGAGCTGCTTCATCAGCAGGTACATCGGAATGATGCCGCCGTTGAACATCATCGTGACGACGACGAAGAAGATGAAAAACCGCTTGAACGGGTAATCCGGCCGGCTCAGCCCATACGCCATGCTGGTCGTCAGGAACAGGTTGATCGGCACGCCGATGAGCAGCAGAATCGTGGTCGTGCGATACCCCGTCCAGATCCGTCCGTCTTCGAACATGGCCTGATAGTTCTCCAGCGTGAATTCCTTCGGGAACAGCAGGATCGACGTCTTCAGATACTCCTGTTGGGTGACGAACGAGATCGCAAGAACGTTGATGAACGGAATGACAATCAGCAGCGCCAACACGCCAAGGATGATGACCAGGGCAATGTCCAGCGGCTCGATGCGGTTATGACTCGAACGTCTGCGCCGGACGGTTTGCCGGGCAGGTTCGGGCATCGTTTTGACCTCTGCCATATTCACGCCGCTCCTTTCGCACGCGCGCGGGCTGCCTTGCGGATCGGCGGGAAGAGCCCCTCCGAACCGAGCATCTTGCAGATGCGGTCGGCCAGCAGCAGCAGCGCGAAATTCACGATCGACCGGAACAGGCTGACGGCGGTCGAGAACGAGAAGTCCGCCGCGGACTGGAACGTGATCCGGTAGATGTAGATGTCCAGAATTTCGCCCGCCTTCGCGGTCGCCGCGTTGCTGATGTTGAAGATCTGGTCGAAACCGGCGGTCATGATATAGCCCGTCGCCAGAATCAGCATGACGACGATCGTGTTCATGATGCCGGGCAATGTGATGTACCACATCGTCTGCAGCCGCGTCGCGCCGTCAAGCTGCGCCGATTCGTACTGCTCCGTATCAATGCCCGAGATGGCGGCCAGATAAATGATCATCGTCCAGCCGGCGTTCTTCCAGTTGTCCGTAATGTAGAGCAGCGGGCGGAAAATGGTCGTGTTCCCCAGGAAGTTGACCGGATCACCGCCGAACATTCGGATGATGCCGTTCACCATCCCCTGCATGTCGAGAAAATTGATCAGGACGCTGGCCACGATAATCCAGGACAGGAAGTGGGGAAAAGTGAAAATGGTCTGGACCGTTCTCTTGAACCGGCGCATGCGCAATTCGTTCAGCAGCAGCGCCAGAATGATCGGCACCGGAAACGTGAACACGATCCGGCCCAGATTGATCCAGATCGTCCGCCAGACCGATTCCATGAAGGCCGGATCGCGAAAGACGTACTCGAATTTCTCGAAACCGACCCACGGACTGCCGAAAATGCCGAGATTGGCCTTGTACGTCTTGAACGCCAGCGTCAGTCCGTACATCGGAATGTAGGCGAAGATCACGAACCAGATGACGCCGGGCAGGAGAAGCATGTACGTCTCCTTCGACCTGATGATGCGGCGAATCAAAGCGTTGTTGTCCATAGGCAACTCCCCGAAAGGCAAGCGCCGGGCAAATCGGCCGCGATCTGCCCGGAACCGCCTGGATTACGAATTCAGCCTCACGCGTTTCAGCCGCCGAACTTCTCATTCAGCTCGTCGAGGACAGGCTGGATGAGGGGCATCTTCGAATCGACCCATTTTCTCCAGTTCTCCTCGATGTCGCCCGACTGCGTGATGAGGTTTGCGTATTCGGTGTAGTAGTCGATTTCCGCCCTTCTCTTGCTCGGCGAATCGTAGGTGTAGTAATCCCAGTCGATTGCCGTGAACGTCTCCGGCGTCGCGATCTCGGTCCGCTCGCGATACACCTTCTTCGACAGTTCCCGCAGCCGCTCGTCGGTGTTCGGGTTGTCGAAGGCGAAGTCGTCGAACAGGATAATGCTGCCGAGCAGATAGCCCCAGGACGGATACTTGCCGGTCGTGCCGGCCAGCGGCTTGCCTTCCTTCTCTTCGTCGTAGAGGGAGACGATGTTGCCGCTGTCGTCGTACGTCCAGTCGACGTCCTTCAGCCCCATGTTCGTGATGATGTAACCTTCTCGCGTCGCGTTGTAGTCGAGAATGTCCATGTAGCGCTCGAACACTTCATCCTTGATATCCGGGCTGAAGATGATCGTGCCCCAGTAGTTGATCAGGTCGACCTGATGGTAGTTGCCGTCTTCCCCGAGCACCGTCGCCAGAATGATGTTCTCGTACGGGTCGATGCCCAGGTTGTTTTTGAAGTCGTTGTAGTACGGCTGCAGGTTCGACGTCGGCGCCTGGAAGAACGTCGCGCCGGCGATGCCCTGCACGTTGAAGTACGCGCCGTGCTCCTCGTTCTTGACCGTGTAGAAGTCCTGCGCGAGAAGCCCGGACCGGTACGCCTCAGAGAAGAGCTTGAGGCCCCGCAGCGTGTCTTCCGACGCGCCGCCCCACTTGTACTGGCCGTCCTTGTCCTTGTAGAAGCTGTTCCAGTACGTGCTGTTCCGCGCGACGAACAGGTCGACGGCGTGGTTCGTGTTCTCGGCGATCGGGATCAGCTTGTCGCCGACGTTGCCGGGATCCTTATCCTTGACCAGTCGTGCGAACTCCATGATCTCCGATACCGTGTAGGCCGATTTGACCGGGAAGCCGACCGCCTCCGCCCAGTCTTTCCGGATGAACACGGACGGGTGGTTCGGCAGCGGATCGCCGGGCAGATTGTCCATGAACCGCGCGCGCGGAAGGAAGTACGTGCCGCCGAACACTTTCTCCATCTGCGGCCCGAGCGTCGTCCGCTCATAGACGGCCGCCAGGTTCGGCCAGCGCTGCTTCCAGTCATCGGGCAGCCGCTTGATCAGTCCCTGTTCGACAAAAGCCGCCGCGTCCGCGTGGATGTAGTTGTACACCGCGACGTCCGGCATGTCGCCCGAGTTGATCCAGATGCGCATCCGCTCGTTCCAGTTGTCCCAGTTGAGCGCCGCGACGTCCATCTCGTAGTTGAATTTCTCGGAATAATACTGCGCGAGCGGGTCGCCCTTCGTGTAGTCGTAGCCTTCGATCGCCTGGACCGACGCGTAGCTGAACTTGACCTTCTTCGACAAGTCGCTCTGCGGCTTCCATTCGCCGTCCGCGCCGCCTTCGGTTTCCGTTCCTGTGCCTGAATTCGAAGCGTTATTGCCGTTCTGCGTTGTGGATGGGGTAGTGGACGAGTCGGACGGCTTGTTGTCATCCGACTTCTTGCTGCAGGCCGCGGCGCTGAGCAGCACCAGCAACACGGCAAGTACGATGCTTACCGGTCTTGCCAATCTTGACATGCGAACACCCCTTTTATTCCTGTTGGAATTTTATTTTTATAACGGCCGGCCGAAGGGGCGGACCGCTATAAACGGAGGTCGGTTGTCTTTCCGCTTGCCATGCACGCATCCGATGGTTCAGCATGATCAAACCTATTCTCATATTTGTTTTATATTGTCAAACATGGTTTGATAGTGAATTGATAGCGTTTACATATCTGTTGCTTGGTAGTCAGTATAAGATTCCGGGCTTGGGCAGCACAATGATGTATTCTCATTGATTTTTGATCTATCCTCATATCGAGATGTGCAATTCCATCCACCCTAGCAAAAAAATAACGCCGGAACGGCGCTACGAGATTCGGGTCCGATTGAAAATCAGAAATGAAACCCGGTATGAAAGCGCGAATATGGCGACGCTTATGGGCAGCAGCAGCAGCGGGAAGCGGACGATGATTTCGGGGATGCCCCGGGCGATGGACGGCCCCGCAAACAACATGGCGGTAAACAGGAATATATTTACATAAAGAAACTTCTTGTCGAACAAATAGTACAGCGGATAATAAATCCCCGAGATCAACAAAATGACCGAAAGAGATAAGCCAAGCTCCATTAGGCTGGACAGCCGGATGCCCATTTGATTGTATAGCATATAAACGGCACCGATTGCATTACAGATGATCGCGGACAGAATGTACCAGACGATCACCATCGCATATTTCGACAGCAGCATTTCATGCCGGGTCACCGGCAAGCTGTGGATGATCCAGTCAAATTTGTAATCTAATTGTTTGTGATTGTTGCCCGCCAGAAGGAAATAAGTCATCAAGACAATGACGATCGTGTATGCCCCGGCTTGCCAGACGGGCTGCAGCATTGCGTAGAAAAAAATAAGCGGCAGAGGAAGCAATAGAAATAACTTGAAATCCTGTGTTTTCAAGTCTTTCCAGATCAATTTCCATATCGTTTTCATTCCGCCTTCTCCCGTTCCAAATAAAACATGATGTCTTCCAATCGAAGCCGGGGGTACCGGATATATTCCAGGTCGCCGAATTCCGCGCTTAACGGTTCCATGACCAAACATTCGAACGTATCGCCCGTTTGCCGCAGGCCGATGGGGTTCAGGCCGTCGAGCCGGTCTATGGCATGGCGCGGCCCCCGAATGACCGTGCATCGGTCAAACAAATCATTCTTGGGCATCTGCAATCGGATTTTCCCTTTGCGCATATACACGATGTGATTCGCAATTCGATCCAGGTCCGCAGTAATATGCGTGGAGAACAGCACCGTCATATGAGGATGATCCTGGACATACTGCGCGATAAACTCCAGCAATTCAACACGGAATACGGGATCCAGGCCGGAGGTGGGCTCGTCCATCAGCAGCAGATCGGCGTGATGCGAGAGCGCGACAGCCAGGCTGAATTTCGTTTTCATCCCCTTGGACAGATGTTTGACCTTCTTGCCTCTGTCCAGCGCAAACTTCTCCAGCAAGGTTGAAAACAGCCTCTCATCCCATTTCGAATAAAAGGGACGAATCACATTTTTGTTTCGCTCAATCGTCAAGTTCTCAATAAAATAGCTTTCGTCGTACACGAATCCGATCTTATCCTTGAACCATTTGGCATCCCGGATATTGTCCAATCCGTTTAGCCTGATGCTCCCGGTTTCGTGCCGGTACAGGTTCATGATCGTCCGGATCAAGGTTGTCTTTCCCGAACCGTTGGCTCCGATCAGTCCTGTAATCGTCCCCCTTTGTAGATTGAACGTGATATTGCGCAGAGAAAAGTTCTTCAGCGTAACCGTGACGTTATTGAGCTCCAGTATATTCACCGGCGATGTCTCACCCCTTTAGTTAATTGTTGTCATTTTGGCACGCTGTACAATTTCGTGAGCTTGCTTGGCAAAATAATCCTCCGCTTTTGATTCAATTATATTTCCATCCACAATAATTGCATACCCTCTTGATATTGAAGTTATGCCTTTATCTGAATTGACCAGACCAAGTTTCTTGGGAAATGAAAAATCGTCAAGCATATTTACTTCAAATTTCAAATCCATAAATTCATTTACAAACTTTTTATCTTTTTGATCCCCGTGAGTAAAAACATAAATATTTACATCTTCATTTACAAGTGTATCCCAAACTTCATTAAGCTCCATTAATTGAGCCCTGCAAATGCCACATGTTACAGCAGATACAAAAAACAATACATTTTTGCCTTTAAACTGATTTGCAGTTACAGTCGAACTCGTACTGCAAGCATTAGCAAAAAAAATAAAAAACAAAAAAAGCACTATTGGTTTCGAACGAAATCGATTCATTAAATTACCCCTCCATTTTATAAAATTTTCAGCCATACAGTTTGAGTGCAGCATTTTGCTGCACTCAAATTGTATGGAATTTATATCTTGGTCAGCAGTTCAATCCAAGTCCCACTAAACATCCCAAACAAACCGAAGCTCCAAGAGGAGTCCAAATTGCAACGCATGCAGCTTCACAAGCGATTTGTGCCCAAGATGGCAGATTCTCAAACAGTCTATCCAAGCATTCGAATATTGACTCATCGGAAGATTGAACCGCCATTTTTTGACCTGACAATTCAACATTCATACCGATATACGATCCGTCTTCAAAAATTCCCGTATAAACAGTACCTTCCTCAACGTCAGAAATACTGATATAGCCCTTCTCTGCATCTTGTTCCATCGACATGATTAAGGATTTGGTAATTGTATCATCGGTGAGATAGTATACGAGATAATGCTCAAGTACTTGACGATTTCGAGGATTTTCTCTGGACGTAACAGGAATGAGAATCGCCTCTGATTTGTTGAATTTATAGCTGTATTTAAAACTCCAATCAATGTGTACATCATACTTTTGAGCTACTTTTTTAAAGTCGTCTCTTACCTGAATTTCCTTTATCCACTTATCCGTCGCCTTTAATGCGGTTTGAGTCACCATCGCATCGCTGCTAGCATTTGCTTCACTATAATTTACAGCTAGTATGCTTATCAATACAGTGAATATGAAAAATGATTTAACAACTTTCATAATCTCATGTCTCCCTCCCCATCATCTATGTTTTTATAAGCAGTCATTGTTCGCTCCACTTCCGAAAATGCAACCGGCACAAACTGCAATCAGTGCCGCGTTTCCAGTAAAAATACCACCGCAAGCTCCTGTACAAGCTGCTTGCAAATACCACGGCAAAGCATTGAACGCCTCAATTAAACAATCGATGACACTCTGGTAACTAGAAGCTGCAGAATATGCGGGCTCACCATTCAATTGTGCAGCTTTGCCATTAATATAGACATCAGACAATTCTCCGTTTATATATACACCAGCTTTTAAATTGCTTCCATCCGCTTCGGAAAAAGCTATCGTAGTTTTGACTGCATCATGGTTAATCTCTTTTTTTATGGTCATTTTTTTCAGAGATACGACTTTGCTTTTCCTTGTATCTGCGACCAATGTCAACGCCGGAATTCATTTGACCCACCAGCGCCGGAATAAAATTGACCCACCTGT
>NZ_CAJRAY010000082.1 GCF_907165215.1 Thermobacillus xylanilyticus | reverse complement strand
AACTCAACTTTCGCAGCTTAATTTTCCAAACAAACCCTTGATATAATTGGGCAAACTCGAAATCCAATGCTGGAGTTGACGAAAAACGGCAGACTGATCCCGTTTGGACTTGGCTTCCGTGAACTCCATGAAAAATGCTATCAGATGTTGCAAAGCCGTTTTGAGATCCAGGTCTCGAACTTCGTCGGAAAACAGGAAGAACAGACCGCCCAACGACCGCGCGTCGTTTTCGTGACGACGTTCCCATTCCATCACGAGATAACGCGCAAATACGATGGTGGTGTGGCTGATGAGCATGTCAAATGAACGGCCTTGGAACTCCGTCCCCAGCTTCAGATACGATTTGGCAAATTTGAAGAACGTCTCGATGCTCCAACGCATGCCGTAAATGCGAACGATCTCGGCATCTTCCAACGCCAGGTCGGTGCTGAGCAGAACCAGCCAATCCCGCCGCCGATTGCGATTTTGAACAAAGACCAGTTTGACCGGCAGACCGCATGCGGTTTGAACGATGACCGAGCCCAGAATCTCCTTGTTTTTGTGCTTTGGCAAAAGGGCATACAGTTCCTGGAGCGTCAGGCTTTTTTCGTCGAACCGGTATCGCTGCTTCATCGCCTTTACCATACCAATGACATGCAGACCGTTCGCCATCAGTTCACGCAACAGAGGCGCTTGGGTAAACCAGCTGTCCATCAGGACAAAGTCCGCGCTGAATCCGGCTTTGAGCGCTCGGCCCAGCAGGGCCACAACCGCATCCGGTTTGCGCGAAAGCGCCTCGATGCGGCGTTTGTAGCCTGGCGTGCGCTTGGACAAACGCTCCTTCATCTCGCAAAAGCGATTCGCCAGCTTGGCCGAGCTGAGCATGACAAAATCAATGGGCGCGAAGCTGAAGCCATCCGACCATCCGAGCGTGAGCATGTTGTAGCCGCGGATATATCGCCCCGTCGTATGATCGAAGACGCGGGCCAGTAACTCGGCTTTCTTGCTGCGATCCCGCCGAAGAACCGAATCATCGATAATGAAAGCCCGAATGCGGGACGGAGAGGTCAGGGAATCAAAATGCTGAACGATCTTCAGACTCAAGGCATGCAAAAATCGCCGCCATGCGAAGCGCGGATGGTTTAAGAACCGATAGACCACATCTTTGCCAGGCAAAGACTGACGGCGATCGCTGTTGAGAAGACGGAACCAGTTACGCCCTTCAAATACAAGCACAAAGATCAGTCGGAAGATGGCGAGACTTGACCAACCGAACGACTTGGAAATACCGGCTTTGCGCAACAGATGACCGATTTGCAAAGTAGAGAACGCAGCCGAAATTCGTTCTTGACCCTTTTCAGACAGAGAGTTGTGTTGTACCATAGGGATACACACCTTTCTGTTTGGGATGGTAAGCTTTAGCAACTTCCATTTTACCAAACAAGAAAGGTGTTTTTCTGTCAAGAACGAGATTTTTCGATAAGAAATCCTAGCTCCATCAAGGCTTAGCACAGATTTTCAAGCTGCGAAAGTTGAGTT
>NZ_CAJRAY010000081.1:19779-80242 GCF_907165215.1 Thermobacillus xylanilyticus | reverse complement strand
AGCGGGCGGGCGCGGGCCCGGCCGCGCCGAGGAGGGCGAGCGCTTCGCTGCGCAGAAGCGCTCGCCCCTCAAGCGCGGCGGCGGCTTCCCGGGCAGCCGCCGCCAATGCCCGGGCCTCCTGCTCACCGGAAGCGGAGGCCTGCCCGAAACGCACAGCCGCAATGCGGCGCACATCTCCCGCCGGCTGCTCCCGGCCGAAGCTCCGGTTCAAGCCCGCAAGCCCGGGCCAGCCGCTGTGCGGCTCCGCCTCGCGCACACAGGCGCGCAGCAGCCGGGCGGCTCTCGCTTCGCCCTGCACGCGCCCCGCCCGCCGGGCGAACAGCTCCGCCGCGGCGAAGGCGCTGCCGAGCGGCAGCGGCTCGTCCAGCAGCAGGACGACATCCGCCCGTCCGCTGGTGCGTCTGCCCAACGCAGCTTCCGCCGCCCTGCGAAAATCATCATCCAGCCGATAAGCCAGATCGACTTCCCGGGATATCGTCACGCAGGCCGCCCAGCGGCCTCCTTCAGCAAAAGCATAGAGATATCCTTTCATCCCCGCTTCTCTCCCGTCTGGCCGCATCCGGTGCCGCCGTCACCTACTGCACCCGATGCACCGACACGGCTTTGTAGATGTTGCCGATGATCCGGACCGGCACCGACGTCTCTTTTTTCACGCCGTTGCGGTACACGACCTGAAAGACAATCGTATGTTCGCCTTCCCGGATCTCTCCATCAAACGACATCCAGCTTTCGTCGTGCAGTTCGCCTTCATACCGCAAACCGCCTGCATTTGTCAGCACCACTCTTTTACGGATCGAATCCCCCGTCTTTGACACGGCTCGCAGCTCCGCCGTCACCTCGTTCGCCGGCGCCGCCGAAATCACCGCCGCAACGCGCATGATCTCGCCCGAATAGAAATCTTTCGGATCGTGCTCGACCTCATGCCCCGCTGCCGCGTGTTTTTCTCGCCACTCTGGCGTATGATGCACTTCTCCCTCAATGATGAGCGGCAGCACCGTGATAGGTTTCGTCACGCTGTCCGATGCCCCTTTCGGGTCACGGACCGTGAGGGTGACGTTGTAAACGCCGGTGCGATTTTCCGTATCCGCGCCAGGAATTGCGAACGCTTGGGTCGAACCGCTCCGAGTATATCCGTTCGGCCCGCTGACCGACCATTGATACGTCAGCGGATCCCCATCGGGATCAGTCGAGCGGTCGATCAACGTGATCGTATCCCCTTCATATGCCGGTTTCGGTGACCAATCGAAATCCGCCACGGGCGGCCGGTTCGTCTCGATGTAGAAATACTTCGGCCCGCTCCAATCGCTCCAATCATAACCGTCATGAACCCGTACCCGGATGTACATCGTCACTCGCTCCGGCAGGTCGGCAGTCGGCACCCAGTTCTTCGCGGTTCCGGATCTTGCGCCGGTGTCGCGTTCAAGCGAGCCGTTCGTGCGATAAATCTGCACCTGGTATTGCGTCTGCGCGTCGCCGTCAGCATCCGAGTACGTCCATACGAACGTCGGCCGCAGCACATCAAACTTCGTCGGATTGGCCGGGTCCGCGCTTGCGGGCGTCGTCACGTTCGCCTGGGGTTTCCGGTTCAAGATCGTCACCGTCTGGATCGCCTGGTCGGTCTGGCCGAGCGAATCCCACACCACTTGCCGAATCCGAAACGTGCCGACCGTATTGAACGTCTTCGTCCAGCTCGTCCGGGATGCGCTCGCGAGCGACTCCGATCCGCCGTTTACATTGGAGATGTAATATTCATGCGGCAGCTTCGTCCGGTCGCCGTCTTCCTTGTCCCAAGCCGTCGAATCGATCGTTACGGCAACGCCGCGATAAGTCGTCGCAGGATTCACCGTAAATCCGGCATGCGGCGGTTCGTTCGGAGCTGGAAGCTCATGGACCGTAATTACTTGCTCGTAGTAATCGCTCCATGCGCCGTACTCGTCTTTTACCGCCATGCCGACCGTATAAGTCCCGGCTTCTCTCGGCACCACCAGCTTTTCCATATGGACGGCTCCGCTCGGCGTAATGTAGTAATACTTCCGTTCAAAAATGCCTCGCGTCGTCTGATAATTCTTCCCGTCCTCGGGCGGAGAAAACTCGCTTGCGCTCGCCCATCTGTCCGGATCGTAACTGGTGTCGTTAAACCTTACGGTTTTGTCACTGTTCAAGGACAGCGTAAAGCGTGCGACAGGCCGCCGGTGGACGATGATGCGCTTGCCGAACACATTGGAAGGCTCGCGATACTCATCGAACACCTTGCTCGGGTAACGGTAGTCCGGATGCGGATCGTCTTTCGCCGACAGCCGCACTTCGTAGAGGCCGACTTTATCGAAATAGATCTGCCCCTCCGAGAACGTCTTATTGTGCAAGGCGGAAAGCCCTTGGTTGAGCATGAACATCGGCGTGTGGACATATGTCCATTGATACGAGCCGGCCGGCGGGTCGCCTTCCGGATCGTTGAACTTGATGTTTTTGTACTGGATCTCGGCCCTTGCGGAACCTTCCTCCCAAATGGCATATTCCGCGTCCCAAATGATTTCATCCGGAACAACTTCTTTTACCGAGACCGGTCCGAATCGGACATACGATTTGTCGCTGAACGGACCAAATTTGCCGGATGTGAACGTGCCGTCCGTCACGTTGAAATAAGGCACGCCGTTGACAAACAGCTCCAGCTTGTCGCCGGCAAACTTGACCTTGAACAGCACCTTCACCCCATCCTGGAAGGGGTAATTTTGCTGCGCCAGCACCGTCCGGTTCCCGTTCACATACTTGGACAAATAGATGGTGGATCCATTCGTCTCGACCGCGTAACGATTGGCCGCATTCGCTGCCCTGAACGACATGCCGACCAATTCCCGATCGACATCCGCATCATCCAGGGACAACGTAAAGGTGATCTCATGATCCTTGACGTTGTCGGGCGAGAGCAATTGACCAAGGGTAAGTCCCGGACCTTGGCGCTCACCCCCAACCGGAACCCCGACGTTCAACCACGGGTAAAAATAAAAGCTATAGGGACTAGCAGTACTTATCATCATGGACAGCAAGATGCCATCCCCGACATATTGCGAGTTCATGATACGCTCCGCAGCGGTAGCCATGTAGCCGTCGTAATCAATTATGCCTCCCGCGGTAAATGAAAACTGCGATTGTCCGTCCCAGGTATAGCCATTATACCGATTTTGGTTCCATGTGAACTTGATCCCATACGGTGTATAGGAGTACGGCGTCGTTTTCGTTGATCGCATCTGTTTCTGGCCAAAAGCGTCGATATCGAAGTTGGTGCCTTCAAAATCAAAAACCAGATTGGGATCAAGCGTGCGCACAGCGCCGGTATCCATATTTACAGCCTGAAGGACTTTCGTACCGTTCCATTCGTTCGTGTATTTATACGTCCGGACGATAATTTCTTTCTGGGCCGAATTGACAACCATGTCCGGAATATCAACAGCGGTATCGGAAATATTGGGTTTAAAATCCGTTCCTTCAAGCTTGGTCCGCCATACGAGATTGAAGTCGGGGTCAAACTTCACCAGATACACAGAACCGTAGTTTCTCGACTCCATGGAGCCGTTCATACAGTTGTGTTCTTCATACATATAGGTGTTTTCATTAAGATCCTCAAACGCAAGTTCATAGTTATAAGCTCCCGAGCACGTCAGGTACGGTTGCGGAGGATTGATTTGGATCGGCGGTATTTCTTTCGTGCTTTTAAGATTCAAATGTCTGTCATAGGTGTGGGCTGAGAGCTTTTTAAAGTCGGAATACCAAATGACCAAATTCCCGTTTCGGGAAAATCCATTGTTCAGGGTGTTATAAAAATAATCGATTCTTTTCTCCAGCCCGTTTGCAATCATCTCACCCGTTTTTAAATCATAGGAGATGATCGTTTGCCCGTTTTTCGTATAAATTTCTCCATCACTTTTTAAGCAGGAACAACTCCATTTGGCGATTTGATATACGGTATCCTCCGTTACAAAATACTTGTCTGGCGTAAGGGTAACGGGTGCATAGCTGACACCAGGCTTTCGTTCGTTTTCTTTCACAAATTCAGGAACATCTTTCCAGTCCCGAACCTCCGCATAATACTTGATGCTTGGTGCGTTCAAGATGTAGTCATAGTAAGAGCCATCGGGCAGGTCGTGTCTTAAGCCCACAATCGATCCATTTTTCACTTCGAAATTGTATTCATATCGGCCAATTTTACTTTTGTTGAGCGCAAAGAAACGGCCATTATGACTGAAATAGACGTGTGTAGGCGTCGAAACGAAATTCGGTTTATTGGAACTGATGCCGAAAGCTATCGGGGTCCATTCCCCTGTACTGGGATTTGGAACAAGCAATGGCTGACTGAGGGTTTTATTCGGGTCGGCTGCACCGATCGGCCGATAAAGGTTATAGCCATTCTTCCCGTACCCGGCATCAGCGAATGGCGGAAAGAACGCTATAATGCCTGTTGGGTAGTACAGTCCGTTGCCGTATAACCGCTCATTCTTTTTACCGGTTTTTCCGAATAATTCCGTATCACTGAAGCTCCAGCGCATCCGCTTTCCGTCCAGCGCGCTGGTACTGTTGACGCCCGTCAATGTCCAGTTGAACATTTCAGCCGGCGTATAGACACGCCTGAGCGACAGATCCGGCTGCGGGTTCTTCCCTTCCAACTCAAAGGAGACTTCCGGTGGAAGGTTCCGAACGTCCATCATCGTGACTTCAACCGGATCGGACAGCGTATCGTCGCATTTGCCGTAGTCCTCGCAAACTTTGACGTAGAACTGGTATTTCCCGACCCGGTTCGGCTTGAAGACAGCGCGGGTCATATCCCCCGTCATGTCCGTCCACGGATCATCATCGAAGCCGTTGTTCTCGTCATCGTAGCGCATTTTGTACTGTACGGATGCGATTTTGTCTCCGTCCGGGCTGTACGATTTGTTGTACACGTAGTATGTCTGGCCGCGAATGCCGCGGGGTTCGACTTCGAGCTTGGCGACCGGCGGCTCGTCCGGCAGGACGATGAGCTCATGCACCGCCGGCTCAAGCGACCGCAGGCCGATGCTGTCGGTGACATAGAGCGTGATGGTCTCCTTGCCCGGCTTCGTGTACACATCTTTCAAGTTCGTCCACTCGTCCTTCGAGTGGTCGATCGAACGTCCGACAGGGCTGTAGCTTTTGGCGCTGCTGAACGGCTGCGGCAGCGGCCGGCCTTCCTTCACTTCTTTCGGCCCTTCGATAACGGCAACCGGGTTCGGCGGGATGACCCGGATGTACGTCGTCCTGGTGGTTGTTGCTCCGAATGCATCCCGCATTGTCGCTTTGACCTGGTGATAGCCAATGCCGTTCATGACAATGTTGTGGTATCCGTCGCCGTATTCGGGATAATTTTGCGGGATGGTTTTGGCCCAGCTTGAGCTTTCGGAAAAGTCGAAGCCCAGAAATTCCAGCGGGTCCCCGTCCGGATCATACGGCGTCGGAACGCTCGGGTCATTGATGTAAATCAGGTGCATGACCGTGCCTTCGACAACTTCATGAACCGGCTGGGTCGGGTTAAACGGATAGACGAAACCAATCTCAAATTGGGGAGGATTGTTGCCGCTCGGCCCGTTCACGACAAGCGTATGCGTAGCCGGCTGCGCCGTTCCGCAATCCTTCGTCCGGATCTCCAGTGTAATGATATGGGTTCCGATTCCGATAACCCGCGGATACGTGCTGTAAGAATACGAATGGCTTTCGCTTTGGCTGTTCGCCCAGGATGTGTAATAGGTGTCGCCATTCCGCTCGATCTTGTACCGGTGGCTGTCATAGGTGCAGCCCCTGAACACAAAATTTTTCGGCTTAAGTTCGAACGGTTCACGGAATTCAATAATAGGTGGCAGCACGTCAAAATCGCCGGTGAAGTTCTTGTTGGGATCCACCCCTTTGAACGATTTGGATACCTGGTTGTTGTTCTCGTTGCTCTCCGCAATCGCGTTGGCGCTGTCCACCACAAGCAGGAACGTCTTCTGCTCCGCGGACGTGAACGTGTAGGTGAAGTTTATGGAATACTCTCCCGGCTCGCTTGCCGGCTGGCTTGCTAACTTTAATTCCCCCCCATCGACCATGATTTTCACGTTATAGGGTTTTCCCGTCGTTTTATTATCCACCCGCCATTTCGCAGTAAAGTTCGTCGGTTTGCCGACTTCGATCGGACCGTTCGCCGTAATGTCCACCGCTACCAAGTCGGGTCTCTGGGTCTGTTGCTCTCGATATACGCCAACGATGTCCGTACCCCCTACAGCAACGGTCGGATTGCGGGTCTTAAGACTAGGATCACCCTCAAATTGCGGAAAATGTTCAACCTCCGGCTTCAGCTTGTACCGGATATATGACTTGTACAGTTGGTATGTCTTTCCATCCCGGCTGATGGTATCTGACAGCGTGTAGCTGAACGGTGTCCCGGCCTTCACGCCTTTCACCACGTTTTCAGGAGGGCGTTCCTCCACGGTTGAATCTGCACGGACAAGCCGTACTACGGCGTCACCGTCATACTTCGGCGACTGGAAAGTGATCAGATTATCGAAGCGCATGCGCAAATTTTCCCGTGTCGCCTGGGACCAGTTCTCCGCAGCCAGTATCTGATCCAGCGTGTAGAACAGTTTCCCCGCGTTCTTCGGGCTGTTCTCAATGCGGAAGATCGAGTGGATATAAACCGTCTGACCGTCCACGGCATCGAGCAGATCGGCATCCTTGAGCGCCTGTTCAAGGACAGTCCGGGGCACGGCGAAGAAGGTTCTGACATCCTCGCCCGGACCCGCATTGGGCGGGTCCTCCCTAATTTGAAACCCCGGATTGCCATCATTGTCTAGCATCACGCCGTGCGTATAGGCCAACGGATTTCCATTCGTTGGCACCTTCGTCACGGTCCAGCCGACCGTCCGATAGCTTATTTTATCTGGACTTGCCTTGACATCGTTGGATGATCCATCAAAGGTATCGGTAGCCTCGTTATATCTGAACATCATTTCACTTGCCTCGGCTTCCCGGACAGGAACGAAGGGCAACGTGAAAGGTGCGAGCAACGCCGCGATCAAAACATATGAAAACAGCTTGCGACGCATACCGTCACTCCTTGATGTTAAAATCGTAATTCCAGAAGAAGGTTGAATACACATGCCCCACTCGCATATCCGTCAGCGTATCCGGAAGAGTGACCATGTTGCCGAGTTCGATATCCGCGTAACCGCGATACCACCGTCCGATTTCGAATCCTTCCTTTGGCTGAAATGACATGAAGAACACGTCTTTCGGATTTTTCGCATCGACAATTTTAAACTCCACTTTGGCCCGAATGAACGTGCGATACAAATCGTCATTGACGATGATGGATGGCTCCAACCGGACGTTGCCAATGATCCGGATTTTCTCTTTCCGTACTTTCTCGGCGTAACGGGTGTAGAAACTGTCGATGGCATCTCTCCGGGCAAAATAATTGCCTAGATCGCCCATCTCCTTCACCCAACGCTCGTCAATCGTCCGGTAATCGACGTTCACCGCCATATTCAGCCACTGCTCCGCGTTGGGCAACCACTTGTCGATGTTTTCCCGTTTGTAGGACTTCAATCGTTCATGGAACTGCCTTGAAGTTTCGCCCAATCCATTCGGAAAGAACTTCTTGTTGTATCCCATCTCGTACATGGCGTTCGGGATGCCTTCGAGGATATACGGATACTCCGTCGCGTTTTTCGGAAGATTCGTCGTCCGAATAACTCGTCCCCACGGATCGGCTTTCAGCCCTTTCGCCTTCGCGTGTGCTGCGGCATCGACAGGCAACCCGTTTCCGGAACGTAACGCCAAAAGCCGCTCAATGAACGCCGCAGCTTCGGCGCGAGATGTGTGGCTGCTCAGTCTCAGATCTCCGTCGAGTCCTCGCAGTAACCCTGTCTCCGTCGCCAGTCGAACTAATTCGATTTCTTCCTTGTCGATATGTGCTGTATCCAGCGCCTTGACCGACAGCCGAATCAGCTCAAGCCGGGTAATCGGAGCGTCGTAATTGAGGAAGTGAAAGTCATCATCCTCCAAAATACCAGCTTTGCGCAGCGCATTGTCGTATGACTGGTACCACGGCTGACTGAGCCCTTCAGGCTGAAGTTTCAGCGCTACGGCCAGCATCTTGACGAACTCGGAGCGTGCAACATCCTGATTGGGACGGAACTTCCCATCGGGATATCCAGAGACATACCCTTTGGACACGGCGCTTTCAATCACCGATCTCGCCCAATGCTCCTTCCCCACGTCCGGGAACATCTGGCCGCTTTCCTCTGCTTCCGCTGCAACATTAATAGAAGTAAGCGATATAATGGCAACAACCCCGAAAATCAGCAGTTTCTTGAACATCTGATAATAGCACTCCTTTGCGTCATCTTACTGTTTAAAATTCATACACAAAGCGCATTCGCAGACTCATGCATCTGCAGCCGCAGTCCCACGCCCATAGCACCAAGCATACACCCTTTGGTTATCAACCCGCTTCCATTCAACTTTTGTCGACAAGTTCAATATTAGACGATTATCACCAATTCTGGAACATTGATCCCACAAAATTTTAAGAAAAAAACACCTGTCCCGCGCCAAACCCGCGAGACAGGTGCTTCCTGTCCGTAGTCAAAATTTTGCTTACATTATATGATATCCATGCCTGAAAAAGCAAGATATCTATCGCATTTACGGCAGCATCGCCACATCCGCCGGATCGCTCAGATTGATCAGCAGCGTGCTGTCCATGCCGCTTTCGGAATCGGCGAAAGCAAGCGAAGGCATTGCCGGCCGCCGGCGCAGCCACTTCTCCTTCAGCACGGCCGGATCCCCGGGATTGCCGCCCTCTATGCCGAAAATCTCATCCGGACGGACAACGGTTACCGCACCAACCGCGCCCGCCCGGCGATCGAACCGTTCCGCAATGGCCGCGGTGTCGTCGGTTGACCGGCAATCGACGAGGGTGACGCGGACATCCCGGCCGGTGCGGAGCGACCAGCGGCGAAGCCTGCGCAAATACCACTCGACCCGATCCCCATGATTGCCCGCGAACAGCACCACATGCATGCCGGCGCGCCATCCCGGCAAATGACGGGCGGCCATCCTCACCGCCAGCGCAGCGAAGGCGTAGCAGCCGATGATCGCAAGCAGCATCCACCACATGAGCATCCGCCTCCTTCGTGCCATCAGCATATGCACGCGGATGCCCATTCGTGATGGCAGGCATGACAAAAGCCCCCGCGCCGAACCGGGACGGATCATGGCTTTTCATCGATCCGCTTCCCGTTCCGGCAACCGGGGGCTTGTACGCCGGCGCGCGGTTTACAGCGTCACCCATCCATATTTGATGGAATTGATGACCGCCTGCGTCCGGTCGTCGACTTCCATCTTCTGCAGAATGCTGCTGACGTGGTTCTTGACCGTCTTCTCGCTGATGAACAGGTGCTCGCCGATCGCTTTGTTGCTCATGCCTTCGGCCATCAGCCGCAGCACTTCCGCTTCGCGCCGCGTGAGCGGACTGTTCTCGCCCGCAACGAACTTGACGCCCGACTCCTTGCTGGCGGCCGCACCGGATACGACGCCCATCTCGTCCAGATACGTCATCCGACGCAGCTGGTTGATCAGCTTGCCTGTCACCTTCGGGTGTATGTACGCATGGCCTTCCGTGACGGAACGGATCGCATTCACCAGCGATTCGGCTTCCATGTCTTTGAGCAGATAGCCGGACGCGCCTTTGCGGAGCGTCTCGAAGACATAGCTTTCATCATCATGAATGGACAGAATGATGACTTTCACATCCGGGAACAGGTCGCGCAGCCGTTCGGTGGCCACGACGCCGTTCTCGACGGGCATATTGATATCCATCAGCACGATATCCGGCTTCGTATGGTTGCAGAACTCCAGCACCTGAATGCCGTCGCTGCACTCGCCGATTACTTCCAGATCCTCTTCCATGTTGAGAATGCGTTTCAGGCCTTCGCGGAACAGCTGATGATCGTCCGCAAGCAGCACTTTGATCTTGCGGCTGCCCGTAGCCTTGAGGTCCATGATGATCACGGCTCCTTTCACAAATCCGTACTCACAGGTATGGAAATCGTGATTTTCGTCCCTTGTCCTCTGGCGGATTCGATATCTATCTTGCCATTGAGCAATTCCACCCGTTCGTGCATACCGATCAGTCCGTAGTGTGAACTCGTTTTCGACCGGGCCATGGTCTGTTCGACATCGAACCCGACGCCGTTGTCCTGGATGACGATCAAAATCCGCTTCGGAAAGAACGTCATCTCCAGACTGACGTATGTCGGAGAGGCATGCTTGAGCGCGTTGGAGAACGCTTCCTGGACAAGACGATAAACGGCGGCTTCCATGGCGGACGGCATCCGGAGTTCGCGGCCTGATGTTTCAAACACCGCGCGGATTTTCGCTTTCTCTTCGAAATCCTGCACAAACTTCCGGAGCGTCGGCACCAGCCCCAGATCGTCCAGAGCCATCGGCCTCAGATTGAAAATGATCTTGCGGATTTCTTCCAGTCCTGAGCGAACCTGACTTTTCAACTCCATTAATTCTTCCTGCACCAGCTGAAATTCCTGCTTCATCATCATTCTTTCCGCAATTTCGGTCCTAAGCACTAGATTTGCCAAGGACTGGGCAGGGCCGTCGTGAATCTCGCGCGCCATCCGCTTTCGCTCTTCTTCCTGAGCCAAAATGATCTTGAGTCCGATGAGCTGACGGTTCTTTGCCGATTCCAGGATGCGTGTCACCTGGTTGAGATCGCCGGACAAATATTCCAGCACGACGTTGATCTGCGAGCTGATCGTCTCCGCCCGCTCCACGGACACCTCGACGCTTTTGATCCGCTGCTGCAGTTCGTCCCGGCGCGCTTTCAGGTAGTACTCTTTCTCCCGGTACATGAGCAGATCGAGCTGGATCCGGGTCGCTTTCTCGTAGGCGCTCTTGATGTCGGCTTCCTTGTAGCGGATGAAATCCTTGCTTACCTCGACCAGCCGCATGCGCGCGCGCCGGAATTCGCGTTCCAACTCGTCTACCTTGTCGATCGTCTCGCTCGTTTCTTTCTTGACCCGCTCAAGCTCCTGCCGGAGCGACAGGAGCTCCTGGCGGGCCGATTCGGCGATCTCGAAAATCTGGTATTTGCTCTGTTCCATCACCGAGATCGCATTTTTGATAATGCTGTCGATGTCGTTTATCCGGACGTCCACAATGACTTCCGCACCCTCTCGCGATTGGGTTCCTACCATCTAAATATACCATAAAATGATTCGCGGTTCGTCACTGGATCGTCACGGTGTTGTTCTCCTTGTTCCAGTCCACCCGAAGTCCGAGCTGTTCCGACACGAGCCGGATCGGGACGAGCGTCCTGCCCTTTTCGGCATACGGCTGCGCGGGGGCGCTCTTCCGCTCACCGTTCACGATGATCGTCTCCTGACCGAACCGCAGCTCCAGCAACCGGTCTCCGCGCAGCACCGTCACTTTCTTCGTCTGCGCATCCCAATCCGTCGAACCGCCGAGCTGGTCCGCCACGAAGCGGAGCGGCAGGTAGGTGACGCCGTCTTTCGCGAACGGCGCGACATCCAGGGTTACCGGCTGTCCGCCGACCTTCGCCTGCCGGGAGCCGATCGCAAGCACGACAGTGCTGCTCTTCTGTTCTCCGGATGCGGCGGGATAATGCAACACAATATCGTCAAAATAGACCTCGCCGTACGCCGGCCGATCCGCCTGCCCCTCCTTGGGAGAAGCGACATACAGACTCTTGAGCTTGACCGGATAGACGAGCGGATAGGCGGTCAGATCCGCGGTCAACGTTTTCCATCCGTGCCAGTTGAGCGATTTCGCCAGGTCGACAAGGTGGTCCTTGCCGGCCGCGTCCGTAATCATCGCGCGGACCATGTGGCCGCTGGCGTCGCCGTACACTTCCACCGACAGACGGGTCGGCTGCCCCGGCAGCGCGACGCCTTGGCCATTGAACATCGCGTAAGCCGCTTTCGTCCGGTCTTCCGCGCTCGTCGAGAAATCGTACTGCAGCCGCAGCGCCGTAGATGTTTCACGTCCCGGCAAGCCGGACACGAAGCCGGTTCCGGCCGTCACTTCCGACGGCACCGAAGACGGCGTGATCGCAAATTTGACGTTCTCGAAATCTTCGAACAGCTGCTGCGAACTGCCCGCGGTCAGCGTCAGCAGCGCCGAGTAGCCGTCATAACGGGCGATGGCGTAGCCGGTTTTGACGCCCTCTTTCACCGCATGGATGTTGATGACTCCGTCCTTCGCCGTCCCCTCGAAGCCGCGGAATTCCCATTTCACGCTTGCCGCGGGAACGGACAGCTTGCGGCCGTCCGCGAGCTCCACGGATACCGGTACGCGGATCGAGGCGCCCGGCGCAAGCTCCGTCTGCGAGGCGGCGATCGTCATGCGGACGATCTGCTTTTCGCCGATCACTTCCAGCGCCAGCTTGTCCGATATGCTGCCCGATTTGACGGTCAGCGTGCCGGTGCCCGCCCGGGCCGGCTGAAGGACGTTGCCCGTCAGCTTGCCGAGCTCCGGCTTGTCCAGGCTCCATGCCGCGGACATTCCCGCCGGATCAAGCGGATTGTAGTATTCGTCATAAGCTTTCAAGGCGTACTCCGCCTGCTCGCCGATGAACAGCACCTGTTTGCCGGATATCGAGATGCCGAGCAGCTTGCCCTGCGGCGCGCTCGTGTATACACCGATGCCGTTCACGACCGGCCGCTGGTAGGTGCCGGATCCGCCGTCTTCCGTCGCGTGCGCCAGCTGCGTTTCGAACTCCCCGAGCGGCCGGGCGATCATCGTCGTCGAGCCGCCGCCGTCCAGATTGATGCCCCGCCATACGCCGAGCATGACCAGGATTTGCTGAAGTTCCGACAGGGTCGCGCCGGCGCTGGAGCCGCTCTTCTCGACCGTCACGAGATAGACGGTTTTCTTGTCCTGCGAATAGCCGATGGCCGTGCGGGCTCGGTCGGCGTTCGGACTCAGGCTCGAGACGCTCCGCGAGAAAGCAGCCGGAGCGCCGCCGTCCACCAGAATCGTATGGCCGCCGATCATCATGCTCCAGTCATTGGCGGAATAGGTCATGCCCGACGTTTCCGATTTGATGAAATATGTGGCCGTCACCGGCATTCCCGGCTGCAGATTATCCAGGATGAACTGCGCCGCCTGGCCGTGGCCGCGCAGAATATATCCGTTCTCCGGCGGCTGAACGGGCAGGGCCGCCTTGTCGGACACCTGCACGACAATCCCGTCCTGCACGAGCGCTTCCGTCGGCGTCGTGCCGCTATTGCCCGGCCGCTCCGCAGCCGTCCAGCTGCTGGTGTACATGTACAAGGCATTCGCATGGCTGGCGCTGCCGTCCTGCTTCCAGTACGCCGCCTCGTTCACGCCGCTGAGCTCGAATTTGGCTCCGTTCGCAGCGACCACGCTGCCTTGCATGGTGAATCGGTCAATGACCGGCAGACGGCTGGACGTAATGCCGAACATGTACATGCCGTCGAGTTTGCGCGCCGTCTTGAGCAGTTCCCCGCTCGTAATCTGGAAACCGAACGGCACCGCCTGACTGCTCGACATGTCAAAATAATCCGCGTTCACCCCGGCGACAGCGCCGCTCTCCTTCACCATCGTGCCGACAGCCGTTTTGCCGGGCAGCGTGCTTCCCCCCGTCATCGCATTCAGCGACACATAGGGGTTGGTCATATCGATCGCAATGACATGCACCCTCGTCTTCCCGTTCGCTTCGCCCTGCGCCGGGATGAAGTCATACGTGCGCCGAACGGCGCCGGAAGTGACGGGAGATTCTCCCAACAGGAGCAGCTGGGGCGATGCTGTCGCACTCGCCGACGATGTCTTGCTCGCTGCCGATGCCGTCCATGTCAAGTTGCCCGCGACTGGCTGCAACAGCATCGCGGCTCCGATTGCTCCGGCCATGAATGTACGCGCCATTCTCCGCATTGCCGGCCGCTTGGCGCTTCGACTCCATCCGAACTTGATGCGTTGCATCGCTTCTCTCTCTCCCATCTTATGGTCTATCGGGTAAAACGGACAACTTATAAACGCTTATCCTTCTAAAATAGACTACCATTCGAAAGGAAAAGTTCCGGTGATTCGACAAGAATTGTGGAAAGTTTGTTGGAATCGCAAGAAAACCGCCCTTATCGGGCGGTTTTCGATGTTACATCAGTTTCACATATTCGAGCAGCCGCTTGATCATGACAGCCGCTTCTGCCCGTGTCGCATTGTTTTTCGGGCCGAGCTGGTTGACGGACGTTCCGCTGATGATCGTGGCTTCAATCGCCCGGGCCATGTCTCCCCGCGCCCAAGTCGACAGCGAATTGTAATCCCTGTAAGGAACAAGGTAATCGGACTGCGTGCGCGACAGCAGGATATCTGCGCCCGCCGCCCGCGCGGCGCGAACCATCATCGACGCCATCTGCTCACGGGTAATCAGGCTGTTCGGCTCAAACCGGTCCGCCGATACCCCTGCGACGATGTTGGCCTTGTATGCCGCTCCGATATATGCGGCCATATCCGAAGAGGTTCTGATATCCCGGAATACGCCCGCTGCCTGCGGATCGCCTTCCAAGCCGAGGCCGCGTACGATAAATTCGGCGAATTCAGCCCTTGTAATCGGCTGGTTCGGCTCGAACTTCTGCGGCGTGCGCCCTTCGATGATCAGCTTGTTCAGCATGATCTGCAGGTCTTTGCGCGCCCAGTGGTTCGCCGGAATATCCGAGTAAGTCGCGTTATGCCGGATCACCACGTAGGCCGCGTTCTGCTTGTGCTTGAACGTCACGATCGACGAGCTGCCCTGATTCCGGATGGCCGTCGGAATGTAGGCGATTTTGCCCGTCTTCGGATCGAGCCAGACCACCGTATGCTGCTGTGCGTCCAGCGAGCCGGAGATCTTAAGCTCCCGCGTGGAATAGTCCTTCAATGCCGAGAGCGTTTCGGTTTTGGAACCGCTCGTGAAGTACAGATTGAACACATACGTGTCCGAGATCATCGTCATTTGTTTTTGAATCAATGCCGCCCGCAGTTTGCTGGTCTGGTTCACGTTGCCTTTGTCAATCTCGATCAACAGGTTGCCTTGGCCGTGATTTCGGACCAGCTCGGCCAGCGCGGTTTCATCGATCGCGCGAAGCGGCAGCTCGTAGACGATGTCGCCGTAAATTACGGCGAAGGAAGCCTGGTTGGACATCCCTTTGGCCTTCAGCAGCGCATCAACCGGTACTTCCACCATGGCAGCCGACTGCGATGCGGGCACCGTAAACGTCACGCGGTACTGGTTGAATTTCGACAGGCTGAGGTTGTAGGCGTCTGCCACCGTGGAGGACGACAGCGTGTAGCGGTTGGCCGTCCTGCCGCCTGCGGATGTCCGCGTCGACGCCGACCCTGCCTGGGTCTTGATGTTGACGCCTCCGCCCGGCGCCGATTCATAGTTTCCGCCCAGATCGACGCTTCCTCCGCTGTTACTTCCGCCGCCCGTGATCACATAATCGGTGAACGCAGGCACTGGGATGCCGGATGCCGATTGCAGCATGGCCGTCGAGGTCGGCGTGTAGCTGACCGTCACCGTTGAGCCGCTGCCAATCGAGACGGCCAGATCAAGCCTTACGACCGAACCGTTGACCGACACGGCGTTGACCGTACGGACCGAACCGTTCTCTTTCACGGTAAACTGCGATGCAGCAGGCAGATTGCTCGTCTTGAGCGTTTGGTCAAAATTCAGAAGCACCGTATTGCCGGATACCGAAGCGCTTTTCAGATTAACGGCGATCGTATTGTTCGTTACCGGCTGATTGCTGAACGCCGGCGCGCTGTTGCCGGCCAGATCCTTCAGGGCGGGACTGCCGCCGAGGTAGCTGACCGTGACCGCCTGCCCGCTTGTCAAGTTGGTCGACAGCGTCAGGATGACCGTCGCCCCGGATACCGAGACGGACGAGATCGTTCGGGTGACACCCGATTCCATCACGACAAATTGATTGGTTTTCGGAACCGAGCCGGAATCCAGCGCTTCATTGTACACCAGCGTCACGATATTGCCGGACGCATGCAACGAATAGAGCGCCGGTGCCGTCTTGTCCAGTGCGTTCCGAACAGCAAAATTGCTGAACCCTGCCACTGAATTTCCAATGACATCCTTGAGCGGATAGGATCCCGGTGAATAGTTGACATGAACATTCACGTCGGTCGTAACGGCCGACGACAGCGTGAGCGTAATCGTATTGCCGCTGCTCTTGATGCTGGTCGGCGCAATATATACGCCGCCCACATAGACGCTGAATTGCTGGTAGGCCAGTTCATGCACCGACTGCAGCGAGCTGTTGAATGTCAAGGTCAGGACAGCTCCGCTTACCGAGCCGCTGAGCGGTGTCGGCAGCGTGGATCCCGCTTCATTCTTGACGGCATAATTCGTCAGGTTCGCCGCCAGATTTCCGGACGGGTCCTGGATTGCCGGATAGGCCGGCGAGTTGCGCGTATAATACAGCTTCACGGTTTGCCCGTACACCACACCGGACTGAAGCGTCAGAATGACCGTTTGGCCGCTGACGGACACGGACGTCACGTTAATACGGATATCGTTGGCCGTGACATAGAAACTTCCCGAAGGCGGAACCGACTGCTCGTCAAGCGGCTCGTTATAGGTCAGCACGATGCGGTTGCTTCCCGACATGACGGCACTCTGGATGGCAGGCGGCGTCTTGTCGGTGCCGACCGTGCTGAACGGCCAGATATGCTCGTTCAGGATGCCGCCGAACGGATTGCCGGCCATGTCTTCGATAATGCCTGGCGGAATTTCAACATAATAGCTGGTCGCACTTTGCAGCCCGGCAGGTGTAATCACCAGCGTCTTGCCGTCGCTGTCGATGACAGCGGTCGAGGATACGGTGGTACTGCCCGACCCGGTTCTCCGGAATCGGATGTCGGACGTCGAATTCGAACCGTTCGCGAAGCGGACCGCTTCGCTGAACGTCAACTTGAACACTGCATTGGGGTCGACACTCTTCGTCCCGGGTGCCGGCTCCATCGAGGCAATTGTCGGGGCCGTGTTATCCTGGGAGACCGAGAAATTCCATGTTGTCTTGTCCGCGATGCCGGCGAAATAGTTTCCCGCGGCATCACGGAATGCCTGTTTGCCGATCATGACATAGTACGATTGATTCGAGGCAAACGATCGGCCGACCTGTATGCTGATCGTATCGGAACCGAACCCGGTCACGCTGCTGGCCGTCACCGGAATGGACGCGAATACGGCATCCGAGTTCGAATGGCGGATGGTAATTTCGCCGGTGCCGGGATAGACCGGCTCGCTGAACTTGATCTTGAGCGTCGACGGCAGGCTCGAATTGACGGAATTGTCCGCCGGCGTCAATTCGCGAATGGTCGGCGGCGTCGTATCATTTCCCGGCATGGTCGTGAAATTCCAGGCGGAAGCATCCGCAATTCCCGGGAAAAGCACGCTGCTGTCGGCCGCATCGACAAATGCGCCCGGGTCGACCAATACGTAATACGACGTGTTGGCGGCCAATCCGCCGGGAAGATTGATCGTGACGGTCTGCTGGTTCACAACGACCGAGCTCGAGTCCACCGGAATGGTGTAAACGACGGCGTTCGTGATCAGATTTTTGACCGTGATCGCTTTGCCCGCCGGGCCTTTTGCCACATTCTTGTTAAAGATCATCGTAAGCGAGTTCGTGCCGGCGGCAACGCCCGTCGCATCGTCAGCCGGCGCAAGGCCGGTCAAGGCAACGGAAGAGCCGGAAACCGTAACATTAATCAATGTGCCGGCATACCGGTTCTTGGCGGCATCCTCAAACGCCGTATTCGGCACACTGACCTGATAGACGGTGCTGCCTTTGAGCGGAATGGACGGCAGGATGGATATGGTCGTCGTACCGCTTCCCCGGACTTGACCGTCCGTCACCGGAATCGACCGGATGTCCGCGGCATCGTTCTGGTTCGTGAGCGTAATGGCGCCGCTGGCGGCATAGACCGGTTCATTGAACGTCAGGACAATCGGTTCGCCCACCCGGACCGTTGTCGAATGCTGCACGAGCTGCGGCGGCGTCGTATCCGCGCTGCCCGTCGTAAACGTCCAATCTCTCGCACTGGACAGGCCAGCATAGTCGATGCCGGCATCATTGCGAAATGCGCCCGTATCGACGATGACATAGTAGGAGGTATTGGCTTCCAGTGTAACGGAAGGAGCGATCGTCACTTCGTTCGATGAGATGGAAATGCGATTGCCGGTTGACGTCACGAACGCTTCAACCACGCTGTTGTCGGAAACGCGGCGGATCGTGACAGCCGCCAGCCCGGTTCCGACTCTCACAGGCTCATCGAACGTCAGTGTCAGATTCGTATTCGTGCTCACGCCTGTCGCATTGTTCGCAGGCGATATCGCCATCAGTTTCGGGCCCGACGCCCCGGCCGCTTCGGCCGTGGAGAACATGCCGGGAGCGCCGGGCGGCAAGAGCATATATCCGATGAGATGAAGGATTGCGATCAAAGCCATAATTGTCCGAACCCGTTTCAACGATGATCACTCCCAATGAAAGACACTCGTACTTAATTTTTCGGCCGATTCGCCGCAGATGTTTAGCCGGCGAGTGAACAAAAAGGCGGGAAAAACAAAAAATAAAGCGCGCCTCGCTCCCGAGACACGCTTTGTTATTCCGGTCATTTCAAGGCGTCTGCGCGCAACTGCTCCGCGCGGTCGATGCGTTCCCAAGGCAGATCGATATCGGTGCGTCCGAAATGGCCGTAGGCTGCCGTCTTCGCATAGATCGGACGGCGAAGATCAAGCATCTTGATGATCCCTGCCGGTCGGAGATCGAAGTTGCCGCGGATGATTTCCACCAGCTTCTCATCGCTGACCTTGCCCGTGCCGTACGTGTCGACGCTGATCGATACCGGATTGGCAACGCCGATCGCATAGGCGAGCTGGATTTCACATTTGTCCGCGAGACCCGCCGCGACGATATTCTTGGCGACGTAACGCGCCGCATAAGCCGCCGAGCGGTCGACCTTCGTCGGGTCCTTTCCGGAGAATGCGCCGCCGCCGTGACGCGCGTAGCCGCCGTAGGTGTCGACGATGATCTTTCGTCCGGTAAGTCCGGCATCGCCTTGCGGTCCGCCAATGACAAATCGGCCTGTCGGGTTGATGAAATATTTCGTTTCCTTATCGAGCCATTCACCCGGTACGACCGGGCGAACCACTTGCTCCAGGATGTCTTGCCGGATTTGCTCCTGCGTCACATCTTCTCCGTGCTGGGTCGAAACGACTATCGTGTCGACGCGCACCGGCCGTCCGCCTTCGTATTCGATCGTTACCTGCGTCTTGCCGTCCGGACGCAGATAATTCAACGTGCCGTTCTTGCGCACTTCCGCAAGGCGCCGCGAAATCCGGTGGGCAAGCGCGATCGGGAGCGGCATGAGCTCGGGCGTCTCATTTGTCGCGAACCCGAACATCAGCCCCTGGTCACCGGCTCCCAAAGCTTCGTTCTCTTGGTTGACTTCTTTGCCTTCACGGTATTCCAACGCGGCATTGACACCTTGCGCAATGTCCGCCGATTGCTCGTTCAGCGACGTGAGAACGGCGCAGGTATCGGCGTCAAAGCCATACTTCGCGCGGGTATAGCCGATTTCGCGGATCGTGCGGCGAACGATGGACGGAATATCGACATAGTCCGCGCGGGTGCTGATTTCACCGATTACAAGTACCAGACCTGTGGCCACTGCCGTCTCGCACGCGACCCTCGCGTACGGATCGACTTCCAGGAACGCGTCGAGGACGGCGTCGGAAATTTGGTCGCAGATTTTGTCCGGATGCCCTTCCGTAACGGATTCCGATGTGAACAAATGACGGCCTTTCGTCGTCATGGCGGATCGACCTCCTGCTGCATGGGAACTTTGCCCGACGGGCAAGCAAATCGGCTTGCGCCGTCCCTTGCAGGCAGGCGCATCCGTTTGCGGAGAAAGATAAGCCGTTATAAGCTTGAAACTTACAAATTCTTATCTTTCAAAAAATCAACCTTTTCCAATTGGAAAAGGTTGTTAGACAACTTTTCTAATAATTAATGATATCCGATTTGTCGGGTCCTGTCAATTTGCTGTTCGCGGTACATCAAATTCTGCCGAGGATCTGCTCGGCCTGTTGAACCAGCCTTCGCGTAATCATACCGCCGACTGCCCCCGCATCGCGCGTCGCAATGGAATCCCATTGCACGCTGCCGTAGACCGCTTCCGGCTGTGATCCGAGCTCCCCTGACGACTCGGTCAGAAAATCGGCAGAAGGCGATGTCAGGCCAAGCTCGGCCGCAATCTCATATTTCATGCGATCAATCGCGGCTTGACACTCCGGCACGACCTTGATGTTTGAACGTCTTCTCGCCATTGTGAGCACCTCCCGTCGGTTGGTGCCCTTAGTATGAGACGAGAAAACCGCGCCGAAGCGTATAAGATGTTGACATGCGGGTCAGGATCCGCTGGAACTGGGCGCTGCTGTAATTTCATACCCGCCGATGACCAGTACGGTAAGGGCGGCTTTGGCTTGCGGATCCGGCATGACGCCGCGTCCGTCGCGCGGGAAAATCAGCAGATGATTGTTCGCCACCGGCTGTCCGCTTTTGATATCCTTCCCATCCGTTACATCGGATATGCCGTTCGCATCCGAACTATATGCGACGCCTTTGCCGGCACGCAGCACGAACTGCGCACCGGCTTTGGCCAGCAATACTTCGCCCGGATTGACCGAGACAACGGTGGTCTCAATCCCTTGCGTCGTTCCCTGTCCGCCCCCTGTCGAGCCGCCTGCCAGCAGCTTGTCGACATAGCTCTTCGTGACGAGCGGATCATCGATTGAACCCGGTTTGGCGCTGTCGGCCCTGGAATCCGAATGGGTGTAGATCATGACTGCAGTAGTTGTCAGTAAAATCAATAATGCCGTCAGCCCTAATTTCTTCAATGAAGCTTACCACCTTTCGCGTCACGGAACCGGAACCTGGAAGCTGTTGTTGGTCTTGGAACCGAGCAAACGTTTGTAGCCGTCAATTTCTTCATAAATGTTAACCTTGTATCCGTTGTAAATCAGATTGGCGATATTTTGACCCTGAATTTCAACCCGGATTTCCTGCTCGATTCCGACCTTGAGGCCGCTGCCGTCGTCCTGCTTCGGTTCAACTTCTACGGTCTTGCCATACTTCAGATGGTTTCCTTCCAATTCCACATACAACTTCCGAGCCGTTTCCAATACGTCGAATTCGGCTGTTTTATCCAGGGTATATCGGATATCCAGGCGTACATTCGAAGCATCGGACAATACCGCGAATGCATTATGGATCCTCAGCTTATACGGTCTGAAGGAAAGATCGACAAGCTCTTCTTTGGCGACATTTTGATTTTTCGGCAGTTTGAACGATACAGCACTGATATAACCGTCCGGCGTTCCGTCCGGCTTTGCATATTGTCCGTTCTCTATCGCTTCGCCGATGACCAATTCTACGTTGCCGTCGCTGACGAAAGTTTTCGGCACGACGGCTTTCGCTGCAAGAAGCGTAGTGCCATTCGATTTCAATTGCGACTTGACATTTACGACATCGGCTTCAAAGTACGTGCCGTCACTTGTTTTGAAGTAAGCTTTCAGCGCCGGGAGCGTCTTCGAACGCGTCTCGTCGTTTGAGTACTTAAACTCGGCGTACAGCAAATCGTCGTCCTTGCCTTCGAAGACATAGGTGTTCAGGAACTCAAGCGAAGCGCGTCTTCCAACGGAATCGATTTTGTGCTTGCTGCCAATCGACACGGACGTAGCCGGAGAAATCTTGTCTGCTCTGAAGAGACCAATGGTCGCTTTGGCTTCACCGGAGGTCTGCTCCGACAGGTTCAGCGTCAATTCATTAAATGTGTAGGTATACGGAACCTTGGTCGTCACGACATAGCTTGTCTTTTCTTTGGCGCCGAGCATGATCTTGTCTTCAATTTTCATGATCTTGACGTCTTGCTCGTTCACATTGATGCCATTCAGTTTCAGCGCAGCGGTAATCTGCGGAATGATTTGCGAAGTCGAACCGAGGTTCTCGACCTCGACATAAGCGTTGATGAGATCCTGATCTCCCCAGGGGAGGCGCTCCACCCGCGAAACGCTGATCTGATACAGTCCGTATTCGTTGCGGTACTTCTTGCCTTCGACCGGCCCCGTCGCCTGTTCAGCATTCAGTTTGAAAGCCGCCGCGATATACTCCGTCGGATTCGTCTCGTCCTTCGGATACCGAACCAGCAGCGTGAACGGTCCGTCAACAGTAGGCGGGGTGACGGCAGAGCCGATGATTTCCTTGTCGATCCCCGGCACAACCTGGACTTCAGCATCCGGAACCTCTACAGGATAGCGGACTCCGCGGCTGTCCATCAGTTCATACTTGTATTTCGGAAGTGTGACGGCGGAGTCTCCTTTATTCGTCCACTTGAGCGTAACCGTCCATTCATTCTGGGTTTCCGTTCTGTCGACATAGAGGGTTTCAATGCCGGCTTCCATGGCATTGTCCGACACTTTCAGCTGTGCCTTCTGATTTTCACCGGTTATAAAACTCGAAGCGGTATCCCATACTAGGTTGTACATGGCGATGGGCGTCTCGATGGCCTGTTCGCCGCCTGAAACCGCCTGAACAATCAGCTTCGTTCCATTCAGATCAATGCTGGATTTGATTGCTCCGGACAACGTGACAACGACTTTCTCACCAGGCTGAAGGTTCAGTGGGTTGGCAAGGTCGGATGTCAGTTTCACCATATGGCCGGCCTTCGTCAAGATGTAGAACTGCAGATTCGGTACCGTATAGGTCATCCAACCGACGTTTTCCATCTCAAAACGAAGCCGAACCTGATGGTCTCCGCTGACAGCCAATTTGCTGCCCGGCTGCAGATAGGTCTTTAACTTGTCGTTGCCTTTGCGGATAATGTAGTAATGTTTGGAAGGCACAGAGTTTTGATAGGCTGTTGTAATGGCAGCCTGCCCGATCAATCGCGTATAATTGGGCGCATTGAAATCAATTTTTTGAACCTTGAACACCAAATCCGTGTAGTTCAGGCTTGAGTTGATATTGGCGTAATATTTGAATTCCTCCGTCGTGCTGGGTTCCACGATGCCGGATTTTTTGTTGTCCGGATGTTCCTGAACCGTGAACTTCCCGCCGGAAGCAGCAAAAACTTCGGGGTAATAATACGTAAAGTCGATTGCGTGTTTGTCGCCGTTGTACACCAATATCGTGAAGAATACTTTTTTGCTGTTGTTGTCATACTGAAAGAAAATATCTTTGACTTGAACATAGCTGTTCGCGGATATCATGAACGTCTTCAATTTGGTGCCGGCAAACGGCTGCAACGCCTGCGCTTGCGCCGTCGTTGCAGTCTTTGAAGGTGCGGCTGCAGACCATGCGGCATTGGACAACGGGATGATCAGCATGCTGCCGGCGATCAACGCTGTGCCCGCTGTTTTCGCGATTTTTTTCATAAATCCTTTTCTCCTTTTTGCCTTCATCGTTATTTATATAGACGAAGAGACAGGCAAAAAGTTGCTTATAGATTTACGATTCATGCAATAAAAAAGAAACCCCGATTCCGAAGAATCGAGGTTTCTTTGTGAATCAGATTGATCAGCTTTCAGCTACAACTTTAACCGTGATGCTTACGCCCGATGCTTTGGACGTGAAGACAACCGTGTAGCTGTCGCCTTTTTCGACGCCTGCGATCGTAACCGTATCAGCGGACTTGCCGTTGTTGGTTACTACCATCGACTTGTTGGCGTCATCTTCATCAGTGATGGAGACCGTAGCGTTGAATTGCGATGCAGCGCCGTTAACTTCATCCGGATTTGCACCATTCATTTCAAAGCCGAATTGGTCTTTGATCTTCAGCGCTTGGAAGACAGTTGCCAGGTTAGCAACGTCACCTTGCGGTCCCTTGATCACGCCGTTCGAACCTTTCAGGTTGCCGCTGTCCTTCAGCTCGATCGTCGTCGGAACGAGATCTGCCTTGGAAATGACAACTTCTTTTTCGATCGTTTGGCTGGTGGCCTTGATCGTAACGACAACCTTGGCCTTCAGTTCGCCGTTGTTATCGAAGCCGCCATTGATGCCGTTTGCGCTGAGCTTGCCGGTATTTTCGTCATACGTCAGACCGCTCGTTGCCGTTACCGAATATTCGTCCTTCGGCAGTTGGACCGTCGTGCTGTTCGAACGTTTGCCGTAGACTTTCAGCTCGACTTCACGGTTAGCCTTGTTGCTCATCTTCGGAATGTCATCAACAGTGTAGTCGGCAATGTTGCTCTTGTCGACGACATTGAAGATGAAGCCTTCGTACGAGTAAACAACTTTGTTTTCCGCTGTGTTGACAAGCTGAACTTTCACACGTTCGCTGCCCTTTACTTTGCCCTCGAACGTGATCTTGTCGCCGTCAAACGTCAGTTCGTTGTTGGATTTAAGAGCATCCGTCGGGTCAGCTTTAACGGCAATGACATCCCACGTATTGTCTACCGGTTCAATGACAACCTTGTAGTTCGGGAACAGATCCTTCAGTTCCTTATCGCGGCCATAGTTGTCTTTCACAACGACATGCTTCGGTTCAATCGAAACCGTTGCATTTACCGCAAGGTCGGAAGCGACATCTTTCAGGCCGGAGATCGATTCAGGCGTCCATGCCTTCTCGATGTTGAACTGAACCGACGCTACTTCTGCGCTGTTCTTGATTCTAACCGACAGGTAAACCGGAAGAGCATACTGAACGTTCAGATTGTTCGGAAGCGTCAATTCGAGATAAGCTTCCTTCGTTACGTAGTCTTCCTTCAGCGCGAAGGTGCTGCCTGCCAGCGGAGACGGCAGAACTTCGAGCTTGTCTTTGAGTTCGCTGTACTTCGTGATGCGGTTGCCGTTTTGGTCTTCAGCAACAAACGGAATCTTGACCGAATCGTCGTTGCTTGCAACCACTTGGTTCGGAGCGCTCAGCGCGATCTTCGCTACCGTCGCAGCTTTCGGCACTTGCACGTCATACGTGAAGGTCTTGCCGCTGTACGACTGGATGCGGATCGTGTTCGTGCCGTCATATCCGAGGGCGTAGACCGGATCTGCCAGTTGGATGGCAACCTGGTCTTTGTTCGGACCTTTGTTGTCAACGATTCCTTTGATTTGGAAGATCATCGGATTCGTTACGGAATACAGCACGCCGTTTTGAACGTCCGTTGCTTTCAGCTTGTTGCCGTATTGGTCTTTCGCTTCGATCAGGACGTAGAAGTCCTCAAACTTCGAAGACGTGTTCAGTTGCTTGTTGTCGTCATGATATACGCCTTTGAACTCGATGCTGTCGATCTGCGAAGGTTGACCAACGGACAGCGTCTCGGAGAACGTTACGACATACGTGCTCACGGAGAGGTAACCCGTGATCATAACCTGTTCGTTCAGATAGAACGGGTTCGTGTTCGTTGCCGTAACCGTCAGAACGCCGTTTGCAGCGCTAGCGGTTGCGCCAGCCTTGCTGACGACGAAGTTCGGCGAATAAGCGAGCGTCGTTTCTTCACCAAATTGGTTCAGAACTTGGAAACCGACTTTCGCTTTCGTGAAGTCCGTCAGCGATTGCAGAGCAAGCTTGTCGCTCTTGAACTTCAGTTGCGTTACGCGTTCATCTTCAGCCTGGAACTTGGCTTCGATGTTGTTTGCTTCAATGCCGCTGATCGTGACAACCGAATCGCCGTTTTGCAGGCGCGTCGTCAGTTCAACAATGGCTTTCTTCTTGTCGTCGGATACCGTAACTTTCGCAACGTCGCGCGAAATGATGCCGTTCTTCACAGCAAATTTGACTTTCGAATCGTCAATTGCTTTGTTGAACGCAACTTCGATCGTCTTCGCGCCGACTTGCTTGGCCGTAGCGGCCGTAGCTTCGAATTCAACTTCAACTTTATACTCGCGATCGTTGTACGTAACCGTAATCGTGTTCTTGCCCAGCTTCAGCGGCTCGTCGAGTTCAACTTCAACTTTGCCGCCGTCCGAGAACGATACGACAACTTTCGTTGCGCTGACGACTTCATAGCCCGTAACCTTCGCGATGTTTTGGAGAACTTGGTAAACTTCATACGTAACGTCTACCAGGTCACCGCGCGTTGCGTTAACGGTGTAGTCGCCGAGCGGTTGAATGAGGCCGGCCGCGATTGCAGCTGCGATGTACGGTTGCGCCCAAGCGCCGGCTTTGCCGTCAACCGTAGCATCTTCGTCGATTTCAAGACCGACGATCGTTACGGCAACTTTGATCAGCTCTTGCAGCGTCACATTCTTCGACGGTGCAAAGTTGTTGTTGCCGGTGCCTTCCATGTAACCGGCTTCCGCAACAGCGGCGATGTCCTTCGACGCCCAGTGGGAGCTCGGAACGTCATTGAACTTCGCCGTGCCGCTGGACGTTACGCCAGTCAGACGAGCGATGATGCCAGCGAACTCGGCGCGGGTCATTTCATTCTCGAGTGCGGCGGAACCGTCACCCGTACCTCTGAAGACACCCGCTTTCTTGAGCTCGTTGTACTTGGATTGAGTGTCGGTTGCTGCGGCTGCTACGGTCGCGAACATCGAGAAGACCATAGCAATGGCCACGAGCAGGGACAAACTTTTCTTCATAACCTTTTTTTCTCCTCCTCTGAACTGCTTCGGATGTTGAGAGTGTTGTGGATGGCTCTTCCTCATCTGCCGATTCACCCCCTTCCCAGAGTTGAGCGCGAATTCGTATTAAATGATGTCTGCGTCAAGTCTCATACGAAAATGTAAGATCATGTCGCAGAAACTCGTAACCGTTGGAAGAAAATCTTGGTAGCTTCATATACGACACTACAACATTATACAATGCTTAGACAATAACCGTAAAGAGGCAGTTCGGAACCGGCAGCCTGCGATGCTCTGCAAATTCCGTGATTCCCGAAAGTCATGTATTTAGACGCAGACGGTTCAAAAAAGTTGCGATGTTTTGCTCAGATACGAAGAAATTATTTTTTGAATTTCCGCTGGTTGAATCGGCTGACTTACGCTTATGAGTATAGCTTGATGAGGTCTCGCCAGTCGATATTAACTATCTTCCAAGAAGCGCGATTTTTGCATGCGGAAAACCGGATCATGATGATCCGGTTTTCCGTGCATCATCGGGCTTACTGCTGCGGCGCGAAAATCTTCGGCAGCTTCTTCTGATCGGCCATTACGCGCGCGATGATGATGGCGGCGTCGGACCGCAGCAGACGCGCCGTCGGTTCGAAAACATAGCCTTTCGACAAATCGTTCGCGTCAACCGGCGCACCGGTAATGAATCCTTTCTTCTGGATTGCCGCGATGGCCGGTTTCGCGTAGACGCTGATGCTCGCCTCGTCTTTGAACGCTTTCTGCAGCTGCTTGCGAATGTTGTCGTAATTCGTATCCTGCTTCAGGTTCAACGCATTCGCGAGCATGACGGCAGCGTCCTGGCGCGAAATGTAATTGGTCGGCTCGAACGTCTCCGGACGGGTTCCCTTGACGATGCCCGCCCTGGCCGCCGTTTCGATATAGCGGTAATCCCAGAGCGCATCCGGGCTGACGACTCCGCCCGTATCACCGATGTCCATGAAGTGTTTCGGGCCGTCGTAATTGAGCGGCAGCTCGAGCGCGCGGACGATCATCCGGGTGAACTCGCCGCGCGTTACATATTGATCCGTGCCGAACGCGCCGCTCGGATCGATCGCGTTCATGACGCCTTTGGCGAACACGGCTTCAACCGCATTGCGCGCGTACGGATGGTCGATAATATCGTTGTAGCCGGCGGACAGCTTGCCGACGACGTAGTAGCCGAACCGGTCGAACGGCACCGTAATCGTGTTCTTCTTCTCGTCGACTGTGCCGCCGATGTTCTCCCATTGCCGGGTGAACGGGTCGAACCGGAATACGGTGATCGTCACGCCTGCGCTCTGGCGCGCCGACGGGTCGTACCCGAGCGTCAACGTGCCCCGTTTCGACGGGATCAGCTCCCTTTCGGGATTGCGTTGGAAATAGTACTCGCGGCTTTCATCCTTGATTTTCGAGAACGGCAGCGGATCGTAGCCGGACGTAATCGGATCGTAATGCGAAGTCGCGATATCGTCGGCCTGACCCGCGTCGATCCAGAACACCGGGCTGACCTTCACGAATCGTTTCGGGAAGCTCGCGGAGAAATATACCGAGCCCAATTCCACGTTCAGGTCATATCCGGCCGGCACGCTCTCGAACTCGTGCCGGTCCACGACGCCGTCCGTCGGGTTGGCAATCGCAAACAGGATGTTGTTGCCGTTGTATACCTGAGTCTTGTATTCTTGCGGCACGTTATAATCCCGCCGAATCAGGTTGGTGCCCCGCTCGAACGACAACGTCAGCGCATTGCCGAACGGCGTATGCTTGTTCTTCATCGTCTCCATAACCTGCGCACCGGGAATGTTCTCCGGCGTGTAGGTCACGGTGAGGGTGTCTTGAATTTTCTCGGAGCCGCTCGTAATGACAAACTTGATGTTCGTCGGCTTGTTCGCTTTCAGCCCCGTGACGAGCCCATAGAAAGCGTCCAGTTCTTCTTCCGGCGACTTCGAATAGTCGATGTAACGGACCTTCTTCGCCTCTTTGCCGTCAATCTGCACCGATTCAGCGCCTTCGGAGTAGATCAGCACTTCGACGAAGCTCTTGTTGACGGTGCGCTTCTCGGAAACCGGCGACAGGATCGTGTACGGAATCGTCGTCGGGTCCACTTCCAGCCGATAGGTCGCCCGCGGTCCGTTCAGACCGGAGTTGAATACCGTGATCGTATAGACGATCGGACTGCCGTCCACCGGAAGAGCCTGATTCTCCAGGATGAAGGAGAAATATTGCCCTTCCAGATCGTAAGTCACGTTGATCGGAGAATCGTCCGAGTTATGCTGTTGGCCGTCCGAATCCCGGAACACTTTGGTCAAGTCCCATTGGATGGGTTCCGAGTCGCCGGTCCGAATTTGAAGAATGTAGTTGTTTTTATTTTGCAAACCATTGAGCATTGTGCTCACCGATCCGGAATCCGTGCCCAAATCGATGAAATCGAACGTTCCGTAAATATTCATCCGCGCTTCGCGCGTCGTATAGACCGAGCCGCGCAGCTCGAAGTTCGGATCGTTCTTCAATGGCTCCGTCCGGTTCACGCTGTACGGGAAGACGCCGTCCGTGTTTTTCGCCGGAATTTCGGGCAGATTCGTCGGGATGATGACGAATTTCGTCTCGTTGACATAGCTGTTGTTCGGCGTCAGGAAGACGAATTTGACGACATTCTCGCCGCCTTTGAAGATCGCATCGAAGGCCTTGTCCAGGTTAGAAGAGTCGCTTGTGTCCAGCATGAACCGCGTCACCGGTCCGGTGGCATTTTCTTGCGTCAGCTTCACTTCAATGTTGTTAATGTACATGAATACCGTTTGCAACTTGGCCGGCGGTCCCGGATCATTGGAGTATCGAATATCCCCGGTGTTGCTGACGTTCTTCAGTTCGCCCTTGAAGTCGCTCAAATACGTGTCGAGGAAGTTGACGGCCTCGCCGGCATTTTGGAACTGTGTCGTGTCATAGTAAATTTCCATGCCGTCATACAGCCGGTCATATTTGACATACGGACCGTACAGCAGCTGGATCTTGACCTCCGTGCTCGTGCCGTTTGTAACTTCGAACTTGAGCGTCAGCGTTCCGGAAGCCGGCAGCTTGTCAATCCTCAGAAATACGCGCTGGAACTGACGGTCGACGCCGTCAATCGTCCGGGTCACGAACACCGGCGACGTCATTTTGATCTGATCGGCCGAATATTCGGAATCCTGCGCCGGTGTGCCTTGCGAATTCTTGACCCCCGTCAGCTTGACTTCTTCTTCATTCGCCGTATCCGGGTTGCCGATCAGCAGTTCCACGCCGAGCGGCAGCGCCGGTATCGTGGCGCCATTCAGCGGCGAACCGGTCATGCCGGGCAGCTGCGATTCATTGGTCGCATCCGAATACCCCGGAAGATAATTCACTTCATGAATATACGGTTTGTCCGCATTGCGGAGGTAGAACGCGAACCTGCCGGTGGTGTCGATATTCGCCGGCGCATTCTTCATCGCATTCACGCCGCGGAACTCCAGCGTGTGAAGCGTGTCGAAAGAAAGATCGTTGTCTACCTCGCCGATCTCCTGTTCGAACTGGACCGTCACGAATTGGGTGGCCGGCGTGAACGCCGGGGGATCGGGATCGGTCAGCGTGAGCTTGGACCAGGCCGCGCCATTCAGCGAATACTCATAACCGGAAGTCGGATTGCCATCGAATATGCTGACATCCGGCGTATAGACCGTCTCAAAGTCGTTTTCGTTATTCAAACCCTGCTGCGTCACCTTGACCGGCAATATGACTTTGCCCGTGACGAAGACCGTTGCCCCCGATTTGACGGAATAGTTCGGCGCCGACTCGAGCGAAGCGGTCGACGAATCGCCGTTGTTCGTCAGCGTCAGATCGTAGAACGTCACTTCGCCGTTGTAGAACGCGATGTCGCGCGTCGTCTCTACGTACTGGGTGCCGTTGTGAACACGGATCGTCACCGTGTTCTTCCCTTTTGAAACGTTGACCGGCGATGCCGCAAACGTCCATCCGTTAATGGAAGAAACCGTATAGGTATAGCTGCGGCCGTTCACAATGACCGTCACGCGGTCGGCATTCGGCGCCTTGCCGGTGATGATGATGTCATAGTTCGGCTTATACCGCGACAATGCCGAATGAATGACCGTCGTCCGGTCTTCCAGAATGTCAAATTGCTGTCCGTCGATAATCGCCTTCAGATCATAGAGCGACGGACTGTTCCGGTACTCGATGTAGATGCTGCTTGATACTTCCGTGAACCCGTTCAGGCCTTTGAACGTAATTTTGTTCACGCCCGGGAACAGCTGAATGCTGAGGATCCGGATCGAGTTGCCGTTCAGGATAATGTTGGCCGTCTGATTCGGATTCGACTGGACGACCTGCTCCACCCCGTTCGACTTGACGACTCTCTCGACCGTGTACGAAATGGTGGACCCGATGACCTGGTTGATCGTCCCCGTCAGGTCAATTGTGTTTGTCAAGACAACTCTGGCATTTTCAAAATCCGATTGTTCCCCCGGAAATATGAAATAATCCCCGTCTGCCGCCGATACAGGCGCGATCGCCGTCGGAACCGACACCAGCGCCAGGCAGATGGCCAGCAGCACAGCGGTAAACCGTTTCACAAAAGCTCCTCCTCCTTGCGCAACATCATTTGTCCGAAAAAAGATTCCCGCACCCGCCGTTCAGCCTTCTTCATGCGCGGGTGACAGTCGTTCCCGATTCGTCAACTGCCCTCCTCCTGTTCGACTTCCCGTAACCAAGTTATCGGCGCGCAGGACGCGAATATTTAGTCGAACAACCGCGAAAGAGCACAAAAAAAACCCGGCCGCAAAACCGACCAGGTGAAAGAAAAATGATGGGATCCGTCTTCACGAGCGGGTACATCCCGCGTTCGGCATCACTTCGACCGCGTCGAAATTCCCGCCTTCATCCGCAGACGGGCCAGCAGGTTGAGCACCGGACGGCGCGATTTGTCCACGATCCCGATCAGTTCCGCGCCGATCTGCAGAATGAACACGAGCACCGCGATGACGACGAACGTCACCCAGTTCGCCGACGACGACGGCACGACGGTCGACATGAAAATCGCGGTCGCGCCGAAGAATGCGGCGATTCCGTAAATGATCAGCACCGTGCCGCGGTGGCTGAAGCCGAGCTCGCGCAGACAATGGTGCAGGTGGCCTTTGTCCGGCTCGAAGATCGGCCGCTTGTTCACCACCCGCCGGACGATGGCGAAGAACGTGTCCGACAGCGGCACGCCGATGATGAGCAGCGGCGTCACGAACGAAACGATCGTCACCTGCTTGAACCCGAGCATCGACAGCGTCGCCAGGCTGAAGCCGAGGAACAGCGAGCCCGAGTCGCCCATGAAAATCTTTGCAGGATGGAAATTGTACCTCAAGAATCCGATGATGCCGCCGAGCAGCGGCGCGCTGAGCAGCATGACCGGCTCGGAGCCCATGATGACGGCCATGACGAGAATCGTCGCGATCGCGATGCCGGAAACACCGGCCGCAAGGCCGTCCAGTCCGTCGATCAGATTGATCGCGTTCGTGCAGCCGACGATCCACAGAATCGTCAGCGGTATCGCCAGCCATTCCGCGACCGGCTCAATCGTCGCGCCGAACGGGATGTTGAGCAGACTGATGCGGATGCCGAAACCGAACACGACGACGCAGGCGGCCGCAATCTGCCCCAGCAGCTTCACCTTTGCCGACAATTCGAACCGGTCGTCGAGCGCGCCGATCAGCACGATGATCGTGCCGCCCGAGAGGAGCGCCGCGATGAATCGCTTGTCATATCCGCTCAGCATCGCATCCGGCAGGAACGGCAGAAGGGCGAAAAGCCCTATGGCGAACGCGGCGTAGATCGCCAGTCCTCCAAGCCGCGGCATAATGCGCGTATGTACCTTGCGTGCATTCGGCTTGTCGACGGCGCCGATCTTGAACGCAAGCGCCTTGACCGCCGGCGTCAGAAGCAGCGACATCGTTGCAGCGATGATAAATCCGATAACGAGGTAAACGCCCGTGGGCATCATCACACTCTCCCGTACAAGCATTGCTGCGTTGCAACCGGATTTGCCGCTTGCCCGCGCTCACGGTTGCGGCAAAACCATAACGAATGCATTATACGCCTCTTGGGAATGAAAATCCATCCTCGTTTTCAGCCGATTTTCACAGGCAAAACGGCTGCACCCACCGAATCAAGCGAAAGTCGGGCCGATTTGATCATGCAGCTTAAATTTTCTTCATTTCCGTCTCGCGCACCGAGGCCGGCCGCTCCCCGAGTTTCCGGCCCGCGCGCAGCACTTTCAACACAAAACGCGGCAGCGCGGCCATCCGGCCCGCGCGCGAAGGCTGGCGAAGCAGCCGGTACAGCCATTCAAGCCCGAGCTTCTGAAAAAAAACCGGCGCGCGCTTCGTCCGTCCCGCGATCACGTCGAAACTGCCGCCGACCCCCATCATGACGGGCACGCCGAGCTCATGCTTGTAGCGCGCGATCCACGGTTCCTGCGTCGTCAGCGCGTCGCGCGCGACGAACAGGAGATCCGGCGCGGCTTCCCGGATCGCGGCGACAACGCCGGCGTCATCCTCCGGTCCGAAATAGCCGTTCCGCCAGCCGGCGATCCGGACCAGCGGGTAGCGTTCCTGCAGACGCCGCGCGACTTCCTCGACGACTTCCTGGCGCGCGCCGAGCAGATACGCCGACCAGCGCCGCCGCTCGCCCTCCCGCATCAGTTCGTGCAGCAGGTCGAAGCCGGCGACGCGCTCCGGCACCGGATTGCCGGCGAAGCGGGACGCCCAGACGATGCCGGCGCCGTCCGGCACGATCAGTTCCGCCTGCTCCATGACGCGGTAATAATCGGGCCGCTCAAGCGCCGCCATCACCATGATCGGGTTCCCGGTGATCACCTGCGTCGGACGCCGCGCTTCGACCGCCCGCGCGAGATATTCCACCGTCTCCGCCATATTCATCTTCGAGAACGGCAGGCCGAAAATCGGCACCGCCGGATAATCGGGCTTCTGGCTCATGTCGTCACCCCTTATGCCATGCCGCGCAGCGTCTCCACGACAAGCTGCGCCGGCCGGCGCGCTTCCCGGCGCAGCGCTTCGATCGCGGAACCGTACCGCTCCCGCCAGGCCTCCGCGCCTTCCGGCGTCAGCAGGCCGTCAGCCGCGGAAGCGAACGCCTCCGCATCGAGCGCTTCCGTCGTCCCGATCGGCGCAAGACCGAGCCGGGCGAGAAAATGATCGATCTTCGGATCGTAGGACAGACCGAGCATCGGCACGCCGCGGTTCGCGGCGTAGATGAGCGCGTGCAGCCGCATGCCGAAGATCAGGCTGCAGCGCCCGACCTCGAGCAGCATCCGCTGCGGATCGTCGCCGGGCTCGGCGAGCTCGGCGGCGTCCCCCGCGCCCAGCGCGGCCAGCCGATCCATCACGGCACGCGACGCCTCCGCGTCATCCGGCGTGTGCAGCGGCAGGAAGCGCAGCCGCACGGCGCGCCGGCGGACAAGGGCGGCCAGCGCCTCCGCGACCCGCGCCAGGTCGGCGCCGTCGGGCCGCCAGCGGCGCACCGACACGCCGACCACCGGCGCGGCGCCGTCATCGCCCGGGCCTTGGCCGCCCATGCCATCCCCGGCGCGCGCCTCCGCATCCGGAGGCAGCGGCATCCCCATCACCGGATCGGGCACCACCTCGATCCGCCCGCGCGCCGCCCCGAGGCGCGCGAGCAGCGCGGCGCTCTCCTCATCCCGCACCGTCACGATGCGGGATGCGTTCATCGCCGCGCGCACAAGCGGGCGCAGCCACGCCCGCTTGACCGGCCCGATCCCCTGGGCGTAGACGAACACCGGCTTGCCCAGCAGCCGGGCCAGCCCGACGATCCCCGTGTAATAGGGGATCGTCTTCGCGCTCGTCGCGTCCTGCAGCAGGCTGCCGCCGCCGCTGATCAGCGCGTCGCAGCCGCGCAGCGTCCGCAGCACCTCGGCGGGCCGCATCCGGTGCGCGGCCTCGACGCCGTGCGCCGACTGCGTCCAGGCCGGATCGCCGGACAGGACAACCGGCTCAATCTCCACACCGGCCGCCCAGGCTTCCTCCCGGAGCGCCGTCACGATCGAACGAAGCACCGCTTCATCCCCGCTGTTGCGAAACCCGTAATAGCCCGAGATCGCTACGCGGAACGCCGCTTGCCCTTCGCGGAGAGCGCCCATCGCCGCCACGCTCCTTCCCCGAGCTGCCACAGGGCGATCAGGATGAGCCCGATGATGAGGCCGAGTCCCAGACCGAGCAGACAGCGGATCAGCGACAGCAGAATCGGCGAATGGATATGCGCGAACGTGTCCACCATCGACAGCTGCCCGAGAACGCCGGCGATCATCAATACCCATGCTGCCCGATAGCGGAACGACAAGAACAGACCGAGGACGAACAGCGGATGCGCCAGCAGAAACTCCTTCGTGCGCGGCCGGACGCCGAACGTCGACTCGAGGAAATTCCGGAACGCGAGCTCGATGGACGTCACCTGGCCGGAGTTGCCCGTGCGCGTCATATAATAGTAGCCGACGCCCGCCAGCACGGCCGCGACAACGACGCCGAGCACCGTCACCTTAAGCCGCAGCAGCTTGCGCAGCTGCCCGGATACGGACCGCCCGGTGTACAGGAACACGTACAGCGCGACGAGGAAGATCGGCGCCGCATGCAGCACGCTGACGCCGCGGAACTGCTGCAGCACCAGGCTGTACGTCACATTCGTCAGCAGGCCGAAGACGAACGCCGTGCCGCAGAGCGACAGCAGCGATGTCACCGCGAACAGGAAAACAGCCGAAACAAGCCGCCTGCCCGCCGGGTGGCCGTCGAACAGCCACCGGCCGCCGAACAGCCGCTCATCGTCCGCGCCAGCCGGGTCGGCATCGCCGAACCCGCCGACCGGCCGCCGGTCGCCTTCGGTATGCGCGCGCACGCGTCCGAGCGCCCAGATGACGGCCAGCGTCGGCGCCGCCACCGACGCGCCGAGCGCCAGCGCCTGCTCCAGCAGCGACGGGCTGAGCACGAACAGGCCGGCGCTGCCGACAAGACCGATGACGAATGCGATCAGCCCGAAGCCGCGCAGGAACGCATCGAGGAGCAGCGCGATGATCGCGATCGCTCCCAGCGCGACGACCGCGCGCAGAACCTTCTGCCACCCTTCATACCGGTAATCAAACGGCTCGGCGAAGCCCGCCTTGAAGCCGAACCGTTCCAGCTTCGCGACGGCCCCTTCCTCGCCGTCCCGGCCGTCCAGCGCCGCGACCAGGTTGTCCAGCGGATCGGTAATCGTCGGTTTCGACGCGCTGCGCATCGGCGCGGCGTTCAGATAGAACATCCGGATGTTCCGGTCCTTCGCCGCCAGCAGGAAGCGGTCGGCGATGGCGGCGGGACTCATCGTGGACGCGTCGTTCTCGGACAGCGAGTACAGCCGCACGACATCGTAATCCGTCTTGAAAGCCAGCGTCGCGAAGCCTGCCTGCGGCGTGCGCATGTTCTCGATCGCCGCAAGCCCGAAACCGTACTTGTTCAGCAGCGACGCGAAATGATCCAGGCTCTGCATCTGCGCCTGGTCGCCGAAGCCTGTCGCCTCGGTGCCCTCGAACAGCAGACGCTCCACGCCGAGCTCGGCGAACCGGCCGAGCATTTCGTCCATCAGGTCCGGATCGTAAGGACGAATCCGGTCCGTAAGACGCGGCAGCAGGCGGAAACCGGCAGCCGCGAGCTCTTCCAGCGTCAGCGGGTCCGGCTCCATCGGCCGAAGCTGCGCATCCTCGACCGACGTCTCCAGCACAAGGCCGGGCTTGCCGCCGAAAGACCAGGTCCGGACCGCGTTTCCGCTAGCCTCGAACGCCCGCCGGAACAACGGTTCGAGCGCCTCGGCCGCCTTCTCGTCCGCAAACAGCACATACGTGTAGTTCTCATCCGCCGGAGCGGGCTCTCCCTGCAGCAAAGCGGCCTGCATGGAGTTGTAGACGGTGATCCGTCCCGCCCGGGCGAAATCGTCCAGCGACCCTTCGAACACGGCCAGCGTCGTCACGCCGGCCTCCTTGAGCAGCGCCAGCTTCTCTTCCATGAACTGCTGCGGATGCGCCTGATAGGAAGCGACCAGCAGCAGATCGCGGTAATCGAAGACGAACTCGACCGTTTTCGACTTCTGCTCCATCTGATGACGAACGAAACCGAGCGGCAGCGCCGCAAGCACGCCCAGCGCCGTCAGCACCAGGAGCAGCCGGCGCGCCGCCCGGTTCCAGAATCGATATGCTTGTGGCAAAGTGTCCACTCCTTAACTTCGATTGTCCACCCGCGCCATCACTTCGGCGGTCAGGCGGGCGAGCGCCGCCTCCGCTTCTTCCCGCTTGCTTCTGCGCACGGCGAAATAGACTTTGATCTTCGGCTCCGTACCCGACGGACGCAGGCAGAACCAGGAACCGTCCGCCAGCATGAACTTCAGCACGTTCTCCGGCGGCAGGCCGTCCAGTCCCGGAAGATAGTCGAGCACCCGCTCCACCTTGACTCCGGCGACTTCCGCGGGCGGCGCCGTCCGCCAGTCCTCCATGATGCCCTGAATCTTCCGGACGCCGTCCAGCCCTTTCAACGTGCGCGATTCCAGACTTTCGAAATAATACCCGTAGGTCTCATACAGTTCGAGCAGCACATCGTACAGCGTCTTGCCCTGCCGCTTGTACCAGGCGGCCGCCTCGGCGATCAGCAGCGAGGCGACGACCGCGTCTTTGTCCCGCGCATAGTGCCCCGCGAGATAGCCGTAGCTTTCCTCATAGCCGAACAGGAACGTCGCTTCGCCCGTCTGCTCGTAGCGCGTCATCCGCTCCCCGATGTACTTGAACCCGGTGAGCGTGTTGTCGACGCGGACGCCGAAGCTGCGGGCGATGTCGGCCCCCATCTCGCTCGTGACGATCGTCTTCACGACGGCTCCGTTGTCGGGCAGCCGGCCCGCTTCGCGCAGCGCCGTGAGCAGATAGTGCACCAGAATGGCGCCGGACTGGTTGCCGGTCAGCACGACATACTCGCCGCGCTCGTTCTTCACGACGGCGCCCATCCGGTCGCAGTCCGGGTCGGTGCCGATGATGAGGTCGGCGCCTTCCCGCTTCGCCTGCTCGATCGCCATCGCGAACGCTTCCCGCTCTTCCGGGTTCGGCGACTTCACCGTCGGGAATCCGCCGTCCGGCTTCTCCTGCTCGGCGACGACCCGCACGTTGCCGAAGCCGGCCAGCTTCAGCACTTCCCGCACCGGCACGTTGCCCGCGCCGTGCAGCGGCGTATAAATAATGGAAAGCTCATTTCCCGCGCCGGCTTTCAGCAGCCCGGGCCGCAGGCTCTGGGCCGCGACCGTCTCGTGGTACGCCCGGTCTTCGCGCTCGCCCAGCCAGACGATCAGCCCGGCTTTCTCGGCCTCCCCGCGGGCCATCCGCTTCACTTCCGCGAAGCTCTTCACCTTCCGGATATGGCCGATCACTTCCTCCGCGAGATCCGGGACAATCTGGCACCCGTCGGGTCCGTAAACTTTGTATCCGTTATATTCCGGCGGATTGTGGCTCGCCGTCATCACGATGCCGGCATCCGCGCCGAGATGGCGCACCGTGAACGACAGCTGCGGCGTCGGGCGGAGCCCCGGCCACAGATACGTCTTGATGCCGTTGGCCGCCAGCACTTCCGCGGCCGTCAGGGCGAACGCATCCGAATTGCGGCGCGAATCGTGCGCGATCACCACGGCGGGCTGCGCCTTGCGGCCGAGCAGCCAGTTCGCCAGCCCCTGCGTCGCCTTGCCGACCGTGTAGGCGTTCATCCGGTTCGAGCCGGCGCCCATCACGCCGCGCAGGCCGCCCGTCCCGAACTCGAGATCCCGGTAGAACCGGTCCGCAATCTCCTGCTCCTGTCCTTCAAGCGCCCGCAGCTCGCGCTTCGTCTCTTCATCGATCGACGGATCCGCGAGCCACGCCCGATATCGCTCAAGAGCTTCACCCAGCTCCATCATCGTCCCCACTCCTTGCTCGACATCATGATTCCTCAATCGTCCGGCCGGCGCGCCTCAGGCGCCGGCGTTGCCGTCCCCGTCCGTCAGGGCGAACATGATCTCGCCCTCGACGACCGTCTTGCCATCCACCGACGCGACCGCCTTGCCCTTGCCGATCGGCCCCTTGAGGCGGATGATCTCGACCGACAGCGTCAGCGTATCACCCGGAGTCACCTGCCCGCGGAAGCGGAGATTGTCGATTCCGGCGAACATCGCAATCTTTCCGCGATTCGCTTCGACCATCAGGATGGCGGCGGCGCCGACCTGCGCGAGCGCCTCGACGATCAGCACGCCGGGCATGACCGGAAAGTCCGGAAAATGCCCCGCAAAAAAAGGTTCGTTCATCGTTACGTTTTTCAGCCCGACGGCCCGCACGCCCGGTTCCACTTCCAGAATCCGGTCAATCAGCAGAAACGGCGGGCGATGCGGTATGATCGCCTGAATCTGTCTGACATCCATCACGACATCATCATCCTCCCTCAGGTACGGCTGCATAAAATTTCGCGGAACCACCAAGAATAATAACACCCTTCGCGAACCTGCAGATCGCGGAGGTTCAGATAAGGGAGCTTGTCCAGCAGGGATCGAAGCATCCCGCGGGGCAAGCTCCTTTTCGGCCTGATCGCCGGTCCGTCAGCCCGGCTGACGGCTGTTGAGCGCCCTGAACTTCACGATATACATGACCGATGTGACGAACGAGAACGCGATGACGCACCAGAGCAGCGCAACGCCATACGGCAGTTCCAGGAAAATGAACATCAGCGCCACATAGAACAGCACCGTCGTCAGCTTGCCCATCCAGTTTGCCTTGACCGTTTTTTTGCCCCGGAAATGGAAAAACGCCGACCCCGCGATCATCCCGATGTCACGGATGAACAGCAGCACCGCCGCCGCCCACGGAATAATGCCCGCCATAAGCAGCGACACGATGACGGCGATCAGCATCAGCTTGTCGGCAAGCGGATCAAGCAGCGCGCCCGCCGTCGTCTCCAGGCCTCTGGACCGGGCAATGTATCCGTCCAGAACATCGGTCAGCCCCGCAGCGGTGAAAACGATGAACGCCGAGATCATATGCCCGTTCGCGAATACGATCAAATAGACGGGAATCAGCAAAAACCGCAAAGCCGTGAGCATATTCGGCAGATTCAACGTCTCCCCTCCCCCTCTGTCTGTCTCCGCGTTTGGAGCCGCCTTCCAAGTTCCCCAACCATTATACCGCTTGACCGTCAAAAATAAAACCGCCGTACCCCGCAGCAAACTTTCCGACACGCAGGAACATTTTTCCGTCCAATCCTTCAGAATGCGCGTCTTCCGGCCGTTAATATAAGAGTAGACTGCCTGACGGCCGCAAGAGCGCAAGGAGGATGACATTGATGCAAACGAAACAAAGGCATGGCAAAACCGGCATTCGCCTGATCGCCGCAATCACCGCGCTGATCCTGCTGGCGCTGCCCGCCGCGTGGGCGGCTGCAGCAGACGAAACGGTGAAAGCGATCGAGTTCGCCGGCATCGGCAACACCCTGTCGATGTACGTCGATGAGAAGCAGCAGATATCCGCCGTCGCGGAATTGTCCGGCGGCACCTACAAGGACGTGACGTTCGAAGCCGTCTGGAGCACGTCCAACAGCAGCGTCGTCCAGGTGGACAAGGGGCTGCTGACGGCGAAAGCTTCCGGCTACGCCGACATTACCGTGAAGTATGCTTCCGCATCGAAAACGATGCGCGTCACCGTCACCCACGAATATGACAAAGTCGAAATCGCATCGTCCGGCGGCGGCCCGGTCGACTCGACGCTCGACGTCGAGCTCGGCGGCGACTTCGAGCTGAAGCTCCTCGCCTACAAGAACGGCGCCTCTTCGGACGTGACCGATGACGCGGAATGGAGCACCTCGAACGAAGCCGTCGCCCGGGTGGAAGGCGGCAAAGTCGAACTGTCCGCTCCGGGTTCGGTGACGATTTCGGCCCGGTACAAAGGCCGCACCGACAGCGTCAAGCTGAATGTGACCTCGCCCTACGAATCGCTGTCGCTGGCTCCGGAAGAGCTGATCGAGTTCCGCTACGGCGATGCGGGCGTGCAGCTCACGGCAACGGCCGCATTGAAGAACGGCGGCAGCGAAGACGTGACGGAGAAGGCTGACTGGCTGTCCGCCGACACGTCCGTGGCCACCGTGCAGAACGGCCTTGTGAAGCCGGCCGGTGTCGGCACGACGACGGTTCGCGCCGAACACCTCGGCGTGCATGAGCAGGTGACGGTCGTCGTGCGGCCCGCCTACGCCGCGCTTCGGCTGTCGGCGGACAAGCCGCTGCACCTGCTTCTGGGGAGCGATCCGGTGCCGCTGCAAGCCTTCGCGGCGAACCATCCGGATGAACCGGAAGACGACGTCACGGCGCTCGCCGAATGGAAATCATCCAATGTTTATGCAGTGACCGTTGCGGACGGCGTCGTGACGGCCAAGGAAGAAGGCAAAGCCCGGATCACGGCATCGTACAAAGGCCGCACGGTCGGCATTGAAGTGACCGTCTACCCGTACATCCGGTCGATTGAGATCGACAAGGAATCGATCGACGCATTCGAAGACGGCGAAGGCACGCTGCCCAAGGTAACCGGCGAGTCGCTTGCCGGCGCGTCGATCGATGTGTCCGGCCTGGCCGAATGGACCTCGGCGAACACCGATGTCGTCACCGTCGAAGACGGAAAGTGGTTCGCCCGCGGCCTCGGCGAGACGGTGCTGACGGCGCGCGTCGGCACACGCACGGCGCAGGTGAAGATCACCGTGCAAGAAGAGCCGCTGGCGCTGCTGTCCGACACCGAAGAATTGACGGTGGTCGCCGGCAAGTCGATTCCGCTGCCGGACGTAAGGCTTATCCTGAAGAACGGCAACACGGTCGAGGACATGGAATCGAAGCTGGAATGGACCACGTCGTCGCCGAACATTCTGGTGGCCGGCAATGAGCTCAAAGGATTGCTGACAGGCCGCTACACGCTGACCGCGACCTACCTCGGCAAGAAGCTCACGTTCCGCGTCACCGTCGAGCAGGAGATCGTCCGGCTTGAAGCAAGCCCGGCATCGATCGAGCTGAACCCGGGCAAGTCGAAGTCGATCAAAGTAACGGGTTACTACAAGAACGGCAAATCGGTCACGCTGAGCAACAAAGTCGTCTGGACGTCGAGCAATCCGTCCGTCGTCTCCGTAAGCGGAAGCAAAGTGAAGGCCGCCGCCGCCGGACAAGCGTCCGTGGTTACCGAATACCAGGGCATTCCGCTCATCGTACAGGTATCGGTCGTGCCGAAGCTGACCAAGCTGACCGCGTCGGTGAAGTCGCTGGAGCTGGCGCCCGGCGCAGCCGAACAGGTGCGGCTGACTGCCGTATTTGACAAGACGGAAGAGGCTGACGTCACGTCGCTGGCCGCATGGACGTCCTCGAACGAACGCGTTGCCGTCGTGTCGGGCGGACAGATCAAAGCGCTGGCACAGGGCACGGCGACGATCAAGGCATCGTACGGCGGCAAGACCGTATCCATCCGGGTCAAGGTGAAATAAATCCGGATTTCAGGCACAAAAAGGGCGCCCCGCCCGTCGCAATGACGGAGCGGGGCGCCCGTTTTCACGGCTGAGCCGCGTTTCCGATTCCATTTCAGGACTCGGCGAAAATCAGATCGTACATGTGCTTCCACGTCTCCCAATTCCAGACATCATCCGGCGATCCGCCGCCGAGTTTCGTATAACCGATATACAAACCTGCAATCAGCGCCGCGATGAGGAGCAGCGGCACGATGGCCGCGCGCAGCGTCCGCAGCAGCGCTCTTACAGCCGGATGGCGCCTTGGCTTGCCGGGTTTGCCCGAACCGCCTTCGGACGGCCGCTTCGCGCCCGTCCCCGACTCGCCGGCCGGCCGCACCGGACGGGCCGCCGTTTCGGTGCGAACCGGTTCCGTCTCCCTTGCCGGCGCCTTCGGCCGGTCTTGTCCGTTAATCATGTCTCATCCCGTTTCGCTCAAGCGCGCAGTCCGTTGGCCAGACTCATCATCGTGTCGGCGGATGACAGCGCGCGTGCGCTGAGTTGATAGGCTCGCTGCACCATCAGCAGCTCCGACATTTCCGTCTCCAGTTGGACATTGGATTGCTCGAGGGCGCCCTGCGTAATCCGGACATCGTCCTCTTCGCCCGGCAGCACGTCGCGGAACACATCCGCGGCATCAACGCCGTCTGCTATCGTGTACAGATTGTCCGCCGCAGCCAGCAGCGCATCCGGTCTCACCGGTTCGACCAGTTTCAGCTGCCCGAGCGCCAGACGATCGCTTCCGTCAACGGAGACGGCGCTTACCCTGCCCTGCGCGTCAACTTGCAGCTCGTATCCGGCAGGCAGGAGAAGCGGACCTTCCGCGCCGCCCTCATCCCGGACGACGACCGGATAGCCGTCCGCGGTTGTCACGACAATGTCGCCCGCTGCGTTCAGCGTCGCCCGGAAGGCGCCGCTGCGCGTATAAGCCCGCGTTCCCGCATCGTCCGTAATCACTTCGAACAACGCATTGCCGTGAATCGCGAGATCATACGGATTGTCGGTGATTTGAATCGACCCTTGCGACAAATCCTGCTGCACTTGCGTCATCCGCGCGCCCCAGCCAATCGTGAAGCCGAGCGGCGTCAGCCGGCCCGCTTGCGCGAACCGTTCATCCTGCTGCTTCGCGGTCGTAAGCAGATCCTCGAATGAGGCGCTCTTGCGCTTGTAGCCCGCGGTATTCAGGTTCGCGATGTTGTCGGCGATCAGATCGAGCTTGCGCTGCATCGCGTTCATCGACGTCATCGCGTTAATCATCGAGCTGTTCATCGAACCGCCCCTTTCCCGCTTTCATCCTGCATCATAACCGAAATTCGGCGCGAAAGCTAGACCTTGCCGACCTCGTTGACCGCCTTGCCCAGGCTTTGGTCATAGAACTGGATGACCTTCTGGTTCGATTCGTACGCGCGAAGCGCGCTCATCAGGTCGACCATCGCCTGCGCCGCGTCCACATTGGAACGCTCCAGGTAGCCTTGCCGCACCTCGATGAGGTCACCGGCTTCAGCCGCCCGCGCCAGATCCGCATCCTCGTCGTTCAGCCGGAACTTGCCGTACCCTTCCTGAACGAGGCGATTCGGATTCTCGATGACCGTGATCAGCAACTGGACGCCGGCATCCGCGCCGTCCGCGTCAACGAACCGCAGGTCGCCGGTCAGCGACAGCCGGTCGAGGCTCAAACCCGGCGGGAACTGAATCGGATTGTTGTCCGTTCCGAGGACGAATGAACCGTCGTTCGTGACAAGGAATCCTTCGTCATTCACCAGGAACGATCCGTTCCGCGTATAGCGGATGCCGCCGTCCCGATCCTGCACCGTGAAGAACGCCTGCGGCTGGAACACGACGTTGCCGTCAGCGTCAATCGCCTTCCCGGAACTGTCGAACCGAAGTCCCGGGACCTGCAGATTAGCCTGAATGGCGAAATCCGACATTCTGCCGGTCGCGTACGCGTCGCCCTGGATATGGACCGACAAGCTCTCTTCCGCGAACACGCCGGTGTTCACAGCGCCGATTCTTGCAGGCTTGTCCCCTTCGATGCCGGTCAGATACAGCAGCATTTCCGGGAACGATCGGCCTACCGGTGTGACCTGCTTGTACCCCGGCGTATTCAGATTCGAAATATTGTTCGTAACCGTATCATGCCGCCGCTGCTGGGTAACCATCCCTGCCGCGGCCGTATACAAACCGCGAAGCATGATCTTCCTCCCTTCACTCGTCCAGGCCGGCTTCCGGCCATGCCGCAAAAACACTTACGGCTATTTTATCGGCATTCCGGTCCCGAATTGTGAATCGGATGTCTCAGAGCTTCTTCGAGCTGACCTTGTCCAGGTTCTCCAGCATGATGCCCGTGCCTTTCACGACGCAGTGCATCGGATCTTCCGCAATCAGCACCGGCACTTTCAGCTCGTCGGCCAGCAGCGCGTCCAATCCGTCAAGCAGCGCGCCGCCCCCCGTCAGAATGACGCCGCGATCGATGATATCCGCCGACAACTCCGGCGGCGTCCGTTCCAGCACCGCCTTGGCGGCCTGGACGATCGACATGACCGAATCCCAGAGCGCTTCCCGCACTTCCTCCGAGCGGATCGTCACCGTCTGGGGCAGCCCGGTCACCATGTCGCGTCCGCGGATGTCCATCGATTCCTTTCGCCCGTCCGGATGGACCGAGCCGATGCGGATTTTGATGTCCTCGCTTGTCCGCTCGCCGATCAGCAGCTTGTATTTGTTTTTGATATATTTCATGATCTCGGAGTCGAATTTGTCGCCCGCCACTTTGATGGACGAGGCCGTGACGATGTCGCCCATGGACAGCACTGCGACATCCGTCGTGCCGCCGCCGATGTCGACGACCATGTTGCCGCTTGGCTGGAAAATGTCCATGCCGGCTCCGATCGCCGCCGCCTTCGGCTCCTCCTCGAGAAACACTTCCTTGGCCCCGCTTCGTTCAGCCGCTTCCCGGATCGCTTTCTGTTCGACCGACGTGATGTTCGTCGGCGCGCAGATCAGGATGCGCGGACGGCTGTACCATTTCCGACCCCCGACCCGGTTGATGAATGACTTCAGCATTAGTTCCGTAATCTCAAAGTCGGCGATCACGCCGTCCTTCAGCGGACGGATCGCCACGATGTTGCCCGGCGTCCGGCCGACCATCCGTCTCGCTTCTTCGCCGACGGCCAGCACCCGCTTCGACTCGCTTTCAATGGCGACGACGGAAGGTTCGTCCAGCACGACGCCCCTGCCTTTGACATGAATGGATACATTGGCTGTTCCGAGATCGATTCCGATATCTTTGCCCAACATTTCTGCATGTCCCCCAACCCGAAAATTATCAGGGCGTTTCAACCGGCACCCAAGGCTTGTCCATTTGCAAGCCGCCTGAAAAAAGGCCTGTCCGGACTCGACGAATACCGCGCGCCGTACCGTCCCGCCGGGACAAAGGCACACGGTATGTCATGAAATGTCGCTCGATTCCAAATCGGCCCATAATCGATATCAATTCGCTATTGTTGTCCGAAATCCTCTATTTTTGTAGAAGAATTAACCGTTTTTTCCGGCCGTTATCGCTTCGCGTTTCTTCCCCGCCGATTTCTTGTATTTGATCTTCGTCGCTTCGCCGCCCCGCAGATGCCGAATCGATTTGTGGTACTCGAGAATGTGCTTCACCTGGTCCGCAAGGTCGGGATTGATCTCCGGCAGCCGCTCGGTCAGATCCTTGTGTACCGTGCTTTTCGAAACGCCGAACTCCTTCGCGATCGTTCGAACGGTATTTCTCGTCTCGACGATGCATCTGCCGATTTTGATCGTCCGTTCTTTGATGTAATCGTGCACGTTCCCGCCTCCCAACTCGGAATAGTTTGGTACATTATATGAGTCGGGGAGGTTTATATTCGCCGTGGTCAAGCGTGACAAGCCTGACTGTACAAATTATTTTCCGGGAAATAAACGCCGCCCCGGGAACACCATCCTGCACCGTACGGGCGCGTCCGGAGCGACGGGATGGGAAAGCCGTTTGCAAAAAAAGGAAAGCAGGGGTTCCCCTGCTTTCCCGGCTTAGCCTTCGTGCACTTCTGCGCCGCCGGTCCGTCCGGCCCGCCTGTGCGACCAATGGCCTGCATGGTCTGTTCGCATCATTCTTCTTCGTCAAGCAGTGCCAACGGATTGACCGGCGTGCCGTTCTCGCGGACTTCGAAGTGAAGATGTACGCCGAGATCTTTCTCCAGTTCGCTGCGTCCCGCCTTCGCGATCAGCGTGCCTTGCTTCACTTCGTCGCCGACCTTGACGTTGATTTCGCTCAGGCTCTGGTACACGGTGACAAGCCCGTCCGGATGCGCGATTTCGACAATATAACCGTTCGTCGGATGCTGCTCGGCTACCGTCACCTTGCCGCTCATCGCGGCAGCGACATCGAAGGCCGCATTGTCAGGCCGCGCCAGATCGATGCCCATGTGCGGCATGAACGTCGTGCCGGACACCAGAAGCGCCTGCTGCCGTTCTTCACTCGGCGCATCCGCGTCATAGTGCGGGAGAACGATCTCCAGCTCCGAGCGGTCGACGACCGGCCATTGCAGCGTTTCGCCGTCCGCAATGACCTCCAGCGTACGCTCATCGGCCACGGCTTCATCGGTATTCGTCACGTCGCTCACTTCAGCGGACTCGTCATCTGCAGGCTTGACTTCCGACTTGTCGGTCCCCTGATAGAGCCACATGATCGTTACGATGATTGCCGCCGCGGCCATGAACAATGCCGGAGAAACCCATTTCTTCGACAGCAATCTCTTCCAACCGGACGATTTGGCGGCTCCGCTTCGGGACAGCCCGGAAGCTTCCTCAAGCGGTTTCTGCTTGTCTTGTTCATTCATTTTTTGATCACCTCACCAGCCATTGTTGCCAGTGAGGAATCTTTTATACGTCGCTGAAATGATAATTTTCAAGTTTTGAAACTTTCGAACGATGCCGCAAGACTCGCAGATCGGACAAGCCTTGTTCCCCGGTAATAGTAGGCCAGAATCTGCTCCGCGTCATTGCCCGCCCTGGCCAGCGCCTGCGCCCCCCATTGGCTCATGCCTACGCCATGTCCGTAGCCGTAGCACACCAGCGTGATCCGTCCGTCTTCGATCCGCCAGCTGAAGTTGGCGGACGGCAGATCCAGCGCCTCCCGCACCTCCCGTCCGGTGAGCACCTTCTTCCCGATCCGGATCTCTTTCACACTTCGGCCCGCCGTCCGGCTCAGCACCTCGATGCCGCCCTTTCGGTCCCGCTTGCGGATGTCCAGGCGGTCATAGAATTCGTCCAGCTCCATTTCGACCTTCTGTTCGAAACGCGGCGACAGCTGCGCGTCCCAGGGGCTGGGCACGCTTCTCAGATACGGAACCTCCACGGACCAGTAATCTTCGGCATTCTCCGTATAACCGCCGCTTGTCGAGAAATAGGCCGCCTGAATCGGCTCGCCCTCGTAGGTCAGCACGAGCCCCTGCGTCTCGGCGACCGCTCGTCCGATCCGCGCCAGCTCTTCCTCCCGTTCAAGCCGCATTTCCCGGATTTTCTTCAGCGGCACATACACCTGGTCGGCCTCGCCGTCCGTCACATCATATTCCCGCTTTACATCGCCGGTATCTTGCGCTGCGGTGAACAGTTTGCGGATGATATAGGTTCTGGCCGCAATCGCCTGCGCTTTCAGCGCTTCAAGCTCGAAATCAGCCGGCATCTCTCCCGCTACGACGCCGAGAACATACGTCTCCAGCGGCACCGTCTCCACGCGTCCCTCTTCCGCCAGGTAGACGCGCACCAACGGCTCGTCCGGCGCTTCGTCCTTCCCGGCGGCGCCGCCTTCACCATCTGCGGAATCGCCGGCCTGTCCGACCGCTCCATCGGTCTGTACTCCATCCTCATGTTTCAGATTGCCGCTTCCGGATTCCGGCATCCGCGGTCTTCCTGCCAATTCGCTGCTGCCGGCTTCCGAAGCTTCCGCCGCCATGACTTCCGGAATCCCGTCGGATTTTGTATGCGAAGCGCCGGTTTCTGACACCCCGCCGCCCGCGGACATCAACTTCAGGAACATGGCCGCCGCCATGCCGAGCAGAAACGCCGCCATCCAACCCGAAGTTCCAACACCGCCCTGCAGGATGCGCCTCCATGCCGTTCTCCGTCTCATTGTGTCTGCCCTCCAATCGACGCTGGTACGTCTGCTTGAATCTCTCATCCGCCGGCCTTGGTACATCCTATGAAGCCGTTTGGTAGGGCAGAACCACAAAACCTCGGTCAAGCGAAAATGCCGGCAGCTTGCGGATTTCCGGCCGCTTCTATTTTGATGAAAGCGCATTTGTATCCCGAATGGAAGAAATGAATCGTTCCGGAAATAAAAAAGAACGCGTCTTTCACAACGCGTTCTGATGATCGTTCTGCTTGCTTCACGCCCAGGAAGGCCTGACCTGAATGCGGGCGCGCTCCTCGCGGGCGAAGACCGCCTCGGCCGGCACTTCCCCTTCCGCTTCCTCGAGGCGGAGGGCCTGCGCTTCTTCCGCCGCCCGGGCAAGCGCGGCTTCCGCCTCAATCCGGCGAATGTCCGCGCCGAGAGCCGCCAGCTTCTCCGTAATCCCCAAGTATCCGCGGTCAATATGATGAACGCCCGTGATCTCGGTCTCGCCTTCGGCGCGCAGCGCGGCACAGATCAGCGCGGCTCCGGCGCGCAGATCGGTGGCGCACACCTTGGCGCCGACGAGTTTCGCACCGCCCGTTACGATCGCGGACCGCCCTTCCACACGGATCTGTCCCTGAAGCTTGCGGAATTCCTCCACATGCATGAACCGGTTCTCGAACACCGTCTCCGTCACGACGCTCGTGCCTTCCGCCACCATGAGCAGCGCCATGATCTGCGACTGCATATCGGTGGGAAATCCCGGGTGCGGGAGGGTCTTCACATCGACGGCGCGCAGCGGACGGCTTACCGTCACGCGGATGCCGTTCTCGCATTCCCCGAAATCGACGCCCATTTCTTCCAGCTTCGAAATCACCGGGGTCAAATGGTCGGCAATTGCGCCTTCAATCATTACATCTCCGCCGGTTATGGCGGCGGCAACCATATAAGTGCCGGCTTCCACCCGATCGGGGATTACCGTATGTTCCGCACCGTGCAGCATGTCGACCCCTTCGATGCGGATCATGCTCGTACCCGCGCCTCGCACGACGGCGCCCATGCTGTTCATGAAATTCGCCAGATCGACGATTTCCGGTTCCCTCGCCGCATTCTCGATGATGGTCGTCCCTTCCGCAAGGGAGGCGGCCATCATGATGTTCTGCGTGGCGCCGACGCTCGGCACATCGAGGTAGATCTTCGCGCCTTTCAGCCGTCCGTGCGTGCGCGCTTCTATGTAACCTTGCCCCAGGGCGATGTCAGCGCCCATCGCTTCGAAGCCTTTCAGGTGCTGGTCAATCGGGCGCGTGCCGATGGCGCATCCGCCAGGCAGCGAGATGCGCGCCTGTCCGAATCGCGTCAGCAGAGGTCCCATCACGAGGAAGGAAGCCCGCATTTTACGGACCAGTTCATATGGTGGTTCGAAGCTTTGCAGTGATGAAGCATCAACGAAGACGGTATCGCCGTCCTGGCGGAGGCCGGCGCCGAGCGAAGCCAACACCTGCCGGATGGTCAAGACATCATCAAGCAGGGGGACGTCTCGAATGACACTGACGCCCTTTTCGGCGAGCAGCGACGCGGCCAGAATGGGCAGCACCGCATTTTTGGCGCCGCTGATGCGAACCGTTCCGGAGAGCCGCCGACCGCCGCGGACGATGATTTTGCTCATATGGGTCCCTCCGCGCACATGATCCTACCAATCACGATCCGAACTAGTACTTTTTTCATCCGTCCAACATTCCGTGAATATCTTAGCATTTCCTTACACAGATCGACAAGCACAAAATTTCGAATCTATACAGGAATTGGCGAAAATTCCCGACATTCTACATCATTCGCAGCCGAATGCCGAATTCGGACCGTAGAATCAATACCATTGTTGACGGAATCCGTTCTCCTTATTCGACAAGCAGGCGCAGCGACGTCGACCATTCCCAGTAATCCAGGATGAACCGGGAGAACAGATAGCCGATCGCGACCGCCATCATCAGACGCAGCATGACGGCGCGCCTGCTCTTGGGCTGCTTCAGGAACACGTCGAGCTTGAGTTCCTGAAGCACCACCCAGGCGAGATAGACGCTGAACAGCATGACGGCCGCGGACAGCAGCCCTCTTATGCCCAACGTGAAATAGACATCCTCCATCTCAGTTCAATCTCCTCTTCTCCACCGCGCGAAGCAGAAAGACGCTGAATTCTGCCCGGCTGATCCGTTCATCCGGTCTGACAAATCCGCCGGGATAACCGCTCAGCAGCCCTTCTTCCTGCATCCGGTTGATCATCGCCGCCGCCCAATGGTTGGCCTCAAGATCGGCGAACGGCGCCGATGTCGTCCTCAGCGGCGCAAGGCCGAGCGCGCGGCCGATCATGACGGCGGCTTCGGCCCGGGATACCGGATTTGATGGGCCGAACCTGCCGCCCGGCAAACCGTTTACGATGCCGGCCGCCGTCGCCTGCTGGATCGCTTTATAGGCCCAGTGGCTCTCGTCCAGATCGCGGTAAGCGATCGTGGCGGCCGGCGTTCCCGATCCGCCCAGCGCCCGCACGACCAGCGCGGCCGCTTCCGCGCGGGAAATGCCGCGATCCGGCTCGAACCGGTGGTCGCCCGTCCCCGACACGAGGCCGAGCGCGTTCAGCCTGATGATCGAGTCTTCCGCCCAATGGCCGGCAATATCCCGGAAACCGCCCACGAGCGGCTCCACATTGACCCGCAGCCGGTACAAGCTCCGGTCGAACGGACGGTCGGATGTGAGCCTGATGTAATGGCTACCCTCATCATATTCACGCTCGATGCGGATGCTTGCCGTCTCAGGTGATGTTTCGAAGGTCTCCAGCAATTGCTGGCGCTTGTCGTACACTTCCATCCGCACGCGGCGGTCCGTCGGCACCCCGTCCAGCGTAACCGACACGATCGATCGGCTGTCCAGTTTCAGCCTGAACCAGTCTTCATCGCCCTGGACGGCGAAGACACCCCGGTACTCCGTGCCGGGCGCAAGCGGCGTCGCCGCATAGATCCGGTCGTTCGGCTCGTTCGGATCTTCATGCCTCCGCTCAAGTTCCAGCGACAGCGTATAAGTGCCGACGGAGGGATGCGCGGATGCCGACGATGCGTCGCGCACCCGGATCAGATATCGGCCAGGGGTCACCGGAATGTTCGCCCGCTCCGTCACCCCTTCGCCGTAGTCGTCCACGCGCTGTTCCGTGCCATGCTCAGGCTTGATGAGAAAGGCCGGATCGATGCGCATCGTATCGACCGCCAGCGAAAGCTTCAAATCGCCTGTCTGGCCGATCGTCACGGCATACCAGTCCTGGTCGCCTTGCTGATGGAACGTTCCGGTCACCTTCAGCTGCCCGTCCGTCAGGTTCTTCAACTGATGGGCAAATGCCTGCGCGTCATTCGGCTCATATTCGTCCGCGGCCATCCGGAATCCGGTCGTCAGCGTGTAGGGCACGACCGCGGTCTCTTCGCCGTTCTTGAACTTCAATTCCAGCCATTGGACGCCGCGCTTTACCGGCCATTCCACCTTTCCGGCGTTCATGCGCCACTCCGCGGAAGCCGTCGTTCCGTCTTTCCGGTGCAGCACGGCGGATACGGCGGGATACGCCTTATTCTCCCCGGGATGGCCTTCAAAAGCAAACGTCATCCACCCGTCATGCGGCGCATCGATCCGGAACCAATCGATGTCGGATCCGCCGCTCAAAGCCCCCGCGATCTGATTGACGACCGGCAGCGCAGCGGCTTCCTGCCGTGTGTTGTTCGGCTCCCGCGGGTCCGGGTTCGCCGCCGCCTTCAGCGCAAGATCGACCCGAAGCAGCCCCGCTCCGGTCTGATCGTCGCGGCCGGGTGCCCCGATATCCTGCGCCGTCTGCATCAGCCGCTCCCGCACCTGCCAGGCTTTCAGATGCGGCTCCTTCGTCCAGACGAGCGCCGCGGCAGCCGCAACCTGCGGCGCAGCCATCGACGTGCCTTCTTCCTTGCGGTATCCTCCGCCGAGCGCCGTCGTGTACACTTCCCAGGCTGCCGCGATATCGTTCTCGGGACCGGCATTGGCCCGGCGTTCCGGGCTGCCGTCCGCCGCCGCGCCGGAGACGGCGAGCACGGTCGGGTAGGCCGCCGGATATTTGACCGCCGCCTTGCTGCCGTGCTGCAGGCCGTCATTTCCGCTTGCCGCGACGAGCAGAACGTCGTTTTTCTCGGCATACAAGGCGATGTCCTGCATGTAGGGGGAATACCGGTAAAGCCCGACCGACAGGACGACGATCTTCGCGCCGGCATCCACCGCTTTCACAATCGCTTCGCCGAGCATCTTCTCATCGCCGAATCCGGTTTCGTCCAGCGCCTTGACCGGCATGATCTTCGCCTTCCACAGCACGCCGGCCGTCCCGATGCCGTTGTTGCCTATGGCCGCCAGCACACCGGCGACCCGGGTGCCGTGCCCGTTGTCGTCCTCGGGAGGCTTGCCGGGCGCAATCAGATTGATGCCCTGCACGAGATTGTCTTTCAAATCCGGATGATCGAGATCGACGCCGGTGTCCACCACCGCGATCGTCAGATCGGTCGCCATGCCCGGCGCCAGCGCCCAGGCGCGGTCCGCTCCGATCAGTTTCAGATAAGACTGCCTGTCCAGATGCGGATCGTCAGGCTTGCCCGGAAGATCCGCGGCTGCCGACGCCGCAGGAGACTGGGGGTTTGCTGAGGATTGCAACGCCGCTTCCGTCTCTGTTGCCGCAACAGCCGGCGTGGACGCCGTGGACGTCATGTCTGCCTGTTCTCCGCCGTTATCCGCGCTGAAGGCGAGCAGCTTGACCTTGCCGACCGGATGCACATATTCCACATCCGGGTGCGCGGTCAGCGTATCGAGCCAGCGTTGCCGGTCTTCGCCGTCTGCCGGCACGACGACTTCCACGCCCGTCTCCGGCTGCCGCGAGAGCACGACGGTGCCCGGCAGCCGGGCGGGATCCGCCTCTGCGCCTTCCCGCCATTTCAGGAGCCAGCTCCCGGTTGTCCATACATCTGCCGCATCCGCCGAAGACTTCATGTTCGATGGGGCGCTTGCTCCGGCCGTTGCAAGCGGACCGCCCGTTTCCCCAAGCAGCGATCCCGCAGCCAGCACGCACGCCAACAGCGCCGCAGGCACGGCGATTCTTCGCCGCCGCTGACGCCGGTCGGCGCGCGCCGCCGCTTCCTTTCGGTTGTCGGTCCTCCGGCCGTTCCCTTTCATGATTCGCATTGCGATCTGTCCTTATCCGTCCGTTTCCATTCCGATGCTATCTATTATAATCGATAAAAGATTTCATTGCGTTTAAAAAACTCTCACTTGCCGGAAAGCATCCAATACACCCCGAAAAAACAATCCGGCCGCGTCCCGTCCATTCCGGACAAGACGCAGCCGGATTTGACTGTCACACCAACGCTCTCTTCGCCTGCCGACACCGTCCGCGAGCGTTTATCGCGGCATTGCCACCCAGACGTCGCGGGACAGCGTTACGGCCTGCTCCAGCATCTCCATGAACGCGTTCGGCATGAAGCCGAGCGCCAGCGTAGCCGCGACGCAGATCCAAAGCGCGATGCCCGTCGGCACGGGGACGCTCAGCTTCGCCTCCGTCTCGGCGGTCCGCATGAACATCTGGCGAATGATGCTGAAGTAGAAGTAATACGAGATGACGCTGGTCACGATCATGATCGCGGCCAGCCAATAATCTTTCATTTGCGCCGCGCTCAGCAGAATGAACAGCTTGCCGAAGAAGCCGCCCGTCACCGGCAGCCCGGCCAGCGAGATGAGCAGCACGATCATCCCCGCCGCCGTCCACGGCGCACGGTAGTACAGGCCGGCATAGCCCTTCAATTCGTCATGCCCGGCCGTCTGGCTGACGACCGCCATGACCGCGAAAGCGCCGATCGTCATGAACAGGTAGGCGACCAGGTAGAACGAGAAATCGCCCAGGTTGTTGGTCGACGTCGTGCCGAGCCCGATCGCCAGCGGCACGAGCAGATAGCCCGCGTTGGCGACGCCGGACAGGGCGAGCAGCCGCTTCACGTTCTTCTGGCGCAGCGCCGCCGTCGTGCCGACGATCATCGCCGCGGCCGCCAGCACTTTCAACGCGAGCAGCACGTCTTCGCCGACCGGGCTGACGGCCGGCCCGAGGATGAACGGCGTCTGGATGATCGCCGTGTTGAAGATCACCCGCACCAGCGCAATGAACGCCGCGGCTTTCGAGACGACGGCCAGAAACGCCGTGACGGGTGTCGCCGCTCCCTGGTAGACGTCCGGCGCCCAGGCGTGGAACGGAGCGACCGCGATCTTCACCGCGAAGCCCGCGACCAGGAAGAACAGGCCGACGTAGACGAGCGCTTTGAAATCGGTGACCGCCTGCTCCAACATCCGGGCAATCCAGCCGAGGTTGGTCAACCCCGTCACCCCGTACAGGTACGACATGCCGAACAGGATGAACGCCGACGAGACGGCGCCGATGACGACATACTTGAATGCCGCTTCAGCCGCCAGCTTCGATTTTTTGCGGAAACCGATCAGCACATATGTCGAAATGCCGAGCAGTTCCAGTCCGACGAACATCGTGATCAGATCCGCCGTCGAGCAGAGGATGAGCGCACCGGCGACGGCAGGCAGCATCATCGTGAACGTTTCGCCTTTGTCCGGAATGGCATCATCCCGCTCGATCGTCCGGATGCCCATCAGCAGGATGAGCATGGACGCGGCCAGGATGATCAGCTTCATCGTGAGCGCGAAACCGTCGATCCGGTAGCTGTCCCTGAGCAGCGAAATGACTTCCGCGTTCTCGCCGAACGGATCGAACGACAGCAGCTGCCCGACCACGACGGCGGCGGAACCGGCCATTGCAGCCAGCGTCAGCCAGCTCAGAAACCCGCGGCGGACCGTATTCGGCAGCAGCAGATCAAGGATCGTAAGCAGAATCGCCGCGCCGACCAGAATGATCTCGGGGACGAGGTAAGCCACATCCGGCCCGGTCAAAGCTTGCGTTGCCGTTGTCACCATGCGACTACCCCCCCATCCTCGTGTTCAAATGCGCAATGATGTTGTCGAAACTTCCCTGCATCGTATCCGTCAGCACCGATGGATAGACGCCGAGCAGCACGATGAAGGCGAACAGCGCGATCATCGGCACGGCTTCGATGAGCCGTGCGTCCTTCAGCACCGCGTAGCGCTCCTGCTGCGGGCCGAACGTAATCTTCAGCACGCTGCGCAGGATGTACACAGCCGCCAGAATGACGCCGATCGCGGCGATTGCGGTCACCCACTTCATCGTCTCGAACAAGCCGAGGAAGGCAAGGAACTCGCCGATGAAGCCGGACAGCCCCGGCAGTCCGAGCGACGCCATCCCCGCGGCCAGCAACACGCCGCTCATGAACGGCATCGGGCGGGCGAGGCCGCCGAGCTCTTCCAGTTCCGTCGTGCCGGTCCGTTCGTACAGGCTGCCCACGATCAGGAACAGGAGCGCCGAGATGAGGCCGTGCGACACGAGCTGGAACACCGCGCCCTGCAGTCCGATCTCGTTCAGCGACGCGATGCCGAGCAGCACGATGCCCATGTGGCTGACCGACGAATAGGCCAGCACCAGCCGGAACTCCCGCTGGACGAACGCCAGCACGGCGCCGTACAGCACGCTCACGGCGCCGAGCAGCGCCAGCACGAACGACGCATCTTCCGCCAGCTCGGGGAACAGCCCGATGCCGAATCGGATCAGACCGTATCCGCCCATCTTGAGCAGGACGCCGGAGTGAATCATGACGACGGAAGGCGGCGCTTCCGCGTGGACGCGGAGCATCCACGTATGCAGCGGCAGCACCGGCAGCTTGATGCCGAAGGCCGCAAGCAGCAGGATGAAGATCGTCCACCGCATTCCGTCGCTCAGCGCGAACGGATTGTCATACCCGCCGGGCAGGTTCGTGAGCGATTCACCGGATGTCAGATTCGCCGCAATCGTCGCGTAATCGCCGCTGTAAACCAGATCGCCTCCCTGCTCCGTCGCATTCAGCGACGCGCCCGCGGTGGAAATGAGCAGCACGAACGCGATCAGCATGAGCGCCGAACCGAGCCCGTTGTAGATGAGGAACGTGTTCGCCGCTTTTTCCCGGTTCAGGGAGCCCCAGATGCCGATCAGGAAGAACAGTGCGATCAGCGTCAGCTCGAAGAACAGGAAGAACAGGATCAGGTCGCGCGCCAGGAAGACGCCGAGCATCCCCGTCTCGAGCAGCAGGAACCAGACATAGAACGCTTTCCAGCGCTTCTTGATATGGACCGACGCCAGCGCGGCCATTACCGCGACGAGCGCCGCGAGCGCCACGAGCGGCAGCGACAGGCCGTCGACCGCCAGATGGTACTGGAAGACGTAGGCGCTGGAGCCGATGTTGACCGCTTCATGGTTGAGCGCGATCGTGATCCAGTCGACCTGCTCCCGGAAGGCGTTCGGATTCGCCGCGTCATAGGACGCGAACAGCCAGAGTGACAGGCCGAGCGGGACGAGCGTCGTCACGATCGCAGCCGTGCGGAGCGCGCGGCTGTTCGTACCGGGTATGAAGAGCAGCACCAGCAGCCCGATGATCGGCGAGAACGTCAGCAGCGTCAGCCAGGGGAAAGAGCTTTCCATTACCAAAACCTCCTTCCGGCAATCGCTGCAACGAGAATGACCAGCCCGATGACGACGTACAAGCCGTAGGACTGCGGTTGGCCGCTTTGCATCCGGGTTGCCGCGCGGCCTGTCCAGAAGGCTGCGCCTCCCGCCAGCCGGACGGCGCCGCCGACGACATGGCGGTCGAAGGCGTCGCACGCCCGTCCGATCGCGCGCAGCGAGACCGTGAAGACCGCATGATAAATTTCGTCGATGTAATATTTCCGTTCGAGCATACGGGTCAGCCAGGGCGCGCGGGATGTGACGACATCGCGCGAAATGGCCCCCTTCACATAGATCAGCCAGCCGAGATAGATGCCCAGAAGGCCGATCGCCGTGGAAACGAGCATGACGAGCGCCGCACCTTCATGCTCCGCCGCATGCCCGGTCAGCCATTCGCCGAACCAGCCCGTGCCGCTGAACGGCATTTCGACGAAGCCCGCGATGACCGCCAGCACCGCCAGCACGATCAGCGGCACCGTCATGGTAGCCGGCGATTCATGCGCTTCGCCGCCCGCCTTCGGATTGCCCGCGAAGACGAGGAAGAACAGGCGGGACATGTAGAGCGCCGTCAGAAACGCGGCCGCGATGCCGACGACGAACAGCGCCGGATTCGCGTGGAGCGCTTCCGCCAGAATGGCGTCCTTCGACCAGAAGCCGGAGAGCGGCGGGATGCCGGCGAGCGCCAGCGCGCCGATCGCAAACGTCCAGGCGGTCGTCTTCATCGTCTTGCCGAGGCCGCCCATCTCGTGAATATCCTGCGTATGAACTGCATGAATGACGCTGCCCGCCCCGAGGAACAGGAGCGCCTTGAAAAACGCATGCGTGAACAGATGGAACATGCCGGCCGTCACCGAACCGAGCCCGATCGCCATCATCATATAGCCGAGCTGGCTGACGGTGGAGTAAGCCAGAATCCGCTTGATGTCGTTCTGGGCGATGGCGATCGACGCCGCGAAGATCGCGGTGAAGGCGCCGACCCAGGCGACCGTATCCAGCGCCGCCTGCGACGCTTCGAAGATCGGGAACGTGCGGGCGACCAGGAACACGCCGGCGGCGACCATCGTCGCGGCGTGGATCAGGGCGCTGATCGGCGTCGGGCCCTCCATCGCGTCCGGAAGCCAGACGTGCAGCGGGAACTGGCCGGACTTGCCGACCGCCCCGACGAAGATCAGAATCGCGATCAGCGTGGTGATGCCTTCCGTGATCAGGCCGGTCTGGCCGAACACGTTCTCAATCGCGGCGAACGACAAGTCATGATCCGGCATGTACCAGAACAGGAGCAGAAGCGCGATCAACAGACCGACATCGCCGATCCGCGTGACGATGAACGCTTTCTTCGCCGCGGCCTTCGCTTCCGGCTTCTGGTACCAGAAGCCGATGAGCAGGAACGAGCAGACCCCGACCAGCTCCCAGAAAATGTAGAGCGTGAGCAGATTGTCGGCGAGCACGAGACCGAGCATCGAGAACGTGAACAGCGCCACGTAGCCGAAAAACACGGTCATGCGCTCATCGTCCTTCATGTAGCCCATCGAGTAAATGTTGACAAGGAACGCGACGAGCGAGACGACGACCAGCATGAGCGCCGTCAGATTCGTCACGTCGAAACCGGCGGTCAGGGCATAGCCGCCGATCTTGATCCAGTGGAAACTGTCGTTGTATTCGTCGGCGCCGCCGAGATGCTCGATCAGCACGAGCGCCGACAGGGCGAGCGCCCCGAACGATCCGAGCACGGCGACGATGGCGCCGGTCTGCTTCAGGCCGCGGCCGAACGCCGTCAGGATGAGGAAAGCCGCGAGCGGGAACACCGGAACGAGCCAGGCGTATTGCGAGTACACGGTTGCCATAGCCGCTACCTCCTCATCTCGTTGAATTCATCGACGTTCACCACGCCGCGCGCGCGGAACAGGGCGATCAGAATCGCGACGCCGACCGCCACTTCGGCGGCCGCCACCGAGATGGTGAACAGCGAGAAAATCTGACCCGTGAGCGACGGCAAGACGCCGTATTTCGAGAAGGCGACCAGATTCAGGTTCACCGCGTTGAGCATCAGCTCCACCGACATGAGCACGATGACGGCGTTGCGTTTCGACAGCGCGCCGTACAGTCCGATGCAGAACAGAATGGCGGCCATGGTCAGGTACGATGACAGCACGTCTACTCCGCCTCCTTCTTCGCGATCACGATCGCGCCGATGAACGCGACCGTCAGGAGAACCGACACCAGCTCGAACGGGATGACGTGCTGCGTATAGAGCTGCTTGCCGATCTCCATCGCGTTGTCGACTCCGGCCTGCAGCGGCGGAGCCGAAGGCTCGAATTCCGTGGTACGGATCGCGTAGAACAGAATGCCGAACAGCAGGATCGACGCGACGGCCGACACGATCTCGTGCACCGGTCTTGCCGGCTCATGCTGCACGGCCTGGTGGTGCGTCATCATGATGCCGAAGATCATGAGAATCGTGATGGCGCCCGCGTAGATGAGCACCTGCACGAAGGCGACAAATTCCGCTTCCAGCACGACGAACATGCCGCCGAGCCCGAGGAAGACGGCCGCCAGCGACACCACCATGTGGACGACCTTCGTCAGCGTCAGCATCAACACCGCGCCGACGATCATGATGACGGCGAACGCGAAGAACGCAACCAGTTCGCCGGACCAGTTGATGTAGAACCCGCTCATCGGTTACTTCGCGCCCCCTCTCTGCGGCGCGCCGATGTTGTTGTTGTCCTGCCGGACGTTCGTGTTGTTGTTTTCCAGCCACTCGCGATCCTTGAACAGTTCGTCACGGCTGTATGCCGCCAGTTCGAAATTGTTCGTCATGACAATCGCTTCCGTCGGACACACTTCGGTGCACAGATCGCACAGGATGCACAGTTCGAAGTTGATGTCGTAGGTATCGATCACTTTGCCTTTCTTCTCGGGATCCGGATTCGGCTTGCCGACCAGCGTGATGCACTCTGTCGGGCAGATGCGCGCACACTGGTTGCAGACGATGCATTTGTCCGGCTCGAAATGCTGGACGCCGCGGAACCGGTCCGGCATCTTGAGCGGAACGTCCGGGTAGGCATAGGTGACCTTCTTCGTCGTCATCGCCTTGAGCGTAACGCCCAGACCCTGGATCAAACCTTTCATGGCCCTAACCCCCCGTTACCCTTTGATGAAAAGCTCGAGACAGACCGCCGTCACGAACACATTCAAGATCGCCAGCGGCACCAGCACCTTCCAGGCAAATCCCATCAGATGGTCGACGCGCACGCGCGGCATCGTCGCCCGAAGCCAGAACAGGAAGAAGATGACGAAGGCCATCTTCAGGATCATCCAGATGATGCCCGGTACGAAATCAAGGAACGGCGCCGGCGGATGCCAGCCGCCGAGGAACAGCACCGACGCGAGGCCCGCGATCGCGAACATGTACACG
>NZ_CAJRAY010000081.1:0-19388 GCF_907165215.1 Thermobacillus xylanilyticus | reverse complement strand
AAAGCCGCTGTACTCGGTGTGGTAGCCGGCGACCAGCTCGGATTCGGCCTCCGGCAGGTCGAACGGCGAACGGTTCAGCTCCGATACCGCGGCGACGATGAAGACGCCGAAGCCGATAATCTGGGGAAGAAAATTCCACTCCCAGAACCAGTCGCCCTGCGCCTCGCCGATCTGCCGCAGGCTCATGCTTCCGGTCATCATGACCGTGCCGACGATCGAGAGGATCAGCGGCACTTCGTAGCTGATCATCTGCGCCGCCGAGCGCATGCCGCCGAGCAGCGAATATTTGTTGTTCGATGCCCAGCCGCCGAGCACGATCGCGATCGTCGAGATGGCGGACAGCGCCGCGTAGTAGACGATGGCGACGTTCAGATCGGCGAAATACAGTTCGCGGGTGTACGGAATGATCGCCAGCACCGCGAACGACGGCGCGTAACAGAGCGCCGGCGCGAGAATGAACAGCGCGCGGTCCGCCTTGCGCGGAATCGTGTCCTCCTTGATCAGCAGCTTGAGAACGTCCGCCACCGTCTGCAGCAGCCCCCACGGTCCGAGACGGTTCGGCCCGTGCCGGAACTGCATCCAGCCGAGCACTTTCCGCTCGAACAGGATCGCATAGGTGACATAGCCGAGAATGAGCAGGAGGAAGACGACCGCCAGCACGGCGTAGATCAGGACGTTCCCCCAGGTAAGCGGTTGTTCCACCCAATCGCTCATCAGCAGTCGACCTCCCCGAGGACAATGTCCACACCGCCCAGAATCGCAATAAGGTTCGTCATCGTCTCGCCGACGAGCAGCTTCGGCAGAATCTGCAGATTCATGAACGAAGGCCGGCGGAACTTCAGGCGGTACGGCTCGGCCTTGCCCTTCGAGACGATGTGGCAGCCGATCTCGCCGCGCGGCGATTCAATCCGGACGTACGTCTCGCCCGCCGGGGGCCGAATGGCGCGGGGCACCTTGCCCATCGTCTCGCCGGAAGACGGGAACTGCTCGACGGCCTGCTTCAGGATGCGCAGCGACTGGCGCATCTCCTCGAACCGGATCATGTACCGGTCATAGCAATCGCCGTTCGTGCCTACCGGCACGTCGAACTCGAACCGGTCGTACAACGAGTAGGGCTCGTTCTTGCGCAGATCCCATTTCACGCCGGTGCAGCGGAGATTCGCGCCGGAGAGGCCGTAGGCGATCGCCGTTTCGGCATCGTACTTGCCGATCCCCTTGACCCGCGCGAGGAAAATTTCGTTGCCGCTGACGAGCCGCTCGTATTCCTTGAGCTGCTTCTCCATGTACGGCACGAAGTCGCGCACCTTGTCGATCCAGCCGGGAGGCGCGTCCCACTTCACGCCGCCGACCCGCATATAGTTGTAGGTCAGCCGCGCGCCGCACAACTCGTTGAACAGGTCGATGATCATCTCGCGTTCCTTGAACGCGAACAGGAACGGGCTGAGCGCGCCCAGGTCCAGCAGGTAGGTGCCCCACCAGACGAGATGGCTCGCAATGCGCTGCAATTCCATCACAATAAGGCGCAGGAACTCAGCGCGTTCCGGCACCTCGATGCCCATCATTTTCTCGACGGCGTGCACGAGCACGTAGTTGTTCGTCATGGCGGACACATAATCCATCCGGTCCGTGTACGGGATGATCTGGGTGTAGTTCAGGCTTTCCGCCAGTTTCTCCGTGCCCCGGTGCAGATATCCGATGACAGGCGTTGCTTCCGTAATCACTTCGCCGTCCAGCTTCACGACGATGCGCAAAACGCCGTGCGTGCTCGGGTGCTGCGGGCCGACGTTCAGCAGCAGTTCTTCGGTACGGATCACGCGTCACACCTCCGGATCGAGCGGAACGTAGTCTTTGCGCAGCGGATGGCCGACCCAGTCGTCCGGCATCATGATGCGGCGCAGGTCCGGGTGGCCGGGAAAATCAACGCCGAGCAGGTCGTAGATCTCACGCTCGGGCCAATCCGCCGACGGCCATACCGGCACCGCCGACGGAACGGACGGCTGCTCGCGATCCGTGCGGATCTTGATGGCATATTCGCGCTTCGTCTCCAGATTGATGACGAAGTAGACCACTTCCATATGCGTCTCGTAATCGACGCCGGTCACATTGCGCAGATAGTTGCAGCCCAGCTTCCCATGGCCCTTCAGCAGCTCGGCAGCGGCGCGCCAGTGTTCGGCCTTCACGGTGATCGTCGGCATGTCGCCCGCCAGCTCGTTGATCACCGCTTCTTCCACCGCTTCCGGATGCACTTCGGATTTCAGCAGCTCGACCGCTTCGTCGAGCCAAGGCTGTTTCGGCGACGGCGGCTTCGGCTCCGCAGGCTCTGCGTCTCCGGGCGCCGCTTCACCGCCGGCAGCGGCCTTCGCCGCCAGGCGTTTGGCGCGCGCTTCCTGCGCGGCCTTGATCTTCGCCTCGCGCTCGGGGTCCACGGCGCCCGCTCCCGCGCCGGCAACCGCTTCCGCGCCAGCAACCGCTCCCGCGGTTGCTCCTTCTGCAGCGGCCTTCGCCGCCAGGCGTTTGGCGCGCGCTTCCTGCGCGGCCTTGATCTTCGCTTCGCGCTCGGGATCCACCGCCCCGGCTCCCGCGGCTTCGCCCGCAGGGGCGGACGGCACATCCGCATTCGCCGCAGCGGGCGCAGCCGGTTCAGCCGGTTTGTCGGATGCCGATGCATCCGGATGTTCCGGCATCGTATCCGGCTGCGGCTGGTTCGGATGCTCCGCGCCCGCGCCGGCGGGCTCGGTGCCGGAGACTTCCTGCGTATTCGCGGGCTCCCGCTGTTCCGCGGCCGCCGGCTCCGTCTGCTCCGCAGCGGGCGGCGATTGCTGCTCCGCAGCCGCCGTTTCTTCCTGCCGGCCTGCCTCGCGCTTGTTCTCTTCGCTCACCGATTCGTCACCTGCTTCCCGGTCTTCGCCTCGTAACGAATTTTCTCCTGAAGCTTGTTGATTCCGTAGATCAGCGCCGCCGGATTCGGCGGGCAGCCCGGAATGTAGACGTCGACGGGAACGATCTGGTCGACGCCCTTGACGACGGAGTACGAACGGACATAGGGACCTCCCGCGGTTGCGCACGATCCCATCGCGATGACCCACTTCGGTTCCGGCATCTGCTCGTACAGACGGCGCAGAAGCGGCGCCATTTTCTTCGTTACGGTCCCCGCGACAATCATGACGTCGGCCTGACGCGGCGACGGACGGAAAAAGACGCCGAACCGGTCAAGGTCGTAGTGCGCCCCGCCCGTGCCCATCATCTCGATGGCGCAGCAGGCCAGACCGAACGTCAGCGGCCACATCGAGTGGCTGCGCGCCCAGCCTTTCAGTTGTTCCAGCGATGTCACCAGCACGTTGCGCTTCAGCTCTTCGTGCTCTTCAGGCCTCACCTGTTCCAGATCGAATCCCATTTCAGCACCCTCTTCTTCCAGGCATAGAACAGCCCCACCAGAAGCAGAGCCGTGAAGATCAGCATTTCAATCAACACGAACAGGCCGAGCTGATTATAAGCAACGGCCCAGGGATACAAGAAAACGGTTTCGACATCGAATATGACGAACATCAAGGCGTACAGGTAATACCGGATGTTGTAGCGCGCCTGTCCTTCGCCGACCGGCTCGTTCCCGCTTTCATACGTCGTCTGCTTCTCCTGTGTCGGCTTGTGCGGGCGGAGCAGGCGGCCCAGCCCGAGCGCAACGATCGGAAGCAGGATGCCCAGTATCACAAAAATGACCACGATCACGTAGCTGTTGACGTATTTCTCCATACGTTCGCCTCCGTGCGCAGGATCGGTATGGGGCGGCTGGCGGATGGCCCGGCCGCGAATTTACCTTACCAATTATAGCAAAAGGGGGGTGCCCCGTCTATGACCGAGTTGACGGGGCACGGCCGCGCGGCGGTTCAGGTGACGAGCGTCTCGCCGAACTGCGCCCGGTGCAGCCGCGCGTAAATGCCGCCTTGCGCCAGCAGTTCTTCGTGCCGTCCTTCCTCCGCGATGCCGTCGCCGTTTACGACGAAGATGCGGTCCGCTCCGCGGATCGTCGCCAGGCGGTGGGCGATGACGATCGTCGTCCGATTGACCGCCAGTTCTTCCAACGCCTGCTGGATGATCCGTTCCGTCTCGGTATCGAGCGCCGATGTCGCTTCATCCAATATCAGTATGGGCGGATTCTTCAGAAACATCCGCGCGATCGCGAGCCGCTGCCGCTGACCGCCGGACAGCTTCAGTCCGCGCTCCCCGATGACGGTGTCGAGCCCGTCCGGCAGTTCGCGGATCATGTCCTCGAGATGCGCCCGGCGGGCGGCCTCCATGATCTCCGCTTCGGACGCGCCCAATTTGCCGTAGGCGATGTTCTCACGGATCGTGCCGTTGAACAGGAAGACATCCTGCTGCACGACGCCGATCTTCGAACGCAGCGAATGCTGCGTCATCTTTTTTATCGGAATGCCGTCGATCGTGATTTCACCCTCGTCCACATCGTAGAAGCGCGGGATGAGGCTGCAGATCGTCGATTTCCCGGCGCCGGAAGGGCCGACCAGCGCGACGGTCTCGCCCGCGCGGATCTTCAAGGAAACGTTCCGCAGCACCTTCGTGTGCGGTTCATAACCGAACGTCACATTCCGGAATTCGATGTCGCCGCGCAGCGACGGCACGTCGATCGCGTCAGGCGCGTCCTTCACGTCCGGCTCCGTGTCGATCAAGTCGCAGAACCGTCGGAAGCCGGCCATGCCCTTCGGATACATTTCCATCAGCGCGTTGATCTTGTCAATGGGCTTCAGGAACACCTGCACGTAAAGCAGAAACGCGACGAGCTCGCCATAGGTGATGCGGCCCTGATAGGCGAACCAGGCGCCGGCGACGAGCACGATCAGCATGATCATCCGGTTCAGCATGTACATGCCGGACGAGCTGAGCGAGATCGCGAGGTACGCGCGCAGTTTCGCCCTGCGCAGCCCGGCGTTGTTGCGCCGGAACCGCTCGATCTCGTAGGTCTCGTTGCCGAACGACTTCACGACGCGGATGCCGGATACGCTGTCTTCGACCCGCGCGTTGACGTCGGCGATGTTCTCGAACATCTGCTTGGCCGCCTGGTTCAATTTCACGTTGAAATAGGCGATCAGCGCGATCAGGATCGGCACGACCGCGAAGGTGATCAGCGCGAGCTGCCAGTCGACGGTCCACATGATGCCGAACGCGCCGGCGAACGTCATGAGCGCGATGAACATGTCCTCGGGACCGTGGTGCGCCATTTCGCCGATGTCGAACAGGTCGTTCGTGATCCGCGACATCAGATGGCCCGTCTTCGTGTTGTCGAAATAGCGAAACGACAGCCGCTGCAGATGGTTGAACGCCTGCTGCCGCATGTCCGTCTCGATGTTGATGCCCAGCATGTGGCCCCAGTAGCCGACGATGAAATGCATGAACATCGCGAACAGGTAGACGAACAGCAGCGCGGTGCAAGCGACGGCGATCGCGTTCCAGTCCTTCGTCGGCAGCAGTTCGTCGCTTACCCATTGCACGGCCATGGGGAACGCGAGTTCCAGCAGCGCGGCAACGACGGCGCAACTGAAATCGAGCAGAAACAGCCGTTTGTGCGGCCGGTAGTAAGCCATGAAGCGGCGCAGCATGCCCGCACGGCACCTCCTTCGCCGGAGTTTGTCAAAATCTTTGAATAGCAAGAAACCTGCCGGCGAAGCCGACAGGCTGGCCGACAGGTTTCCCATGCCTGCCGGGCAGGCAGGACTGCGGTCTATGCATTGCGATGATTTTTGACTTCGAGCCGGTTCGTGGCGCGCATCAAGGCCAGCTGGGCGCGGCGGAAGTCAATCTCTTCCTGCCGCGCGGCCTGAAGCCGCTGTTCCGCCCGCGCCTTCGCGGCGAGCGCCCGCTCGACGTCGATGTCTTCCGGCAGTTCCGCGCTCTCGGCGAGGATGACGACCTTGTCCTTGCGGACCTCGACGAATCCGCCGTTGACCGCGACCAGCTTTTCCCGGCCGCCCTGCTTGATCTTCGCCGGCGCAATCTTGAGCGGCGTGACCAGCGGAATATGGTTGGGCAGAATGCCGAGCTCGCCTTCCACACCGCGCACGACGACCATGTCGACCTGCTCGGAGTAGACAATGCGTTCCGGCGTGACAATTTCAAGCAGCATCGTGCTCATCGAGATTCCCTCCCGCCAATCGCATTAAAGCGATTTGGCTCTCTCCACGGCCTGCTCGATCGTGCCGACGTAGCGGAAAGCCGCCTCCGGCAGATCGTCGTGCTTGCCTTCGAGAATCTCCTTGAAGCTGCGGACCGTTTCCTTGACCGGCACGTAGATCCCTTTCACGCCCGTGAACGGTTCCGCCACGTGGAACGGCTGGGACAGGAAGTTCTGGATCTTGCGCGCGCGGGATACGATCAGCTTGTCTTCCTCGGACAGCTCGTCCATGCCGAGGATCGCGATGATGTCCTGCAGTTCCTTGTAGCGCTGCAGAATCCGCTTGACGCCTTGCGCGACGTCGTAGTGTTCCTGACCGACGACTTCCGGCGTCAGAATCCGCGAGCTGGAAGCCAGCGGGTCGACGGCCGGGAAGATGCCCATCTCGGCGATGCGGCGCTCGAGGTTCGTCGTCGCGTCGAGGTGGGCGAACGTCGTCGCCGGAGCCGGGTCGGTGTAGTCGTCCGCCGGGACGTAGATCGCCTGGATCGACGTAACCGAACCTTTCTTCGTCGACGTGATCCGCTCTTGCAGCTGGCCCATCTCGGTTGCCAGCGTCGGCTGATAACCGACCGCCGACGGCATCCGGCCGAGCAGCGCGGATACTTCGGAACCGGCCTGCGTGAAGCGGAAGATGTTGTCGATGAAGAGCAGCACGTCGCGGCCTTCTTCATCGCGGAAATATTCGGCCATCGTCAGCCCCGTCAGCGCGACGCGGAGACGCGCTCCCGGCGGTTCGTTCATCTGGCCGAACACCATCGCCGTCTTGCTGATGACGCCGGAGTCTTTCATTTCATGGTACAGGTCGTTCCCTTCGCGGGTCCGTTCGCCGACGCCCGCGAAGACGGAAATCCCGCCGTGCTCCTGCGCGATGTTGTGGATCAGTTCCTGGATCGTGACCGTCTTGCCGACGCCCGCGCCGCCGAACAGACCGATCTTGCCGCCCTTGGCGTAAGGCGCGAGCAGGTCGATGACCTTGATGCCCGTCTCGAGAATTTCCGCCTGCGTCGACAGCTGCTCGAACGCCGGTGCCTGACGGTGAATCGGCAGTTTGACATCGGCAACGACATCGCCGGCCTCGTCAATCGGCTCGCCCAGCACGTTGAAGACGCGGCCGAGCGTCGGCGCGCCGACCGGAACGGTGATCGGGCCGCCGAGGTCGACGGCTTCCATGCCCCGCACGAGGCCGTCCGTCGAGCTCATGGCGATCGTGCGGACCAGGTTGTCGCCGAGGTGAAGGGCGACTTCCAGCGTCAGGTTGATGTCCGGACCGCGGCCATCGCCTTTCGCTTCGATTTTGATCGCGTTCAGGACGTCCGGCAGTTGTCCGCGTTCGAACTCGATGTCGACGACCGGACCGGTGACGGACACCACGCGTCCTTTTTTCATATTGTTCCCTCCTGAAGCGCCTGACCCGGCATCATGAAGCCGGCGTAAGACGCGGATTGGTTCAGCTCAGCGCGTTCGCGCCGCCGACGATTTCGGAGATTTCCTGCGTGATGGCGGCCTGACGCGCCCGGTTGTAGTTCAGCGTCAAAACCTGGATCATCTTCTGCGCGTTCTTCGTCGCGTTGCCCATGGCGGTCATCCGCGCGCCGAACTCGCTTGCCTTCGCGTCCAGCAGGGCGCTGTAGATGAGCGTCTCCGCATACTTCGGCAGCAGCGTGTTCAGCACTTCTTCGGCCGACGGCTCGTACTGGTAAGCCGTGGTCGGTCCCGCCATGTTCACGTCCTCGCTCACGAGCGGCAGCAGTTGGCGTTCGACCGGCCGCTGGGTGATCGGGTTGATGAATTGGTTGTACCAGATATAAAGCTCGTCATAGAGCTCTTCTTCGAATCCTTTGACCGCTTCCTGCGCGATCGCCTTGATGTCGGCGAAAGTCGGCGAGTCCGGCAGCCCCGTCACTTCTTTCGCGATCGCCATGTTCCGGCGGCGGAAGAAGTCGCGGCCCTTGCGGCCGATGACGAACAGCACATACTCGTCCGGCGAGCTGTGCCGATTGCGAATCGCGGTCAGCACGTTGCGCAGCAGGTTCGCGTTGTAGCCGCCCGCAAGTCCCCGGTCGGAGGTGATGACGAGATACCCCGTCCGTTTGATCGGGCGCTTCTGCAGCATCGGATGCTTGACATCCTTCGAGCCGGCCGCGATGCTGGCGACGACTTCCTTCAGCTTGTCCGCATACGGACGCGCCGCGGTCGCCGCTTCCTGCGCGCGGCGGAGACGGGAAGCCGCCACCATCTCCATCGCTTTCGTGATCTGCATCGTGTTCTGCGTGCTCTTGATCTTCGCTTTGAGCTCGCGCATGCCCTTGGCCATCTGGTTCACCCGCCTTTGCGTGTCCTAAGCGGCGAACCGCGTGTCCCGTCCCTGCCGGACGGGACACGGTTCGCGCGCAAGCAGGACAGATTCGTTATCCGATCCGTCTGTCAGACGGCAAAGCTCTTCTTGAATTTGACGATCGCTTCGTTCAGCGCGTTCTCGGTCTCCGGCGTCAGATCCTTCGTGTCGCGGATCGATTGGGCGATCTCCGGCGCGTTCGATTCGAGGTACAGATGCAACTCGCGTTCGAAGCGGCCGACCGCTTCAAGCGGCAGATCGTCGAGGTGACCCCTGGTGGCCGCGAAAAGCGAAATGACTTGCTTCTCGACCGGCATCGGCTGGTTGACGCCTTGCTTCAGAATTTCCATCGTCCGCGCGCCGCGGGTGAGCTGCGCTTGCGTCGCCTTGTCAAGGTCGGAACCGAACTGCGCGAACGCCGCCAGCGAACGGTAGGCCGCCAGGTCGAGACGCAGCGTGCTGGCGACTTTCTTCATCGCCTTGATCTGCGCGTTGCCGCCGACCCGGGAGACGGAGATCCCGACGTTGATGGCCGGACGCTGACCGGCGAAGAACAGGTCGGACTCCAGGAAGATCTGGCCGTCGGTGATCGAGATGACGTTCGTCGGAATGTAAGCCGATACGTCGGAAGCCTGCGTCTCAATGAACGGCAGCGCTGTCAGCGAACCGCCGCCGAGTTCGTCGCTCAGCTTCGCGGCGCGCTCCAGCAGGCGGGAGTGCAGATAGAAGACGTCGCCCGGATAAGCCTCGCGGCCCGGCGGGCGGCGGAGCAGCAGCGACAGCTCGCGGTATGCGGCCGCCTGCTTCGACAGGTCGTCGTAGATGACGAGGACGTGTTCGCCCTTGTACATGAAGTACTCGCCCATCGCGCAGCCGGCATACGGCGCGAGATAGAGCAGCGGCGCCGGCTCGGAAGCCGATGCGGTGACGACGATGGTGTAGTCCATCGCGCCGTGGCGGCGCAGCGTCTCCACGACGCTCGCGACCGTCGATTGCTTCTGGCCGATCGCGACGTAGATACATTTGACGCCGGTGTCCTTCTGATTGATGATGGCGTCGATCGCGATCGTCGTTTTGCCCGTCTGGCGGTCGCCGATGATCAGCTCCCGCTGGCCGCGGCCGATCGGGATCATCGAGTCGATGGCCTTGATGCCCGTCTGCATCGGTTCATGGACCGATTTCCGTTGGATGACTCCCGGCGCGGGCGATTCAACCGGACGGAAATGCTTCGTGTTGATCGGGCCCTTGCCGTCCAGCGGCTGGCCGAGCGGGTTGACGACGCGGCCGAGCAGTTCTTCGCCGACCGGCACTTCCATGATCCGGCCGGTCCGCTTCACTTGGTCGCCTTCGCGGATGTCGGTGTACGGCCCGAGGATGACGACACCGACGTTGTTTTCCTCAAGGTTCAGCGCCATGCCCACGACGCCGTTCGAGAATTCGAGCAGCTCGCCGGCCATCGCTTTTTCCAGACCGTGCACGCGCGCGATCCCGTCGCCGACTTGAATAACCGTCCCGACGTCGACGACTTCCATTTCGGATTTGTATTGTTCAATCTGCTGCTTGATCAGCGTGCTGATCTCGTCAGGTCTGATACTCAAAAGGTTCACCCCTGTCCCATAAGACTTAGGAAATCAATGCTTTTTCAAGCCGCGCGAGCTTGCCCGACAAACTGCCGTCATACAGGCGGTCGCCGATCTGCACCCGGATGCCGCCGATCAACGAAGGATCAACTTGCTGCTCCGCACGGATGGTCTTGCCGGTCAGCTTGCCGAATTGTTCCGCGACAGCAGCCAGCTCGGCTTCGTCAAGCGGCTTCGCCGTATAGACGATCGCTCTGGCTTGTCCGGACGCTTCACCGGCAATCTTCTCGTACGCACGATAGACAGCGGGAATTTCCGCATGACGGCCGCGCTCAATCAAGATGTGGACGGTTCTCAGGAGCAAGTCGGACGTTTTACCCGCCAGCACCTCGTTCAGCACCGAAATTTTACGCGAAGTTTCGATATTCGGAGAGCCGAGGAAGGCCTTGAATTCCGGCGTTCGTTCCAGCGCTTCGACGAGACCTTTCAGCTGCTGCTCGACATCCCATACCACGTTCTGTTGCGCAGCGGCTTCGTAGAGTGCCTTCGCGTAGCGCTTCGCTGCGACCGAATCCGCACTCATGACGTTTTCCCTACTTCTCTCAGATATTGATCAACGAGCTGTTCGTGCGCCTTCTCGTCAACCTGCTTCTCGAGGATTTTCGACGCAATTTGCACGGACAATCCGCTGACTTGCCGGCGCAATGCGGCAATGGCATTGTTCTTCTCGTTCTGAATTTCCCGGATCGCTTCATTCTTCAGGCGGTTGGCTTCTTCACGAGCGGCCTGAATAATCTCATCCGCTTGTTTCTGGCTGGTTCTGCGGGCGGACTCGATAATCTCCTGCGCTTCCTTCCGCGCTTCCTCGAGCGCCCGTTTCTGTTCGGCGAGCTGCTGCTCCGCTTCCCGGCGGCTCGATTCCGCTGCTTCAATCTCTTCATTGACGAGCTGACGTCTTTTTTCCATTACGCCGAACAGCGGCCCGAATGCGTATTTGTTGAGCAGCCAGTACAGCAAAACGAATGCGATGATCGCAATGACTGTCGATTCCCAATGGAACGACATCTGCAACTCTCCTTTCCCTGGGTGGTCAGATCCCCCGCGGCATCACACAAACAGAAGGCGTGGAGGCATACGCCGTCCCCGCCCCGCGTGAAATATACGGTTTGAAGTTTAAGATTGGAAGAACATCAGGAAACCGAGAACGACGCCGATGAGCGGAACGACCTCGACGATACCTACACCGATGAACATCGTCGTTTGAAGAGCGCCGCGCGCTTCCGGTTGACGGGAAATCCCCTCGACCGTCTTGCTCACGATCATACCGTTACCAAAACCTGCGCCGATCGCACCCAGTCCGACTGCAATTGCTGCTGCCAAAAATTCCATAGTAAAATATCCTCCTCTGAACTTGTTTTTTGCAAAAATATGATGCATCCATTCGGCCGGCCAGGCTTACGCAGCCGGCCCCAGACCTGAAAAGGGGGTTAGTGATCCTCATGCACAATGGCCTGCGAGATATAGACCATCGTCAGGATGGTGAACAGGAACGCCTGAACGGCGCCTACGAATATACTGAAGCCTTGCCATACGGCGAGGAGCGGAATACCGGGTATCCCAAGCAACAGAATGGTTGCAATGAGCAGTTCGCCCGCGTAAATGTTCGCGTATAGACGAACAGCCAGCGTCACCGGCCGCGCCACCTGTTCAATCAGGTTGAGCGGGAAGAAGACCGGGAACGGCTTGAAGTAGTGGGCCAGGTAGTGTTTCCGGTTCATCTTCAATCCCAGGAAGTGAATCAGGAAGAACACGACGACCGCAAGTCCCAAGTTGACCATGATGTCCGCAGTCGGCGATTTCCACCAGGCGACATGCGCATGTCCGCCATGTTCATCGATGTATTCCTGCGATACAACCGTGGAACCGAAGAGTTTGAATTCCTCGTGGTGCTCCGTGACAATGCCGAAAGGAAGGCCGAGAAGATTGGAAACGAAGATGAACAAGATGAGCGTCATCCCGAGTCCGAGAAAATGCTTCACCTTCGAAAGCGGCATGGTGCTGGCAATCGTGTTGTGAACGAAGTCCACGACCCATTCCATGAAGTTCTGCAGCTTGGAGGGATTCCGGATCGAGAGATTCCGTGTCGCCAGCTTCGCCAGCACGAAGCAGATCAAACCGGATACAACGATAGCCAGGATGGACGACAGGTCAAGGTTGAAACCGCCGACCTGTACGACAGGAAATACGTGCATGCTGAATTCTCACCCCTTTCCATTCCTGACGTTCCTATTGTGTACAGCTGCAAAGAAAAATACCGCGAATTGCACGTAAAAACAAGCCGCCAAAGTCGCAGGAAGCGAGAAATATTCAGGGAACCGGTAGCATGCCATAACCGCAAGCAGGATGACCGCCAGCCTGCTGGCAAGACCGAGGCTTGTCCGCTTCCCGCCTTCCAGAGCGGAGCGCGCAATCATCTCCACCCTTCTGCGCAATAAAAACGCATTCACAAGACTGCCGCAGATGCCGAGCAACAGTCCGGCGGCAACGGTTCGACCTTCCGGGTACAAAGCCCAGGCCATCAGCAGGGCCGACATCGTGAACAGCGACAGTCGGACGGCTCGTCTCAAAATATCATTCATCTGAATCCCCCAGCACGAACTTCACCATCGCCACACAGGAAAGGATTCCGACCAGAAGTCCGCCCAACAAGCCGGCAACAACCCAGCCGGGCGTTCCGCCGAGCCGCGCGCCGAGCCAATACCCGGCTGTCATGCACACGGCGACATTGACGCCCATTGCGCCCACAAGTGCGGCAGCACGCCAAGGATTGTCGCTCTTGCTCTTCTTGTTCATGCTCTGTACCCCGCTAATCCCAATATATTTTAGCCGTGAGCGAGAAGCTTTGTCAATTCGGACAGAATCGAACATTTCGTGAACGTGTGACGAAAATCATTGATTTCTCAAGCATTCCCAGCATCAGACACCGTGCAGTTTACAGTTGTTCTGTTCGGTTTTCCGGCCTGCCGGCAGGTGAAAAAACTTCCGTCGCCCCCCTGCCCGGAGCAGGCCACGGCGGTTCCGTCCAGGCCGCCGGCACCCCGCTGAGGGGAGCCGGCGGCGGAACCCTGCGGGCGGCCGGATCAATCCGCCAATCCGGTTCCGGCCCGCTCCGCCGGCCGTTCGGGAACGAACGGCTCGGGACGGCTGTCCCTCCGGCCGAAATGATGCAGGATCGCCTGCGCGATCCGCTCGGACGCGCGGCCGTCGCCATACGGATTCACCGCGCCCGCCATCCGCTCGTACGCCGCCCTGTCGGTGAGCAGCTTGCGCGCGGCGGCGTACACCTGCTCCTCATTCGTGCCGACGAGCTCAAGCACGCCCGCCTCGATGCCCTCCGGCCGCTCCGTCGTGTCGCGCAGGACCAGCACCGGCACGCCGAACGAGGGCGCTTCTTCCTGCAGCCCGCCGGAATCGGTCAGGATCATGTAGGCGTGCGGATAGAAGTTGTGGAACTCGAACACGTCGAGCGGGTCGATGAGCCGGATCCGCTCGTGGCCGCCGAGAATCTCGTTCGCGGGCTCGCGCACCGCCGGATTCAGGTGCACCGCGTAGACGACCGCCACGTCGGGGAACTCGTCCGCGATCCGCTTCACCGCGCGGAAGATGTTCCGGTGCGGCTCGCCGAGCGCCTCGCGCCGGTGCGCCGTCATCAGGATCATACGCCGGCCCTTCGCCCAGTCGAGCACCGGGTGGCTGAAGGACGGGTCGACCGTGTACTGGAACACGTCCGTCACCGTGTTGCCCGTTATGTAGATGGACGACTCCGGCTTGTTCTCCCGCCGGAGATTGCCGGCCGACCATTCCGTCGGGGCAAAGTGCAGGTCCGCGAGCACGCCGGCGAGCTGCCGGTTCATCTCTTCGGGGTACGGCGACATCTTGTTCCAGGTGCGCAAGCCCGCCTCGACGTGGCCGACCTGGATCTGATTCAGGAACGCCGCATAGCTGGCGAGGAACGTCGTCGACGTGTCGCCGTGCACGAGCACAAGATCGGGCCGCGCTTCCTTCAGCACCGGGTCGAGCCCGTTGATCACGTTCACCGCGATCTCGGCCAGCGACTGCCGGTCCTTCATCACATTCAGATCATAATCCGGCTTGATCTCGAAGAAATCAAGCACCTGGTCGAGCATCTCGCGATGCTGCGCGGTGACGCAGACAATCGTCTCGATCTCATCCTCATGTTTCTGCAGTTCGAGCACGAGCGGCGCCATCTTCACGGCTTCCGGCCGCGTGCCGAACACCGTCATCACTTTCAGTCGTGCCAATCTGTCATTCACGCTCCCATCACTTCGTGCCGAACAGACGGTCGCCGGCGTCGCCGAGCCCCGGCACGATGTAACCGCGCTCATTGAGCCGCTCGTCGACGGCGGCGACGTACAGGTCAACATCCGGATGCGCCGCCTGAAGCGCCTCCACCCCTTCGGGCGCCGCGATCAGGCACATCAGCTTCAGATGCCGGCACCCCCGCGCCTTCAGCGCGGACAGCGCCGCGATCGCCGAACCGCCGGTGGCCAGCATCGGGTCGATGACGATGAGCAGCCGCTCCTGCGCGTCGGTCGGCAGGTTGAGATAGTATTCCACCGGTTGCAGCGTCTCCTCGTCCCGCTGCAGCCCGATATGGCCGACCTTCGCGGACGGGATCAGTTTCAGTATGCCGTCGACCATGCCGAGTCCGGCGCGCAAGATCGGCACGAGGCCGATCATCCGGCCGGACAGCACGCTGGATTCCATCTTCGCGACCGGCGTCTCGATCGTCGTCTTTGCCAGCGGCAAGTCGCGCGTAATTTCGTACGCCATCAGCGTCGCGACCTCGCCGACGAGATCGCGGAAATCTTTCGTAATGGTGTTTTTGTCCCGGATAATCGTAAGCTTGTGCTGGATCAAAGGATGATCGCACACGACTACCTTGCCCATTGGCTGCCTCCTCCCGGCGTCCCGGCGGCTCGCATGCTAGACCGTCCGGGTGCTGATCCCGTCCATTATATCATGTTCCCGGGCAAACAGCATCGTCTCCCTTCATGGAAACGGAGAGAAACGGGGAAGCTTTTGCGTTCGCCGCTGCCCGAACCCAAAAAATGGCCGGACAGGAATCGCTTCCTGACCGGCCGTTGCACTGCAACCCTTGCGGCAGCCCGGCGGATCAATACTCCAGATCCGGGTACAGCGGATATTGCGCCGTGAGTTCCTTGACGATGCCGCGCGCTTTGGCCAGCACCGCTTCGTCTTTCGGGTTCTTCAGCGTCATCGCGATGACGCTCGCGATCGTCTTCATCGCATCCTGTCCCATGCCGCGGGACGTGACGGCCGGCGTGCCGATCCGGATGCCGCTCGTGATGAACGGGCTCGTCGGATCGAACGGGATCGCGTTCTTGTTCACCGTGATTTTCACCGAATCGAGCACATGCTCCGCGTCTTTGCCGGTAATGTTCAAATTGCGCGTATCGACGAGCATCAGATGGTTGTCCGTGCCGCCGGACACGAGGTTCAGCCCTTCGGCCTGCAGCGCCTCCGCGAGCGTCTTCGCGTTCTTCACGACGTTCTCCGCGTACGTCTTGAACGACGGCTGCAGCGCTTCGCCGAGTGCGACCGCCTTCGCCGCGATGATGTGCATGAGCGGGCCGCCCTGGGTGCCGGGGAACACGGCCTTGTCGATCGCCTGCGCCCACGACTTGCGGCACAGGATCATGCCGCCGCGCGGACCGCGCAGCGTCTTGTGCGTCGTCGTCGTCACGAAATGCGCGTGCGGCACCGGGCTCGGATGCAGCCCCGCCGCGACGAGGCCGGCGATATGCGCCATGTCGACCATGAGCAGCGCGCCGACTTCGCGCGCGATTTCGCCGAGCTTCTCGAAATCGATGATGCGCGGATAGGCGCTGGCGCCCGCCACGATCAGCCGCGGGCGATGCTTGAACGCCGCCTTGCGCACTTCCTCATAGTCGATCGTGTGCGTGTCTTCGCTGACGCCGTAAGCGACGAAGTTGTACAGCAGGCCGGACGCGTTGACCGGGCTGCCGTGCGTCAGATGGCCGCCGTGCGCCAGATTCATGCCGAGCACCGTGTCGCCCGGCTTGAGCACCGCCAGGTAGACGGCCATGTTCGCCTGCGCGCCGGAGTGCGGTTGCACGTTGGCGTGCTCCGCGCCGAACAGCTCCTTCGCGCGGTTGCGGGCAATCTCCTCCGCGATATCGACGTATTCGCAGCCGCCGTAATACCGTTTGCCCGGATAGCCTTCCGCGTATTTGTTCGTCAGCACCGTGCCCATCGCTTCGAGCACCGCCCGGCTGACGATGTTCTCCGAAGCGATCAGCTCAAGGTTGTCCCGCTGCCGCTGCAGCTCCAGCCCGAGCGCCTTGACGAGCTCCGGATCCTGCTTGCGCAAATATTCCATTCGTGTCCGCCTCCTGGCTATATTTTTCAATCCATGACTTCCGATTCACGTTTCCGCTTACCGTTCCGCCTGATCGTCCGGTTCGAGGACATAAACCGCCCGCGCGCCGCCGATCAGCTTCGGCCGCGTACAAGCCATCGTCACATGCGCCTCGCCGATCGTCCGCACGGACGGCCGGACCGGCACCGCCACCGGACGAAGATGCATCCCGATCAGCGTGTCGCCGATGTCGATGCCGGCGTGCGCCTGAACGGACTCGACCAGGCAGGCGTCCGGCAGGTTCCGGTAGGCGAAGGCCGCCATCGCCCCGCCCGCGCCCGGAATCGGCACGGCCGACACTTCGGTCAAGCCGTACCGCTCCGCCGCTTCGCGGGTCGTCACCAGCGCCCGGTTCAAATGCTCGCAGCACTGGAACAGCGGATGGAATCCGATGTCGCGCCGCACCGCCTCGACGCCTGCGAATATCGCCCGCGCCGCTTCGCCCGAGCCGGCCGTCCCGATCCGGCGGCCGATCACTTCGCTCGTGCTCGCCCCGATGACGAGCAGCTGACCGGCTTTCAGCCCGCCGGCGGCCGCCAGCTCGCGAATGCAGCGCTCCGTGTCCTCCGCAATCGATTGAAGACGCGCTTCATCCATGGCGTACGGCCTCCCGCCTCACGCCTGCCGGCGCTCGATCGCCATCACTTTGTTCACGCGGTTCACGTGCCGCTCGCCCTGCGAGAACGGCGTCTCGAGCCAGACGCGCACGATCTCCTGCGCGAGACCGGGACCGATCACCCGCTCGCCCATCGCCAGCACATTCGAGTCGTTGTGCTCCCGCGTCGCCTTCGCCGAGAACAGATCGTGCACGAGCGCGCAGCGGATGCCGGGCACCTTGTTCGCGGCGATCGACATGCCGATGCCCGTCCCGCAGATCAGGATGCCGCGGTCGGCTTCGCCCTTCACGACCCGCTCGCAGACCGGGATCGCGTAGTCCGGATAGTCGACCGACTGGCTGCAGTCGCAGCCGAAATCTTCGACCTCGTGACCGAGCTCCTTGAGCAGCGGCACGATCTCGTCCTTCAGCCTGAAGCCCGCATGATCCGCGCCGATTGCAATCTTCATTGCAGTCCGCCTCCCCTAGCATGGATGAACTTATTATGCCTTCAGCTTCTGTGAAAAAGACAAAAAAGAGCATGACGCGCCATTCAGCGCGAATGCTCTTTGCCCAGGCGACCGGCCGATATCGTCCGATGCTCCACCGTGGTTCCCCACTTAACGTCGCCAGTCACATCGGACCCGTATTTTGTCAAGTTCATCATAACGGAAGTTTCGTGAAAAATCAATCGGCTTCCGCGAGCTTCTTGATCAGCTTGTCCAACGCGGCGTCCAGCTCATCCGCGACCTGGCGGTACAGCTCGATCGGCCCGCCGAACGGATCGGCGATATCGAAATCCGGAACCTTGCCTTCCAGTTCCAGCAGCCGCGCCCGCTCCTCGTCGCTCAGCTTCCCGCCGATGGCCTGACGGAGATGCCATTCCATGTACAGCCGCTCAAGCTCCTTGATCTCCGCCAGCACCTCCGGCCGGTCCTCCACATATTCCTTCAGCGTATGCGTCTTCTCGAGCGCCTCCGGGTACCGTTCCAGCAGCATCCGCTTGTGGCCGGTCGTCATCGTCAGGATGAGATCCGCCCATTCGACCGCCTCGGCCGAGACGGCGCACGATTTGCCTTCATGCGGCACCTGCCGCTCGCGAAGCACTTCCGATGCATGCGCGGACATCGGGATGCCGTCTGCAGCCGCCACGCCGGCCGAACGGACTTCAACCGGCACGCCGCGTTCCTTCGCCTTGGCCTTGAATAGCGCTTCGGCCATCGGGCTGCGGCACGTATTGCCGGTGCAGACGAACAAGACATGGACCACGCCGCATCCCTCCTTCATTGTGCGACAATCAGCCCCCGGTTTTTTATTATAGTAAAAACATGACCCCGAACGCGAACAAAATCGCCCCGCCGCACGTCTCGCCGTATTCGCCGAGCCCGATTCCGACCTTCCGTCCGAGCAGCAGCCCCGTGATCGACATCGCGCCGCCGAAAAAACCGAACAACAGCACCGTCATGACGAGATCCGCCGCGAACATGCCGAGCGATACCCCGACCGAGAACGAATCGATGCTGACCCCGAGCGCGAGCAGCAGCATGCCGAACGCCGAACGGTGATCGAACTGCACCGTATGCTCGCGGCGCAGCGAGCTGTACACCATGTGGCCGCCGAGCAAGAGCAGCAGCAGCCCGCCGGCCTTCGTCGCCACGCTGCCGAGCAGCCCGCTGACCGCCTGCCCCGCCGCCAGACCGAGGAGCGGCATCAGCATGTGGAACGCCGCCACGACGGCGCCCAGTTTCAGAATATCCAGCTTCCGGATGCCTTTGAGCCCGATGCCGATGCCAAGCGAGAAGGCATCCAGCCCGAGCGCGAACGCGATGGTCAGCAGCGTGAGCAGCTGACCGGTCTGCGCAGCGTCCACCGACATGAATCCGACTCCTTCCGCACAGGGTCTCCCCGTATACCTATGCGGACAAGTCCGGATTCATGTCCGTCCGGCGTTACACCCGGACGATCCGCCCGCCGGCCGCTTTGGCGAGCCGGTTCATCAGCGCGAGCCCGATCCCTTCCGGCGGGCAGCCCTCGGCCCAGATCCGGCCGATGCCGCGCGCATCGAACTCGCGGAGCGCGGCATACAGGCGCTGCGCCGCCTGCTCGGGCCGCGCGAGGCTGCCGCAGACGACGACCGCGTCGGCGTCGTAGAAGCCGGCGTGCTCCTCGTACGTGAGCACGCCGGTGCGGCAGCCGGCCGCGCGGGC
>NZ_CAJRAY010000080.1:28414-91262 GCF_907165215.1 Thermobacillus xylanilyticus | reverse complement strand
GAAATCCTAGCTCCATCAAGGCTTAGCACAGATTTTCAAGCTGCGAAAGTTGAGTTAATTTATTAACAACGGCTGTTCTTTCATCTCTTGATGCAACTGCATAGACCCCGCCGAGTAAAAAAGCAATTGGAACGATTAAGATTTCTATAGCTAAATTAAACGTCCAAAAGTTTAAGATAAACTCGATGACTACAATTAGCCTGAAGTTATCTTTTATCAGTTTAATAAAATAACGAGCATCTTTTGCTTGCATTATCGTTTTTGAAAACAACGGAATAAATACAAACATACCCCAAAAAACAGTATCTTTTAGTAATAACCAGTCCCAGAAACCTGCATGATAAAGATAAAATACAGTTAAAGAAAAGAAGCTTAAATATATTGTATATAAAAATATCATTTTGCGACTAAAAACGATAATTACAACGGATTTAAAAAATTCTCTTCCGGCTTTGGTGAAAAGTCCAAATATAATGGATATAATAATCCAACATCCTAATGCAATTTCCCTGTTATTAAATACTTCTTGAAGTGCCTCCACCTTTAACCTCCGTTCAGACCTCCAGTTTGGCTCCCGCAATTAAAATCAGGATTTCCCATGACTCATTCTATAAATATAACCTCTCTTCTTCCTGTTCCCATTCCTGTGCACTGACTTGAATTAATCAATCAAATAATAAAACCGCCCACCCAACCGGGCAAGCGGCTATCCTATTCAATCCACTTCACTTAGTAGCAACCGCACGTCGTGCTGATCGAAGACGCCGTCGCCGGTCACATCGTTCCTATGATGAATCACATAGGCGGCGATGTGAACGAATGCGAGCGGGCTGTCCGTCGGCAGGCCGAGGATCGACTTCAAACGTTCGGACAGCATTTCGAGCCGGATCGTCTGCGTTTTCGGTCCGCGGATCAGCTCGATCGTATAGCCGGGCTGGACGATGTGGTCGTCGCTCACGGCAACGCCTTCGCGATCCCGAACCATCATGACCGTTCCGGATACCGTCACGAACCGTTCCTTGAGCCTGCCGGCCGTCATTCCTCTCGGGACGCCGCTGTATACGTACCCGTCGTCGCCGGCATCGAACCATCCGGCCAGCACGCCGAGCACAAGGTTGTCCGGCACCTCGCGGACGATGCTCAGCACGTACTCCGCTTCCCTGCCCGTTGCGGGATCATACAGGCGAATCGGCAAGCTCATCTCATCGTCCGTGATCGGAATGAACGCTTCGACCGAACCGAATTGGCGGATGCCCGCCAGTTCGATCTCCACGTCCGCGCCGGCCGATGCGGTCACCGCGACGGCGGAAGCATCATGGTCGACGGAGATGCTGTAGAGCGAACCGGCCGGCTCAATCTCCCGGCCGTCGACGATCAGGCTCGCCAGCTTCGGAGCATCGGGCGCAGGCTCCTTCGCGATGACCAGATCATATTCGCTTGACCAGTCTCCCTCCGGCGTCCCGACCCGAATCGATACGGCTTTCACCGGCTCGTTCAGATAGACCGTCGCCGTGACGGATGCAGCGGGCCCTTCGTCCCCGACGTACACAACACCGTTCATGGACGATGCGGTGACGACGGCAACGTCCGCATTCCATGCGGCGGTATATTCATAATAGGACGAACCATCCTGCCGCGGCTTCGGATAGACGGGATTCCCGTCCACCGCCAGTTCGTCCAGCAGCGGTGTGACCCGGTCGTTCAAAGGAATGAAGAACGAATCGCCATAATAATCCTGATAGGTCCACTGATTCTCCTCCCGGAGCAGCGGCACAACCTCCAGGTATGCCGCTCCCTCCGGCACGTCCTCCAGCATGTATTCAAACGTATCCGCCAGCCTGTGATTGACATACACCCTCGCTTCGCCGCGGATCGGGTCTTGATTCGAATCGGAATAATACAGATCGTACGCCGTCAACGCATATTCGCCGGTGTCCGGAAGCGTCCATGTGACCGTTCCCGCGCGGCCGCCTTCGGTCCAGTCGATATCCCTGAACGACGGATTGTCCGGCAAGTACGATTCATGGAGCGCTTCCATGCCGTTATCTTCGTATTGGATCCGCGCATCCTGTTCCGTCATCTTGTCGATTATCGGGAACTCGGCGGTCTTGGCGTACAGGTTCCCGGCCGTGTCGACGAGCTGGATCGCGACATAACGATAATCGTAATGATCGGCTTCGATGTTCTCCAGCGCGAACGAGTAGGGGCCTTCGCCCACAGGAATGTATCGGATTCCGGACGACCAATAACTATCCTGCGTCGGCATAATTTTGTAAAAGGCGAACTCCGTATCATTCGGAACGTCCTCGAACTCGATCAGCGGATCGATCCGGTTGACGCGGGGATCCCTGTCGACGACGGTGATATTCTCGGGAAGGTTGATGTCGTCCATCGGGATGACGACGTTGGTCGGAGCCGGAACCCCTTGGATAAACTTGTCAACCTGCAGATAGGCGGGATCGTCGGGAAGCTCGCATTCGAATTCGTATAGGGCCTCTCCGTACATCTCGCAGGCATGGGGTGTCCCTTCCCGATCGTAGAGATCCATCTTGAGCTCGCCCCAAATTTCCATACGAAGGAGCAGATAACCCGCGAGAACGCCTTTCTCTTCATCCTCGTAGGCGTAGAAGGCGTCCAGCTGCACGAGGTTGTCCGTATCGTCGGAAGCTTGCACGATGAACGCCTCTGCGCTGTCCGCGCACACCTCTCCGCCGATGGAGAAATGATAGGTGTTCGACTCCATCGTAAAGCATCCGCTCGGCAAAATTTCAACGGCGTACGTGACGTACCCTTTGCCCGGATTCGGGATTTCGGCCGCCGTGAGCGGTTCTTCGGACCAAGGAAACGTCTGCCGAAAGACCAGATCATCGATCGGCCCATCCGATCCGAACACGTGGACAAGACGCGTTACCGGATCGGGCATGACGAATTCGTGGATGTACGTATCCAGCACATCGACTCCGACCATCAGCGTGATCACGAGCCGGTATGCGCCGGGCTCCAGCGATTTGTTCAGATTGCCGCTTATGAGATCCTGTTCACCGTTTTCAATCGTGATCTCCGACTCGTCGGGCAACCGGTACAAGTTGATCGACTGATGGAACGAATCCGGATAGAGTATGGTCCAATCGATTCGGATCTCGTCTCCGTAAAGTTCGCTGGATTCCAATTGGATCCAGCCATTCGGCGAAAGATTCGCATGGACGATGCCATCATTGCCGAACCCGCCGATCGGCGCGAACGCCGCCAGCGCGGCGACAAGCAGGACGCACAGCGTTCGCATCCGGATAAGGTACCCCATCCCCAGGCCTCTCCTCTCATTGCGTCCCGCTGTTCGACATTCGTTCCTGCACGCCGCCGACAACAAGCCGCAACATTCAAGTTTGTTGGACAAATCATGACAACATTATATCAAACCTTTCCATACTGTGGGTATTCCATCAACTCCTTCAGGATCAGGATCGCCTTGGCACGGTCGTTGACGATGGCAGCTATAGCAGCTCCAGCCGTTCCTGAATTGCGGCCAGGCTGTCCAGCGCCCGGCCCTTGATGAACACGTCGAACTGATCCTCATGGCCGGTTTCTTCCGCGTTGATGAAAATGCGTCCGGCCCTCGTCAGGAACGGCAGCTGATTGACCGGCGCGACCTGCAGACTGGTGCCGATCACGAGCACCGCATCCGCCGCCCGGATGGCGGCAATGGCCGCATCCCAGGCTTCCTGAGGCAGCATTTCGCCGAAGAGCACGACATTGGGGCGAAGCCTGCCGCCGCATTGGCATTTCCGCTTCTGCAGAAACGTCTCTTCCGCGTGCGGCGCGCCGCAGGCGTGGCAGCGGAACGCGCGGATCGTGCCGTGCAGCTCGTGCACGTTCCGGCTGCCGGCGGCCTGATGCAGGCCGTCCACATTCTGGGTGCCGATGCAAGCCAGCATGCCCCGCTTCTCCCATTCCGCCAGGATGCCATGCCCCCGATGGGGCCTGACCGTCTTCAATTGCGTGATGCGCGCCGCATAGAACTCATGGAAGAGATCATAATCGGACTCGAGCGCTTCGACCGTCGCGACCGTCCGGGGATCGATGCTGCGCCACCATCCGCTCGGGGAGCGGAAATCTTTCACGCCGGCATCCACCGAAAGCCCGGCGCCCGAGATCAGCACCATGCTGCGGGCATCCCGGATGAGCAGCGCCGCGCGATGGATCGGATCGTATGCTTCCGTCATGTCGCCAATTCCTTTCATCCATGGATTCCAAGATCATCATACACGAAAATGCAATCGGGATCGCAGCATACGACTGCGATCCCGCTTACTCCATCCTCTATTCAAGGCGTCCTTCTCCACCCATCAGCCTCGTCATTTCCTCGATCCGCTCAAGCGGAAACGGGGGCTGCGTCAATAGTTTCATGGCGATGGACATCAGTTTCATCGGATTGTCGTCTGCCGCAACCCGGTTGGAATTCAAGGTTCCGCACCTGATGCAGCGATGAATGATCGCCCACTCGCCGTTTTTTCGAACCCATACCGAGACGGGCTCCATACGCCCGCCGCAGCCGGAAGCCCGGTCGCCGGGCTCGATGTCCACATGCAGGCTGGTCAGGCAATTGGGACAGTGGTTCCGATGCCTGCTTCCCGCGCCCTCCGGCACGACCAGCCTCCCGCAGACTTTGCAGGTAAACGTGTCATGGCATGCGTGGGTTTTGTAGTAGCCTTTTTCGAACGATCTTCTTTTATTTTCCCTGTTCAACGAGATACCCCTCCGTATCGAATCAAATCCTGTTGATTCTGCGTACGGGAGGCTTATACGGAAATATCCGGGTACAGCCTCCCGGCTATACCACAGACTCCGCGCGGTGGTTGTTCTTCCTGAACATGAAAACAACTCTCCTTTGCACACCGTTTCAGCATGAATATAGCAGTTTCCCGGCGCATGGTGGTATGGAATGTTTGCCTTAAATCAAATTTTCCATAAGTAAAAAGCAACGGCGGCCGCCATGGCCGCATCACGCTTTCATCTGATCCGGGCTGTTGACGTTGCGGAAGAAGCGCTCGGCATCCCCGGCGTCAGGGACAAGGGTCGATCCATCCAACCATTCCGCATCCGCCTGCTCCAGCAATTCCAACACCCGATACCGGCCGCCGTCCAACGCCTTGCGCAATGGTTCGAGCATGGCCCTGCTCCAGATGCTGACCAGCGGGTGCTTTCGTTCCCCGAGCCGAACCGCGCAGACGTTCTGACCACCTGCGGCTTCCAGCAGCCGGGCCGTCACATCGCTCGTCATGAAAGGCATGTCGCACGGCAGCACGGCGTAACGGTCGGCCTGAACCGCGCACATTGCCGAATAGATGCCGGCGAGCGGCCCCAGCCCTTGATAGTCCGCGTGGTCCGTGATCACGGATAGATGGTCGGGGAACCGTTCCTTGAGCGCTTCGCGCGTCACGATGACCACCGCATCGCAGACGGGAGCAAGCGCGTCGACGGCCCGTTCATAGAAATATCGCCCCTGATGGATGCCGAATGCCTTCGGCGAGCCGAAGCGGACCGAACGGCCTCCGGCAAGCACGACCCCCGCCGTTTTCAATCTTGCAGCATCGCTCGCCTTTCTTCCATATCGCTTCGCGGCTACGGAATCCGCCATTCCGCTTCACCTTCTTCCGTCCCCGGCAAGAGGACATCCACGATTGCCCCGCGCCGAAACCCTCTCGATCCGCCGGGCAGCACCATCAGCGCGTTGCTTCTGGCGATCGAGCTGACGGCGTTGGATTTGTTGAATCCGGCGGGCGCAACCGTGGGCCGGCTGCCGTCATGACGATAGACCGCCCTTACGAATCGCGTGAACGGATTCGGCTTCGTGAAATCCTCCGTCAGCACAGCCTGCGTGTGCGGCAGGTACGGCTTCCTGCTCCCCATCATGCGCAGCAGCGCCGGTCTGGCGAAGATTTCAAAGCCGACATAGCAGGCGGACGGGTTCCCGGACAAGCCGAACAGAAATTTGCCTTCCCATACGGCAACCGTGGTCACGCTGCCCGGACGCATCGCCACTTTGTTGAAGAGCACCTTCGCCCCGAGCCGCTCGTAAATCGCCGGCAAGTAATCGTAATCTCCGACCGACACCCCGCCCGTCGTGATGACGCAGTCCGTCTCCCGGAGCGCCCGCCGGACAAGCTCAAACGCCTGGTCGAGATCGTCCCGCACGAATCCGTACGAACGGGACGGGATGCCCAATCTGGCGAGTTGTGCCGCGATCATCGGCCCGTTGCTGTCGCGGATTTTCCCGGGCGCCAGCGGTTCGTGCACCTGAAGCAGCTCCGTACCCGTGGTCATGAGCCCGACGACCGGCTTCCGGGCGACCCGCACGCTGGCATAGCCGAAGGTGGCGAGCAGCGCGACGACGCCCGGATGAATGAGATTCCCCTGCTCCACGAGCACCTCGCCGGCCTTGGCATCTTCGCCCCGGAGGGAGACGTTCTCCCATGCGCGGAACGGCTTCCGGATCGCGAACCCCTGCCCGTCCTCCACGGCCTGCTCCAGCATGACGACCGCGTCGGCGTTCGGCGGCAGGGGAGCGCCGGTCATGATGCGCACGGCTTCCCCTTCTCCCAGCTCGCGCGCCGGCATCTGCCCGGCGCCGATGTGCCCGACGACCCGGAAGGAGATGCGGCAGTGTTCGCCGGCCCCCCTGGAATCTTCGGAACGGATCGCGAATCCGTCGTAAGGCGCGCGGTGAAAAGGCGGAACATCATGCGAGGCGACGACCGGTTCAGCCAGAATGCGTCCGTAACTGTCCGCCAATGCCGCCGTCTCCGCCCGGGGAGCCGGCACATGCGCCATCAACAGCTCAAGCGCTTCTTTGACCGCAACGGGTTTTCGGATTTGGACCAAAGTGATGCATTCCTTTCGTCCGAACAGTTGGTGCCGTCTACAAGAACAGTTTGACATCGGAGCGAATCCGGCGCAAGCGCTCTTCGATTTCAGAACCGGTCTTGCTATACTGGATTGAAAGGAGATGAAGCCTGCGGATATTCCAAGATTGCGGCTTCGGTGTGGAAAATGGATCAGACATTGGATTGGAATGCGTTCGTCTCGCCGATCTGGCTTTCGGTCAAAGTCAGCTTCATCGCCAGCATCCTGGTCATGATCCTCGGGATCTGGGCCGCCCATAGCATTGGCGGACGGCGCTTCATCGGAAAAACATTGCTCGAGACAAGCCTCATGCTGCCGCTTGTCCTCCCGCCCACCGTCGTGGGGTTTCTCCTGCTTCTGCTCCTGGGCCGCAGGAGCTGGATCGGCAAGCTGTGGGAGTGGTGGTTCGACCAGCCGGTCATCTTCACCTGGTATGCCGCGGTGGTCGCCGCCGTCGTCGTGTCGTTCCCGCTCGTCTATCAGACGCTGAAAGCCGGTTTTGCCTCCGTGCAGAAGGAATACAAGGAAGCCGCGCGCCTGGACGGCGCGAGCGAATGGCAGGTGGTGTGCAGGATAACGATCCCGCTCGCCGCGCGTTCGCTCGCGACAGCCTATGTGCTGGGATTTGCGCGCGCGCTGGGGGAATTCGGCGCGACCCTGATGGTGGCCGGGAACATTCCCGGCAGAACCCGGACCATTCCGACCGCCATCTACGCGGCGGTGGAAACGAATCAATTGCAGCTTGCGGGGCTGTGGAGCGCGGTCCTCATCTGCCTCGCCTTCGTGCTGCTGCTGGCGACCCGGACGAAATCGTAGGTTGGTGCAAATCAAGAAGCTCCAAAGTCGACACCGCTTCGTCTTGGAGCTTCATTTTATTTGGACCCCAAAATTTTGATCCGGCCGGTTGACTCCGACCTTGGGGCATACTTTACGGAACTCGCCCGTCTGCAGCAGATCATGTTCTACCGGGAACTCGGCTTCAGCCTGCGGGACATCAAGCATGCGCTGGAGCCATGGAGGACGATTTTCATCGCAGCGTGCTGGAGGGCATGCACGTCGGCTTGAGCTGCTATTTGTACGCTGCGGCTGTGAAGTATGCCGAGACGGCTTGAACGTTGGTCGGAAGCCGGAAAGACGGTTTGCGGTTTGGCCGGATGCGATGTAGATTAAGGAGATGGAGGTGAGCGCGGATTGAATGCATCGCATGCGGACAAACTTGCGGAATTGCGGACGATCCTGGACGCATCGGACAATATCGTATTCTTCGGTGGAGCCGGCGTTTCGACGGAGAGCAACATCCCGGACTTCCGAAGCGCCGGCGGCCTTTTCTCCGAACGCGTGGGAAAGCGCGAGTTATCGCCGGAAGAAATTCTGTCCCATACGTTCTTCATGCAGCATACCGAGGAGTTCTATGATTTCTACAAGAACAAGATGATCTATAAAGACGCGAAGCCCAATCCGGCGCATCTGGCGCTGGCGAGGCTGGAGCAGGCGGGCAAGCTGAAAGCGGTCATCACGCAAAATATCGACGGGCTTCATCAGCAGGCCGGAAGCCGGGAGGTTCTCGAACTGCACGGCTCGGTGCACCGGAATTACTGCATGTCATGCGGACAGTTCTTCCCGCTGGACGCCGTGCTGGAATCGGCCGGTGTGCCGAAGTGCAGCCGCTGCGGCGGGATCGTCAAGCCGGATGTCGTCCTGTATGAAGAAAGTCTGGATACGGGGGTTCTGGAGAAAGCCAGGCGGTATATCGAGCAGGCGGACGTGCTGATTGTTGCCGGAACCTCGCTGAGGGTGTACCCCGCCGCGGGATTGATCCAGTTTTTCCGGGGCAAACATCTGGTGTTGATCAACAAGTCTCCCACGCCGTATGACCACGCGGCCAGCCTGGTCATTCACGACAGCATCGGGAAAACGTTGAAAGCTTGCCTGACGTAAAAAAAGCAGACGGCGTCCGAGCATCGATTCGGATGATCCGTCTGCTTCTTGTTTGTCTGCTGGTCAGTTCCCTTCTTTGGTCGGGCCGAGAACCCCCGGTACCGGCAGTCCGGCCTGGCGGAGAAGCACGGTCATCTGCCCGCGATGGTGGGTTTGATGGTCGATCAAGGTTCTCAGCATCGCGCCGCGCGGTACGGCGCCGGCGAAGGTTTCCACGTTTTCGACCATTTTCTCATCCGTAAGCTGCTGCTCCACCGCCCGCTTGACGTCCTCGGCCGTCTTGGTGTAGGCCTTCACGATTTCCGCTGCTTTGCCGGGCCGTTCGCTGCCTGCCGGTTCAATGGCGAGGCCGACCTGCTTCATGAAAAATGCCGGTGCGGTCGCCAGGTGCCAGCCAAGCCATCCGAGCGTGTTGTGCCCTTCCACAATGGCCTGATCCATTTTCTCATCCGTGAGCGACTGCAGCACCTTGAGCGTGCCTTGTGCGGAGTGCGACCAATCATGGAGGAAATCTTGCACGGTTCTGTACATGGCGTCTGCTCCTTGTTGCAAAATGTGTGGTGTCTTCCCCGCTCAGGATTTTATATCAAATCGCCCGGAAAAGGAACTCGATGCTTGCGAGAGATTCGGGATGCTGTCAAAATATCCTCAAAAAGGAGAACTCAAGTCATGAATCTGAAAATCCTGGATGCCGCTTTCTCCGTCATCAAATTGCCGCCGACCGATCCGATCCCGTCATGGGCCGCAAGCGGCCGGTTCGTCTCCATTACCCGGACGGACGAAGAGCTTTCCATCGTCGTTCCTTCCGAACGCCTGCCGGACAGCGAGGAGTTCGCGAACATCGAAAGCGAGTTCCGGTGCATCAAGATCGATGAGGGCGTACTGGACTTCAGCCTGACCGGAATTCTTGCATCGCTGGCCGGCCCGCTGGCCGAAGCCGGGATCAGCATTTTCGCGATCGCAACCTACAATACGGATTATATCCTGATCAAGAGCCACGCCCTGGAACAAGCGAAAGCCGTATTGGAGAAGGCGGGACATACGTTCAGCCGTTGATCAACCCGCCTGCCGGGTGTTGAATCAACCCGCCAGGAGCACGTCGACGATCGCCTTGTTGGCGAGTTCGTTCTTCTTCAGATGCCGCACCTGTTCGCCGGACAGTAAATCGACGGGAGACAGGGGCAGTTCCCCGCAAACGTCCGCCCCCGCGAGCGGACGGGTCCGTTTCAACTCCCGGATCGCATCCAGCAGCTGCCGCAGCGTCATGCTGCCTTGATCCCAGTCCGTGGCCGCGTTGTCCCGATTCAACACGTCTTTGTCCACGCTGATATAAATCGGCTGATCGGGCACGGCGGCGCGGATGGCCCGCTCGATCTCCGCCGCGGACATGCGCCGGACCTCTTGCTCGGAGATGACGGTGACATTGCCGGGCATGCCGGCTGCCTGGCGGCTGCCCGGAGCGCTGGCGCCGACGATGACCACGCGATTGAGCAGCGGAAGCGTCCTCAGCGCATGGCTGACCCACGAGCCGCAGGAAAGGATCGGGATTTCCCCCTCCGGTGCAAGGTCGGTATGGTGGTCGAACAGAACAAGCGAGAACGGCTGCCGAATTTCGGACAACAGCACATAGGTGACGTAGTGGTAGTTCCCATTGCCGATCAGCGTGACGCGCCGATGTTTTCTTGAACGCAGCCGTTTCTGAATTTTGCAGAGGGAATCAGAAGCGCAGTAGCCGCGGCAACCGCGCAAATCGGAGAAATCGATCCACTCGACCGGGTATCTCCGCAGCAATGTCTGTTTTTGCAGCGTACCGTCGAAGTTTAACAAGGAAATTCCGCTCTTCATTGTTCCCGACTCCTATTCTTCAAGCAAGGCTCAAATCATAGGTCTTATTCACAATGAAACGTCAGCCAGAATGTTCGCTTATTAAAAATCGATTCGTTGCCGCAAAACGAAGAACCATTGCGATCGCCGCCGGACGACGGCGTCAATTTGTGTCCCGAAATCAGTGCCCGAAACGGGTAAATTCGCCGAACTGTTCCTCGCTGATACGAATCGATTCTTCGTCGAACACGACAAGATATACATCCATATCACGTTCAGCGCGTGCGAGGAAATCCCGGATCGCCGAGACCGCGACCTGCAGCGCTTCGGCCTTGGGGTAACCGTAGATGCCGCTCGAGATCAACGGGAAGGCGATGCTTTCGCACTTGTGCAGGGCGGCAAGCCGAAGCGAATGGAGGTAAGCGGAGCGGAGAAGCCGCTCGCATTCCGCCGCTCGTTGACGGTTGTAGATCGGCCCCGCCGCATGAATGACGTGCTTCGCGGGCAAGGCAAAGCCTGGCGTGATCACCGCCTCGCCGGTCCGGATCGGGGCGAGCCGGTCGCAGGCCGCTTGCATCTCGGCCGGTCCGGCCGCCCTGAAGATCGCGCCGCAGACGCCGCCGCCCATCCGCAGCTCGCGTCGACGTTCATTTTCGTGATGTCCTGACGGACGATGGTAAAAGGCATCGGCAGCTCACCTTGTTGAATGGTTTATATTACCCTACTAGATCGATTATAGAAAATTTAACAAACCCTTTACTCCCTCTGTCAACCAGGCAATGAAATATAGCGGATATAAAAGACTTTTATGCGTGATTTCGGTTATAGATGAACAAATAACCGGACATGAATGAAATCCCCCTGGTTCAAATGAACCACGGGGATTTTTTTGTGAAAGGCGTGCTGTATGCGCATCAGAAGAACATGCTGATCTGATAGATCAACGCCGCCGCTTCCTGGCGGGTCATCGGACGCTTCGACTGATAGTCGACCGCTCCGCTTGCGTCAGGCTGCACTTCCGGACCGTACAGCTCATAAGCGACCATGTTCATCACGGCTTCGGCGGCCCATTCATCAGTCTCGTCCGTTACGGGCGCCTCCATCGGCTGGAAGCCGAGCTGCGCCATCAGCCGCCAGATGATGACGGCCGCTTCCTGCCGGGTGATCACCTGATCCGGATGGAAGTCGCCGGACGGCGTCCCCGTCACCAGCAGCGCGTCCGTAGCGGCCTGGATCTCGCCGGCCAACGGATGGCCTGCAATATCACGGAACCACGGCGCCGGACTGTTGTAACCCGGAATGCCGAGCCAATCGAGCACCCATGCGATAAATTCGGCGCGCGTAATCGGTTGGTCCGGCGCGAACGTGCCGTCCGCATTGCCTTGCACAATCTGCAGCTGGTGCAGGTAGTTAATGTACGCGGCGTAGGGATGCTGCGCGTCGACATCGCGGAAAGGCGCCGGTTCGGGCATCTTCTCCGACCAACTGACGATGTTGGCGCGGCTGTACATATACCGGATCTCGCCGCTTTCGCCTTCTTTGAAGGCCACGGGCGCGCCTTCCTCGTCGAGGAACAGCAGCGGATCGATCTGGCGGAGCTTCTGCCGGCCCAGCAGATTTTCCGCCGTCAGCTGCCCGTCGTCGCCGACGTAGACCCGGGTGACGACATAGCCGACGCGCAGATCGCGATACAGGCCTTCGAAGCGTTTCAATTGTTCGGCCTCCGATGGATAATCGGCCGGCTGTCCGGCAGCCGGGAAGTAATGGTTCATGAATGCCTTGAAGAAAAGCTCCCGCGCATCCGTCATGTCATCATTTTCGGTCTTGTTGTAGGCGATGAAGATGCCGATGTTCTGCTCCGGAAGCAGGTACATCCAGGACGAGTAGCCGGGAAGATCGCCGCCCTTGCCGACAACGGACTGTCCGTTGAACGCCTCATGGAACGCAAATTCGAACCCGTACCCGATTTGCGGCACTTTCGGGTGAATGCTCCGTTTCGGCGTCTGCATCGTCCGGATCGTTTCCGGCTTCAAAATTTGCGCGCCGTCCAACGTGCCGCCGTTCAGGAGCGCCAGCATGAACCGGGCCATGTCGCTGCCGGTGGATACGATGCCGCCCTGCGGGTTTTCGACCGGATTGATCGAATAGAAGGGCAGCGGCACATTCTGATCCACATAAGCGGTTGCCAGCCTGCCCAGATTTTCCTCCGTGACCAGCAGCGAGGTATGCTTCATGCCCAGGGGCTTGAACAGATGCTCCTCCAGGTATTGCGAGAACGGCATGCCCGTCACGCGTTGAACGATATACCCTTGCAGCATTGAAGCGTTGTTGTCATAGATATACGCTTCGCCCGGCTTGCGGACGACGGCGGGCAGATACGTTCTGACATAGTCCTCCAGCGAATCGGCTTCCTCGGGATCGAACTTGATCAGGCCGCCCGGCGGGGAATCCACCCGGTCGAACCCGGTCGAATGGGTGAGCAGATGTTCCACGGTAAGGGGCGTGTTCGTTTTGTTTTCCAGCCGAATGTCCCCCAGATAGCGCCGGACGTCTTGATCCAGCGCGATCTTCCCTTGCTCCACCTGCTGCATGACCGAAACGGCGGTGAACACCTTGGTGATCGAGGCGAGGCGGAAAAGGGTGTTCTCCGGATCGACGGGCACCCGGTTCTCCAGATCCGCGTAGCCGTAACCTTTCGCAAGCCAGACATCGCCGTCCTTGACGATCACCAGCACGGCGCCCGGAATTTGCTTCTCCATGATTTCGCGCTTCTGGAAGAAACGATCGGCAAACGCCTCAAGTTCTTCGGGGTCCGCAAGTCCGGGCGGTTGCGGCGGCGGCGAATCCGCCTCCTGCGGCACGGCATTCGCGCCGGCCAACGGGATGAACAGCAATGCGAAGATAAGCACGGGCAACAGAAACATTTGCCGGACAATCCTCGTGTTCTGCATCTCTCTCGCAATCCTCCTGTGATGAAATCGTCAACTACCGGTAAGGGGCATCTTCATTCTACCGCCGCAGACTTTCAGGCAACTTGCCGCAATCTTAAAATTACCTTACACGGAAGGAGAGAAGCGCCGGGCGTATAATTGATTTTCTGAACCATGCAGGAGGGAAACCGTGTGCGAAAAAAGATACTGATCGCGGATGACGAGCCGGATATCATCGAATTGCTGAGGATCTTCCTGGAGTCGGAACAGTTTGAACTCATCGAGGCGCATGACGGACAGGCCGCCTGGGAGCTGATTGAGCGGCATCAGGTCGATCTCGCGGTGATCGACATCATGATGCCCCGGATGGACGGTTTTCAACTGATCCAGCAGATTCGCAAAGCCTGCAAGATGCCGATTATCATCCTGTCCGCGAGAAATGAAGATGTGGACAAGATCAAAGGCCTCGGCATCGGCGCGGATGATTATATGACCAAGCCGTTCAACCCGCTCGAATGCGTCGCGCGGATCAAGGCGCAGCTGAGGCGCTATTACGAGTTCAACGATTCCGGCGCGGGCGACGCGGATGCCGTGACGTCGATCGGCGGCCTGACGCTGGATCACCGCGCTTGCCTTCTCTACAAGAGAGGACAGCCCGTCGCGCTCAGCGCAACGGAATACAAATTGCTGAAAATGTTCACCGACGAGCCCGGACGGATTTTCACCAAGAAGCAGATCTTCGAGCGGGTCTGGGGAGACACCTACATTGCGGACGACAACACCATCATGGTGCAGATCAGCCGGCTGCGCGACAAGATTGAAGACAACCCCAGATCCCCGGTTTACCTGAAAAACATTCGCGGTCTGGGGTACCGGTTCGCGAAGAGGGAAGAACTGGATGAGCAGACGAAATAGCATTTTTTACGCCTTGACCCGCAGTTATGTGTTCTTCGCCTTCACCATTATCCTCCTGGATGTCTTCCTCTTCGCGCTGTGGCAGCAGCGCGTCGACCGCAAGCTGTTCGATGCGGCCGTGCCGATGATCCGGGCGAGCGAGGTGGTGCGGCCGGATTACCGGGACATTCCGTCGGACACGATTGAGCGATTCGAAGGCTGGGTCGAAATTCTGGATGAACAGTTGCGCGTCGTGTATGTCAAAGGGCGCAAGCAGGATCAAACCGATCAATACACGTTGCCGGCGATGATGAACCTGTTCCGCGACGGAGAGGACAACCCCTATTGGGTAAGCATGACACCCTTCCGGACCGTGAACGGTGAAGCTCATTACTGTCTGGTGAAGCTTCCCAAGAGCCATCTGTCGCAGCATTTCGCGGTCAATAACATGACGGACCGGCAAGTCGCCGACTTCATGAAATGGTCGATCGGGATGCTGGCCTTGTTCGTCCTGCTGCTCGTGCTGAACGTGTACGGCTACAGCCGCTGGACGGCGGCCAAGTTCACGAATCCGCTGAGCGCCATCGCGGCGGGCATTCGCAGCATCGGAAACGGGAATTACAAGAAGCGGCTCCGGTATGAGGCGAATTATGAATTGGCGGTCATCCAGGAGCATTTCAACTTGATGGCGGACCGGCTGGAGAAAGCGGAGCAAGAGAAGCAACGGTTGGAGGAAAGCAAACGGCGGATGCTCGTCGACATTTCCCATGATCTGAAAACGCCGATCACGACCATCCAGGGGTATGCGAAGGCGCTGCAATTGGGGCTGATCCGGGATGAAACGAAGAAGCAGCGGTATCTCGCCCTGATCCATGACAAGGCGGAGCTGGTGACGGAACTGATCGAAGAGGTATTCGAGCTGTCCAAACTGGAAAGCCCCGATTACAAAATGACGACCGAAGAGCGGGACCTGGCGGAGTTCGTCCGCCAGCTTGCCGCCGACTTCTACGATCAGTTCGAGGAGAAAGGGATGGTGTTCAACTGGAAGATTCCCGCGCACGAGGTGAACCTCTCGTTCAATCCCGGCCTGCTCTACCGGGCGATTTCCAATTTGCTGTCCAACGCGATCAAGTACAATCCCGGAGGGACGGCGGTCCGGCTGGAGTTGGAAGATGCGGCCGATCATGTCGAGCTGGTCGTATGGGACAACGGCGTCGGCATACCGGCCGAATTGCGGGAGCGGGTGTTTGAAGCCTTTGTGCGCGGAGATGCGTCGCGCAAAAGCGACGGCGGCACGGGGCTCGGCCTAACGATTGCGAAGAAGGCGATCGAATGGCACGAAGGTGAGCTGACCCTTGAATCTTCCCCGGGAAACACGCTGTTCCGGGTCAAACTGGCGAAGCGCTTTGCCGGCAAGACGTGACCCGGGCGCGCGGCCCGCACGGATGGACCAGAACGGCGGCCTTGCCGTTCCGGTCATCCGGTGCGGGCGATTTTCTGCTGAATGACGAAGGGAATGAACAGGTACAGGGCGTAGGCGAACGACAGCCAGGCGGTAAACGCGATCACCCGTGCTTCGTCCAATTGCGGGAAAACAACGGGATGAAATGAGATCGAGAAGGTGTCCAGCGCAAGCCCGATGATCGTCCCGATCACCCCGAACTTGAGCGGCGCATCTTTCGAGCGATCGAACCGCCGATACGCCTGTGTGACGCCCCACAGTACGGCCGCCGTTCCGATCAGGAGCAGGATCGTGCTGATGACAAAGGCGTTTGAACGGGGAGGAAAAAGCACGTATTCGCCGAACAGCCTGAAAAACAGTGTGGCAAACAGCCAAACGACAAATCCCCAGATCGCGGTGAACAATCCGTTTCTCATTTCTTGCCCTCCTTGTCGGTCAATGCGCTCAGTCCTTTCAGGAAATGCTCGAACTCGCGGTAGATGCTTTCGACGGGAAAGTCCTTCTGCAGCACGGCCTGCAAGGCCAACCCGTCAACCATCGCATTGATCAGGATGCCCCATGTGTCCCGCGACACCCCTTCGATCGGGGAGGCCGCCCACAAGCCGGACAAATTGCGGGACAGCGCTTCGTTCTCCATCGCCATGATTTCGCCCAGCTTGTGTCGGATCTCTTCGTTGTTGAAGCCGGAAGCGACAAGCGAGAGGAACAATTTGTGAAAAAACGAGTCGTAGGAGCAGCGGCTCCTCGCCGACGCCAGGGCGTGCGCGATCGCATCTTCTTTCGGCCGGGCGATCTCCTGCCAGCTGGTTTCGCAGATGTCCCGGACGATCGCGAGCAGCAACTGCTCCTTCGTGCGGAAATGATAGTAGATCGTCCCCTGCGTCACGCCCGCCGTCTCCGCCACCGCCCGCAAGGTGAACTGTTCGAGGCCTTTCTCCACCAGACACTCTTTTGCGTATTGAATGAGTTCCCGTTTGCTGACGACATTCGGTTTTGCCATCGAATCAGCACCCTTTGTTAGTTAGTCATCTGACTAACTCAAATATTAGCATACCGGGATGAGCTTGACAAATGCGAAACCTGCTGCCGGATGCGGCAATCACGGCAGCAGGCTTCACGGAGCGGGCTTCGGTCCCCCCGGCTTAATTCGCGATTTTCCGGAAGGGACTTTTCTTGAACAACGCGAACAGATGTTTCACGATTATGAAAATCAAGAAGCCGAGGACACTTCCGAATGTATTCAAAATGACATCGTCAATATCGAATTGACCGATTCTCAGGCCGATCTGCAACGCTTCAATCGCAAAGCTGATGACCATGGAATCCACGATGATCTTCGACAGTTTGCCGTATCTCCTGAACAGCAGCGGAAGAAAAAATCCGAGCGGCAAGAAGATCAGGACGTTGCCGAGGGTGTTATCGATAATGATGCTCATATTGTAGCGGTCGGCTCCCGTCAAATATTCCATCGTATTGCGGAACGGGATGAAGTTCGCATTCAGCTTCAACACCTGCAGAAATCCCTCATCGGGCAGGGCAAAAAAATAATGGTTCCATTCGACACCGTATGCCGCGAGCTCCATGCGCACGATCATGCGTTGAATGAGCAGCTTGTACAAGACGACGAAGGCATACAGCGCAAAACATATCCAGGCACCCGCCCTGAACGCTTTCTCATACGGGAACATGGACGCTTGCAGGCCCCGGGTCAGTTGTTTCGGTTCCCCGAAGCTTTCCAACGCTTTCCGTGTCGCCTCTTCCTCGGCAAGGCCTTGGCGCAAGTATTCACTTTTCAATAGTTGAAGATGATCGCGCATTTCATCCATGATGTCTCGTTTCTCTTCCTCGCTGCAGTTCAGTCGGCTTACAATGCCGCGGATATAGGATTCGATGTTTTGATCCACTGGACTCCCTCCGAACAGACTTGAATGAGATGGTTGATCTGGTTCCATTCCCGCAGTTTCTTCTCCAGCACGTTCTTCCCGGCTTGCGTAATCCGGTAGTACTTCCTTCTTCCGCCGCCCTCGGAATCTCCCCAATAAGACTCGATCCATGCTTTGTTTTCGAGCCGCTTCAAGGCCGGATACAACGTGCCTTCGCTCATGTTGTAGAGGTCGTCGCTGTATTCTTTCAAGGTCTTGACCATTTCATATCCGTACATATCGCGCCTGTGGATCAGGGACAACAGGAGAATGTCGATGCTTCCTTTCATGATCTCCTTATCCATCATCACACCTCCCTTTCCCATCCTATCCTGTTTGCATTGTAACACTGTAATACATCGCATTACAAGGGTGTGGGCATGACAGGCCGCTGTTCCAGAACACCCATGTGCCGTTCGTACCGTAAATCCTCCCGAACACCGCAAGCAGCAGCGTCGTGAGCATAAAAGCCGAAAGCAGTACGGCTTTGCGCCCATGCTTCGCCGTATATTGCAACAGATGGCCATGCCTCGCGCGGTCGGTGACGATAAGCGGGGACACCAGCGTCAGCACCGCCAGGACCGACAAGATGGCCAGATTGACAGAATAGGCAACGGTATTTTCATAGACATACTCGTTCATGATGTTCCGGTATTCTTCGGTTTCCCTGATGGCGGCTAGCCGGTCCTTTTCCTTCTGGCTTGCGGCTTCCGACATCATGGACGGCAACGTATATTGGAGAAAATGGTGATACCGGGTTGTTCCAGATGTGCCTCTCCATCTCGGAAATCAAAGTTTCGCGGGTTTCCCGCATAAATGAGTCATATTCGTCCGCTTCCAGCGTCGGGCCTTTTCTTTACTAAACATTTTAAGATTATTTTGAAATACTTTCTCCAAGTCTATTATAGACAACCATCGCATCTCTAATATTATACTGCCCGGGATGGTTATCCCCTTTTGCGCCAGCCGTAATCAAGATATATTCTTGGCCGCCGACCTTGGCGAGACTTGCCAGGCACAGCCCGGCTTCGTTGGTATATCCGGTTTTTCCGCCCAAAATTTCTCCGCCGCTAATGTTACGACTGTCCAGTTTTTCGAACATGGTGCTATGAAGGGTTATCCCTCCAGGATGCTTGTTCGTAGGTTGTGTGGCATGGCGAGGCGTAGTAAAAATCTCCCTGAACGTGTCACTTTGCAGAGCATAGGTCAAGAGAATCGCCAGATCTTCGACTGTTGTGTAGTGATTCTCATCGTGAAGACCAGTGGAATTTTCAAAACGGGTGTTGTCCATCCCGAGATCGGCCGCCTTTTGATTCATCATCACTGCAAAGTTCTGCTCCGAACCCGCAATATGATCCGCAAGCGCAATACACGCTTCGGCGCCGCTTGAAAGCAGCACCCCGTATAAAAGATCAATCGCCTTCACCATCTCCCCCGCCTCGAATCCGGCCAAAGAAGCATTGGCGCTGTAAAGGCCGTCAAAAGTGTAATGCGTCAGTTGTATTTCTTCCTCCAAATCCGTCAAATTTTCAATGGCCACAATCGCGGTCATCATTTTGGTCAACGAAGCTGGAAAGATCTTTTCTTCACTGTTTTTGCGCAACAGCACAGCTTGGTCTTTTAGGCGGACTAAAATGGCATGGGGGCTGTACAGTTCGTCAGCGAGTGACTTCGCGTATCCGGGGGCTGTATCGTCATTTTTTCCCTCCGGAGCAGAGAAAAATTTGGATACACAGGCAATTACGACAGCCAACACGAAAAATCCAAATATTCCCGATCTTTTTCTTCTGGCTATGCGAATCATCATAAATAACGCTCCCTTCCAAAGTATTATGAACTTCAGGAAAGGAGCGATGCTTAAATTCTGTCTTATGGTTTCCTTGAGATTTTCTTAAGATTGCCTCATGTAAGCGGGTTTCTCCCAACCTCCCCCATAATAAGGGATATCTTTCCTTTAAGTTGAAGGTACAAACCGCTTCAAGTCTGCTCATCGGTCATACGCCGCTTTCGCAAATCGCTTACAATATCCTCCACAAAAAAGAGACGGGAAGAGATCGTCTTCTTCCCGTGACTTCCCGCTATGCATCGGCGATTTCGGCATGGGCCGGGGGCTAATCGCTTTGACCCCAACCGCCGGGCGGGTCTCCTATGCATTATTCGGCTGTCGTAGAAATGTGATCCAACACTCTCAGAATCAATACAACGGCTTCAGCACGGGACACATGGCCGCCCGGAGCAAACCGGTTGCCGGCCCTTCCCTTGACGATGCCCATATCCGTGGCTGCCGCAACGGCCGGGTAAGCCCAGACCGGAACTTGATCCGCATCAGCATAGGGCAGCGAAGGACTCGCCTCCATCTTGTCTTCGTATCCTACTATGCGCATCAGCATGACCGTGACCTCGGAGCGGGTCATCCGTTGCAGCGGCCTGAACGTCCCGTCGTCGTACCCTTTCGTCCATCCGGCGGCGGCCGCTTGCATGACATGGGATTTCGCGTACCCCGGAATGCTCTCCTGATCCTTGAAGGTCCGGACCTGGTCCAGCGGAGCGGACAGCGCGAGCGCTCTTGACAGCATCGTGGTGAATTCCGCGCGCGTCACCTCTTGATCCGGGGCGAATCTTCCGTCCGGCAAGCCGTTGACCCAGCCCATCTCCGTTGCCCTTGCAATATCTCCCTCGGCCCAATGGCCTTTCGTATCCTTATACGGAGCTGAACCGGAAATGCTGATCTTGAGCGACACGCCGGGTTCTACCGTTGTACTGCCCAACTCGCTGTCAACCAATTTGGCGCGTGTCAATTCGATGGAGGTGCTGCCTCGCCCGATCGCTTTGAAACGCATTTCGGCAAACCGAACCTTTCCGTTCTCGCCCTTGATTTTGCCGATCTTGGTGTGCGCGAATGTAATGGTTCCGTCTTCGACGATCGGAGGGACCGTAAATCCCCCCCAGTCATTGGACGCTTCTAGGAAAGTCAAAGCTTTCGGATCGTAGGCCAGGCGAAGCTCGAATCCATACACATCCTTCGCATCGGAGCCGTCAATTGAAATCACAACTTCATCGCCGATTCGCGCATGACTGACTTTGCTGTTCAAAGTGAAGACAGGCTCGTCCCCGGCGGATGCCAAGTTCGGCAACGCCGCAAAGAACAGAAGCGCGGACAGCAGAAGCAGCAATACTCGATTCTTCAAGCAAACCCTCTCCTTGTCCGGTAGGCAGCGACAATCGCAACCCGCAGGATAGACAGACCAAGGGGATCGGCAGCTTCAAGCGCCGATACCCCTTGGACGGTATGGAACCATCAGTTTTTCAGGATAAGCCGCGCCACTGCAGAAAGGTCTTCGATGTCGATGATGCCGTCATTGTTGATATCGTAACGTTTGACTTCATTCCAATTCGGGCTGTCCGACGTCATGCCGTAAGCCTTGGCAACCAGCGCCAGGTCGCCGATGCTGACTCGGTTGTCGTCATTGAAATCTCCCGGCATGGTCGGCTTGGCAACTTCGACCGTATGCGCAGCTCCGCCGATTTGCGTTTCCACGCCGTCACCGTCGGCAATCACGAGATGCGTGACTTGAATATTCGCAGTGCCCGCGATGTCCTTGGCCTTGAAGCGGAGTTGCAAGAGGTTCCGGTTCGGATTTTTCACGCTGTCATTCAAATGAACGCCCAGAATTCGAATGCTTCCTTCTTGCTTGTCGATGCCCGCAATCACGAACTCATCGTCGACGGATACCGGCCGACCGACAAGATCCAGTTTGTCCGCGTCGTATTTAATGGTAATGTCTTGTGCGTACACTTCCTGCGTTACGCCTTCAAGACCGTAAGTCACATCGAACGGTTTCCCGAACTGCACGCTGGCCGGCCCTGACAAGGTTGCCGAGGCCGCAGCACCGTTTCGTGATTGCGCGAACATCCAATCAAAGATGTTCTTGTCCGCGAAGGCTTCCTGACTCGGGCCATACCGGAAGCTCGCGTTGGATTGGCCCAGCAGGTTGCTGAACACCTGGGCTTCGGTCTCGTGCGGCGTCCAGTCAAAGCCGAAGTACGGGTAATTGAAGGCCTGGTTCGTTTCGAGCACGTTCACGTTGGCATTTTCGTACAACCCGCTGGCGCCGGCGCCTGTTGTGAAATACTGTGTCCATGAATTCCCGGCGCCATCATTCTTGTGGACATGCGCCCAAATGGCTGTTTTGGTGAGCTCCGGATTCGCGGTCAGCTGATCCACGGTTGGCAAGTTACCTCCCGCAAGCGGAACGATGGCCGCGAGAAACTCGGGATTGCGGGTATAGAAACCGATGGTGTACATGCTGCCCATCGAGAAACCGGACATGTAGATCCGGTTCAGATCCACCTTGCCTTCATCGGCCAGTTTCTTGACATAGGCGATAAGGGCCTCGTTGTTCTCTTGATCGTTCACATGGTTCTGCGTAGCGATAATGTGCGCATTGTATTTGCCGGGGTGCTCCAGCTGGAGCTTGGACAGCACGGCCGCTCCGTTCGCGGTTTGCACAGGCGCGAAGCGGTCTCCCTGCGGGCCGCCGCGGCCGCCGCCATGGTTGTAGATGAACAGCGGGAGCGGACCGAGTTCCTTCCAGGACTCATCGATCGAGATCAGGATGTCCATATTGCCCGGACCGCCCGGATTCGTCTGGTCCGGAACGAACTTGTCCAGTGCCGGGTTGACGACCGCAGTCTGCACGAATTTCGGCGTTAAGGTCGTACCGTCCGCCAGCTTGAGCTCCCGATTTACGTTGATGCGGTAATTGAGCAGCGCCGAATAAGCGTTCTGCAAGCCGCCCGACACCATTGCGCCGGATACGGGGCCGCTCGCATTCCAGAACTCGAACTCAATGATGATGTAGCGTCCGCTCGCGGGCGTATCGGTCACGAGATCGTCGGAGCCCGGTGCGGGCGTAAGATAACCAAGCGGCTTCGGTTCATCGTTGACATAGACCCTGGTATTCTTGCGCTCCCCGTCAAAAATCACCGTCGACCCGTCAAGCCTTGTGTTCCTGGCGGCTGCCGTGAACATGTCGGCGCTCAGGTCGGCCAGGTTCGCCGCGTTGCCTTCGCCAAGGTCGATGATGACCGCTGTCGTGACGTTGCCGACAGAGAAGATGTCGTTATACACGATGAACGGCAATTCCGCTGCGTCCGAAGCAGGCTTGAACATCACATGAATGGTTGTTCCGCTTGCGGTAACGTTCTTGAGGGTGTAGGTGTTGCCCGTAACCTCGACTTCTTCACCGTTGACCGTAACCTTGTCCACTTCAAACCCGAATGCGGGGGTAAACGTGAAGGTCACGTCCTCGCCGTCATTCACCCAGACATGGCCGGTCAGGGAAGTCGGGCTGATGGTGCCGTTCGGGCCGGATGTCGCGATGACATAGTGCTGAACGCCGACGTCCACGTTCGGTTCATACAGCCTGAGCGGCGGTGACGCCTGCATCTGCTCCAGCAGCTGGGCTGCGGTCGATGCGCTCGCGGCCGGGCTTTTGGCCGTGAAACCGTCTTCCGTGCTCGTCAGAACAAAGTTGAACTGGTTGTTTCCGCTCCAGAAATACATGGCCACGGTGCCTTCGTTTTCATCCAGCACATGCAGCATCACGCTCTGCTGGTTTTCATTGACGGATGCATTCGTCGTGTTGAGGGGCGCATGCTGCGCGTTGAAGCTGGACTCCCTTCTCAGAGGTTCCGTACCTCCGCCTTCACCGGGAGCATCGTTATACAAATAATAGCCCTGACCTTCGCCGAGCCCGCCGGATGGAGGCGCTGTGTTCGCGCCAAGGCCGAACTGCCAGATCATGTCGGGCGTCACTTCGGATGTAATCAAGCCGTTTTCGATCGTAACCGGCTTGGACGCCATGCCGATCTGAGTATCGCCGGTGACGTCGCCGGGGGTGCTGATGGTCGCTTGGGCGTTCACCAGCGCGCCGTGCTCGGACACGATGAGATAGCTTTTGCCGATCTGGATATTGGCGGGATCGACTTGTCTCCAAGTTTCAGCCGGCACCGATTCCGCCGATGCCTTGGCCTGGGGCAAGAAGAGACCGGCTGCCAGCATGAAGCATACCAAGAGAGCCACCGTGGACCTGATGCTGCCGTTCCGCATGACCAGGAACCCTCCTTTATGGAATGGATGCGCTTACAATTACGTGTGCCTTTTTTCACAGCAAACCAATTGTTTTACATTATCAAACTACGTTTAATAATTTCTGCACAACAATTGATTGTTTTACATTATCAAACCATGTTTATCACCTCTTGCAAACCTCTTCGTTTTAGCAATTTGAGAATAGCAAAGCGATCTTGCAAATAACGTCGAAACCTGCATGTCCAAAATAACCATTTTGCAATCTTCGCAATCCTGTCGATTTGACAGACAATTTGACCAGATGAGGTTCCAATATCCCTCTTTTTCCCTGGTCATTCGATCTAGTGCGAATCATAAAAAAATAACGCCCCCTTCCATCGTCTTATGAACATCAGGAAAGGGGCATTTCTCAAGATGGCCTCATGTCAGCGGGGTTTCTCCGAACCTTTATCTTACCTTCAATACCATCTCAACATGAGGAATGCCGGCCTCGATGAATTCTTCGGATACAACGGCAAATCCGAACTTCTCATAGAAGCCAACAGCGTGTTTTTGGGATTCAAGGCAGATGATGTCGGGGTTTAATTTTTCTTGAATCAGTCTGATGCCTTCCTCGATCAGCCTCCTGCCGTGACCGGCTCCGTGTTCCATGGTCAGCACTCTGCCTACCTGTACGGTTTGCTTGTCACTGTCTTTGAAGAAGGCTCGAAGGTAAGCTTTTACCGAACGGTCGGATTCCAGGAAAATGTGCAGACTCCGGAAGTCGATATCATCGAAATCGCAGTAATCGATTTTCTGCTCGACTTTGAAAATGAGATATCTTGCCCTCAAGATTTCATAGATTTCCCGTGACGTCAGTTCATCGAAAAATTTGGCTTTCAGTTCCATGCGGTTACCTCATACCGTTCAATCCAGGCAGGCCGGTAATGCGTCTTATGGTTTGTCGTACCATCATCTGCCGCAGACTTGCAACCTGGTTTGAACTGCCGATTTTTTGATTATATTCACCATAGCATTCTTCCGTGTCAACCCGTCATATCGGAATTTTTATCCTCTATATCTGAATTGGGGGTGGTTGCTAAATCCGGATACGTCGCAAGGAAGCTGTCGCTTCATTTACTTGGGAAAGGAGGATTTTGTTTTTATGTTGAAACGTTTTAGCCAAAAAACTCTCCCTCCTCTGTTGCCTGATGATATTGACGTCCTTCATGCCTGTCGGTTTTGCCGCCGAGACGGACAACATTGCGATCGCGGAAGCGGCTGACATCCCGACCGCCGTGTACGGAACGCCCGAGCTCGGCTCCAACGACCCGCTGTGGTTCAAGACCAACGAGTATCCGATCAACCGCAGTTCTGCGCCGGATGATCCCAGACCCCATGCCACGGGGACGGTCAGAATTCTCTGGGACGAAAACTTCCTGTACGCCCGCGTCGTGGTAGAGGACAGCAATGTCTATCAGGGAGCCGGCGGGGATCATACGTACGACAGCGTGGAGTTCTTCGTCGGCCCGGGTTCGAACGGCTCCAACCAATGGCGCGTCAGCGCGACGGGCGTGTTCTCGGGGCAGTCCCATACGGACCGGGCCGCGTGGACGCAGATTACGGACACCGGGTACATCGTGGAAATCCGAATTCCAAAGCGCGACTTGACGTTACAGCCGGGCAAATTCACGTTTGAGGTAAATATCAACAACTCGTCGGAAATCGGCGCCGACCGCTATGAAGTGGTATCCGCTTTCGGCCCGCCGGACTCGGGTTTTAACGGCCACGAAGCATTCCAGGACAGCATTGAACTCATTCCGGCCGCTGAACCGGATCCGAGACACTCCATCACCCTGTTGACCGGTACGGGCGGCAGAGTCACGCCAAGCGTTCCCGGCAACGTCAAGCGAGTAGCCCACGGCTCAGACTTCACGTTCACCGTGATTCCGGACAACGGCAAACTTGTGGATACCGTAACGGTCGATGGCGAACCGGTGACGTTAGAATCCGATAACACGTTCACGTTGACCAATATTGTCGCCGACCATCAGATTCGCGTGACGTTCAAGGATGATCCGGCCGCCGAACAGATTCCCTTTATCGTATGGAACGACAACTTCGCCCGCGGCGAGTACACGACAGCGGTCATTATCGACCTGGGCGAAGGCCGGGAGGCGCTCGGTTCCGCACTCCATCCGGGCTTGTTCACCGTATCGGCCCGAAACACGACGCTGACCGGTGACACGGTGGTGTTCGAAGGCACGCGCAACATCTCGAGGGTATACGCCAATGACGAACCGAAGGTGCGCGGTTACCGCGGGAAAGTGCACAATTCGCCGGATTATCGGGACGGATTGGAAAGCGGCCGCTACATCGTCGTGGAGCTGGAGTTCTACACGGAAGTCGGCGGCAGCACCACACTGGATGGCAGCAGCAACTCGACCAGACAAAACTACAACATCGTGTTAAACGGCGAGATCGAGCTGAAGAATGGCAATCCGATCGATTACGCCGTCTTCAAACAGACCGATGTGGTGAACCCGATCCTCGACAAATTCACAACGCATACATTCAAATCGGTCAATTACGCGCTCTACATTCACAAGGACGAAAAGGGCAATGCCGTACAAGGGCTGCCGCTTTATGTCTATACGCACGGCATGTCGCGCGGCGGCACACAGGCGCAGATCGACCAGAAAGCGTCGATGAAATCGGCCAACGGCTCGGTTGCCCTGATGTTGCCCTGATGAAGAAAATGGAGGAGAATCCCGGGAAATACGCGAGCCATATTCTGAACATTTCCTATAACGAAACTTCCACTCCGCGAACGGACGATGTCAAGCAGGTGATCGACGGTTTGATTGCCGACGGATCGGTGGACCCCGATCGTATCTATGTCGCGGGCTTCTCATGGGGCGGCGCGTATACGAACATCCTGGTCAACGCCTACCCCGGCTTCTTCGCGGCGGCCGCACCCATGGGCATTTCATCCGGCTGGCCGACGGCGCCCGAAAACCGGGATCTGGCCTACTGGCTGTTCGTCAACACGTATGACAGCGGTGCAAGCAACGTCGACAACATGTTGAACGATATCGGGAACCTGACCAACGCGAGGGCCTCCCGTTTTGACAGCAACGAGGCGCTGACCTGGCCTTACAATCAATATGACCAGCCGAGTCAGCGGCCCAATCCGGAGAACAATCCGCCGCTTGTTCGTTATATCGCGCACGAAGTGGAAGCGGCGGTGCTGTACAACCGGTTCACGATGGACAATCCGTTCACCGGGGAGACCTGGAGCATGGCGCCGATTATCCAGTCCCCCAACTTGCCGCCATGGAACAATGACTATACCGACGTCTTTGACTGGATGTTCTCGCAGCGCAAGCCGGGCGTGCCTGACGCTCCGGGCAATTTGACCGCCACGGTTGGCGACAGAAGGGTCACGTTGAAATGGACGGCGCCGGCGAGCGACGGCGGCAAACCGATAACCGGCTACAAAGTCTGGTATGACAACGAGAAGCCGGTTACGGTAGGTCCGTCGGCATACGAATATACGTTTACGGGACTGACCAACGGCGTGGCGTACACCTTCAAGATCGTCGCGGTCAACGAGAAGGGCGAAAGCGCAGCGGCAAGCGTGACGGCGACGCCGACGAGTTCGTATATCCCTGTTATCATCAATCCTGGCAGCAATGATGGTACGTCGCAAAAGCCCTACACCGTGAACACGCCGGCCGACAAGCCTGCGGTCACGGATGAGGAAGGCAACACGACCCTCCCGGGCGGCGGCGAAATCTTGACCAAGAGCGGAATCCGGATTCGCGTACCGGCAGGCACAACAATTGATGCAAACGGCAAGGTCGCAATCGGACCGGGCGGCGCGACCGTCAGCTTCGAAAGCGGCTTGTCGCTGGACATCCGTGAGGGCGCGGAGCTTGTGCTCGATGAGGAGTCAGCGCTTGGCCTCACCGTAGTTTCGGGCAATCCTTTCCGTGATGTCGACGGGAACGCCTGGTTCTACGACTACGTCAATGCCGCCTACACGTTCAGCCTGTTCGACGGCACATCGTCCACATCGTTCTCGCCGGGAGTCCCGATGACGCGCGCCATGTTCATACAGGTGCTGGCCAATCTCGAGAACGTGGACCGTTCCGGCTACTCGAATACCCGTTTCCGCGACGTGGCGGTCGGAAAGTGGTACCCGAGTTCGACAGTTACTAGGTAAATGAAATACCCGCTATCCCTTGCGCTGTCTGGGTTGACGGGCATTTTTCTTAAGAAATGCGTGTATCTATGCTTTGGGTTGTATCTTTAGGAACTTTGGTGGAGCCTCAATCCCAAGCGTATCAAAGGTTTTTCGTTGTTTGGGTGTCAATTCCGTGCTCTGGTAGACGTCTCCGTTATTTGATGAAAAATGTCCAAGATGAATGCGATCGAGTTCCTTGCGTAATGCCGTCCAGGTCTCGCCGGTTTCTTCTTCGATGATGCGAACCAGCAGTAAAGCAAGCCAACAAAGCAGGATGTGGGCGCGAATGCGGTTTTCCAGCCGATGATACATCGGACGAAGCTCCAACGTGGTCTTTAGTGTTCGGAATGCGTCTTCCACATCAACCAGCTGCTTGTAGCCGAGGGCAACGTCCTCTGCAGAAAGCGTGTCATCCGATGTCCGGATGAGATACTTGCCGTCATATTTCTCTGCGTCACGGATCGCTTGCTTATCCAGCTTGAGTGTCCCGTCTTTCAGTTGACGCAAGTACTTTCCGTAGGTCGGATGCGTGCGCAATCGGCATGCGGCTTTCGTGTGCGCCTGGTTGCTTAACTGCTTGAGACCCTCCAGTTCCGCTTCCAAACGTTCGATTAGCTCTTTCCGGCGCAGACGATCCCGTTCGGCTTCTTTGGGATTATGCACGAGAACGTAGCGTTTTCTCGCCTCGCCGTCGCCGACGACGATATCCTTGACCTGCAAGTTCTCGCGCACGTGGTGGTACCGGCCTTTGCGGCTCATGGCAGCATCCGTCGTCTCTTTGCCGGATCGCATCTTCTCCCCGACGATATAATGACCGCCGGCCCGCTGCAACGTCCGCAAATTTTTTTCGGAGGTGAAGCCGCGATCCATCACACTGATCACCCGGCCGAGCTTCCAGCCGACCAAGTCGCGCTTGACTTGATCGACGACCGACATATCCGACGTATTGCCCGGCCAGACCCAAGAGCGGATCGGAATCCCTTGACGCGTGACGGCGAGCCCGATGACGACCTGAACCAGATCCGGACGCTTGTCCTTCGAAAATCCCTGCTTGCGCAAGTCGTCATCCTCCGGCACATCGAACGGATCGACTTCGAAGTAAGAAGAGGTGGTGTCGAAGTAAAGCAGATCGACCTCCAGATTCAGCAAATCGGAAACAGCACAATAGATCTGATGCTCCAGCTCCGATTGAACTTCCAACAACTCGTCCATCGCTCGGTACAATTGCTGGCTGCCGACTTCGCTTAGGCCTGGAATATACACCTCGTCCTTCACCCAATCTTCCATCGCCAGCTTGCTCGAAGGATTAAGGGCGCGGTTGGCCACCATAGCGAAGATCAGACGCTCAATGGACGATTGATATTTACGATCCTTGAACAATTTTTCGAGGATGGCGTCCAACCCGATCTTTTGCCACAGCTGATGGAGGAGCCAGGCTCCGCCCAAGCGTTTGCTGGACCGGAACAAGAATTCCGCCGTATCGCCAATTGCGTTTTGCGCCTGCAGCGCCGCTTCCGGAGTCAGGTAACGGGCAATGCTCTGCACCAACCGTTCCAGAACGGAACGATCGATTTCGTCCTCGCGGCCGAACGAGTAGATGACCTTCGCCTTGGCATGCTTCGCGACGGGATCCCACTCGTTGTGCGCAAGCTGAAGGTAAGCGGTGGTGGATCCATTTTTGTTTTTTCGAGAAACGCGTCGTATATACATGCCTATATAATACCATATATCATCAATAAATACAAGAAAACATCAACAAAACGTGTGCCTATGAAACTTTGCGTTTTTTTCTATCTTCAGTCCCCAAAAACCTTGCTGTTATGCGATTCTTTATTTTTCATGTGCCTAAAATTGCCGATTTACTGTCGAACTCGGGTGGTATACAGCGGCGGTCGGATGGGCTTCCGAGAACGGCATCGTGAACGGAACTAACGCGGATCGCTTCGATCCCGACGCCCCGATTACACGCGAGCAAATGATTGTCATCCTGTACAAGTACCTGCAATATAAAGGCATTGAGATTCCGCAAAGCCAGGACCGGTCCTTCGTGGATGAAAGCAAGATCAGTCCATGGGCATTGGAGGCCGCCAAGGCGCTGCAAGGCATAGACATTGTAACCGGCAAAGGCGGCAACCTCTTTGACCCCAAAGGAACCGCCACCCGCGCCGAAGCCGCGGCCGTCTTTGTCAGACTCATCGAATATCTGGCCAAAATTTAAAACAGGACCCTTCCGGCGGACACGCTCCTGCCGGAAGGGTCTTCTTCATGCGCAATCACAAATGTGATTTAAACATTCCACTCCATATTACTTTCCATCCATCATCATTTCCTGCAGAATATTTCTGGATGTGATATGACGCCCGGTGATCGCGGAGGTTGCAACAGTCAGCAATAGCATCCCGATGCCCGTCAGCCCTATGGTCGGAAAATGAAAAGTGATCGGCGTCGGATCAAGCGCAATCACGAGCACGAGAACGATCACGCCCAAAATACTGCCACATACAATACCCAAACCTACATACAGACACACTTGCACCAGTATGTTGCAGACGATCCCCGCAGGAGACACCCCTACGGTTCGCAGAACGGCAAATTCTTTACGCTTCGACATGACCTGATTCATTAAACCGCTAAGTACTCCCGCCATCGAGCAGCCAATGATTACACTGAGCACGGCGATAAAAATCCCCCACCGCTGAACGAATCCTGCTCTCGCTTGTTCCAAAGCTTCGCTTAATGTGGTGATCTGAAGCTCCGGGTACTTCTCGCGTACGGTTTCCAAATCAGCCAATGCTTGTTGCTCATCCTCCGTATCGATGTAAATCCTGGTCACAGTTGATTTTGTATTCAGCGGATTGGACCATGTCATCAGCGTATAATCGGATTGATTCAATGCCTCACTGACCCTTCCGATGCGATAGATGCCGGTTGGCAAGACATCCTGATGCTCCGCATCGCGATAACCGATCAGGATTTCGTCGCCCGCCTGCAGGTGATATTGGGCTGCCAGCTTCTCAGAGATGACGAGTTCATCATCCTTCAGCCCCTCTGTCAAAGGGGAATGAACCGCCACAGGGGTTATCTTGATCTCTGCATCATTCAACAATATATAATTGTGCAATAACGCTCCTTCATACTGCACATCCCGGATGGAATCGAATTTCAGCAAGGTTTCCCGCAGCAGATGATGATCCAGTGTCGATTCAGATCCGAGACGGTTATACAGCATGATCGGCTTCTCATATCTTTCCTTCAAAGAACGAAGATTGTTCGCATCCAAAGTACTTAACAAAGTTGTTCCGAATACGGCAATCGTCAAGGTCAACGAAATCGAAATAACGGCAAAAGCATTTCTCCTCACCTGGGGCAGCATGTTTTTGAAAGTCAGGTAAACATGCCGGCCAAGTCTGCGGCCGACAACCTTCAAAGTCCCGTGAATGACCTTTTCGATCACATAGGGCATGAACAGCAAACTTCCGATAAACAAAATGAACAATCCCGGGAAGAACAACACGTAATTTTCATCGATATAGCCAAATAAATACAACGCACTCCCGGTCAAGGCTGTGCCCAAACCGCGGAGTTTGTGTTTCTTCTTGTGCTTGAAGTCCAATCGCTCATTCTCTTCCGCAATCTCGAGGGGCAAAATTCTCGTACTGCGATATGCAGGTATGATCATGAATATTTGGAAGATGAGAAAACAAGCTGCGACGATGATAAGGACAACCGGCATGTTCGAAAGATTCTCCGTGGTCGCCGGCATATGAAAAACACGTTCCGCTAAACGGAACAGATCATTCATGGCCAATACTGACGCGCCGCCGCCGAAAACCGTACCAACCAGATTGATGACGAAACTTTGGACAAGCATGATCTGGCCGATCTGCCTGGTTGTGGCTCCGATCGATCGCAAAATCACAATCTGATTTCTTAGTTTATAGAGCAGAATCTCCAGATTGGAAAGGACCAGTAGCGAAGTTATCACGAGGACCAACAACGACATCATAATGATGAAGGTGTGCAGCGTCCGCATGTTCGACGCGACTAGTTCATTTTGCTCTACCAGATCAATGCGCAGTTGATCATCTATCTCTCTGATCTTCTGTGCAACCGATAAAGCATTTGCCCCCTTTGCAAGCTTGATCATCAACCCGTTCGCATACTCTCCCTTCTCCGTGAAGGGCTGCATATGATCATAGTGGATAACGGCGATGCTGACCGAACCCTGAAGATCCTCCGTAATCTCCGATACCCGGAGAACCATTCCCTCTATGACCACTTCGTCATCGATTGCAACATTTAAGTATTGGGCGAGTTCTTCATTGAGAATGATCGTGGAAGGCGTAATCTCTGAAGTAAACTTGTAGGTGCTTCTCGTCAAGTCATTGCTCGTGGTGCCGATCGTCCATACGGGCATATTTGATTCGCCGATATGGAGAAACCTGGACAGTACATAAGCGGACTCCTCAACGCCCGGCAGAGAAACGATGCGCTCCGCCTTCTCTTTGGTCAGGACATCGGGATGTGCCGGGGGATATGACACCATGATATCCGCTTCTCCAAACATCTCTCTGAACGACTGCTCCATCGTACGTTGAGCATTCAGCGTGTACATGAGCATTGTGCTGATCAAAAGCGTTGAGCACAGGATACTGATGGTGGAAAATAAAATCAACAGACGATTGGCTTTAAGCAACCGCAAGGCCATTCCCCATAGCGTCTTTCTCATCCCATCACCTTCCCTCGGTGATCGTCTTGAAAATCCGCAATATATTGTCCAGATCCTGCTTCCCCCTGCAATGATACTCATCCCGGATCTCGCCATCATGGAAGAACAGCACCCGGTCAGCAGAAGCCGCAACAACGGGGTCATGAGTGACGAGCAAGATGGTTTGTTGCCGCTCTTCCCTCATCTTGATAAAAACATCCAAGATTTCCTTAGATGTGTTATAGTCGAGATTCCCTGTAGGTTCATCCGCCAACAAAATGGGGGGATTCGCGATGATGGCGCGTCCGATCGCTACCCGCTGCTGCTGGCCGCCGGACAATTCGACAGGGCGATGCCGGCGGAAGGCGGACAAGCCCAGTATTCGCAGCACCTCATCCACCCTGGCTTGAATGGAGGCTTCCGGTTCTCCTTGCAAAACCAGCGGCACCGCAATATTGTCTTCCGCAGACAAATCTTTGAGGAGATTATAAGCCTGGAAGACAAACCCGACATTCTTCAATCGATAACGCGAAGCCTCCGGCTCCCGGAAGATATGATGGCAAGGCTGACCATTGAGCTTGATGGTGCCCGAAGTCGGCTTGTCCAATGCACTCAAGATATGAAGCAACGTGCTTTTCCCTGATCCGCTTGTCCCCATGATGACCGCGAATTCCGCCTTTTTCAAAGAAAAAGATACATTCTTCAATGCGTGTACAACGTGCATCGAATTTTCATAGGTTTTGGACAGGCCTTCCACTTCCAGCACAGTCTGGCTCATTCGTTTCCACCCCCGCGATCATCTCGACTTTCATTTTTTCTATTTTTTATATCCTTTACGGACATTTCCCTTTTCTGTTTCATTTTGATCAAAAAGAAAAGCCCACACCTGAATGGTTTGGACTTTTCAAGCTCAGTCTATTTACCGGATATGCTTTATCATCGCTACGGCCCTGTCAATCTCCTTCTTGATGCGCCCTCTCTTGTCAGGAAGAAGCGTGATCCCGCTTTTCGCCGCGATTTCTTCCACTACATCATCAATTGATTTTTCATCCGTCATGATTTTGGTTTCCGTAATCACATGATCAAAAGCGTGAATACACCGGTCAATATTCCGCTTTGCCCACGTCCTTCCACCTTCGAACCGCTTGTTCAATCGTTTCAGCAATGTGGCTTTGCTTGCGTAAAGAATGAAGTGCTTTAATGGGGCACCATCATCCAACAAGCGCTGGATGATTTCATCATAGTATTGCGGGTTGACGATGGTCATAGGCACGATGATGGTTCCGGAACCCTTATCCGAGTTCAAATTCGATGACGCCGCTGTCCGTCAATTCGAACGGACCGGCTGTGACGTCTGCGTCAGGCCTCCTGTTCCCGACAAAGTCCGAGTCGAAGCGATAAGGCGTGCCGTCCGGGTGTTCAAATTTCATCTCGGCATGATAGGTGCTCCCGAGCAGATCGGTGGTGACCAGCATGGCGGAGGCGCCGCGAAGCAATTCGGGTTCCGTGATCCGGATGCGCGCCTTGCCTTGCGCGGGATCCGTCTCCACTTCAATCCCCCGCTGCTGATGGACCTTCGCGCCCGGTTCGTGACGACCCGGAACCGCATCGCCCAGATACAGATTTCCGCCCATCGCCACCGGAAGAACGGCATTGCCGGTAAAGATTTGCTTTTTCGCGGCGTCATCGAGCGCGGCCAACTCTTCCCGGGTGTATTCCCACCATGGCTTGTCTTTCACATTCGGATGCTTGTCGTAGCCTCCCAATCCCACCGGGTGCAGCCAGCAGATGGAATCGTCCGGCACACCGTCCATGACGGGCTTCCCATCCTCATCGACTTTATACCTGGGTTTGAGCGGCAGATGCTCGAAGAAGGTGATCGGGACGGGCTCTTTGTTCGGGTCATTGTCTCCCAGGAAGACATTATTGTAGTACCGGTCATCGCCTCCGGTAATGTTGGAGTAGCCGGCCACGGCGGTCTCATGCGGGAAGTGGTACGGCGTCGTACGGGTCAGCTCATTGCGAACCACGAATCGGCCCGCGAACAGATTGTGGGCGAACGCTCCGCCTTGCGCCATGTTTCGGAAATTCATCAGAGAAAGGAACAGATTGTGGTCCACCATATACGGACCATGGCAAACCTCGACGAACAAGTCCTCGGACAGATTGTCGAAAAAGACATTGCGGCTGATGCGCGTCCCCTGCGCCTGCCAGTCCAGCCACAGACCGCGGTAGCAACTGTAGATGATATTTTCGCGAATCTGGGTATCCAGCGCCGCATGCAGCTTGATGCCCGCCACTTCGGCGCCGTGCCGGAGACGCTTGTGGTGAATATTGTAGATCCGGTTTCCATAAATCTGGCTGAAAGCGCCGCCCATATGTCCCACGATGCCGGCCTGTTCGCAATCATGGATCACATTGTTCCGGACGATATGGCTGCCGACGAGGGTCTTGTGCCAACCGCCGGTATGCAGCGCCCGCATGATCACTTCCTGCTCGCGCTGCGTGCCGCCCTTCATGTGCCGGCCTCTGACCTTGGCGTGGCCCGTTCCGATCGGGGTGCCCAGGCTGATGCCGACGCTTTTGGATTCACAGATGATATTGTTTTCGATGATCCAGCCTTTGCTCCAATGAGGCCCGATCAGACCTTCCTGATGGGCGGTCGGCGGCGCCCACTGGGGAGCTGCCTGGCGAAGCGTGAATCCGCTAACGGTGATGTAGTTGCGACCGGGTTTGTCAGGCCAGAAGCACCAAGGGCGAACGCTGATTTCGACGTTCTCCTTGCGGGGATCTTTCCCGCCGAAATTGGCCCAGATCTTCGTGGTTGCGGAATCGACTTCGGCATACCAGGTCAGCAGCGAGTCATCGGGATACTTGGCGTCAGGCCAGACTTCAGGCTTGCGTACCTTCTCCAGGCTATCACACTCATACAAGGACTTGCCGTCCAGATAGACATCGCCGAGGTGGACGGGGAAAGCGCCTTCAAACAGCCAGTCTCCGGAGAGCTCGACTTCGAACGGGTTCCGGACAGAGAAAATGGCATTCGGAACTTCCGTGCTCCAGACATTGCCGCCTTCGTCCTTCCAGTCGGTAATCCGTTCAGCCCCCGTGATGACGACTTCCCCGTCTCCCGCGGAACGATAGACGATGCGATGCTCTTCCGTTCCGCCATTGGCCGGATTGACCCACTCCCTGTAAACGCCGGCATGCACGATCACCGTATCGCCGGCCACGGCCAGCGACGCCGCGCGTTGGATGGTGCGGAAGGGCTGATCGGCTGTTCCTTTCGCCTGGTCGTTGCCTGTTATGGACACGTGGTATTCCATGGGATCACTCCTTTTCCTGGTTGGTTGGAGGGGATTTTTATCATCCAAACAGGTCCGCCGGGATTGCCATACTTTCCTGTTCAATACGTTTTCCGTGGACCAGCATAAGCCTGATCAGGCCATGCCAGCGAGCAAACCGTTCGTTTGCCAGCATGTCCTTCAGCTTTTTCGCATATGATCTGCTATATTCCATTCCGGCGCCGGCATTGCGCAAAAAGCTCTGCTCGTCCATTCCGAGCGGTTCAAGATCCGGAAAAAAGTGTATGCGGAGAAATTCGAAAATTTGAATGCCGCCGGCATCCATGTCGCCCCAATGGTAAACCGGCAATCCGCCGACCGCACCGAATCTCCGACCTTCCTCGCGAGAATCGCCGTAAACGTAGCCGCCGAGTTTGCGCAGCAACTGCTGCACGGCGCGGTTCGGAAAACCGCCGGTATAGACAACGACTTCGTCCGCCCCTTGCCTCTCCTTCACCCACTGATGCCAGGAAGTAAGATTTTCGATCAATACGATACGCAAGCCGCCTACCTCGTCAATCGTCATCGCGCGCACCGTATCCCGCGACAAGCCGATGCCGCCGGGGAACATGGCAAGCGAGACCGGGTGATTGCCAATGGAACACCTTAGCGCTCCGGCGATCCAGACACTTCGGGGTTGATCGGCGATTCCGACACTTTCCAACGCGTCCGCGTCACTGTCGTATTCAATCCCCGAACGGGTCTGAATCAAATGGACGAGCCGCCGCTCGACCAGACGCTCGAACGTCTTCGAATTCTGAAACAGGCGGTGGCTCAGCACGCGTTTCGGAATGTCGTCCTCCAGTTTCGGCAGTTCCCGCAGCACATCCGCCAGCCGTTCGTACCCTTCCGGATCGTCGAGATCGAGACTGGCAGATTTGCGCTGGTTAAGCGCACTCACCGCTTCACGTGACCATTGGGCAACCCATTCCCACGGGTGATGATCCAGCGTTTTCAGAATATCCCTAAGCCGCTCCATTTTCTTTTGGCGAGGCGTCGCCCCCGCCAGTTCATACGCCGCCTCGACGCGGTCCGGTTCCAGATAGACTTTGGCCAGCTGCCGGCCCTCCCGGAACTTCTCCCATTTCACCGCCACAATGCCCCGCGAGGCCAACGATTCGACCACTTCATGAATCCATTCCTTCTTGCGGAAATCCATCTCGTCTTCATATTCCACCTGAAACGGACCGTTGGCGAAAGAAACTTGCGGTTTCTGCTTCACCGGATCGCCGCTTGCGAACGCCTTGCTGCTCTCGTATTTACGTATCAATTGTGCCAAAAGTCGCCGCCCGAACTCTTTCTTGTATTCCGTCTCGCTCCAAGCATCCCGATCCATCAATGCCTGAATCCCTTCCTTTCGACGAAAACGCAACCCGCTCCTTCACTAAAACAACTCGTCCTGCCATACCACTTCCCTGGTCCCATCCTCATCATCACCGGAACCTGTGACTCCCGCCCCCGCATCGTCATCCTCTATGGCCAAAAATTCCGCGATATCCGCACGATCCACCATATCGACGAAACAACGATAGTTGCGGTTCGTCACAATCAGCGTCGTCGTGACCTCCGGCGCCATGTGTTGCATTTTCTCGTCCGGAACCGCGGCGATCAATTGTAGGTTCAACTGTTTGATCAAGCGCAGACTCGACTGAATCCGCTGCTCGTCCATTTTGTTGAACGCTTCGTCGAACACAACGAGCCGTGAAGTCTTGTTAGTCCTGTACAAATGGTGAAACGAAGCCAGAATCGCGATATAGAACGGCGTCTGCGTCTCACCGCCCGACTTTTCCCGCAGCACCCTGGAGAAAGAATAGCTGGAATCATCCGAGTGGACTCTGATATCGAAATCCAGGTAGCTGCGATAGTCCGTGAATTCTTCCATATCCCCCGCTTCGCCCCGGACCAGCATTTCGAACAGTTCGTGCAATGTCTCCGAGGAATCATGGTCCGGCAAGTCAAACAGCGACCCTTTCTCCGCCAGCATCGGGTTCATGACCGCATCGTAAAACCGTCGGTATTTCTCTCTTGACGTCACCTCGAAAAAATACCGGTCCCGGGAAAAAGGAAAATTCCGCAATGCATAATTGAGTTCATGAAACTCGCGCTTTGCCATCTCGATCGCTTCCCTGAGCCTGAATACGAAATGCGATTTGAACTCCTCTTCGGAATCTTTCAGCGCCTTTTCGACCTTGTCCTGGTAATCGGGAATGTTGATATCGGCGACGGTTCTCAGCGCCGCGTCATAGGCGTCATTGTCCTCCGCCGCCTCCGGTCCGTCGAACAGATGCTCGGCGTTGAACTGAAGACGCAATTTTTGAAGCTCACTGCGTGTGTCATCGCGGCGAGTCGCGTTGCCTTTCTGATTGTTTTGCCAGTTTTCCAGTTTGCGATAAGTCGGGAGGTCCTGTTTTTCGGCATCGGACCAACGGGAGAGCGCGCCCTGCAGCAGTCCGGGATCATACTCCGCCACCCAGCTGTCCAGCACTTGCCGCGCGTCCTTCACCTTGTTGTTCTGGATGTAAATCTGGGCATTGATATTCCTTCGCTCTTCTTCCTTCACCCCCATTTCTTTACCAAGATCCATTCGCCGGTTGTTCCAGCGTTCTACCTCGGATTGCCAGTCATGATAGGCTTGCTCCAGCCGCCGCGCTTCGCTCAGATCCAACCGCTCAAACTCACTTTTCGCCCCGGCCAATCGCCGCCTCGTATCCGCCAATTGCGACGTCAAGGCCAGTTGTCCGCCAAGCCGTTCCATGCGCGCTTTCTTGTCAGTCAACTTTTCCGTCCATCCGGTGATGCCCCGGTGAATGTCCGCCCAATGCGCATGCTCCTTTGACGTTTCCGCCAATTCTTGTTTCTTCAGCTCGAGCTGGCGTACGATCGCCTTGGCGCCGATGTAAGGCAGCTCGTATTGCTGACGTCTCATCTGCCGCGCCACCATGTTGTGGTACACCATGCAAGTGCGCGTTACGGCTGTCCGATGCCGGCGCAGGTCCTGTTCGTCCGCCGCCTTCATGACGCGGCCGAGCAAATGATCAATATGCGCCCGAACGAACGGATTGTCCGTGCTGAGCGCCTCGGCAAGTGATCCGGCTTCGGCCGTCTGAAAGAACCGCTTCTCTTTCTCCGTATCAACCAGTCCGACCCCTTCGAGCTGCAGACGGTATTTCTCCCTTTCATAAATCGACAACGCCTCGGCGAACACTTCCGGCCGAACGAGCAGATCGAACCGCTGCGTATTCAGATAACCTTCGACGGCATTGCGCCAATCCTCATCTTCGACCTCCATTTCCTCACAGAAAATCCACACCGGCGACCGTCCGTTCAGCCGTTCCTCAAGCACGCGTTTCAACTGAACGACCGAGTGCGGGTAGGGACGCTTCTTGTTTTCCAGATCCCGAATGACCTGTTCCAGTTCACACATGCGGTCGGCCAAGGCCCGGACACGCTCTTCCGCGCGGGTTCGTTCAATGAGGAGTTGCTCGTGGATTTGGCCAAGTTGTGTTCCCAAATCCATGATGCGTTGCATGAGTTCTCCGAGATCATCTACGAAGATCTCCGTCTCCGGATCGGAATCCAGCATAATCTCCATACGGCGAATTGCCGTCGACATCGCTTCCACACCTGACGTCAGATTAGCACGATCATCCGATCGGAGCGTCCAGCCATCGTTTCCCGGCCAATCCACCAATTGCGCGACGAGTTGCCGTTCTCCTTCCAATGCCCTCCTGGCAGCATTCAGTTCCTGCTTTAACCGTTCCAGTCCGTCGCTCCATTCCTCGATCTGGCGCTCCAGTTCCTCCGCACGCTTCACCGCGTCATGGCTCTTCCAGCGGGTCAACGCCTGTTCTGCTTCGGCTTTCGCTTCTTCGTACTTCATCGCGGCAAGCGCCATCTCGTCTTCCATCCCGCGCAGACGGTCCTCCATTTCGGCGAGCTGCTTGCGGCATGTTTCCAGTTGCTCTTCCTCCAGCGTCAGCTTGAGCCGCCGGATCACATACTCCTGTTCCTGAACCGTCACGCGCAGTTTGTCATATTGATCGTACACGTCGCGAATGCTCTGCAACTTTTCCTTGCGAATCTGCAGTTGTTCAAGTTCACGTTTGTATTTTTCATGGATGTCGAAATTTTGCTTCATCAAGTCCAGCTGCAGTTCTTTTTTGTCCAGAATGTAATCGTACACGAAATCTCTGACATTCTGGATCGGTTTGAACGATAGAGCTTTAAGGAAAATGCGGAAAAAGCGCTCGTTCAGCCCTCCCAATCTCGCGAGCAACGCCTTCTGGTACGTCGTTTTGTTCCGTTCGAAAATCGCCCTCGCCCGCGAACGGTCGGAGGAAACCGCGTGCCTGCGCCTGAATTCCTCCCGATTGCGCAAATGGCCGGACGGCTTGATGAAATCAAGATCGTCAAGTCGACAATCGGCCAGAATAAAGTATTCTTCCTCAAATTGCTGATCGGAGAACACATCGATGACCACGCCGATCACGAATGATTCTTTCTTCACATCATCGCGAAATTCCGCCACGATATAAGTGGTAAAATTCCCGTCGCGTACGAAAGTACGGTCATCGCTGCCGATTTTTCCTTTCAGATAGTGAATCAACGACCGCTTCGCCTCTTCGTGGGCCGCCGGGTTGAAGCGGATCTGACGTTGGTCGGCAATCAGGAGCACTTGCAGCGCGTCGATGATCGTCGATTTGCCGGCGGCGTTCTGGCCGGTGATCAATGTCTGCCTGCCGAATTCCATCGTCTCATCTTCGAAGTAGTGCCACTTAATCAGCCGGAGTTTCTTCAGCCACTTCATTGAACAGGTCGCCCTCCTCCCGCTGTCGGTATCGCTCGATCCGTTCTGCCAATGCCTTGACTTCGTCCATGTTGATGAAATAGATCCAACTGTGAAAAAGCCGAAACCGGCAGTCATCGGAGCGCACGTCGTTGTCCAGCGTATCGAGAAGTTGATGGCGTGTGCACAGCCGCACCAGCCGATCCAACGTCGTCATGTTGATCCACGGCAGACGGAACGTGTCGTACTTCGATCGGATTTCATACAGCGTCGTGATCGGAAATTCGCTGAGCAACAATGTTTCGCGCTTTTCCTGGTAAATCAGACGCAGGATCAGCATCCAGATCGTTTCATCCCGGTTGAACGCGCGGCGAATCGTGCTGTCCGGCCCCTGCACATAGACGACCTCGTGACGATCATCGAGAATGAACTCCCATTGCAAGAAACGAAAAAAAGCCTGCGCCGCCTCCCGATTTCTGCGCAGGAACATGTACGCTTCCCTGTCCCGTTCTTTGACCAGAAAATTGTTCGCAAGCAGCCGATTGAGCGCGGCGCCCATTTTCTGCTTGTCTGATTCTCCCAACGCGTCAAGCAAGGCCAATCCTCCCGCCACGGCGGGATATTCGCTGCCCATGGTCATGGCGTTCGCACCTCCCGGCTCTGGTTTGCCCGTTCATCGCATCACCGCTTTACGGCCCGCATTCCCCTCGGCACGCACGATGGTATGATTGTGGAAACGATACGGTCCGATCCGTACAATGACGCGCTCCTCGTTCCGCCGCAAGCGGAAGGCGGAGGAGTCGTCCTGACCGTACAAATACACATAAGTCAGAAGCAGCAGTTGCTCCACAGTGTCCGGCGCCAATTCCCGCATCTCCATATGGTCGCGTTCCCCCATCTTGTCCAGAACGAACCGTTCGACCTTCTTGCGGGTGATCGACCGCCGCATCCGTTCCAGGTTCGTTTGATGCAGCTGCTCTTTCCATTCTTCGGGGATGTCAACCACGATATGGCGCTCCGGCTGATGATGCTGGCGGCGCTGTCGGGGAATATACAGGGAACCTTCACTCAGCTGACCGATGTGCAGCATGCGAAACAGGCGCTTAACCTCCGCATTTTCACCGTCGAAATCCGCATTCAGGCCGAGAGCCTCGGCACGCTGTGACAAGTGCTCCAGCAGCATGCCCAACTGTTGCGCCACTCCGGTCTGATGCTGACTGAGATAACGCGCCCGATCGTAAGACGCACGCAAATACTGATTATGGCGCACATCGATCTGATAGAAAACCTCGTCCAGTCCGGCATAGATTTCCTCGATCGTCAAGAGCGACCGGCGAATGTCATCTTCCGCCTCTTCCCGCGACCGGTAAAAATCGCTCTGCAAACCGTCGGTAATCGTCTCCTCCATCAAGTCACGGTCCAGAAGCCAGTCCTGCACCTTCTGCAAAATGTGATGTCTGTATCGCGATACGTGGTCGGACGTCTTGAGGCGATGGTAGCTTTTGTCCACGATTTGCGATATGTAGGTGTCGAAATGATGGTCAAGCACGTCCTGGATGGACGTCTTCTGAACGACCTGTTCCATGTGGTGTTTCATATTGTTGTACAGGGTGATCAGCTCTTGCCGAAATTGCAGCGTAATCTGCAGCGCTTCGCGCACGGCGAAACAAGGTCGCCGCTCGGCCTCTCCGCCGGTCAAAATTTGAAACGTGGTGAAAGCGAATCGCTGATACTCCACCGACCGGGCTTCGCACAATTCCATGAACAGGCCCAACATCCGGCTTGCATAATGTGGCAATACGATATAGCGCTGAAATTGATCGCGGTCTTCGACATCGATCCATTTCAAAGCTTCGAACCGCCGAAGCATTGCATTCGCTTGCATCCTGGCCGCTTCTTCCACAGTGATTTGTTGCGCTCCCGTTTCCCCGATTCGCAAGGACCCGCTGCCCCGATTCGCTGTTCGCGTATTTCCGCCCGGCGCACGAACTTCATCATCCAACAGTTCGTCGTCATCCGGCGCGTAAGCCAGTCCAAGCTCCTGTTGGGTCTCAATCAGTTCCTGCAGCAAGTCCCGCATCACATCATAGCGGATGCCGAACCGGTCCCGCTGCGACTGTTCATAAATGAGCAAACCCGCTTCCGCGTACAGTTCCTTGTTGGATCCCGTCAACAAACGGAAAAAGTTGTTTGGCAATACCTCGAATAATTTCATCGCCTGATGATCCCCTGTTTCCATCAAACCTGTGTCCTATGCTTACTATACCATAGACCTGCCAAACGATTGAGTAGAATTCCTTCAAAAAAATGGATGGAAGATTCACCCTATACCAAGAAAATGCTCCAAATAAAGAAACTCCGCGATTAATGCGGAGATCACTGCTTGAGAATCGGATTGACTTGTTGTCATCATGTCCCTCAATTTTCTCTTTCACTGTTCTCTTGACAGAAAGCAGTTCAAATTTGCTGCGTTAGCTTCTGATTAACTTTTCGATCTGATCCTTAACCCTAATATATACTTCGGCTTTCAAATGCCCGAATTTTCTGATGACGATCTGGTTCGAGAATGTGTAAATCTTATCCGCCCGAATCAAGGAGTCTACCTTTAATTTTCCCTCGTCGAGATCATTTGCGGTTATCAAGATTGAATATTCTTTCTCCGTCAAATTCGATGTAATTGCGGCTACAACGATGTCCTGGTTCGATTCATTATACTTGGTATTGGACAATACAAGTACAGGACGCTGTTTCGTTGACGACAAATCGGTAAATGGAAACGGGATCAGCAGTATATCGCCCTGCTTATACATCATTCCAAACCTCATCATCAACCGGATTGTCCCAGAAGTCCATACTGGTCAGGCATGCCTGTTCGAGATTTTTCAATGCCTCGCGTTCGCGCTTCATGTTTAAATAACCGATAAAATCAAGCAGTTCTGCTACTTCCTGTTCGGAAATGTGGTCTATCATGCGTTTCAACTCTTCGCGATTAACATTCATGAATCGCACCACCTTTTCTTCCTCCAAAACCAGTATACCACAGGTTGAGAAGGTTACAGACCTTCACATCAGGCTATTCCTTCTCACCCGATCCTCCAGCCCGATGCCGCGCGTTCCTTCGCAAAGCGTTCCAGATCCAGGCCAAGGCCGAACCCCGGCAGATTCGGGATCGTAACGGCGCCGTCTTCCACCCGATAGGCTGAACGGTCCACACCCGCCACGTCGCCTTCATCCCATTCGACGAACTGGAAGCCGCGGATCGCCCCCGCCAGGTGCCCGCCGACATAGTTCCCGATAATGGTGCCGTAGCTGTGGGGCGCGGAGAGTGCGCCGCATTGGTCCAGCTTCGCCCCGATCCCGAGCCATGCGGAGAATCCCGGAACGATAATGTCATATTGCACCACGTCCACGACCCCGGCTTGCGCCCAATCCATCAGATGAGGGGAGGCATCCCCTTCGCCGTCGGCGATCTTCGCGCGGATATCATGCTTCGCCATCCACTCCCGCAAATCTTCATACAACACGCGGTCTTCGTGGAACGCTTCCTCCACCCAATACAAGTCCGGCGTCTGCCGCAGCACTTCCTTCAGCTGATTCAGCGTATACCCATTGTTCGCGTCGATCATCACTTTGCCTTCGGGGCCGGCAACTTCGGCCACCGCCCGGATAACGGCGATATCCCGCTTCAGACCGGCTGCCGGGTCCATCCAGCGCGCGCCGCGGCCGACTTTGATTTTAAAATGGCGGTGGCCGAGGCTTTTCCCTTCCTCCGCCTCGCGCCGCATCCATTCTGCCGCCGCGGGATCGTCCTCCAGGTGCAAATCATCGAAATACAGAGACGTGTCATAACACGGGATCCGCACGCCGTCGGCCGCGGAAGGAGCATCCGCCCTGCGGAACAGGTCGTACACCGGCTTGCCGGCCGCCTTGCCGAGCCAGTCGAGCAGCGGGAACTCCAGCGAACGGTACGGCTCCTTCACCGCGCCGTTCTCCTCGAAAAACTCGTAAACAGGGGTGCCGATCATGCCTTCCGCCGTCTCCTTGCGGATGAACGACAGCCCGAAACCGACGATCCCTCCGATGCGCACGACGGCGACCGGCGGCTCCGGGTATTTCCCGTGCACGCCAAGCCGGGCGTTGCGACCCGCTTCCCGGAGGCGCTCCCCCGGCAGCCTGGCCCACTCCACCGATTCCAAACGCAAATCCGCAGACAACTCCACGCCCGCTATTCTCATGCGCAGAAGCCCTCCCTGATTGGTTCTTTCGGTCAAGCCCTTTCTTCGATCCGAAACTCCGGACTGCATTTTGCTCCTGCATATAATTTCGATTAGTAAGCCTTGGAATCCTTGTGGCTGCACTTCTCGTGGCCGTATTCCCGGTTCGGCGCAAGCTCGTTGCAAAGTGTTCTCATTGCGACATCTCCGCGTTTCGGTGTATTTCGCGTACCGTCATTCCCTGCTTCCGCCTTCCGCATATCTTTTCAAATAGCGGCCGGTAATGGAAGCATGGCAATGGATCAGCTCCTCCGGCGGCCCCTGGAACAGCACATTGCCTCCTTCATATCCCGCCCCGGGGCCGAGGTCGATAATCCAGTCCGCCTGGCCGATCACGTCCAGATGATGCTCGATCACAATAAGCGTCGCTCCCTGATCGACCAGACGGTTCATCAGCCGCATGAGCCGCTCGATGTCCGACAAATGCAGTCCGGTCGTCGGCTCATCCAGCACATAAATATTCCCTTCCACGGCCAGCTCCGTCGCCAGCTTCACCCGCTGCAGTTCGCCGCCCGACAAGGAGCTGAGCGGCTGGCCCAGCGTCATGTAGCCGAGGCCCGCTTCGCTCAACAGGCGCAGAGGGTACACCATCTCCCGTTCGTCAAAATAGTCCAGCGCCTCGTCCACCGTGCTTGACCATTATCGGAAATAACGCATTAACTCAGCGCCTTGATTCTTCCCACTCCGCGCGACTGATGGCATATACTTTGAACCGTTCATTGTGCTCATCTTCAAACTCGTCAACCAATTTGCAGCCGTAAGCCATCGCGGTTCGACATGACGGAACATTCGTATGCTTCATATACGAATAAACGATATTGAAAGGCGTATTCATGAACGTCCAGTCTCTTGCGGCTTTTGCCGCTTCACTGGCGTATCCTCGCCTCTGACAGTCTTTGCGAATATGATAGCCGATTTCCGGCTTGATCTGTCCATTGATGACCTGCAGGGTAAGACCGCAGTCCCCGATCACTTCGCCGGTTTCTTTCAACACCACGGCCCACAATCCGAAGCCGAAGATCTTGTATCTTTCAAGATTTCTTCTTATCCATTCTCTGACGCTGTCTTCGTTAAAGGGATGGGGATAGTGCTTCATGGTATCTGCATCTGCAAGGACAGCGTACAAGGCTTCAAAATCTGCCTCCGTCATTTCCCGCAACATTAATCGGTCGGTTTCGATATTCATCAAATTACACTCCCCATTTAACCAATTGAATTTAAGCCATAGCATCGTTCACCTGGCCTTTGAAGATGCGGCTTCTCCCTCACGGTATCTGCTGATGGGTCCGATTTCCGAGTTCGCAAACACTTCTGCATAGTACTTGACGGCTTCCTCGGCTTTCCCGCAGACATCACCGGAGAAGAGCAGGCAAGGCGTAATCTTCTGAATGGTCTGCCCTCCCTCCGTCAAAGCCGCCCATAGCCTGTCCACTTCCTTGGAAGTCGAGCAGGCGACCATCAGCGATATGGCCGGGTTCAACTTGAAGTATTGGCTTCCTTGTCATACCATAAATGCGGAACGATTTTTGTCATTCGATCTTCTCCTTTCTTCTTAAATCAATAATTTGCATTCCGCTGTAACAATAGAAGTCATCCGATCCGCGATTTCATCGGTGAATACGCCCATTAAGCAAAAAGCCCTCACCGGAAAGGTTCGGGCATCAATAACGCAACCAGCAGCGAACCGCATACATACGCGGTCAAGTATGCATCGATTTTGGAATAAGACGTCTCATAATAGTACGTTCGCGGTTGGTTCATGCGGAACTGTTTCGCTTCCATGGCGACCGCCATGCGCTGCGCCCGGCGAATGCTCTGGGCAAACAGCGGCACACTGTACAGCTTGAGCCGTTCGTATACGCCCTTTACCCCTTTGGAAAACGCAATCCCCCTTACCTTCAACGCATGCGTTCTCGTCTGCCACTCCTCGATCACGATCGGCACCAACCTCAATGCCGCCAGGAAACTGTATGCGAACCTGGCGGGAAAACGGAATTGCTGCATCAGGGCATAAAACAACAACACCGGACGGGTCGTGAGCAGCAGCACAAGACTGACCAACCCGATGGCGAGCGACTTCATGCCGATGATCAGTCCAGATCTTACGCTTTCTTCGGAAATTTTGACAATGCCCCACTGCCACAGCACATGTTCGCCTTTTCCAAACAGCGCCAATGTCAGGGAGGAAGACAAGAATGTGAGCGCAAAGGGCAGACATAAGAGCAGCAGTTTTCTGCGCGCAAAACCGCTGAAAACAAACAAGAACCCGCCGTACCAGCACGCTATCACCACGATAAAAGCAAGGTCGCGGGAAAAAAACAGCACCAGCATCACCAAAAACATGAGCAAACCTTTCCATGCCGGATTCGCGCGATGCAACCATGTGATCCTTTGCGGCGCAAACCATTCCAGCAACGTCGTTCCCTCCATGCCCGCCGGTATGGTCAAATCTTTCGTATTTCCTTTAACCGTCCATTTTCAATGACCCATTCTTCGGTGGCAAAATGTTCGACCACGCGCCGGTCGTGCGTCACCATGACGATGGTTTTGCCATCATGCCGCAACTGCTCCAAATATTCCAGGATCGCAAAGGTATTGCGCGCGTCCTGTCCGAATGTCGGCTCGTCAAGCAGCAGCACGGATGCCTGCTCCGCCATTGCCGTCGCGACGCTCAATCTGCGTTTTTGCCCCAAAGACAAGTCATAGGGATGCCGTCCGGGTTCGAGAGGCAGATGGAAATACTGCAAAATCCGCCGGACTTCCCCCTCCATTTCGTCGTGTTTCCACCCGGACTTGGCCAAAGGCAGCGCCAATTCATCGAACAGCGTATCGGCCACAACCTGCATCTCCGGATTTTGAAACACCAGGGCCACCCCTTCCGGCACCCGGCGTTTTTTCGGCTGCTCCGGGATCACTCGCCCCCGCAAGATATATGTGCCGGCGGTCGGAATCAACTGGGCCAAAGCCAGAAGCAGTGTGCTTTTTCCGGCGCCGTTTTCACCGGTCACGGCAATCCACGATCTTTCATTGACGCTGGCCTTGTCCACGCGCAGCTTGCATGGTTTGCCGCGGTAAGCCTCGAATTGTTCCAATTCCAGCACGGTCTCGCAGTCGGCGGCGGAAAGACCGGACCGCTCCCGGTTGGCGCGAATCGCCTTCCAGCGGGACGATGCCAAATATTCGTCCCAGACCGCAGGATACCAAATCCCGTACCGCTCAAATGCCGCTTTATGGTGCCGGAACACATCATCCGGATGGCCGTCCGCTATGAGGCGCCCCTGTTCATCCAGCAAGACGATCCGGTCGATCCAGTTCACAATCGCGTTGATTTTGTGTTCAACCAGGATCACCGTCCGGTCATGCAGGGATTGTTTGATGGAGGCCCAGATCTGTTCGGTGCCTTCCGGATCCAGCAAGGCCGAAGGTTCGTCCAGAAACACGACTTCCGGTTTGAGCAGCAGCACGGAAGCCAGCGCCAATCGTTGTTTCATGCCCTGGGACAGGCTTTGAATCGGAATGTGAAGATCATCGAAACTTAACCCCACTTGGGCAAGCGCCTCGCGCATCCGCGATTCCATTTCCGAACGCGGAACCCCCTGGTTTTCCAGCACGAAAGCCAGCTCTTCATCCACACAGGGCATGCAAAATTGGGTATCCGGATCCTGGAACACAAATCCCCACGATGCAGGCCATTGAATCCGGCTGTATCGCATGGGCACTTCGATGGAATGGGGAATGAGTCCGCTCAGCACCTGCAGCAACGTCGATTTTCCCGAACCGCTCGGACCCAGAATGAGCACTTTTTGACCTTTCGGAATATGCAAGGTCAAATGATGAAAGAAAATGTCCGGTTCCCCGGGAAATTTCAAACGCAAATGTTCAACGCCGACGCAGATGTCGGCATCATGCGCGGAAACTTCCCCGGATCTTCCATTTGCCATAGCCATGCGTGACCCCCCTTGTCCGGCCGCATCGCAGGATTCGCCTGCGCCAAAACGAATGTCAATCGAGATGCTTGTACTCGTCCGGAGAAACCGGCCGGATCAATGTTGTCACTTTGGTTGCTTCCAGCGCCTTGATGATGGAATACGCGAACACACCCGTGAAGACGAACGCACTGATCGTTCTCAAACCGTATTTCACCACCAATGCCCAGGCTTCCAGATCCGCATATCCGTAGTACAGATCCAGCAGGAAGCTGCCCAGGCAGGACATAACGCCCGCCAAGCCCGCCACCACGATGTTATACCGTTTGTAGCGAAATGCGGCAAACAGCAGCTCGGCCATGAGCCCTTGCACAAACCCGTACATCAACACTTGCACACCATGGCCGATGAAGGCGGACAACCCCGCCCCGGCCAGACTGGCGAGCAGAGCGGCTCCCGGTTTGCGAATGAGCAAGAACGCAAACGGCCCCACCATGAACCACATGCCGTACAACAGTTGTCGCATCGTTGGCAGAATCGGTTTGATGAGCGTGTAGAAATCATCCCAAAATTTCATGATCACGCCAAACACGATGCCCACCATGATCGTCACCAACACATCGGTGAACTTCCACTGCTTCATTTTGATTCTCCTTTTCCCATTGTTTTTGAATATGAAAAACCGCCTGGATATAGCCAGACGGTTTCATTGCACGGAAATTGACCTTTTTCCGCCATCTCTCTACGCTGGTATTATCCAGATCAGATCCACGGTCAGCAGCGGCCTGCAGCTGCACTCTCAGCCTGATTCCCTCAAGCTCCCGTTTTGGCGTTTTGTCGTTTTTTATTCAATTGTATTTAAAATACATGATTTTTCCGCTTTTGACAATCGGGTTTTTCCGTATCAGGCTGGGCAACCATTCCTTCAAAGCGTCATGACGGATGAGGCGGGAAGCGCGGCAAATCGACATGTGCCTTGCGCATTTCTTCCAGAAAAGAAAGGATTTTTTTGAAAATTGTCGAATCCACTTATACGAACAAATGGGACGATAGTGGTAAAAAAGGACGGAGGTAGAGGGTATGGCGCTGTTCAAAAGCGGTGAAAATCGTGAAAAGCATTTACAGCAAATTCAAGAGTTTTTGTTTGAAGGTGAGCAAATCGAACGAACATATGGCCTGGTAAACAGCCAATTTATCGGCCTGACGAACAAGAGACTGATTTTTGTTGGAAAAATTCCGCTCACTAAACAAATGCAGGTTATCTCCATCCCTTACAGCAAGATCGAGGAAATAGGATTTGAAATAACGAGCGCTTTCTCACTTACAAACAAAATTAATGTGATAACGAAATCCGGAAAACACGAACTTGAATTTGATAAATTAGCCAACGTCAAAGAGTTTTATACGATTCTTTCCAGGCATGTTTGCGCATAAACAACCCCCGGCTGGTCGCTAATCTTTCCTGTTACAAGATGGCCGCCCGAGGAACGGGCGGCTGATTTACATTCGTTTTCAACCTTAAGTCTTCGCCATATAATACTCATCTACATATTGGCCATCAATTCTCATCGATCGCTTCCTGATCCCCTCGATCTCAAAACCCATTTTCTTGTACAATGCGATCGCTCTTTCATTGTGAACCATCACCGTTAATTCCAGCCTTGTCAAACCGGCTGTTTCCCTCCATTGCTCAACCTTCTCAAATAATTTTCGGCCAATCCCCCGTCCCACATAGTCTTGTAAAATTCCTATCACAATGTAAGCTCGATGCTGGATTCGGTTTGCATTTTCCCCGATTACCGTAATATGGCCAACCAATTCACCATCCACTTCAGCAATAAAAATATTTGAATTGGATGACTCAATAATGCCTGATATCATGCTTCTTTGTTGTTCCTCGCTCAAATCTCGTTCATCAGGCTCCAAAAGCATAAATTTGCTTTCTTGATCTAACCTTTTATTCAACTTCAGGAAAGCTGAGCTATCCGATTCCGTAATTTCTCTTATAATCATCCATGAACTCCTTTCTACTTCATGAAAAAAGCTGGTTGTTTTAAGATATTTCAATCATACTTTTTTGTCACGCATTTACAATATCCTCCATCGTACAGTTCGCCATAAAAAAAACCGGAAACCGAACCTGTACCGGTCCAATTTCCGGGTTAAGAAAGGCTTCAGAAACTTAACGGCTCTGTTTGGCAAGCCACTCGAAGATGGTCTCGCCGTTTTCATCCTCTACAAGGTTATTGTAAATATAGTTCCAGGAATCGTGCGCACCGTAATAAAATTCTCCATCGAAAACGGGACCCGCAGGATACAATTTCATCTTGGCGTCCACACCTGCCGCCTGCAGGTTTGCCAGAGAGGACGGAAGGCCGGCGGCGGCGCCGTCTGATGTGTTGCCCACAAGATACACCGGGAAGCCCTTGCTTGCGATGATTTCTGCCTGTGCCGGACTGATGTTGCCTCCGGAGCAGAGGATCGCTGCAGCGAAGTTAATCTGATTATCGGTGGTGGACGTGATCAGCAGCGTTGTCATGACGGTGCCCATGGAAAGTCCGCCAACATAAATTCTGTCAGGGTCAACATAATTATCAGCGACGACCTGATGAATCAGTTCTTCCATATCGTTGAGTCGATTGGCGTTCCATCCGTCTTCAGCGGATTGCGGTGCCAATATATAGGCGCCTTCGAGGGCCTCCTGGAATTCCTTGTCTGCGAAGGACAGGGCGCGATTGCCGATGAGATTGCCGCCTGGATTGGCGCCGAAATAGCGTTCTCCTGTGCCATGGAACCAGATGAATAACGGTCTTTTGTTGTCCTCGCTTGCGTTCTCAGGGGTATACAGCGCGTATTTGCCGCCGCCAGGGGCATCCAGGATCTCGAATTTATCGAATATGGGATCGTGCTTTGTTTCACGCTGGACATAAGTCGCCGATGCAATTCCCGGAATTTCCTTTTCCTGCGTAATGTCGACCTCTACGCTCGCATAGGCAATGAAGCCTCCTGCGCTGCCTCCTGTGTACCACGCCGCACGGGTAGCGGGGACGTCGTATCGGTTGGCGCTGCTGGCTCCACTCGGCTCGGTTCTCGTCTTCCATTCGATGTCTAATTTCACATAGTTGCCCTTGTCAACCCTGTTTCCATCCGCATCAGCAACATAGGCGTCAACAATATTCCATCTCGCCCATCCATCTCCGAGCGCGTAACTCTCTTTTTCAGGATCCCAAGCGAAATTTCCGAAAGAACCCTGAACGGTGCCGTTATATTCGGTTACTCTGGCTTTTGCGGAGAAGGTGTCCTTATCCACAGCGTCGGCGGTCAACGTAACGCCCATATTAATGAGAGCGCCGGAGAAGTAATATCCAGGGTTATTCGCCGTTCTCAAAACATCGAAGTAAATCGGGCCTTCGTACAAAGCGGGAACGAAGACCGTGGTGCTAAGCTTTTGTTTATTGACCTTGGTCAATGTAAACACGACCGTCTGTTCCTCGGTGGTCTGCTTGATTTTGACGCCAAGCGTGCCTTCTCTCTGTTTGTTGTTCTCGACAGTATACGGTGTGACGACGACCTCGCCTTCGTTGCCGGTCCAGGTCACATCCGCTTTATTATTGCCGTTGCCGTTCCATCTGACCGTGATTTCCCCGACATACCAGCCGTCAACCGCTTCAAAAGCTCCTGCCTCAAAGTCGTACACGTTATTGCTGACGGGAATGCTCAAGGCCATTGCCTGTTGTGATAAGCCAAGCGTCATGATCAATGCGATGACAACCGTTAAGAATTTTTTCACAACGATCCCCTCCCAACATAAAATAAGTTAGTCCTTTTGATCTGAGATTGGGATGCCTCATTTTCAGCTTGGCCGCACGTCATCAACCACCCCCTTTCAAATTATCCCTTTATCCCTTTATTGCACTTGCAGACATCCCTTCTACTATTTTGTTGCTGAAGAATATATACAAAATGATGATCGGAACAATACTGATAATCAAAGTTGCGCCAATCGGTCCCCAATCGGTTTGATACTGACCGATAAAGTTCTGGATACCAACCGTAAGGGTTTTATATTGATCTGAACTAATAAATGTATTCACAAATACAAATTCGTTCCAGTTATAGATCATATTAATGATGACGGTTGTGGATAACACGGAAGTCGTCATGGGCAGAATAATACGTGCAAACAAGAGGTTAACCGAACAACCATCCATAATGGCCGCCTCTTCAATTTCCTTCGGCAAGGTATAGTAAAACCCGAGTAAAATCATCATGGTAACCGGCAAATGGAAAGCGGTGTATGAAAGGACGACGGAAATGGGATTATCAATCAGGTCAACACTTAAATACAGTTTAAAAAGCGGAATCAATGCCGAGTGAAGGGGGATCATCAAGCCGACCATAAACAAGCCCAACACCAATTTGCTGAGCTTCCATTTCATTCTTGTAATCGCAAAGGTCGCCATGCTTGCAAAAAGAACCGTCAGCACAATGGCAACCGCGGAAATCCAAACGCTGTTAAAAAAATAAATGCCGATATTCCCCTGCCATGCCTTCAAATAATTCTCCCAGTGAGGATGATCGGGCAAAGAAAATGGCGATTTGGCAAAGATTTGCTGATTATCCTTCAAAGAGAATAAAAACAACCAAAAGAGCGGGAATATTTGAACAATTGCGATAATTATCAAGATAACATATAAAACGACATAGCCTACGCGTTGCATAACTCCTCCTCCCTTAGTATTGGAGTTCTTCTTCGTCAGATACCGTTAATTTTCGAACAATGAACGTAACCATCAAGGTAATGATCAATAATAAGAAACCAATCGCACTGCCATATCCAAAATCATAGCTTCGGAAAGCAACTTTATACATGTATGACGCCATCACTTCACTGGCGCCATTGGGTCCGCCGCCTGTCATGACATAAATCAAATCAAAATACTTTAACGAACCAACGATCGCAAGAACGATCGTGACTTTAAATACGCCCTTGATTAAAGGCAATTTGATGTTGAAAGCCACTTGCCAAGGCGAAGCCCCATCCATTCGGGCGGCTTCAACCAGGGCCGCTGGAATGTTCTTCAGCGCTGCGTAATAAATCAAGATATAAAAGCCGGCATACTGCCAAAGAATCGGAATGAAAATGGCATACAAGACAAGCGACGGCTCGGCCAACCATGCGGGCGGATCATCTATGCCAATCGCCATTAAAAAGCTGTTCAACATGCCATTTGTGGGATTATAAACTTTAATCCATAATTGAGCGATTGCAACGGAAGATAAAAGCATTGGAATCAAATAGATCTTTCTTAAAATGTCAGACCCCTTGATATTCGAAGCCAAGATCAAAGAGATGGCCAGGTATGCCAGCAAGCTCAGTGCAGAAAATAAAGCCAGTAGAAAGGAGTGATAGACGCTGGACCAAAACTTCATATCCTGTATTCCGGTAATGAAGTTGTCCAACCCGATGAATTTCATGTTACCGATTCCATCCCACTCCAAAAAGCCATAATATGCTGACAGCCCTAATGGAATGTAGATGAGAACCAACAACAAAAGAAGTGCCGGGAGGATATATAATGTAATCATCCATATATTTGACATAACCTTATTCATGACAGTTCAAACCTTTCAAATGGAGAAATAGAACAGGACAAACTTATAAAAAAGTATGTCCTGTTCCAATTTGGGTATTCTGCTTAATGTTTATTATTCTCCGGCTTCCTTGGCCAGTGCCTCTTCATGCGCTTTCACAAATTCCTCTGGCGTCGCCTCTTTGCCAAATAACGACTGGATCATGTCAAGGTGCACTTGGGCGGGCCCCGGAGTCATGATATTATCCGCAAACAAGGTAATGCTGCTTGCATCATTTAAATCCTTTAATACTTTCAAGTACAATTCCGGAAGATCGTAATCATCGGCATTCAATTTATAAGAAGGAATGATCCCCGCTTCACCGAGCGCGCGTTCTCCAAATTTCTCCGTAAAGTACTTTACGAAGCGTTTTGCTTCTTCTTTTACAGTGGAATGCTCGGAAACGAATAACCCGCCATTACCACCCACAAAGCTATTGATATCCCCTTTTCCGCCTTCCACGGTTGGAAATTTGAAGTAGTCCACCGAATCCTTGAATTCTTGGGTAAAGTTTTCGCCTTGTGTAAAGGAAGGCAACACCCATGTACCTGTCAGATACATGGCGGCTTGACCGGAAGTAAATAGACTTTCCGCTTCACTGCTGGTTGCTCCGTTATACCCTTTTTGAAACGCGCCCAAATCGACCAATCTTTGAATCTCTTCAGCAGCTCGTATTAATGTCGGGTCTTCAAATGATTGTTTTCGATTTACCGCATTTACAATGGTTTCATTGCCGCTGATGCGGTCCGCGAGATACATATACCACAGGGAACCCGTCCAGCGCTCTTGATTTCCCAAAGCGATTGGCGTGATTCCGTTATTGGTCAATGTACTGATGACATGAAGAAATTCATCGTAAGTCGTCGGAACGTTCAATCCATTTTGTTCAAAAATCCGTTTGTTATAGTACACAATGGCGATATTCAGGTCCGTAGGTAAACCATAAGTTTTGCCATCCACTTCAAAAGCCTCTATCGTTCCATCTACAAACTTGTTTCTGTAATCACGGTCAATCACATCGTCGAAAGATGCAATCTTGTTTCCTTCAACGTAAGGTTGCAGCCATCCGCCTGGCCATGCCATTCCTACGTCAGGCAATTGATTTGAAGCTGACAATACTTTGATTTTGTCTTTATACTGCTCATTCGCCAAAATTTCTTGTTCAATTTTAATTCCCGGGTTTTCCCGTTCAAAATCTGCAATGATCTCATTGAGAATTTTATTTTGCGGTGCGTTCGTACCCTCCGGCCATAAATGCATAAATTTGATCGTTTTTGTCCCCCCAGAACCTGCAGGATCTTTCTCCGCTTGATTGGATGACCCGCATCCTGCCGCCGCAAGCGTTAATGCAAGCAATAGTGAGAGCGCTTTTAATTTTTTCATTTGTGACTCCTCCCTCTAGAAAAGCGCTATGCCTGTACCGTATACACTTTAATCATTATGTTTCGGGGGAATTGAATATGACCCGCTTGTTCATAGCAGGATCTGCCGCGTTGCACGTCAAAGCATGAACGGTGCGCCCAATTTCAAAAAAAAAAAGTGCAGAAGCAAAAGCGCTTCTGCACCAAATCTGACAACCTTATTGTGACAACAGCTCCAACAATCTCAGGATGCTGGTGACCGCTTCCGCGCGGGTCAGCGTCTCATACGGCGCGAAGAGATTGCGATCGCGACCGTTAATAATGCCCATGATTCGAATTTCTTCCACGTAACTTTTCGCCCATGCCGGAATACGGTCATCGTCTGCAAAGCGGGTTTGCGCATGGTCGGTCAACTCCGCTCCTGTTGCTCTTGCGATCATCGCCGCCATTTCCACACGAGTGACCGGCGCCCCAGGTCGAAATGTTCCATCCTCATATCCTGACACAATGCCTGCCCTTGCCGCCAAATCAATCGCTTGTTTTGCCCATTCGCCAATTTGCTTCCTGTCTGCAAAAGCAGGCGCATCACCTCCGGGTTCCCCCTCCAGCCGCAAGGCACGAACGAGCATCAACGTAAATTCAGAGCGGGTGACGACATGATCCGGTCTAAACGTACCGTCAGGGTACCCGGCAACGATGCCTTTTGCATAGGCTTCCTGAATGAACGGCTCCGCCCAATGACCCGCAATATCCGCAAATAACGGCTCCGGGGAAGGCGGGTCCGGCATCTCCTCTTGCATACGTTCCACGGTGATGGAATACGTTCTGCGCGTTCCGTCTTCCGCAGTGACCACGATCTCAATAATATCCGTATCCGAGTGCAAGGGGATGCGAATGCTTCCCTGATCACTCCGGACTTGCCGACCATTCACGCTGATTCCAGCCTGATGATGTGCAGCACGGATCGTGAGCCGGATGCTGTCAACATCATGCGGGATCAAAGCCTTGTACGTCGTTATGTCCCACGAAAATTCCGGTATCAGCATACCTTCTGACAAGATGAGCTCCCTCAGTGTTGCATTGCCGGAGCGTATATGGACAGGCAGACTCGGCGGCGGTTCTGAAGAAACCGGCTCCCGCTCTAAACGAAAGCGCCGGGATATTCGGTAACTCTCTTGACCAACCTGATCTTTGGCGTAAATGTGCAAATACCAGTCGCCGCCGTTTTTGTCCGTATAACGCAACGTGCTGTTGTTTGTGAACGGTTGCCAATTCGCATGTTCATCCAACGGATCTGAACGCGTTGACCAAACATAGCGGAGGGAAGCGGCATCGATCCCGCTGCCGTCATCCTTCACGATGACATGACTGGATATGGTCCGCGAAAGGGTTTCATCGCCATCGGGATTCCATTCGATCTCCGGATTCGTTTTATCGATACGGATGCGTACATGCTCGCTCATTTCATTGCCCAATACATCTTCCACTCTGAACCAAAGCGAGTACTGCCCCTCTGTTGTGAAGTCGAGCGGACCATGATAAATCTCCCAAGCCGCTCCCTCATCCAACGAATAGACAATAGGCCGCAGCGCGATCCCGTGGTCATGAGAAGCATAAACCGCTGCGGTCACACTTTGGTTCGTCCACGTTCCGCCGGGATATGCTTCACTGTCATTATCGGTAAAATACAAATCCACATCCAGCTTCAGGCCGCTTCTGCTGATCTTCACGGTCCGCTCAACGATCGTACTCTTATTGCCGATGTCATCCATCGCTTGCGCCTGGACCTTCGTTTGTCCTTCTTCCGTCACCTCGAAGTGAATCGGTGTACCGTTAAATGGATGGTCCTCCCACTCCCCGTCGCCGATTTTTACGCGAATCGTGTGAACATCTGTCTGCCTTGGGTCAGCGGCGCTGTGGTCGATCGCCGCTTCCACTTTGGCAGCATTGGTCCAGCCGTCGGGATGAAGGGTGATCGTCGGCGGTTCCGGATTTCCGCTGTCCACGACGATGGCGAAAGTCTCGGACTTGTCGAATAAGGATACGGTAATCGTTGCTTTGCCGCCTTTGACGGCGCTGACCTCCCCGTTGGGATCAACACGCACAATTTCGGGGTCATCCGGATCAACGCTATACCTGGCGGTTGTTGTCGCATTGTAGCGATCCCCGTTTTGATGCTCCGTATTCACGGTAATGTTGGTCTTGTCATCAAGGTTCAATCGATCGTTTGCAATGGACGCATCCCAGGAGATGAGCGGGTTTTGCCATTGGAGAAATGGCCGATGTCCATCGTACTGGTACCAGCCCTCTGTGAGATCCCAATTCTTGAATGTTTCCGGATCGCGAAGATCCGCCTCTGTCACAGGCATTCCGATCCCATTGTCAGGGAGTTCACCATCCGTATAGCTATCGGTCAACCAGTAGCTTCCGGCGACATCAATGATATTTCCTCTTTCTTCATACTCATTATTCGCCCCGACCAGCCCGCCAGTCTCGGAATGACCGGTTACCTTGCCTGTCGCGTAACAATGCTCAACCTCGATCACTGAACCTATTCGAAGATCGTGACCATTCGTAGCATTATATCCGATCAAACCGCCCACGTATTGATTACCGTTGACATTCCCCGTCGCGTAGGAATTCTTAATTCTGATCACACCCGATGGAAGGGCTTCTGCTTTACCAGCCAATCCACCTGCAAGCTGGTCTCCATTGACCTCCCCAGTCGCATATGAATTCATGATTTCATTGACACTTCCCACATTACCCGTTGAAATTAAGCCAACCAAACCACCTGCATCATTCTTGATGCCCGTAACGTTGCCAGTTGCAAATGAATCGCGGATCGTGATCTTTAAACCAGTCGAACCTCTAAATAGACCTGCCAGCCCCCCGACTTCACGCTCTCCGACAACTTCTATATCACGTCTTTTCTAACAATACCAGCTAACCCGCCGACTCTATATTCTCCTTGAATAAGGGTTCCCGTTACCGTGCTGTTTTCAATCATCCCGTTGCTATACCCTACCAATCCGCCGACGTAATCATACCCCTTGATCTCCACGACCTCGAGATGGACATTCCGGATGACAGCCGTTTCGGACGTCACTCCAAACAAAGACTGGTAATTCTTGTCCGCACGGTTGATCTTTAAACCTGTGATTTGATAGCCATTGCCATCAAATGTGCCGGTAAATGGAGAAGATAATTCCGTTGCGATTGGCAACCATCCTCCTCCAGAACTGTAAGTTGAGAGATCAATATTGGCGCCCAATTCGAAATGGGCATCCAGATAATCTCTCACTTTGTTCAGCTGTGCAGCGGTTTCAATCCTGTACGGGTCTTCTTCCGTGCCTGAGCCGCCGGCAAAATCACTGCTTGACGGCGCGGATGCACCGTCATCGGCGGCCTGAACCCAATTCCCGTCGTCCCCCCAGGTCCATCCGAAGCAAAGAACGAACGCCGCCAACAGAACGGCTGATTTAAACGGTCTCATTTTCCTTTCACTTCCTTTCCAACGTGCGGAGCCCGCCAGTTCCGCATCATTGTCCGTCTGAAAGTCCAATTCTCGCCTTCTCCAAGCTCCCGGATCAATCTTTTCCATCGCAAGCATGGCCTTGTTCACGCTCTGCTGTTGTTCACCGGATTCGTCGAAACTGATCGCTTCCCAGTCGGAGGGAAATACTTGTCAGCACGATGCTCTATAATCTATCTAACATTCTGACCAGCATCACAACGGCTTCTGCTCTCGTTGCGGTTTCGTTCGGCACAAAACGATTGTCGCCGCGGCCGTCGATGATGCCTACTTTGCGGATGGCGTGAACAGCGCCTCTTGCCCACTTCGGAATCGCTTCATCATCGGCGAAGCCGGGCAGCGCATTCGCGTCAAGCTGCAGTTGCAACGCCCGGGCGATCATCATCGCCATTTCCGCCCGGGTGATCTGTGCATGGGGGCGGAAGCTGCCGTCGCTGTATCCGACCACGATGCCCGCTTGCACGGCCTGCGCAACGGCTTGCTTCGCCCATACCCCGATCTGGTCATGATCCGTGAACGTCAGCGTAGCGCCGCTGCCTTCCAGTTTCATTGCGCCTGCCAGCATTTTGACAAACTCGGCGCGGGTGACCGGATGGTCCGGTTTGAATGCGCCGTCAGGGTAACCGCTGACGATCCCCTTGGCCGCGGCGAGCTTGATATCGCTTTCCGCCCAATGTCCGGCGATGTCGGTAAACTCGATGAGCGGTTCATTCGGCTTTGGTGTGTCGCGATACAGGGTCAGCGTATAGATTTTCTTCGCACCGTTTTCCGCTTGTACCGTGAGGACAAAGGCATTGGGACCTTCCTCCAGATCGACGTTCACCCTCTCGGTCACGACGTGATCGTCCAGCATCACCTTGGCTGCGGAATGCGCCGCTTTTACGACCAGCTCCGCTTGCTCGGCTTCGGTACGTGCCGTATATGCGGGGGTTTCCGCAGCAAATGATGGGCTGAGCTTCAGCCGCTTGCCCCCCGCCCATACGCGCAGATCCGCCAGATCCGCATTGTCGGACAACACACGGCCGCTTCCCGAATCTCCGCCTGCGGCTCGGGCCGTCGTCGCTTGTTTGCGGAGCGGTGCACTTTCGTTGCCCGCATCGTCAAACGCCTTCACCGTAAAGGTGTACGTCGTGCCTGCGCGAAGACTTGTGACCGTGAATTCGTACACGCTTGCTGTAACGGTTTGCGGTTTCCAGTGGTCAACATCTACATCAATGCGATAACCTGCCACGCCGACGTTGTCCGTCGCGCTCGGCCACGACAGTTTCACGCTCGTCGGGGTGATGTCCGAGACGGTCAGTTCATCCCCCTCCCGCCATTGCGGCGCTTCGGCATCCGGCTGGCGTTTCACATAGAGGGTATAGGTTGCTTGCTCTTGTTGATCCTCTGCCGTTACCAGGATGTCAATTCGATTTATGCCGACCTTCAGCGGTTGTATTCCGCCACGCACAACCTCGCTGACGACTTCGTAGTTTGCAGCCGGATCGTAAGTTGCCGCTGTCACGATCACTTGCTCCGTTGCATAAGGAACCACAACATCGTAGGTATAAATATCCGGATCAAAATGTGCCAACGGTTCTCCGTTCAGGGCAATGCCGCTCAGGCTCGCATTCGTATTCGGCAATACATGAACAGCGATTTCAGCTTGCAACTGTTGTGGATTGCGAACATATCCCGGCAATTGCAACTCCCCTGTAACCGCGTACGTTCCGACTTGATCCGGGTTATAATCGGCATGCTCCAGATCCCATTTCACACCCGCATCCATCGTGACAGGCAGGCTCGTTAATTGAATTTGGACATGTTCGGGAAGGTATTCCTCCAACTTCTCTAATGCAAATCCCTTGCCAACCTTAATCGCACCGGGAGATGCAACAGCCGCAACCGTTGTATACGGCGTTTCGGATGTTGGATCCGAATAGCCGCTTTCCACCTCATCCTTCACGGTCGTTACAGCAAACCAATACCACTTTCCAGCGGTTAAATGGTCGACCGTATAGGACGTTTCGGTTACCGGCCCCTTATCATTGTCAACCATCCATCGGCCGGCAGCGGGAGACGTGCCTTCGTCAGCTTCTTGCATATAGACGTTATAGCCATCGACCGCATCGGTTGCAGTCCAACTCAGCATCACTTTCCCGTCTCCCGCTGTCGCCTTCAAGCCGGCCGGGGGGATAAGTGTGCTGTCGCTCACCGTTACGCTGAGCGTTGCATCATTCCCTGCACTGAACGTAAAGATCAGTGTAGTCGTGCCGATCGGCAGGTTGGCCAGGTATTCTTTTGTAATGGTGACGATATTTCCATTTACGATGTAATCCGTGCCTTCCGACAGCGATGTTGTGCCATTCGTAATATCTTTAAGTGTATTGCCGTTCAACTCCATCGTGACAAAAATCTCTCGCTGCTTCAGGATGTTCTTGTCGAACGACGCCTCGTCAGGTTGAATGGCGCTGTCTTGCTCTTCAACGGCAAGCGCTAGGGAATGATTGGCCCCGGCAGCTATCGCTTGAATGTCCGTCAAACCTTCGATTTTCTTTGGCTCGAGTTGATTGGCCGTATCGCCATGCCCTAATCCAGACGTACCGTTTCCAAACGAGTATACGTCGCCTGACTTCGTTAAAGCAAGGGAATGGAAATCGCCTGCCGCAATCGCCTGAATGTCCTTCAACCCCTCGATTTTCTTCGGCGTGAGTTGATCTTCCGTATCGCCATGGCCTAATTGGCCAGTATTACCCCTTCCGAACGAGTACACCTCTCCGGACTTCGTTAAAGCAAGGGAGTGATTAGCCCCGGCAGCTACCGCCTGAATGTCCGACAAATCCTCGATTTTCTTCGGCGTGAGTTGATTTTCCGTATCACCATGTCCCAATTGGCCATGCAGCCCCCATCCAAACGAGTACACGTCGCCTGATTTCGTTAAAGCAAGGGAATGATTCCCCCCGGCAGCGATCGCCTGAATGTCCGACAAATCCTCGATTTTCTTCGGCTCGAGTTGACTATCCGTATCGCCATGGCCTAATCGGCCAGAATTACCCATTCCAAACGAGTACACCTCTCCGGACTTCGTTAAAGCAAGGGAATGATTCCC
>NZ_CAJRAY010000080.1:0-28016 GCF_907165215.1 Thermobacillus xylanilyticus | reverse complement strand
TTTTCTTTGGCGCGAGTTGATTGGCCGTATCGCCATGTCCTAATTGGCCAGACATACCGTTTCCAAACGAGTATACGTCGCCTGACTTCGTTAAAGCAAGGGAATGGAAATCGCCAGCCGCAATCGCTTGAATGTCTGACAAACCTTCGATTTTCTTCGGCTCGAGTTGACTATCTGTATCGCCATGGCCTAATCGGCCAAACAGCCCAAATCCAAACGAGTACACATCTCCTGACTTCGTTAAAGCAAGGGAATGATTAGTCCCGGCAGCGATCGCCTGAATGTCCGACAAACCTTCGATTTTCTTTGGCGCGAGTTGATTGGCCGTATCGCCATGTCCTAATTGGCCAGACATACCCATTCCGAACGAAAATACGCTGACCAAGTTTGCATTTGTCTCTGATTCTTGAGCCAAAGCTGACGCTGGTATAACCAGCAGCGATTGAAACAGATTGAGCAAGAGCATGGCAATCAGCCATGGAGATAAACGCTTTATCGGGGACTTCATGGAATTCAGCATTCCTGCCAGCCTCCTTCCGCTCATAACCTGCATCGTCATTCTCGTACCCTTTTTTATACTTTCATAGTGTACAAACTTTCTCTTCATCTGTGATCAACCCTGACCGGCACACAAGATCACGAAGGTTGAGCAGGGAGGTGGAGATGATTTTTGCAAAAAAAAAGAACGAATCAGAACAACTGCAGTGTTCTGGCACGTTCCAAGGCTTGCAAGCGGTTTTTGGTCTGCAATTTGCCGTAGATATTGTTAATGTGTGTTTTTACGGTCGCCAGGGATACATTCAGTTTGAGCGCGATTTCTTTATTGGACATCCCGGTTTCCATCAGTCGAAGCACGCTCTGTTCTCTGGCCGTCAAAGCAACCGGCGTTCCGGCATGGGGAATGCCTGCTTTCCCATCGGCTTGCGGGATCAGTCTTCGCAGTCGTTTCACATAGGATAAAGGCACCTTATGAGCGGGGCGGTAATGCTGATTTTGCCGCAATCGGATATATTGATCCAACAATTGCCCGAGGGGTGCCCCTTCGTCGACAAAGGTTCGGATATACCCTTCCGGCCGCGCCAATGCCAGCGCTTCTTCCAATACGTCCATGGAGTCGGGAATCTTTCCTTGCAGGGACAGGATCCTGCTCTTGTGAACGAGCAGACGGATTCGGTCGCTTTGCCGTCCGGCTTTGATCGACAGCTGGAGCAGGCGCTCCGTCAAAGCTGCGGCTTCTTCTGTTTTTCCCTGCTCTGCCAATATGGCAGCCAGCAAACCATATTCCTTGATCATCGATACCGGAATTTCGTCAGAACTGCGCAAGCCGCTCTTTCTCAGCCATTGTCTCACCGGTTTCTCTTCCCTTTGCATCCTGCCCAGCATGGCGCGAAACGAGGCGATTTTCCCGGACAAACGCGAATTCGCCGTCTTGGACGTGAGTTGGGCTGACTCGCGCAAGATTTGATTTGACGTCTTCTCATCTCCTTGCACGGCGGCAATGCGGGCGAGCCATAGCGCCGCGATGGTCGCCAGGCTTCGATGATCATGCATTCTTCCAATCTCATAAGCTTGGCGCATCACCTTCTCCGCATCGACCAAGCGATTTCGTTCGTACTGCATTTTCCCCAAGTCGATATAGAGATGCGCGACAAAATATTGATTTCGGGTTCCGGACCAAATCGAGAGCAAGGGAGTCAGCACCTGTTCCGCCAGCAGAAGGCTGTCATCCGACACGTAGATGTCCAACACCGGATGATAACCGTCCCGGTCGCTCCCGAACCCGATGAAAAGATCGCCTTCCGCATGTTTCTCGACATACGCCTTGGAGAATTGAACCGCATCTTCAAAGTCGCGATCCAAAAACGTGCGAAATGCGGCCAGAAAAGCAAGTCCGGCACGTAAGATTTCGACTGCCGGAGGAGGCAGGGAGGATGGGTCTTCATCCAACCTGCGAAGCGTTCTCCAATACCCGTCTGTAGCCGCTTCGACATGCCCGGACATGTACTGGGCGGCCAGTTTTGTCAGCAGCATCATCGGCCGGGTAAATAACAGTGTGTCGGGAATTTCATTCAACCACGTGCTAAGCGTCGTCCATTCCTTGTCCATCAGTCCCTGCGATAATTGCTCTATTAATGAAAGCGCTTGTTCGTGACCGGCGGCCTTAAGGTAATGATCCACCGCTTCATGCGCATAACCGTTGTGTTCAAGCCATGTTCCCGCTGCCATATGACAGGTTTTCCATTTCTTCGGCTCGCGCATTTTCAACTGCGCCGTCAAAAATTGCCGGAACAGATGATGATACCTGTACCACTCCCGCCGCTCGTCCAACGCAGCAAGAAACAGGTTTCCCTTGTCCAATTGCTGCAGATACGCATGACTTTCGGCGATACCGGTCACCGCTTGACAAAGTTCGCCCGTCATCCGGTCCAAAATCGAGGTATAGAGTAAAAAGTGCTGCATCGTTTCGGATTGTCGGGCGAACACCTCTTCAAAGAAATAATCCGAGATATCACGTTCCGTTCCGGTCAACTTACAGATCAGGGATGCGGGATCGGCATGTTCGTGCAAAGACAAGACCGCCAGCCGCATCGCCGCTGCCCATCCCTCCGTCTTTTTTTGTACGGCAGCCGCGTCTTCATCGGATAATTGCAGACCGCCGCACTTCGCAAAAAATTCGGTCGTTTCGTCCGGCACAAACCGGAGATCGCTCGCATCCAACCCGATCAACCTGTTTTCTGCCCGCAGTTTGGACAGAGGAAGCGATGGATCATTCCGGCTTGCAAGATAAAGATGGACATGTGACGGCATGCGTTCCAGCAGATAAGCAACGCCCTTCAAGATTGACGCTTCTTCGATATGATGAAAGTCGTCCCAAACGAGCACCGTCGTTTGCGGAATGCGATGCAGCCCGTTGACGAGCGCGGCAATCAGCGACTCGCCCGATGGATCTTCCGCGGCATGACGAAGCACGTTCTGCTGGTCGAAGGACGGATAAGCTTGTTTTAACGCTGCAAGGGTGTGTGTCCAGAAGCGCATGCGATCATTATCCCCATGATCCAGCGAGACCCAGGCGACGGGATTATCCAGCGTCATCACCCACTCGCCGAGCAAAGTCGTTTTGCCATACCCGGCTGGAGCCGTGATCAACGTAAGCGTGCGATCCAGCCCTTCATGCAAACGCCGGGAGAGACGGGGACGCGCAACAAGCGTGCTTCGCGATCGAGGAATATGAAGTTTCGTGGCGATGATCATGGTTTGCCCCCTCCCTTTGAATCGAATCATGGGGATTGAACATTTTCCTTACTATATTACCAGAAAACTTCCCGACGACCCTAACCGGCCTTCGACATAAATAAACCCGGAAACTGAACCTGTACCGGTCCAATTTCCGGGTTTCACGATGGACTAGGGACAGACAGGCTGCCGGCTGCCGCATCTCAGTCATTCTTTCCGAACCAACAATACGACCGACTCCACATGCCCCGTATGCGGGAACATGTCCACCGGCTGCACCTCCATCGTGCGGAAGCCGCCCGCTTCGAGCACGGCAAGATCGCGCGCCAGCGTCGCCGGGTTGCACGACACGTACACGACCCGCTTCGGCCGCATCCGCACGATCGTGTCGAGCAGCTTCGCATCGCAACCTTTGCGCGGCGGGTCGACGACAATCACATCCGCCGCGATGCCTGCCTCGCGCCAGCGCGGGATCACCTCTTCCGCGAGCCCGACCTCGAACGAGGCGTTCGCGATCCCGTTCAGCGCCGCGTTGCGCCGCGCATCCTCAACCGCCTCCGGCACCGACTCGACGCCGTACACCTTGCCCGCGCGACGCGCCAGGAACAGCGAGATCGTGCCGATGCCGCAGTACGCGTCAATGACCGTCTCGCGCCCCGTCAAGCCCGCGTATTCGACCGCCTTCCGGTACAGCGCCACCGTCTGCGCCGGGTTCACCTGGTAGAACGAGCGCGCCGAGATCGCAAAGCGCAAACCGTCCAGCTCGTCGTAGATGACATCGCTTCCCCACAGCACCCGCGTCTCGTCGCCGAAAATCACGTTCGTGTTCCGCGTGTTCACGTTTTGCACGATGCTGCGCACATCCGGAAGCGCGCGCCGGATGCCTTCGACCAGCTCGTCCACGCGCGGGATGCGCGTCCCGTTCGTGACAAGACACACCATCGTCTCGCCGGTCACAAAACCGGTCCGCACGACGACATGCCTGAGCAGCCCGCGGCCGGTCGTCTCGTCATACGCGCGGATGCCGAGCCGCGTCCCAATACGCTTCACCACGCGCACCGACTCGTCGTTCCGCTCGTGCTGGATGACGCACGCGTCCATGTCGATGATGCGGTGCGATCCCCGCGCATAGAACCCGCCGATCAGCGAACCCGCCGCGCCGTCGGCCATATCGGCCTGCGCCATGCCGATCGGCACCTGCGCCTTGTTCCGGTAGCGCCACGGCTCGTCCATCCCGATCGTCGGATGCACGACAACGCCATCCGCAACGACGCCGCCGGCCCCGCCTGCATCGCCCGCAGCCTCCGCCGCACCGGCCGCATCCGCCACCCGCAGCTTCCCGATCCGCGTCAGGCTGTCGATCACATGCTGCCGCTTCCACGCAAGCTGCGCCGCATAATCCATATGCTGCAGCTGACACCCGCCGCACTGCCGATAGATCGGACACGGCGCCTCCACGCGGTCGGGGCTGGCCTGAAGCAGCTCCAGCATTTTGGCGTAGCCGTACTGCTTCTTCACCTTCAGCACCTTCGCCCGCACCCGTTCGCCCGGCAGCGCGCCCTGCACGAACAGGGTGAATCCGTCCGCCCGCCCCACGCCTTCGCCGTCCTGCGTCAGACCGATGATGTCGAGCGTTACTTCGTCGTTTTTTCTCACCGGCACATCCGTCGTTGTTCTCACTGCCTGACCCCATTCCGCTTCACTTGATAACATCAAGAAAATAACGTCAAGCGGCCGCCGCGTCACAACTGCGTGCCCGCGATCAGCCGCTTGCGATAAGACGCAATGCCCTGCTCATCCACGAAAATCTCGAGATACCCCTTCAACGCCGTGAACGTGCACGGCAACGTGCCGCCGTACTCGCCGTCCAGGTTGAGCTGCACGTGATCCTCCGTCGTCACCTTGATATGCCGCGACCGGAAATGCATGATGAGCGGATCGTTCAAATGCTCGCCCCTGAGCGCCAGCGTCGCCACCCGGAGGAACTCGGCGAGATTGCATTTCTTCAGAATGATGACCTCGAACAGCCCGTCGTCGATGCTCGCATCCGGCGCCAGCCGCTCGAACCCGCCGACCGAATTGCTGTTGCAGATCAGGAACAGCATGATCTTCTCGTGGATCTCGCCGACGCCTTCCGCCTCGATCCGCACCTTGGTCGGCCGGAAGTTCACCATTTTCTCGATGCCTTTCATATAATAGGCGAGCTGCCCGATCATCGTCTTCAGCTTGCTCGGCACCTCGTAGGACAGCTCCGTCAGCGAACCGCCGCCGGCGATATTGATGAAATACCGGTCGTTCGCCTGCCCGAGGTCGATCGTCCGCTTGTACTGGGCGACGATCAGGTCGACCGCGTATTCCCAGTGCTTCGGGATGCCGACCGCCCGCGCGAAATCGTTCGTCGTCCCGAGCGGCAGGATGCCGAGCGGCGGCCGTTTCTCATGGCGCGCCATCCCGTTGATCACTTCGTACAGCGTCCCGTCGCCGCCCGCGGCGATGATCATGTCGAAGCCGCGCTCGATCGCCTCCGAAGCCGCAACCGTCGCGTCCCCTTCGCCGGTCGTCGCGTGGCAGCTCGTCTCGATGCCGCCCCGCTCGAGCCGTTGCAGAATGTCCGGCAGCCTTCGTCTGATCTCTTCGCGGCCGGACGTCGGACTATAAATGAGTCTAGCCCTTTTGACTGCCAAGCCAACCCCCGCCTCATCCATGGCATCGGCCGGTAGGCCGCTTCCACCATTGTAGCCGGATTCGGCGTCCGTTTCCAGTTAACCTTCCGTGAAAAAAATAACCCCGCCGAACCGGCACGTTTTCCGTTTCAGCCCGACTGCCCGGCACCGCCCAGCCAGCCTTCGAGCTGCCGCTCCATCCACCGGGAAATCGCCGGATTCGGCAGCAGCGCCTTGCCGTTGTACCGGTAGTCGAACCCGGACAGGCGCGCGGGAATCACCGTGTTCGTGAAATAACCGCGCGACAGAAACAGCGGCGCCACGATAACCGCGTCCGTCTCCGGTCCCGCGGCCGGCACCGCGCAGCAGCCGTCCGCCGGCGCTGCGCCTCCCGCGTGCGCCTGCCGCTTCGTCAGCGCCCGCATGACGCAGGCGGCCTGATCCGGCAGCAGCATCGCCGTCTCCGCGCGGGCGAAGCCGCCCAGCTCCCGCACGCGCGCCGCGAGCTTGCGCATCCCGTCCCGCCAGATGCGGTTCAGGCCGCGCTCGCGGCTGCCGTGCGCGATGAGCAGCAGCGCCTCCCGCTCCGGCGCGATCGACAGCTCGCGCACGTTGTCCGCGATCAGCTCCGCGATGATCGGATCGTCGTCGATCGGCAGGCCGAACGTGACGCGCGCCCGCACCCGGAACGGCTCGAGTTCGCCTGCGCGGAACGCGGCCGGCGGCAGGCCGAACGCCTGCCGGATGTCGTCGACATGCGTGCTGCCCGACGACACAAAAAGCGGCAGCACGAACATCTCGTCCACGCCGCGCGCTTCCAGCTCGTCGATCCCGTCCTGGATGAGCCGTCCTTCCACGCACTCCAGGAACGACGTAACGATCGGCACGCCTTCCGGCAGCTGCACGTCTCTGACCGCTTCGTCGACCAGCCGGACCCATTCCGCGTCGGGTGAGCCGTGGCTGATGACGAGCACGCCCGGTCTTGCGCCCATCGTCAGCGTCCCAGGCGGCCGAGCGCCAGCCGGTAACCGTCCGTGCCGTAGTTCAGGCAGCGCTTCACGCGGGAGATCGTCGCCGTGCTGGCTCCCGTCTCGGCCTCGATCTGGCTGTACGTCGCGCCCTGGCCGAGCAGCCGCGCCACCTCCAGCCGCTGCGCGAGCGATTGGATCTCGTTCACCGTGCACAGATCATCGAAGAAAATATAGCACTCATCCACCGTCTTCAGCGTCAGAATCGCCTCGAACAGTTGGTCGATCGTTTTGTCGTTGAGCTTCTTGAGCTGCATCCGGTGTCCCCCTCAAAGCGTCCTTGTAAGCTCATTGTAGAACGGAAGCACGGTTTTTTCAAGCATTACCGTATTGGCGCTTTACAGGAGCGAAGAGAGCGCGGCCCGCACCATCCAAATCCGCCCGCTACCGGGCATTCGTCCATACGCGACGGATGCCCATGCATACACTGGGGATGAACGATACCCATGAAAAGAGGTTGTGATCACCGTGAACCATTATACGCACTTGCCCGGCAACCGAGGATTTACCCAGCCGCCGGGCGCCGGTGCTCCTTTTCCCGGGGGACCGCAGGCCGGACCGCCCGCCGATCCGTTCGCCGGGCCGCCCGCCTACCTGCAGAGCGTGCAATATCCGGGACTGATTCCGGCGCAGGGCGCAGCCAAGCCGGGCGGTCTTCCGAATCTGGCGGATCTGAAGCTGATCATCGATCGGATGGGCGGCATCGAAGGCATTTTGAGCACCATACAGAAAGTCCAGAAAATCGTCGGCACCGTGCAGCAGTTCGCGCCGATGATCAAATTGCTCGCCGGTTCGCTGGGCTCGAAGAAGACCGCCGCAGCCGCAAGCACGAACACCGAACGGCGCCCCCGCCGGCGCAGACGGCGCGGCGGCCGAAGGCCGCGCAGCGGAAGAGCCCGGCGCGGATCGCGCAGACGCGCCGGCATCCGGAGCTTCGACGAGATGTTCTGACAACGAAAACGAAGGCTTTGCCGTCCCTCACCGGGCACCGGCAAAGCCTTCTTGCTGTACGACTCGGTTCTGATACTTGTCAAACCAGCCTGTCATCTGTTCCGAAGCAGTCGACTCCGACATCAGTTCCGCTCGTCAATGATGACGTGTTATCCCGTTCGATCCACTTCCCTGTGGCATCCGCTCCTTTCCCACGTTTGTCGTCCGTGCAGGTGTCAGAGCGAAATTCGTGTGCTGCAGGTACGATGCTTCACAGGATCGCCATACACTTTCCCTTTTTTCAAGTTCATGCGCGTCATTCGTTATCCCGTCCGTTCTCCTATACGCATCACCGCCATATTCGAACTGACGCGGATGGAACCGCCGGTCACCGCTTTCAGTCCGCCCGCCTCGGCTGGACTGCTGTACCGGCGCCGCACTTTCATCATAATGGAGGACAAATTTTAAGCGCAATACCAAAATACGGTTGAGGCTTGGGCATTTTGTGCTTTAAAATGGTACTCAGAAAAAGCACATGATGTTGAATGGCTGCGAAGCACGCCGCTCGTTCGGACGGGAACGTCCGGGTGGGCGGCTTTTTCGCTGCCGGAATACGAGGGGGAGATGTCCGTATGGTTGCGAAGAAGATAGGTTTTCAAACCGCGTATGAACAGTGGCTGGCCATGCATGTGAAGCAGCGAAGCGGAGAGAGGAGACGCCGGGTGGAAGAAGGCCTTGGGCACGCGGAACAGAAGTTTGTGGAATTGGTCTGGTATCCGCTCTTTGGTGGCTTCGAGCATCTGCATCCGGAATATGAGTTGGTCGACTTTGGCGGCAACCTGAGGTTTGTGGATTTCGCCTGGATTCAAGACAAGGTGAAACTTGCCATCGAGATCGACGGTTTCAGCACGCACGCTTCAAACCTGTCGCGACGGCAGTTTGATGATGGATTGATGCGGCAAAATCATTTGATCATCGATGGATGGCACGTTCTTCGCTTCTCCTATGATCTGGTCCGCGACCAGCCCAGGACATGCCAGCAGGTGTTGCAGCAATTTTTCGGCAAGATCTGGACGCTCGGCGTTACCCGCTCCTTGACAGAGGTGAGCGCCGATGAGTTGCTTGAACGCGAAGTAATACGGTTCGCGCTTCGGGAAGACCGCCCGGTGCACCCCATTGATGTGCGCCGCCATTTGAAGATCAGCGAATGGCGGACGAGGCACTTGATGAAACGGCTTGTGGCCAAAGGATTGCTGGAACCGCTCCATGCCGACCGGCAGCGCATCCGCTGCTATCGTCTTGTCCGCGAGCGCCTGACGCTGTAGCGTGCATGCCACGCTACAGCTCCCGCAGAGGCACCGCCCGCGTCCCTGTAGCGTGCATACCACGCTACAGCCACCGCGCAGGCACCGCCCGCGTCCCTGTAGCGTGCATACCACGCTACAGCCACCGCACAGGCACCGCCCGCATCCCTGTAGCGTGCATACCACGCTACAGCCACCGCGCAGGCACCGCCCGCGTCCCTGTAGCGTGCATACCACGCTACAGCTCCCGCAGAGGCACCGCCCCGCGCCCAACAAAAAAACCTTCGCATCCGCGCCCATCCGAACGCCCTGCAAAGGTTCCCCACACGCACTCACAGGAACAAAAACTCGATAATCTTGAACACGATCGCCGCGATCACGGCCGAAATCGGGATCGTGATGATCCACGCGGACACGATGCGCCCGGCAACGCCCCAGTTCACGCTCGAGAACCGCTTCGCGCTGCCGACGCCGAGGATGGCCGACGTGATGACGTGCGTCGTGCTCACCGGCAGCCCCGTCGCCGTCGCCGTCATGATGACGCTCGCCGCCGTCGTATCCGCCGCAAAGCCGTTCACCGGCTCGATCTTGAAAATTTTCGTCCCCATCGTCTTGATGATCTTCCACCCGCCGACGCTTGTCCCGAGCGCCATCGCGAGCGCCGCCGAGAACTTGACCCAGAGCGGCACCTCCAGCGAATCTTGGTACTGCGCCGCCACAAGCGCCATCGTGATGATCCCCATCGCCTTCTGCGCGTCGTTCGTTCCGTGCGTGAACGACTGGAACGCCGCCGTCAGAATCTGCATTGAGCGAAAGCCCTTGTTCACCAGATGCGGATTCGCCCGGGCGAAGATCAGCTTGAGCAGCGTCATGACGATATAGCCCGCGGCAAACGCAATGATCGGCGAGAAAACAAGCGCCTGCACGATGCTGGTGAATCCCGACGCGTTCACGCCGCCGAACCCTTCCGAGGCGATGACGGCGCCCGCCAGCGAACCGATCAGCGTGTGCGACGAAGACGACGGAATGCCGTACCACCAGGTGATCAGGTTCCATGCGATGGCCGATATCAGCGTCGCAATGACAATCTGCACGCCATGCGTCAATGTCGCCGGATCGGCAACCTTGCCGCCGATCGTCTTCGCGACGCCGGTGAACATGATCGCCCCGACGAAGTTCATGACGGCCGCCAGAATAATTGCCATCCGGGGCGTCATGGCGCGCGTCGAAACGCTCGCCGCGATGGCGTTCGCCGTATCGTGAAACCCGTTGATGAAGTCGAAAGCAAGCGCCAAAACAACGACGACGCAGACGATGACAAACATGCTATCGAAAGCTGGCATCTGTTACTCCATTCCCCTTGTGTCGGTCCGCTGCGCCCGTCAGCTGTTCCGCATGATGATCGTCTCGAGCGTGTTGGCCACGTCTTCGCAATAGTCGGTCGTCGATTCAAGCCGCTCGTAAATCTCTTTCCGTTTCATCAGCTCGATCGGATCCGTCACGCTGGAGAACAGCGATTTGATGCACTCCCGCATCAGATCGTCCGCCTCATTCTCCAGCTCGTTGATGGCGATCGCATGCTGGCGCATCGCCAGCAGCTTCTTATGCGAGAGGAGATGAACCGCCTTGCGGATCTCGTGCGAGCACTTGACCAGAATCTCCGCGAATACGGACACGTACTTGTCATGCTCCCGGATCTGGTACATCTCGAACCGGGACGCCAGCGCCTCGATCCCGTCGAGCACGTCGTCCAGCGAACCGGTCAGCTTCAGAATGTCATCGCGATCGATCGGCGTAATGAACGTCTTGTTCAGCTCGGTCAGAATCGTATGTACATGCCGGTCGCATTTCGATTCGAATTCCTTCATGTCGCGGGCGAACGATGTCAAGTCGGTCAGCTGCGCCACATGCTTGTGAAAATATTCGACCGCCTCGACGATCGTATCCGCCATCTCTTCGAACGTCTGGAAAAAAATGCTTTTCTTACGGTTGAACATGGAACTCCCCTTCGCCATCGGCTTGGCCTGAATGAACCTCACTTATCTTAGCACATCTGCCTGTCCCATGTTAAGTGGACGTAAAGTGACAGTCTCATGCGACAGCACGCAAGCCTAAGCGTTCTCCGGCTGCCGGATCGTCACGTGATCCGCCAGCGACTTCGCGTCCGGCACGACATGATAATAGATCGTTCCGCGCGCGAAAGGCAGCTCGGCGCCGTCTTTCATCAGCCGGATGACGCCGCTTGCGTCGCGCTCCCACGTGCACTCGATCGCTTCGCCGCGGCGGATCAGCATGGCCGGACCGCCGGAGTCCAGATCCACCGCCAGCCGCCCTTCATCGTCAAGCACCTTGTGGGACGTGCCGAGCACTACCAGATTCGTCGCCGCAAGCTGCTCCCCGCTGACCAGATCGGTATGCGGCTCGCCGTCAATGAACCGGAGATACTGGCGCTTGTTCTCGTCATAACGGTACGTCACGATGTAGTTTTTCAGCTGGAAGCGGATGTCGATCTCCCGCACGCTTCCCGCCGTCGTTCCGTCTCCCTCATCGTCCAGAAAACGGTACGCCGGAATCGCCGCATCCGCAGCATAACCCCGCTTCTCCGCGCCCGCGCGCAGATTCGGCAGATCCGAGTACAGATTGTGCGGCGCCTTGCGCGACTTGTCGCGGCGGAAATAAGCGCCCGCGTTCGTGATCTCGTCAAGATGCTCTTTCTTCTGCTTGCGCAAAATCCCGTAAGCGTCGGTGCTCGCCCCGGCATGCACGATGACCGCGTTGTATGATTCCGCCAGCTCGATCATGTACGGGCGGATGCTGCGGATCGGTCCGATCGCCCCGTCATACGCCTCATCGCTCTGGAAAATCGCAATCAGCCGCGTAATGCCGCCTTCCGCGAGCACTTCCCACACCACGTCGGCGTGCGGCAGACCGGATTGGGGCCGCGCCGGCTTCAAGTTATTGATCATGACCGCCACCGGCCGCTTTTTCGCTTCTTCATCGTGCGGAAGCCCGGTCAGCGGCGCGAAATAAGCGGGCTGCGGTTCCGGCTCCGGCTCCGGGACCACAATCGGCTCCTGCTGATCCGCATCCTGATCCGCATTCCCGTTGTTCTCCTGCTTGCCGCCGCATCCCGCCGCGAGCAGCAGCAGAAGCAGCGCAAGCAGCAGAAGCAGCACCTTCCGGGCGTTTCGCGGTTTGTTCACGCTTCGATCCCTTCCTTGTCATCCCCTGTTTTTTCACCGATGTCTCTATTAAACCACAGAACTTGTCCAATTGTCCCGTCACATCTCATCAAAAGGATGCCCGCTCTTCGACAAACCGTCCGCAGGCCCAAGAAAAAAAAACGGCGCGATCCTTCTCCGGACCCCCCCGTTTTCCTTGCTCAGATGCTCCAGTGGTGCCACTCTTCCTGCCGGGCCGACAGCCCGTTCAACCAGTTGATCGTGTGCCGGATCGCTTCCTCCTGTGCTTTTCGCGCCGAGTACGTATGATCCGCCTGGAACAAAATCTCCTTCTCGCAGCTTCCCTCGCTCCGCATCCAGAGCAGCTTCTGCATCAGGAAGGTGTAATCCGTCGGAATGACGTCGTCGGATGTGCCGTGCAGGAGCAGCACATCGCCCGTGAAATGCGGCGCCGCCTGGAACGGCTGGTGCTCGGCCAGCGATTCGAAGAACCGCGGCTTCAGCGAATAGCCGAGATAGTCCGCCTCGCCGCGCGCCATCGCCTCGTCGTAGACATGGCGGCCGACGATCCGCACAATGTCGTTGAACGGGTGGAACGCCGCCGACCAGAGCACGAGCTGCCGCACCCGCCTGTCCTTGACCGCCGTATGCAGCGCGACCGCTCCGCCCAGACTGTGGCCGAGCAGCGTCACCCGCTGCGGGTCGATGTCGCAGATGTCCAGCACATAGTCGAGCGCCGTCCGCGTCTGTCCGATCATCGACGAGAAGCCGAGCGAGCCGTAGTCGCCCGTGCTTTCGCCGCATCCGCCGTAATCGAAGCGCAGCGCGTAGTAGCCCGCCTCCGCCAGCGCCCGGGCCGTCTTGACGAACAGCCGGTCCACGCCGATGCGGGTGCCGACGAAGCCGTGGCAGATGATGACCGCCGGCGCTCTTCCTTCTTCCATTTTCTCGCCCGCCGGATAATGCAGCGTCGCCGCCAATTCCAGGGATTCGAACTTCAGCGTCAACGATTTCTCCATCCCGGTTCCCTCCCGCATGACGCTCATTAATCTTATATATCCGATTCTAATACTTGGTTTTTATCATAATCGGAAAGCCGCCCGTTGTCAATGGACGGACGGCTTGCGATTTCGAACTTCAGCCCGCCGATACCAACTCCGGCGGCGCCGGCGTCATGACGATGCACACCGGCTTCGCGCTGGCGTACGGCTCGCCGATGACTTCCGGCATGCCGTCCGGGCCGATGCGCATCACGTCGATCCGGTTGTCGTCCTGCGCGGCGACGAGCAGATGCCGTCCGTCCGGCACCGGCGCGAAGTTGCGCGGCGTCCGCCCGGTGGACGCGTGCCCGATGAAGGTGAGCAGGCCGTCCGGACCGACCGAGTAGACGGCCAGGCTGTCGTGGCCCCGGTTGGACGCGTACAGCCATCGGCCGCCGGGATCGAGATGGATGTCCGCCGCCAGATTCGCTCCCTTGAAGTCCTCCGGCAGCATCGGCACGCGCTGCAGCAGCTCGCCGGCCGCCCGCTCCGCATCGAAGGCATAGACCGACACCGTCGAAGACAGCTCTTCCAGCAGATAGAGGAGCGGCAGCGACGGATGAAACGCCAGATGGCGCGGTCCGCCGCCCGGCGTCGTATGAATGGCGCCCGCCGGTTCGAACTTCCCGTCCGGGCTCGTCCGGTAGACCATCAGCCGGTCGATGCCCAGATCGCAGACGATCCGGTACCGGCCGGACGGGTCGCTCATGATCGAATGCGCATGCGGCGCTTCCTGCCGGTCCGGACGCACACCGCTGCCGGCATGCTGCACCGTGTCGGAGGCCGGCAGCAGCCCGCCGTCTTCCCGGACGGGGTAGACCGACGCGTTGCCGCCCATATAATTGGCGACGTACACGCGCGAGCCATCCGGCTCCAGGCAGACATAGCACGGCGAGCGGCCGTGGGACGGCTGGCGGTTGATGAGCGCGAGCCTGCCCGTCGCGCGGTCGACGCTTAGCGCGGCCACCTCGCCTTCGCCGTGCTCGCTCACCGCGTACAGCACATACCGGCGCTCATCGAACGCCAGATACGATGAATTTGCCACGCCGCCGCATCCGGCGAGCCGCTTGAGCTCGCCCCGTTCCGCATCGAACAGCAGCGTCTCGATACCTTCCCGATCCGCCGGCGTATAAGAACCGGTAAACACCAGCCACCAGCGGTTTGCCTCCTGCCGTGCCATGCCGCTCAACTCCTCCGCTTGTTTCGCTCTGCCGGTATTGCACCGGTATTGCGCCGATCTCCCGCTTATACCGGCCTGTGCCTGATTGCGCCGCACGCCCGCGTTTTTCCGGCCCGCGCTGCATTTTTTACGCCTCTTTACGCCTCTTTACGCCGCACCCTCACGGATTCCCGATTCGTGCCGCACCATTACGGCGCCGTCTCGAGGAACGTGACGTCCGGATTTTTCTCCATCGCCGTCCGCAGCGCATATTCGCTCTCGAACAGCGCGACGAGCCGGTCTTTCTTGTCCCGCACCACCGTCGAGTTGATGCGGAACTTCGACGTGTCGATTTTGTCCCCGACGAGCCAGCGGGCGAACTGGAACGGCATCCGGTGCAGCTCGATGTCGACGCCGTACTCCACTTTCATTCGGTACTCGAACACCTCGAACTGCAGCTGGCCGACGACGCCGAGAATCGTCTCGTCGAACCCGCTCGTCGAATAGAACACCTGCACCGTGCCTTCCTCGGTCAGCTGGTCGATCCCTTTCTGGTATTGCTTGTGCTTCATCGCGTTTTTGACCGTGACCTTCGCGAACAGTTCCGGCGAGAACGTCGGCAGCTCGTCGAACACGATGTCCTCTTTTTCCGCCAGCGAGTCGCCGATCCGGAAAATGCCGGGGTCGAACAGCCCGACGATGTCGCCGGGGTACGCCTTTTCGACGATATCCCGATCCTGCGCGAGGAACTGCTGCGGCTGCGACAGCTTGATCTCGCGTCCGGCCCGCACATGCCGCACCGTCATGCCGCGCTCGAACCGTCCCGAGCAGATCCGCAGGAAGGCAATCCGGTCGCGGTGCGCCGGATTCATGTTCGCCTGAATCTTGAAAATATACCCGCTGAACCGGGGGCTGAGCGGCTCCACTTCGCCGTTTTGCGATTTCCGCGGCGTCGGCGCCGGCGCGAGCTCGAGGAAGTTCTCGAGGAACGTCTGCACGCCGAAATTGTTGATCGCGCTGCCGAAGAAGACCGGCGTCAGTTCGCCGCGCCGCACCTTCTCCAGATCGAACGGGTCGCCCGCGACATCGAGCAGTTCGAGATCCTGGCAGAGCTGCTCGTACAAATAATCGCCGGCGATGGAGCGGACGCTCTCGTCCCGGTAGTCGTCCACCTTGTGGACTTCGATCGTGTCATGGTTGTTCCCCTGGAACCGCTCGACCTGATGTTTCATCCGGTCATAGACGCCGCACAGCTCCCGACCCATGCCGATCGGCCAGTTCATCGGCACCGAACGGATGCCGAGCACCCGCTCGATTTCTTCCATCAGATCGAACGGATTCCGGCCTTCCCGGTCGAGCTTGTTGATGAACGTGAAGATCGGGATGCCCCGCTTCGCGCACACCTGGAACAGCTTGATCGTCTGCGCCTCGACCCCTTTGGCCGCGTCGATCAGCATGACCGCGCTGTCCGCGGCGGTCAGCGTGCGGTACGTGTCCTCGCTGAAATCCTGGTGACCCGGGGTGTCCAGAATGTTCACCCGATGGCCTTTGTAGTCGAACTGCAGCACGGAGCTCGTCACCGAGATGCCCCGCTGCTTCTCGATTTCCATCCAGTCGGATGTCGCATGCCGGTTGGCCTTGCGCGCCTTGACGCTGCCCGCTTCGCGGATGGCGCCGCCGAACAGCAGCAGTTTCTCCGTCAGCGTCGTTTTCCCGGCGTCCGGGTGGGAAATAATGGCGAACGTGCGGCGGCGCATCACTTCCGTCCGCAGTTCTTCGAGCACATCGCTCTTCATACACGCAGTCCTTTCTCATCCTCAGCAAAATAACATTCCAATTATACCACATCCGGATTCATGACCGTACCTGTCACCAATCCGCGATACAATGGCTTCGGACCGGGCGGATTCCATCCCCTGAACCGCCCGGCGCAAAGATCAAACTCGCAAGGGAGAGATGACCATGACGTACAAGGCAACTCCGTTCATCCTGCTCGACGGACAGGCCCGGGAGGCGATCCGGTTCTACGAATCGGCTCTCGGCGCGCAAGTCGTCCTCGTCAAGACCTACGGCGAGGCGCCGGACGCCGACGACCAGGGGCTGTCCGCCGAAGCCCGCGAACGCGTCACCCACTCGGTGCTCGTGTTCGGCGGCGCCGAGCTGTACGTCGCGGACTGCCTGCCCGGTGAGCCCGCGCACGCCGGTCCCCGCGTCCAGATCTGCATTACGGCGCCCGACGTGGCGGCCTCTACCCGGATCTTCGACGCGCTGAGGGACGGCGGGGAGGTCGTCGCGCCGCTTGCGCCGATCTACTTCAGCCCGGCATACGGCATCGTCAGGGACAAGTTCGGCGTCACGTTCCAGATCTTCACGGAGCGGCCGGCGGCGAATTGATCGGCCAGGTGCACGATTTCGGGCTCTAACGGAACCACGTTCCGTTAGAGCTCACTCGCGCGCCACAGCCGGGCCGCTATTCCCCGACCCCGCACGGCTTCCGGCCCCGACAACGGCATCCGCATCATGCCTCCAGCCCCCATCCGCGGCCAGCCCGCAACGCCCGCGCAGCCCATCTTGACACGCGCTACTCCCGATAGCGCTCCATCCGCTCCGCCAGCCGCCTGCGGATTTCCGCCCGGAGCTCCTCCGGCCCTTCCGCCTCGGCCTCGCTTCCCAGCGCGACGAACAATTCCGCGAAGAACGGCAGATCGCCGCGCGGCACCTCCGCATCGACCGTCCCGCTGCCGTCGCCCTCCACCGTGACCATCGGCGCCAGCCAATGCTTGCTCTCCCACCGGCGCACGCCTTCGGCGGTCAGCCTCGCCCGCAGCCGAATCCGCTCCCCCGCCGTCGCGGCTCCAAGCCGGGCTTCCCGCACCTCGTCCGGATCGAGCGGCTGCAGATCCGGACCGTCAGGCTCCGCCCGGCGAACCCGGTCGCAGCGGAACACCCGGTAATCCTCCCGCTCGTAACAGTATGCGGTGCAATACCAGAACCCGTCGTCCGCGTACAGCAGCGCCGGCCGGATGCGCCGCAGCTCGACCGCGCCGTTCTTCGCCTCGTATTCGATCCGCAGCGCCTGGCCGCGGATGGCCGCTTCGAGCAGCCTCCCCAAACACGGCGCCTCGGCCCGCCGCTTCGGCGCCAGGAAGTCGACCCGGTCCTTCATCCCGTCGATCCGCTCCCGGATGTCGCCGGGCATGTTCAGATAGAACTTCCGCTCCGCCGACGCCGACTCGGCCTCGAACGGCAGCTCCGCGTAATGGCGCAGCGCATGGATCGCGAAGAAGACGGCGGCCGCTTCCCCTTCCGTGAACGCGATCGGCGCAATCACCCGCTCCCGCAGCACCTGATAGCCGCCGTTCGGCCCCGTCTCCGAATAGAGCGGCACCCCCAGCTCGCTCAGCGTCTGCAGATCCCGCAGCATCGTCCGCGTGGAGACGCCGAACTCTTCGGCCAGCTCCCGCACTTTGAACCGGCGCTTCCGGTTGACAGCCATCATCAGCTCCAGCAGGCGCCTGGACTTCGACATCAGCAATCCCTCCAAAAAACTCCACGCCCTGAGCATACCACTGCCGGCGCGCGAAACCAAACATTCCCCATGAAATTGACCGCCGTCATCATGTGTGCGCGGACCATGCACCCGCCGACAAAAGACAAAAACCAAGGCGCCCCGCGGGTCCCTCGACCCGCAGAACGCCCTGCCCCGCAACAACTATTCCATCACAATCTTGTCAAAATAATCCGCCTGCACCTGCGCAGCCGCCGCATCCAGCTCTTTCTTCAGATCGACGCCCTTCTCCGAGAACACTTTCTGGATGACGTTCGTCATCGCCGCGTAGTAATCCTGCGTATGATATTGCGCCTCCGGCTTGCCGTCCAGCAGCCGGTTCGATTCCGGATCGTACTTGTACACGTTGTCGTACCGTTCAAAAATCGCCTGCACCTTCTGCCCGTACTCCGAGTTGTTGTCGAAGTAGTTGAACTGCGGCGGGACGAAGAACTTGCCCTCATCCTTGCGCGCCTGAATGTCCCGCTCCAGCGACTCCAGATAATCGTCCGTGAAATAGTCGAACGTGATATAGTCGAAAGCCGCCTTCTGCTCGGCCGGCGTGGCGTTCGGGTTGATGACGAGCCAGTCGCCGCCCAGCACCCCGATGTGCCGGCCGTCTTTCTCATAGGCGGGCATCGGGAACGTCAGCACGTTCTCCGGCTGCATGCCGCCCTGGTTCAGCGCCTGATCGAGCGGACCTTCCGCGCCCGCGATGACCATCGCCGTGCGCCCCTGCGCGAAGGCGCCGACCGCTTCGCCCCAGTTGAGCGCCCAGTCCTGAGGTATCGCGTTCGCTTCCCATCTGAGCCGGTGATACAGCTCCAGCGCCTTCAGCCCGGCTTCGGAGTTGAACACCGCCGTCACTTTTCCGTCCTTCACTTCCTGAATCTCGCCGCCGGCTTCGAACAGGAAGTTCGTCCAGTTCCAGCCCGCTTCGTTGCCTTTGCCCATCGGCGCGATGCCGGCGATGCCCTTGTCCGGCTCCGCCACCGCCCGGGCGGTCTGCAGCATGTCTTCCCACGTCCAGTCGTAGCCCGGCACCGGCACGCCTTTGTCGTCCAGCAGCTTCTTGTTCATCACGATGCTGGTCGTGTAGCCTTTCTGCGGAATGCCGTACACTTTGCCGTCAATGATGAATTGGTTCGCCAGAATCGGGTTGATCTGATCCTTGTACGGATATTGGTTCCACAGCTCCGTAATGTCGGCCGCCCAACCCTTCTCCACCAGAAATTTCGCCTCGGTCGCCCAGGTGTTGAAGAACGTCGGCGCCTCGTTGGCGGCCATCTTCAGGCCGATCTCGTCGACCGAGTAGTGCCAGTCGCTCTTCACGATATTGACGTGCGGATACTTCTCCTGGAAGCGGCGGATCTTGTCGTCTTCCAGCCGCCGCGCCTCCGTCTGGTCCGGAAGCGGATAGTAAATGCTGATCGTCACTTCCTCCGGCGCCTCCTCCTGCTGACCGGACGAATCGGCCGTACTCTCCGACGATTGGCCGTTCCCGGCAGTCGAGCCGCCCGACGAACCCGCTTGATTGTCCTTCTGGCCGCCGCCCCCGCCGCAAGCGGCGATGATCGTTCCCAAGAGCACGAGACAGCAGGCCAATGCCATCAACTTGCGCATCCGATAACTCCCCTTCTATTCGTTGGATCGTGTTACAGCCCCATCATAGTGCAAGCGCTTCAAGAGCTGAATGTGCGTTCCTACTCCGTTAGTGTGCAAGATTACGAAGGTGCACCCGCCGCCCGGCACACAGCCGATGCCCGTCACCCCTTCACGCTTCCCAGCTGCAGCCCCCGCATGATGAACCGCTGGAACAGCAGGAACACCGCGATCGGCGGAATCATGACGATGGACAGAATCGCGAACCGGATGTTCAGGTCCAGCTGCCGCGCGCCGATGACGTATTTGTAAATCGCGGTCGACAGCGGGTACATCGTGCTCTTGTGCATGATGAGCGAAGGCCAGAACCAGTCGTTCCACGCCGTCGAGAAAATGAAAATCGCCAGCGTCGAGTAGATCGGCACCGACAGCGGCAGCGCGATCCGGCTGAAGCAGCGCCAGTCGGAAGCGCCGTCCATCCGCGCCGCCTCGAACAGTTCATGGTGAATGCCGTCCATGAACGTCTTGAGCAGCAGCAGATAGAACGCGTTGGCGCCCGCCGGCAGCCAGAACGCCCAGAAGCTGTTCATCAGCCCGAGCTCCTTGATGTTGACGAAGTTCGGGATGATGTACGTCGTCGGCGGAATGAACAGCGTCATCAGGAAGAACGTCGTGACCGCCCGCTTGTACGGCACCCGCAGATGGGACAGACTGAACGCCGCCGCTCCCAGCACGACGAAGATGACCATCGCATTCCCGCCGAAAATCAGCAGCGTGTTCCGCAAGTACAGCGGCATGTCGAAGAACTGCCAGCCTTCCCGGTAGTTGCGCCAATGCCATCCGTCCGGGAAAAAGGTCGGCGGAAACGAGTTCACGGCCGCGTTCGTCTTCAGCCCGTTGAACAGCGTCACGAAAATCGGATTCAGCATGGAGACGACCATCAGCGCGATGATCACGATGACCAGACCGTATACCAACTTCACGCCCGGCCTGCGAAAATCGTACCGGGACAAAATGCCGCGCTCAACCATTCTGCCGCTCCTCATCATGCACCCGCTCCTTTGTCTTGCAGACGGTTCCGGATGACCGCAAGCAGGGCCAGCACGAGGAACATCAGCACGCCGAGCGCGGAAGCGGCCCCGATCTCCAGCTTCGTCGTCGCGTACTTCACGATGAGCAGCGCGTACGTCAGCGTCGCCTTCATCGGTCCGCCGTCGAGCATCGCGAGCTGCGACTGGTAGCTCTGCGACGTGGCGATCAGCTGCATGACCAGCATGAGCAGCACGAGGTTGCGGATCGACGGCAGCGTGATGTGGCGGATGCGCGCCCAGATCCCGGCGCCGTCGATCTCGGCGGCTTCATACCAGTCCTTCGGAATGCTGAGCACCGCGGCCAGATAGATCAGCATGGCCGAGCCGAACTGCTGCCAGGTCTCCATGAGGACGATCGAGATCATCGACCAGTCCGGATCCGTCATGAAAGCGACGGAATCGAGGCCGAGTGCCTGCAGCGCCGCGTTGATCGGCCCTACGGGATCGTAGAACCACCGCCAGAGCCCGTACAGGACGACGAGCGGCACGACGTTGGGCAGATACGCGGACGCGCGCACGAAGCCCTGGAACCGCCGCAGCTCCGATACCGCCAGGGCAAAAAAAATCGGCACCCAAAAGCCGATCACCAGGCACAGCCCGACGAAATAGAGCGTGTTCCGGACCGCGACCAGGAGGTCCCGGTCGCTGAGCACGGTCCGGTAATTGTCCCATCCGACGAACGTGTTGCCGTGGACGAAGTCGACATGATAGAGACTGTACACGAACCCTTTCGCAATCGGCAGCCACAAGAATACGATGAAGATCGCGGCCGCCGGCAGCACAAACATGCAGCCCCAGAAATATTTCCTCAGCTTCCCTCATCCCTTTTCTCTTTTTCTCCCATTGTAGGGACGAGGGCGCGTGCGTTGAATGTGCGGTTCTATCGACATGATGGCTGATCTTACTTCTTTAGCTCGCTCGGGCTTGCGCCGAAATACTTCTTGAACATCTTGCTGAAATGCTCCGGCGACTCGTACCCGACTCTCTCCGCGATCTCGTAGCGCCGGAGGTCGGTGTTCAGCAGCAGCCGCCGGCTTTCCTCCATCCGCAGCTTCACGACATATTCCCACAGATTGCAGCCCATGTACTTCTTGAACAGATAGCTCAGGTAGTTCGGGCTGACGTGGATCTGTTGCGCCACTTCGAGCAGGGTCAGCCCTTTTTTCGCGTAATGCTCGTCAATGTAGGCTTTCGCCGTCTCGACGATCCGGTTGTTCTGCACGCGCAGCTCTTCCTCGGTGGGATCTTCCCGAACCGGTCCCCGCTGCAGATCGCCGTAATAGAACACATGATGGTCGTCATGGCTGCGGTTCCATTCGATCGCCTTCCGGCTCTGTTCATTCAGCTCCGGCAAATACCGGAGCCCCGTCAGCACCTGGCTGATGCCGAGGGTGCAGCCGATGCCCAGAACCTTGCGCAGGTTGTGATGCATGCTCCGCGCGAGCATCTCCATCTGATGGATCGGACTGACGGACGCTTCCTGATCCCGGGACAAATCCCATTGCAGCACGACGGTGATCTCGTCCCGTCCGGAGAAGAACGCATGATGCCGCCACTCGCCGTCGAGCAGCTCGCACACGATGTTGAGCGCGCCGTAGCGCAGCAGCTCCTTCTCCTTTCCGGCAAACGGACGGTCTTCGATCTCGAGCTGCAATTTGATTACGGAAAAATAAGGCCCGCGGACGTCGAGCCCGAGCGCTTCCAGCGATTCCGCATCCTGCGGCGCTCCCTCGAGCAGCCCCTTCAGCGCTTCGATCTGGCGGGGCTTAAGCTCCCGCATGCGGAACCGCTCGCGGACGGCTTCCGCCCCCTCGGCAAGGCCGGTCTCCTTCGGTTTCTCCGCCGTCAGCAGCACGTCCCGCACCCGGTCCAGGAACTGGCCGTGGTCGAGCGGCTTGATGAGATAGTCTTTCGCCCCGAGCCGGATCGCCATCTGCGCGTACTGGAACGACTCGTGCGCCGACACGACGAACGTCTGCACCCACGGCTTGATCATTTTCGCCTGGTGCATCAGTTCGATGCCGCTCATTCCGGGCATCTGGATGTCGGTGATGATCAGATCGACGTCCTCCATCCGGACGTGGTCGAGCGCCTCATGGCCGCTCGTCGCCGTGACGATGTTTCGGATCGGCAGCCCGGAATCGGCGAGCAGACTGCGGATTCCCTGGCAGATGAGCGGTTCGTCGTCGACGATGAGCACGGTGTACACGGGCATTCCCCCTGTTCATTCATTCGGTTCCGGACCAATCGGCAGCACAAGCTTCGCCGCAAGTCCGCCGCCCTCGCGCTTCTCGTAGCTGAGCCCGTACGGCTCTCCGAAATGCAGCCGAATCCGCTGCTGAATGTTGCGGACGCCGTAGCCGCGGTCGGGATCGGTCTCTTCCCCGCTTACCAGGCGGCGCAGCAGTTCAAGATCGGCTTCCTTGTAGCCGTTGTCGGCGACGCGGATGACCGCGCAGCCGCCTTCGATGCGGCCGATGACCGCGATCTCCCCTTCGTCTTCCATCGCCTTGACGCCGTGGATGATGGCGTTCTCGATGAGCGGCTGCAGCGTGATCTTCGGAATCGGCGTCGCAAGCAGCGCCTCTTCCACGTCCCAATGCACGCGGAAACCGTAGTCGTAGCGCATTTTCTGCAGATTGACGTAGGCGCGGGCGTGCTCCAGCTCGTCCCGGAGCGGAATCAGTTCCTTGCCGCGGCTCAGCGCGATGCGCATCAGCCGGGACAGCTCCTTGATCATCTGCGCCGATTCGGAATGGCCGTCGAGCGAACATTTCCAATAGATGCTCTCGAGCGTGTTGTAGAGCAGGTGCGGATTGATCTGCTCGTAAAGCAGCTTGAGCTGCGCCTCGCGCTGCTTGATCTCGAGCTTGTACTGATTCTCGAACAACGCGTTGAGCCGGGAAGCCATCGCGTGGACGGAGGACATCAGCACGCCGATTTCGTCATGGCGCCCCGTCTCGCGGTATTCCGGCAGCGATCCGCCGGGTTCGTACATCCGGAAGAAGCCGACCAGCTTCTGCAGCGGCGTCATCAGCGAGCGCCAGAAATAGAACATGATCAGCATGACCGCGAAGGCGAGCCCGACCGTGATCGTCTGGATCGCTTGCCTGAGCTCGGTCTGCTGGCTGAGCAGCGCCTCGACGGGCATCCGGTACACCAGCTTCTGCTTCCGGTATTCGTTATAGTGAACAACGTAAATATGATCTTCGTGCACGGCGCTGTATGTCCCTTGGTAGGACGCCATTTTCTCCTTGCCCGGCACGTCGATTGTGTGACCGATCGCGCCGTCGCCCGACGCCAGCACCTGATCGTCTCCGTTCGTGAAGAAGATTTCGCCTTCCGGCAATGTAACCGTATTCAAGGAATCGCGTACGATATGTTCGACGCCGGTCGCGACCAGGACGCCGATCGGCCGATCCGCCCGCTCGATGCTGTTTACCGCCCGCACATAGGCAAGGGTGGGCTGTTTCGAGACGGGGCCGTATGCGGCGAAAATTTTCAAGTATCCGGTCCCCTTCTTCTCCAGCGCTTCCGGATACCAGTCCGGCATTTCCCCGTCATCGAAAAAATAAACCCCGCGCGTCGACAGCTGCGTGCTCGGCGCGAACGAGAAATAGCCGTCGGGATCATATGCGTAGAACGAATAGTCGACTGCCCGCGATCCGCTCATCGCCGTGGAATAGCTCGCCAGCAGCTCGTCAAGCGCCTCGAACTGTTTGATCCGCTCGTACGCCGAATACTGCTCCGGATGGCCGAGCTGCTGCAGGACGGGGTTTTGCAGAATCGTCCGCGTGATCTTGTTGATCGCGTCGATATCCCGCTCGATGAGACTGTAGTTCTGCTTGTTCAGCTCCACATAGGCGTTCGTGACGTTGCTCTTCAGGATCTGCTCGGCTTTCCGGCCGCCGTACAGGTGCAGGGCAAAGACCGGAACCATGATGATGAGAAAGAGCAGCACGAGCTGCCGCTTCATGGTCAGCCGGGTCAGCGGATTGATGAGTCTGGGGCGCAGTCGCACGGTTCAGCCCTCCCGATCATACATCCAATCTAGCAGATCACGGCGCGCGGGAGCGTGTCGGGAACTACCGATATCAGTTGCGATTTTACGGATTTTCGTCCGCACAGACAACAAGCGGGCCGCGAAACTGGTTCGCAGACCCGCTTATCCGGTTCATGCTATCCTCATCCGATCAGGAACGCCCGCGCCGGCGCCGCGTCGATGCCCGTCAGCTTGAGCGGCGCGATGACGAGCCAGTAGCTGCCCGGCTCGACGTGGCCGAGCCTCAGGCCTTCGACGATGACGATGTTGTTTCGGAGCAGCGGCCGGTGCGTCGTGTACTCCGGCTGCGCCCGCTCGATGCCGAGCGCGTCGGTGCCGACCAGCGTCACGCCGCGCTCGATCAGGTATTGCGCCCCGTCTTCGCGCAGGTAGACGAAGTCCATCAGGAACTCGTCCGTCAGCGAGCTTTTCGTCTTGAGCAGAATCCGCTCGCCGCGCTGGATGCCGTGAGGCAAGAGATCTTCCTTCGTGATCGCGTCATTCACATGCGTCAGGTCGAGCACGCGGGCCGGTCCGACGAGCTGCTCCAGCCCGATCGTCTCGATCGTTTCGCCCCCCGCCAGCATGTGCAGCGGCGCGTCGACGTGCGTGCCGCAGTGGACATCGATGTCGATGCGGCTCTCGTGCACCTTGCCCGTCTGATGATTGACCGTGTTGTAGATTTTCGGCCGTTTCTCATCCTTGTTCTTGTATACCTGCATGCCTTCATGGATCGTCATCGAAATGTCGATGATCCGCTGCATGTCCGTCCCTCCGTTTCAGGCGCGCGGTTCCGGCACCGGCCCGTTATTTCGTATTGCTGATCCAGATGACGTTGTCTTCGTCCTGTCCGTTCACCGGCCACCAGTGATAGCCGTCTTCGGCGAGCAGCTCCGCGGCGCGCTCCGGCCCCCAGGAGCCGGCCGGGTAGAAGAGCAGCTCCGACTCCGGCAGGCGCCAGGCCTCGGCGATCGGGTCGACGAACGCCCAGGCATGATCGACTTCGTCCCAGCGGGTGAAGTACGTCGAGTCGCCGCGGATCGCGTCGTAGAGCAGCGTCTCGTACGCTTCCGGCGTGTTGAGGCCGACCTGGCAGCTCTGGCAGAACTCCATCGCCACCGGTTGGATGTCCGCGTCGCTCCCCGGTTTTTTCGCGTTGATTTTGATGTAGATGCCTTCCATCGGATTGACGCGGATGACGAGCAGATTCGGCGCCAGCTCGTTCCGCGTTCGGAACAGCACGCCCGCCGGCGCGTTCTTGAACTCGATCACGACCTCGGTCGTCTTCACCGGCAGCCGCTTGCCCGTGCGGATGTAGAACGGCACGCCGGCCCAGCGGAAGTTGTCGATGAACACCCGCGCCGCAAAATACGTCTCCGTCACCGATGCGGGATCGACCGAATCTTCTTCGCGGTACCCCTTCAGCGGCTTGCCCTTGAGCGTGCCCGCCGTGTATTGGCCGCGCACGACGTTCCGGTACACCTCTTCCGGGCTCCGGAACGGCCGCAGCGAGCGGAGCACCTTCACTTTCTCGTCGCGGATGTCCTCGGGATGCAGCCGGCTCGGCGGCTCCATCGCGATCATCGCCAGCATCTGGAGCATATGGTTCTGCGCCATGTCGCGCAGCGCCCCGGATTTGTCGTAATAGCCGCCGCGGTCCTCCACCCCGACCGTCTCGGCCAGCGAGATCTGAACGTTCGCGATATGCTTGTTGTTCCAGAGCGGCTCGAAGAACGCGTTGGCGAAGCGGATCACTTCGATGTTCTGCACCATTTCCTTGCCGAGGTAATGGTCGATCCGATAAATTTCCTCTTCCCGGAATACCTGCGTAATTTGCGCGTTCAGCTCCCGCGCGGACTCGCGGTCATAGCCGAACGGCTTCTCGATGACGAGCCGATGCCAGCCGGTCGTCTCCAGCAGACCGCCTTCGCGCAGGTTGAACGACACCGGGCCGAACAGTTCGGGCGCCAGCGCCAGATAGAACAGCCGGTTGCCCGGAATGCCGAACTGCGCTTCGAGCCGCTGCGTCAGGGCGACCAATTCGCGGAAACCTTCCAGGTTATGGATGTCCAGCGACATGTACACGAAGTGCTTCTCGAACCGGCTCCACAGTTCCTCGTCATCCGGTTTGTACCGGCAGAACTCCTGGATCGAGGCGAGCACATCCGCGCGGAACTGTTCGTCCGTGCGCGGCCGGCGCGCCAGGCCGACGACGGCGAAATCTTCGGCCAGTTTTCCTTCCTTATATAAACTGAACAGGGCAGGGTAAAGCTTGCGTTTCGCAAGATCACCGGTTGCGCCGAACAGATAAATGACAGCGCCTTCCATTTTGGCCGCTTGCGGCCCCAGGTTCAATTGACCAGACATCGTTCCCCTCATTCTTTCCCGAATTGGATATGGTGGCTGCCTATGTTTTACATGCTATGTAGTGTATCACAATCGCCTGCCGATCGCCATCTGACCCTTTATAAAAAAAAAAATTGATAAAGGTGATCCAAGAAATTACGGCTGGCGCTGTCCTCTCGTGCAGGCGCATCCTTTATAAATCCTTGCTATAAACCCATGCCTTTGAAAAATGGGCCGACCGCCGCGTGCGAAAGCCGTTTCCGAATCCGCGCGGGTGGGCAAATGACGAGGCGCATCCGCCCCCGGGTGAATATATTGAATCGGCAGCTGTCCCCCTGTGCCGATGTCGGACGGAAAGGAGGCGATGCGGATGGAACCGATTTTTCCGCTCACGGAAGAGCATCTTGACCGGTTCCGCGGACAACTGGTGTGCGTCGTCATGCAGGACGGCACGCGGCATGTCGGGATCTTGAGCCGCTGCCGCAACGGGCGGCTCGTCCTGAACGATGATGCGGGCGGCGATGGCCCCGATCTGCATGCCGATGCCGGCGGGAAGCGGCGCTCCCGGCGGCAGTCCGTGAGCCGGAAACGCAGCGGGAAGCCGGCGGGCGCCGCGCAGCCGGATGTGGCTTATGCGGCCGGCTTCGGAAGCGGCGGATGGGCAGGTCCGCCGCACGGTCCGTACGGCCCGTACGGGTTCTTCGGCCCGCGGCTGCTGCTGGATCTGGCGCTGATTGCGCTCGTGTTCCTGATCCTGTAGGTTTCCCTGATCCGCCTCGGGCGCATTCCTGTTAGAGTAAAATTTGTGTTGGGGTAAAGATTGGAAAAAGCGGGCATAGAAAGAGAGC
>NZ_CAJRAY010000079.1 GCF_907165215.1 Thermobacillus xylanilyticus | reverse complement strand
ACCCGCATGTACGGTGGTGTGAGAGGTCGGGGGCTAGCCGCCCCCTCCTACTCGATTCAGCGGGAATCTGTGCGTCACGGCGATGGCGGCACGGAACCCGGAGACGGCGCATCGCGGGACAGAAGCCTCCGGATCTCTTCCGGCATGAACCTGTAGGACTGCCCGCAGATGCGGCACAGAATTTCAACGGGTTCGTTTCGTTCGCAGGCCGCGGCCAGCTCGCCGGTTCCCAACGCATGCAGCATGGGAAGCATCATCGCTTTGGAGCAGCCGCAGTACGCTTGCACCCGGACTTCATCCAAAACGTCAATGTCGTCAAACAGAAGGAACGGCAGCTTCCGGAACGCACCGCCTTCCGCATTTGAAAGCGAAATATGCGGCAGTCGCCGCGCCGCTTCCCGGATGCGGTCCATCAATCCTTCCGGCGCGCCGGGAAGCAGCTGCGCCAGAACGCCGACACCCGTCCGGACGCCGCCGTCGTCATCATAGTCGATATGAATCGCGAAGTGGGTCGGCGTCTGCTCGCTCTGGTTGAAATAATGCGTCAGGTCATCGACGATGTTCCGGCGGGGCATGTCCGTAATGCCCGTCACGTTCCGGTTCATGCCCACATCCTTGACCATCTGGATGAACCCTCTGTCGCCGATGAGCTGCGGGACGGACAGCCTGTCCAGATCTTCGGGAGCCGCGTTCAGCCATCCTTCGCCCAGATGCCCGCGCACGTTGCCCAGGGCGTCGACATCGGCATACCAGGCGCATCCCGGGCGGCTCGCCTTCACTTTCAGGCTGAGGCGCTGATGATCTTTGAGCGTTCCCGAGAGCAGGCTCGCGGCCGAGACGGTCAGGGCGAACGCATGACGCACCCGTCTACTTCTGACGGCGGGCCGGCGGCAGATGGTGTTCAGCAGGTCCGCATTGTTCACGAAAAAGATGCGGGCTTGCCGGCGACAGGCCAATGTTTTGATCAACAGATTCTCCGCTGCCATGATTCCGCCCCCTTGAGGACATGATCGGTCGGAGCCGATTATAAATCCTGACGCAGCGTCAGGTTCAAGATCCAATTATGCCTGCGGGGAGGGAACGATTGTGTCCGAGCGAGGCTGGACGATCGGCAAGCTGGCGAAGCGGGCCGGGCTCACCGTCCGCGCGCTGCATCATTATGACCGGATCGGCCTGCTGACCCCTTCGCAATATACCGAGGGGGGACACCGGCTGTATTCCCTGGACGATCTGGTGAAGCTCCAGCAGATTGTGTCGCTCAAGGAGCTGGGGTTTCGCCTGAAAGAGATCAAAGCCATTCTGGACGATCCCGGATATGACCCGGCGGAAATGCTTGAGTTGCAGCTTTCCCGTCTGGACGAACAGATTCGGACGTTGGTCGGACTGCGGGATAAGCTGCGCGCGCTGCGCGGGCATTTCCGCGCGGGGAAGACGGCGGCCGGCGAGCAGTTCCTGACGGTCATGCGCATGATGAACATGGCGCGAAGTCCGCATTTTACGGCCGGGCAGATCCATGATCTGAGCGAACGGTACTTGGCTGCGGGGCATGATGAGGACAAGCAGGCCGAGATCCGGCGGATGCTGGACGAATTCCGAAGCTGCCGCGATACGGGGAAGACGCCGGATGATCCCGGCGTGCTGGCGTTGGCGCGGCGCTGGAAGGAGGTCATGGACGCGCTCGACCTGGCAAGCCCCGGGCTTGTCCGGTCCGCGGAGCGGTATTACAAGGAGAACCCCGAGGATGGGCTGATTTACGGCCTGGACCGGGAGCTGTATTTGTTTATTAAAAAATCTTTGTCGCGAGTTGTCACAGATTCGTCCTCCGGCCTGTCATAGGGGTAAGACGAAAGACGGAGGGTGATTGCTGTGACACAATCGAAAATCGTTATCATCGGCAGCGGCATTGCCGGGCTGGTAGCGGCCTGCGATCTCGCCAGGGCGGGGAAGCCGGTCGTCGTGCTGGAGAAAGCCGAGAAATTCGGGGGACGGGCGATGACCATTCAGAAGAACGGCGCCTTGTTCAACCTCGGCGGCCACGCGTTGTACCGCGGCGGGGCGGCGGACCGGATATTCCGGGAATTCGGGCTTGCGCTGAGAGGCGGCAGCCCCACGCTCAATGTGTCCGTCCTCTGGAACGGAAACGTGATGCCGCTGACCCGGTTCCTGTTCAACGGCCGCTTCACCTGGTCCGCCAGGGTCGAACTGACGCGGGCGCTTGCGAAAATCATGCGCCTCGATCCGTCTGCCGACGATGTCATGAACATCAATCTCCGCACGTGGATCGAAGAACATTTCCGCGAGCCGATGGGTCGGAATCTCCTCTACTCGCTGGTCCGCACCGGCACCTTCACCAACGCGCCCGACCGGCAATGCGCCGGAACGGCGCTCGGGCAGGTCCGCCGATCGCTCCGTCCCAATTCGGTGCTCTACGTGGAAGGCGGATGGCAGTCGATCGTCGATCAATTGCGGGAAGCCGCGGTCCGGGCGGGAGCGGAACTGGTCCCTTCGGCCGGCGTCGCCGCCATCGAGCATGACGGGCAGGTCCGCGGGCTGCGCCTGACCGACGGTTCGCAGATCGAAGCCGGGCATGTCATCGCCGCCGTGCCGCCGTCCGAAACGTTCCGCCTCGTGCGGGATGCGGAGCGGACTGCGCTGCGGATCTGGAAAGATCAGGCGATACCGGCGACGGTCGCCTGCCTGGATCTGTGCCTCAGACGGCTGCCGGCTCCGCGCAACCGGGTCGTGTTCGGCATTGACGAACCGGTGTTTTTCTCCAACCATTCCGGACCGACGCCTTCGCTGGCGAAGGAAGGCTATGTGGTGCACGCGGTCAAATATCACGGCATCGGGGAACATGATCCGCGCAAGGACGAGGCGATGCTGGAGCGGGCGATGGACGCCATTCAGCCGGGTTGGCGGAAGGAAGTCATCGCGCGCCAGTACTATCCGAATTTGACGGCCGTGTACGATTACAGCCACATTGACCGGCTGGACCGCAAGCCGGGGCCGGCCGTGCCGCAAGTGCGCGGACTCTACGTCGCGGGCGACTGGGCCGGCCACGGGGAGCTGCTGGTCGACGCGGCGGCGGCGAGCGGAAGACGGGCGGCGCTGAAGCTGCTGGACGACCTCCGGACGGAGAATGTTTCGCGCCTTCATGTCGCCTCGGCAGGAAGATGAGCGTCCGCGGAGAAATAGAAATTGGATATTACAGGAAAGTGTGGCGATGGCCGTGCCGGGCGATGACGCGTATCAGGAATCGGTGTACAAGTCGCTGAAGCCGCTGCTGTTCTCGCTGGCTTATCGGATGCTCGGGAGCGTCATGGACGCCGAAGATGTCGTGCAGGAATCGTTCATGGCGCTGGAACGGACGGGGTCGGACCATATCGCCAACGTCCGCGCCTATCTGTGCAAGACGGTGACCAACCGATGCCTCAATCTTCTGCAGTCGTCCGCGAAGAAGCGGGAACTGTATCAGGGCCCGTGGCTGCCCGAACCGCTCATCGGCGAGCCCGGCCGGACTCCGGAGGCGGACGATCCGCTGCAGTCCTACGTGCACAAGGAATCGCTCGCTACGGCCTACATGCTGCTCCTGCAGCAGTTGTCCTACGTGGAGCGGGCCGTGTTCCTGCTGCGCGAGGTGCTGCAGTACGACTACGACGAGATCGCCGACATCGTCGGCAAGAGCAGCGTCAACTGCCGGCAGATTTACCATCGCGCGAAGCGCAGCCTCGGCAGCCGCGCGTCCGAAGCGCGGGGAGAGGTTCCTCCGGCGGATTCGGCCGCGGCCGCTCCGGCCCGGCTGGTCGAGCAGTTCGTGCACGCCCTGGCGAATGCCGACGTCGACCGGCTGATGCATTTGCTGTCGGCGGACACCGCGCTGACGATGGACGGCGGCGGCAAGGTGACCGCGCTGCCGCGCACGGTCGTCGGCAGCAAGCGGATCGCCGTCTTCATGGCGACGATGCCCGACGTGCTGCCGCCGGACGCGGCTTTTCATCTGGCCGAAGTCAACGGCCTGCCCGGCGTCGTCGTGCAGTCGCAGGGGCAGACGATCGGCGTCGCTTCCTTCGACTACGCGGGCGGCCGCATCGCGGCGATCTACATCGTCGTCAATCCGGATAAGCTGCGCCATGTGGCGCTGATGCAGGGGGGACATTCATGAGCAGATTTCGCATGCTCGACGAACTGCTGAACCGACTTACGGAGGACAAACTGCCGGGCTGCGCGTGCGTCGTGTCGCGGCACGGGAAGGTGCTGTATGAAGGCTATGCCGGTTCGGCCAACCTGGAGCAGGGAAAGCCGATCACGCCCGATACGGTGTACCGCCTGTTCTCGATGACGAAGGTGGTCGTATGCACGGCGGCGCTGATGCTGTATGAGCGCGGGCATTTTCTGCTGGACGATCCGCTCGCCGCGTACATTCCGGAATACGAGGGACCGTCGGTGGTCCGGAAGCTGCCGGACGGCGGGATCGACTATGAGCCCGCCGGGAATCCGATTCGCATCAAGCACCTGTTCACCATGACGTCCGGAATGCCTTACCACTTCGGCGACTCCGAACCGGAGCGGAAAATCCGCCGGGTGCTCGACGAGCTGCGGGAGACGCACGGCAACTACGATCTGCAGACGGAAGTGCGGGCGATGGCGAAGGCGCAGGTGCCGCTCGCCTTCGAACCCGGAACCCGCTGGCTGTACGGCTACAGCCATGATGTGCTCGGCGCGCTGATCGAAGTCATCTCCGGGAAGACGCTCGGACGGTTTCTGCAGGAGGAAATTTTCGATCCGCTGGGAATGAAGGACACCGGCTACCGCTTCAAGGGCGATATTGTGGAACGGATGGCGTCCGTGTATCAGAAGTCGGAAGACGGCAAGCTTGTCGAAGTGCCCGGACCGATCGATATTCTCCATCATCCGGAGGCGAAGTACGAGGGAGGCGGCGTCGGCCTCTATTCCACGGCCCGGGATTATGCGGTCTTCACGCAGATGCTCGCCTGCGGCGGCGTGTACAACGGCGAGCGCATCATCGGGCGGAAGACGATCGAGCTGATGCGGCGGAACCACCTGAACGAGCAGCAGATGAACGACTTCGCCAACGGGCATCATGCCGGCTACGGCTACGGGCTCGGCGTGCGGACGCTTGTCGATCCGGCCGCGGCGGGCGCCAACAGCTCCATCGGTGAATTCGGGTGGAGCGGAGCCGCCGGCACCTGGACGTCCATCGATCCGGCCGAAGGCGTGTCGATCGTCTTCATGCAACAGATGTATCCTTCGATCTACGACGAGTATGTCCATCACCGCGTGCGCAACGCGGCGTACGCGTGCATCGATTGATCCCAAGCAATTGCAGCCCGCATCCGATTGCCGGATGCGGGCTGCTTCGTTCCTCATGCGCCTTACGCCGGCGACGCGCCGCTCGCTTGCTCGAGCAGCTTCGCTTTCCGCCAGCCCCCGAACTTGTAGTACAGGGCGTTGAGCAGCGCGGCCATCGCGAAGCTGGCCGGGAAGCTCCACCAGACTGCATCGAGGCCGTAATAATTCACGAGTACCGAAGCGAGCGGGATGCGGATGATCATAAGGGCGATGAACGAGATGATCATCGGCACCATGACGGCCCCCGCCGAGCGGACGACGCCGGCCATCACGTTGAAGATGCCGAAAATGATAAACGACCAGAGCGTCAAGTTGTTGATATGCATGCCGATTTCAATTGCGCCGGCGTCCCCCGACAGGAACAAACTGACCGTCTCGCGGTTGAACAGCAGCAGGATGAGCACAAGCGCGCCGGTCAGCAGCACGTTGAAACCGATGCCGACGCCGGTAATGCGGCCCACCCGATCCCAACGGCGCGCGCCGATGTTCTGCGCCGCCATCGAGGTGGCCGCGCCGCCGATGGCCAGTGCGGGCATCTGGACATAGCTCGAGATCTGGTTCGCGATGCCGAACGCGGCCGTCGCCTCGGTGCCGTAGCCGTTCACGATATGGATGAGCAGCAGGTTGCTCAGCGACACGATCACCATGTTGAGGCCCATCGGGATGCCTTTCTGGATCGTCAGCTTGACGATCCGCCAGTTCATGCGCAGCAGGTGCAGTTCGTCCCGCGTTATCCGCAGGAAGTATTGCTTGCCGTACAGATACGCCAGAAGCAGAATCAGGCTGACGAACTGGGCGATCAGCGCGGCCGTCGCGGAACCGGCGATGCCCATCTCGGGGAACGGGCCGTATCCCCGGATCAGCAGCGGATTGAGTCCGATGTCCAGCACGGTGGACAGCAGCAGGAAATAGAACGGCGTCTTCGAATCGCCGGCGCCGCGCATGACGGCCATGATCAGGTTGAAGCCGAACATGAACGGCGTGCCCGCGAACATGATGCGCGTGTAGATCACCGCCATGTCCATGGCTTCCTCCGGCGTGTTCAGCAGCTCGAGGATGAGCGGCGAGAACAGGATGCCGAGCGCGCCGGTGATGATGGACAGGATGAAGAAAAAGCTGGTGCTGGTGCCGACGACTTTTTTCGCTTCTTGAATCCGCTGCGCTCCCAGATTCTGCCCCAGCAGGATGACCGACGCCATCGAGATGCCGAAGATGGCGCTGATCAGGAAGAACATCAGAAAGTTCGCGTTGGACGTTGCCGCCAGGGCTGTCTCGCCGAGCAGGCGGCCGACCCAGATTGAGTTGATGGAACCGTTCAGCGTCTGCAGCACATTGCCGAGCAAGATCGGCAGCGAAAAGACGAACAGCGTTTTGGCGATCGGCCCTTCCGTCAGGCTGGGCGCGGCCGCCTTGGACCGTGACGTTGGCATGGTATGTGCGGTCTCCTCTTTCCCCTCGGGACAAACGCCCTTATTCTCCAGCTATTATACACCCGGCGAGGGGAGAAATGGAAATGCAGCCGGGACCGCATCTGGAGCGTTCCGGCCGGCTCATGCGGTGCCGGAGAACATTTTCCGGTATTGATTGGCGCTGACGCCGGTGTACGCTTTGAATTTCTTGTAGAACCAGTCAAGGTCCGAATAGCCGACTTCGCTTGCGATCTCATACACTTTCAGGTGCGTATGCGCAAGCAGCGATTTGGCCTTTTCCATGCGCTGCCGCAGCAGATACTCGTTGAACGTCATGTTCTCGTGTTCTTTGAATTTCTGCCCCAGATAAGAACAGTTGAAGTGCAGGATGCGGGCAATCTCTTTCAGGGTAATGTTCTCGTGCAGCGAATCCCGAACGTACGTTTTCACCTGATCGATGATGCCGGATGGAGAAGAAAGCGCTTGCGTATTTTCGCCGGACAGGCCGGACGGATAAGCGGAAGCGGTTTCGATTTCGCTTTTGACGGTTTGCAGGCTTCGCAGCAGCTCGTCGGACGATACCGGGTCGGGCAAATAGTCGCTGACCTTGTAACGCATCGCTTTCCGGGCCAGATGGAAACTTTTCCTTCCGCCGACGAGAATGATCGGGATGCGGCTTTTCTGACGGATCTGGTCGCACAACTGCATGCCGCGGGTGTACTCGCGCCGAATGTTGATCAGCACAAGCGAGAACAGGCGCCGGGACATCAAAGACATGGCGTCCGCAGACGTCTCGGCCCATCCTTCCACGGCAAATCCCCAGCGGTTCCGCTCGATCATCTTCTTGATTTTTTCCCTCGAATGATCATTCGGATCAACCAGCAGCACCGGATGCATGATGTTCGCCCCCTGCCCATCATTATTCGGAGCCCGTCGTCTCGAGGAATGACGACGCTGTCAGTTTTCATTATGGAAACCGCACGGAACACCGACAATGTGCTTTTCTTTGCATTGCTCGCCGTTGTTTACTTGTTGCTCCGAAGTTCGGCTCCGAAGTCCGGCGCAAGGCGGGTCTGCCGGTTTTGATCCTATCGTTTGCCGGGTGAAAGATCTGGTGTCCGTCCGGTTGTTGCCTCTCGTTTGTAAGCGCTAAACTCTTTGGCGAAGTCAACCGAACGAGGGGGATTCGAAATGCGGATTCGCACCATGGCCATGCTGCTGTGCGCATTGCTCCTGCTGCTGGCCGCATGCAGCGGAGGCGGCTCGAGCAATAACGGCAACAATGACAGCACCGGTTCGTCCGGAAACGAGACAACCGTCGACACGGAGACCGGGGGCGAGCCGGTCGACGAAACGGAGGACATGGAGGATGACGTGTACCGGACGCCGGAGATGGATTTCGATCTGGGCGGCAAGACGATCCGGATCGTGTCGTGGTGGGACATGACCATTCCGGAAGACAATCCGGACAACATCCAGCGGAAACAAAACCTGGAAGAGTTGATGGCCAAGCACAACTTCAAGGTGGAATATATTGCGATCGATTACGGCGAATATCAGCAGAAAGTGACGGCGTCGCTGCTCGCCGGCGAACCGATCGGCGAGATCGTCCGGCTGGGCAAGACGTACACCGTGCCGGCGCTGGTCAAGCAGGATCTGCTCTGGCCGATCGACGAGTACACGAAGAACGCCAACGCGTTCAACCAGAAAGTGACGAATGAATACTACACCTACCAGGGCAGAGGCTACGGATTTTCCGAAAACCACGCCAACCTGGTCCAGGGCATTTTCTACAACCGCACGCTGATGAATCAGCTCGGCATCAAACCGCTGCAGGAATATGTCAACGAAGACAACTGGAATTGGGACACGTTCATCCAGGTGGCCAAGGACGCCAACCGGGATACGAACAACGACGGCAAGCTGGATACCTGGGGCCTCGCCAACCGGGGGCTGCTCGAATTCGCGCTCGCTTCCAACAATACGTCGCTCACGAAGGATGACAAGCAAAATCTCGATGATCCGAAGACGCTCGAATCGCTCAACTTCGTCTCCCGTCTGGTGACCGAACAGGTGAGCAGGCCGACGGAGGGCGGCGACTTGACGGAGCCCGGCCAGTTCTTCCGCCAGGGCAACACGCTGATGTACGCGGGCGCGCTGTGGGAGCTCAGCGGCATCAAGACGGATATGCCGGACGCCGACATCGGCTTCGTGCCGTTCCCGAAGGGGCCGAGCGCGACGGAGTACCATTCCTTCGAGGCGCTGTACCAGGCGCTCACGATCCCGAAGGCCATTCCGAATCCCGAACAGCTCATGTATATCTGGGAGAAAATCAACGATATCGATTCGGTCTACGATTACCCGGACCAAGGCTGGTACGAGACGCTGTTCACGAATGAAGACGACATCAACAACGCGAGAATGGTCGCGCCCAACATGCTCGTGCTGGATCACCATACCTTCCCGAACCTCGGCTACTACGATTTTGAAGGCGAGCTGAACAGCGGCGTGTCGGTTTCCACCGTCGTTGAAAAATACAAGCCGGTATTCCAGGCGGCCATCGACGAAGTGTACGGATCGTAGACACGCGCAAACGGAACGGTGACCGACAGTCCCCGCATAGAACGCTTCTATCCGGGGACTGTCGTCCAATTTCGATCTTGTGTCGCAGGAGAGGAGAATGGTGAACATCCGCAAGAAGAGGTACGCGTACCTTGCACTCGTGCTTGCCGTTCTTTTTTTGTCTGTCTGGATGTTTAACCGTTCGGATGGCTCCGGCAGCGGCGGGCGCGTCCGGGCGATGGCCGATTTCGTTGCCGTGACGGACGAAAGCTTGGGCAACGGGTATGACCGTTACCTGGCCGGCCATGCCGGCGCGGAACGGCCGGACGACGTGATCCGCATCGAGGGAGAGGACTTTGTCGAGACCGTCGGAGACGGCTTCGCGGTTGTGGACCGTTATGAAGGGCTCGACGGGACAGCCGTCCTGACGCCGGAGACGGGTTCGATCAGCTGGGATGTTCCGGTGAGCCGCCCGGGGCTGTACAACATCCGCATTCATTATTATCCGGTTCAGGGCAAAAGTTCGGCTGTCGAGCGGTCGTTCAGCATCAACGGCGAAATCCCTTTCAAAGGGGCGGAACTGCTGCTGTTCGACCGGACATGGGGCAATCGGCACGATGAAATCCGCCGGGACGACCGGGGGAACGACCTGCGGCCGACCCAGGTCGAGAAACCGGCCTGGCGGATCGCTTCGTTCACGGACAGCGAAGGGGATGTCGACGAGCCGTACGCGTTCCATTTCGACAGGGGCGTGCAGCGCATCACCCTGACGGCGCTGCGGGAGCCGATGGCCATCGATTACATCGAACTGTACCAGGAGCCGGAAATTAAGTCGTACGAAGAGGTCAGGAAAGGTTATGAAGCGGATGGGCTGAAGCCGGCCAGCAATCAACTTGTGATCCTCCAGGCGGAGGATGCGGTGCTCAAGTCGTCGCCGACCCTGTATCCGCTGGCCGACCGGTCGAGTTCGTCGGTCGAGCCGTACCACGTCTCCAAGATCCGGATCAACACCATCGGCGGACTGAACTGGAAGCTTCCCGGTCAGTGGATCGAATGGGAGTTCGAAGTGGAAGAGGACGGCTTGTATCATATCGCGCTGAAGCGCAAACAGGACCAGCTGCGCGGCCTGTTCGCCACCCGCAGCATCATGATCGACGGACAATATCCGTTCCGGGAAATGAAGCGGGTCCGGTTTGACTTCGACATGAAATGGAGAACGGACGTCCTGGGCGAGGAGGAGCCTTATTTCTTTTATTTGACCAAAGGCAAGCACCGGATCCGCATGCAGGTGACCCTCGGCGAGATCGCGCCGCTCATCCGGACGATCGAGTCGAGCGTGCTTCAGCTTAACGAGCTGTATCGGAAAATCGTCATGATCACGTCCAACACGCCGGATCCCTACCGCGACTATCAATTGGAGAAGCGGATTCCGGACATGCTGGACGTCCTCGGGAAGCAGGCCGACACGATCCGCAGCGTGGCGGATTATCTGGAACAGACGACGGGCGAACGGAGCGACAAAGTCGCCGTTCTCCATACGATGGTCCACCAGCTGGAGGAAATGGCGGCGCATCCGGAGACCGTCGCCAGACGCCTGAATTCCTTCAAGATCAATGTCGGCGCCCTCGGCACCTGGCTGCTGACCGTGCGGGAGCAGCCGCTGACGCTGGATTATCTGGTCATCTACTCTCCCGACCGGAAACCTCCGCGCGCGGAAGCGACGCTGCTGGAGAGGATCAAGCACGAACTCGGCTCCCTCGTCGCCTCGTACACCGAGGATTACGACAGCATCGGCAACATCGGCGGCGGGGACCGGTCGATCACGGTCTGGATTACGACGGGGCGGGATCAGGCGCAGGTGCTCAAAGGGCTGATCGACGACTATTTTACGCCCGAGACGAACATTGCCGTGAAGCTCAGACTCGTGCCGGCGGAGATTCTGCTCCCGGCCACTTTGGCAGGCGAAGGGCCGGACGTCGCCCTGCAAGTCGGCGAGGAAGTGCCGGTGAACTACGCCATGAGAAGCGCGGCGATCGACTTGTCTACGTTCCCCGATTTTGCGGAAGTGGCGGAACGGTTCCGCGAAAGCGCCTTGACGCCTTACCGGTACGGCGGAGGCGTGTATGCGCTGCCGGAGCAGCAGATGTTCCCGGTAATGTTCTACCGCAAGGACATTCTGGAGGAGCTCGGCCTGACGCCTCCCGAGACGTGGGAGGAGGTCTATCACATGATCTCCGTGCTGCAGAAGAAAAACATGGAGTTCTACCTGCCGCTCGAGAACACGCTGAACAACGCGAACCTGGTGCCGAACGCGGCGTTCGCCATGCTGCTCTATCAGAACGGCGGCGAGTTCTACACGGACGACCAGAAGCGCAGCGCGCTGGACTCGGATACGTCCATGGACGTGTTCAAACGGTGGACGCAGTTCTACACCAGCTACAAGTTTCCGCTGACCGCCGATTTCCCGAACCGGTTCCGGACGGGCGAGATGCCGATCGGCATAGCGGACTATACGATGTACAACATGCTCTCGGTATTCGCGCCGGAAATCAAGGGGTTGTGGGAATTCACCCTCGTCCCCGGCACGGTGCGGGAGGACGGAACCGTGCGCCATGATGTGGCCAGCCACACCACCGCCGCCGTGATGCTCCGGCAGGTGAAAGACAAGGACGCGGCCTGGACGTTCCTGAAGTGGTGGACGGACAAGGACACGCAGATGATGTACGGCCGCGAGATGGAGGCGCTCATGGGCGAGGCGGCGCGCTACCCGACGGCGAATGTCGAGGCGCTCGCGGAACTGCCGTGGCCGGTCAAAGACTACAAGAAATTGGAAGAACAATGGAAATGGGTCAAAGGCATTCCGCAAGTGCCGGGCGGATACTTCACCGGCAGACATCTGGACAACGCCTTCCGCCGGGTGGTCAATGCGAACGAGAATCCCCGCGAAGCCTTGTCGGATTATGTCCTGTACATCAACGACGAAATCGCGCTCAAGCGCAAAGAGTTCAATTTGCCTTAAGCAGCCGGGGGTGAGCCCATGCAAGCCGAAACGGCCCGACACACCGTGCCCGGCCTTTCCCGTGCGAAGAAGCAGTCGCGATTGGCCGGTCTGGTGCGAGAGTTGAAGCGAAACAGGCACTACTACATCCTGATCGGCCCGTACATGCTCATTTTCTTTACCTTCACGGTCATACCGGTCGTGGTCTCGATGGGGCTCAGTTTCTTCTATTTCAACATGCTCGAATTTCCCCGATTCGTGGGGTGGCAGAATTATACGCGGCTCTTTCTGGATGACGACATCTTCATCATCGCCTTGAAGAATACGTTCATTTTCGCGCTCATTACCGGTCCGGTCAGCTATCTCGCCTGCTTCCTGTTCGCCTGGATCATCAACGAGCTGTCGCCCAAGATCCGGGCCTTCATGACGCTGGTGTTCTACGCGCCGTCCATCTCCGGGAACGTGTTCTTCATCTGGCTGATCCTGTTCTCGGGCGACAGCTACGGTTATCTGAACGGCTTTCTGATGCGGTACGGTTTCATTCTGGAGCCGATCCAATGGCTGACGAACGAGAAGTATATCCTGTCCATCGTCATCATCGTCCAGCTGTGGCTCAGCCTCGGCACCAGCTTCCTCGCCTTCATCGCCGGATTTCAGACGATCGACAAGACGCTGATCGAAGCGGGAGCGGTGGACGGCATCAAGAACCGCTGGCAGGAACTGTGGTACATCACGCTGCCGTCCATGCGGCCGCAACTCATGTTCGGCGCTGTCATGCAGATCACCGCCTCCTTCGCCGTCGCCGATATCTCGATCGCGCTGGCGGGGTTCCCGAGCGTCAACTATGCGGCGCACACCGTGGTCACCCATCTCATGGACTACGGCACGATCCGCTTCGAGATGGGCTATGCGTCCGCCATTGCGACGGTTCTGTTCCTCATCATGATCGGGACGAACCTGATGACGCAGAAGCTGCTGCGGAAGGTGGGGGAATGACATGACCTACAAACTGTGGTCGGCCTTTCGCATCCGCAGAAGGTTGAACCGCTCGTTCACCGTCAGTTTCATTCTGTTCGCGTTTCTCGGCGTATTCGGCTGTTTCTCGGCCATCCCGCTCATCTACGCGGTGAACAACGCGTTCAAGCCGCTGGACGAACTGTTTATTTTTCCGCCGCGGATTTTCGTGCGCAATCCGACGTTGGACAACTTCTACGACCTGGTGGCCCTGATGGGGAACTCCTGGGTGCCGCTGTCGCGGTACATCGCCAACACACTGCTCATTACGATCATCGGGACGGCCGGACATATTCTGCTGGCCTCCATGGCGGCCTACCCGCTGGCGAAGTACCGTTTTCCGGGTTCCCGGACGCTGTTCTCGATTGTGGTGCTGTCGCTCATGTTCTCGGGTCATGTCACCGCCATTCCCAACTACATGGTCATGTCCTGGCTCGGATGGATCAACACGCACGCGTCGATCATCGTGCCGTCGCTCGCCTTCTCGCTCGGCCTCTTCCTGATGAAGCAGTTCATGGAGCAGATTCCGGACGCCCTGCTGGAAGCGGCCAAGATCGACGGCGCGAGCGAATACCGGATTTACTGGAGCATCGTCATGCCGAACGTAAAACCGGCGTGGCTGACGCTGATGATTCTGCAGTTCCCGATGCTGTGGGGAAGCGACGGCGGCAGCTTCATTTACAGCGAAAACCTGAAGACGCTTCATTACGCGCTGGGGCAAATTTCGCTCGGCGGCATCGCCCGGGCGGGCGTCGGGGCGGCGGTCGCGCTCATTCTGATGATCGTGCCGATCACGCTCTTCGTCATCTCCCAGAGCAACGTCATTCAGACGATGGCCTCATCCGGGATGAAAGATTAGGAAGGGGGCGCAGGATGCGGATGAGCATGCGGATCAAACACGTCGTCGTCCTCCTGGCGATGGCCGGTCTGCTCGGCGCGGGCATGGGCACAGCGGCCGCCCGGGCCGACGGCGTCCCCGTGGCCTACAACTACTCCTTCTGGGGGGATACGGTCAGTTCGCCCGCGCCGTATTTGCCGGCCGCGCTGCTGAACGGCCGGGATCTCGGCGTCGGGCCGTTCAAGGAACCGAACGATCTGTTCGTTACGGCGGACGGTGACATCTATGTGCTGGATTCCGGCAACAACCGGATTGTCGTATTGGACCGGCAGCTGCAGCCGGCGTCGGTCATTGATTCCTTCGTCCGGGACGGACATGAGGATACGTTCGCGAACCCCCAGGGGATCTTCGTGACGGATGACAAGGAAGTGCTGATCGCCGATACCGGGAACAGGCGCATCGTCCATCTGGACCGTCAGCTCCATCTGGTGAAGGTGATCGAGTCGCCCGAATCCGAACTGCTTCCGGCCAACTTCGTATTCCAGCCCGTCAGGATTGCCGCCGACAAGGCGCAGCGGCTGTACGTGCTGGCGGTCGGGGTGTTTGACGGCTTCATGGAATTTAACGCCGACGGAACGTTCACCTCCTTCATCGGCGCCAATCGCGTCCGGGTCGATCCGGTCGAACTGTTCTGGAAACGGATCTCGACGCGCGAGCAGCGAAGCCGGATGGTGCTGTTCGTGCCGACGGAATTTACGAGCCTGGACATGAATGAAGAAGGATTCATCTACGCGACGAACGGCGATCAATGGGGGGAAACGATCAAAAAGCTGAACGCGCACGGAAACGACATTTTGCGCAGGGAAGGCTATTTCAGCCCGCGGGGAGACATTCGCTACACGGCAAGCGCCGGCCCTTCCCGGCTGGTGGACATCGACGTGGCGGACAGCGAGATCTACTCCGTGCTCGATGCCAAGCGGGGCCGCATCTTCACGTACAACGGCGACGGACATCTGATGTACGTTTTCGGCGGGCTGGGGAACAAACGGGGCGAATTCAACACGCCGGTCGCCATTGAACGGCTGGGGGACGACTTCCTTGTTCTGGACAAGGCGCTCGGCGAAATTACGCTGTTCCAGGTGACGGAATACGGCAGCACGCTCAATGAAGCGGTCAGAAGCTACTACCGCGGGGACGAGGAGCGGGCCGTCGAACTGTTCCGCAAGGCGGTCGACATGAACGCGAACCTGGAATTCGCCTACTCCGGCATCGGGAAGGCGCTGCTGCGCCAGGGCAAATATGCCGAAGCGATGCAGTATTTCAAGCTGAGCATGGATCAGCGCAACTATTCGAAGGCGTTCCAGCTCCGCCGCAAGGAAGTGCTCCGGGAGTATCTGCCCGCGGTCTTGTCGGCGGCCATGGCGGTGACCGCCGGTCTGCTGCTGCTGAAGAAACTGAGGAAGATGCTGAGAAGGAAGGGGGCCGCAACCCTTGAGTAAAGCGCTTGTCCGGTTCCCGTTCTATCTCATTTTCCATCCGTTCGCGGGTTACTGGGAACTCAAGTACGAACAAAGCAGGAAAGCCAATCTGATCGTTTCGTTTGCCATTCTGGTCCTGATGGCCGCCACCAACATCCTGAGCAGCCAGTACAGCGGCTTTGTCGTTCATCTGTACAACCCGGACGACATGAACAGCCTGATGGAGATCGTCTATGTGGCCGTGCCCGTCCTGTTCTGGTGCGTGGCCAACTGGTCGCTCACGACGCTGATGGATGGTGAAGGGAAGTTCGTCGAGATCTTTGCGTCCACCTGTTTCGCGCTCATCCCGATGATCATCATCCGTTTTCCCTGGATTTGGCTGAGCAACGCGATCACGCTGCAGGAAGCGGCTTTCTATTATTTCTCGGAAAGCGTCGCCGTCCTCTGGTCGCTGTATCTGCTGTTCGTCGGAAATATGACGGTGCATCAATATACGCCCGCCAAGACGGTCGGGACGATGCTGCTGACCGTGGTGGCAATCGGCTTCCTGGCGTTTATCTGTCTGCTCTTCTTCAGCCTGCTTCAGCAGATCGTCTCGTTCGTCACCGTCATTTATCAGGAGATTTCCTTACGGTATTGAAGAGGGGGCGGAATGCGCATGGTGAGAAAACCGCTGCTGATCGCGTGCCTCGCGGCCATGATCGGTCTGGCGGGCTGCTCAGGTTCCCATCCGGGAGCGGCGGACGAAACCGCGGGGACATCGGATGCGTTCACGCCGGGAGCGCCGCTTGCCGCTTCCTTTACGGATGCGCAGCTGTCCGGGATGAAAGGCATCGCCGAGAACGAATATCTGCAATTGTTCGTGGACGACCAGACGGGCGCCATCGCCGTCCGCGACAAGCGGAGCGGGGACATCTGGCACAGCAACCCGCCCGACCGCGATCAGGATCCGATCGCTTCCGGAGTCAACAAAGACTTGCTGTCGGCGCAGCTGAAACTGGACTATTACAACCGATTCGGACAGCTTCAATCGATCAATACCTATACGGACAGCGTCGCCCACAAGCAGATCGCGTTCGAACCGATCCCGGACGGTGTCCGGGTGACCTGGCAATTCGGCACCGCCGAACGGACGGCCGCCGATCTGCCGCTGATGCTGAGCGAAGCCCGCTTCAAGGAACTGTCGGGCAAGCTGGACCGGACGGGGCAGCGCGCGTTGACCATTGCATACAAGAAAGACCCCGACAAACCGGTCTATGTGCGGAACGACAGCGCGCTGAGCGGACTGCAGCTTGCCCGCACGTTCAAAGCGTTCGAAGACGCCGGCTATACGGAAGAAGACCTGCAGCAGGACATGGAGGAGCTCGGGTTCACGCAGGAGAAACCCGAGGCGCGGATCTTCCTGGCGGCGATCGAATACACCCTGGACGGCGACAATCTCTTGGTCAACGTTCCGGTCGCCGATATCCGGTATCCCGAAGGCTTTCCCGTAGGCGAGGTTTCCGTCCTCAGCTTCTTCGGGGCGGGAGGACAGGATGACAGAGGCTCGATCTTCGTTCCGGACGGTTCCGGCGCGCTCATTCATTTCAACAACGGGAAAACGATGGTTCCGGCCTACCGGCAAACGGTGTACGGAACCGATCTGACGATGGAAAGGACCGAGGATGCGATCCGGGAGCAGGCGGTCAGGCTGCCGGTGTTCGGCATCATCCGGGAGGGAGAAAGCGCCTTCCTCGCGATCATCGAGCAGGGAGCTTCCGTCGCGTCCATCAACGCCGACGTCGCCGGCCGGCTGAACAGCTACAACTATGTGTACCCGAGCTTTCAGATGATCAACAAGGATGAAGTGACGCTGCAGGCGGACGATCAGCACCGCACGCTGCCGAAGTTTCAGGAGCGTCCGGTGCGGACGGATTTTACGATCCGCTACGCGTTCCTGAGCGGCCGGGAGGCGTCGTATGCGGGAATGGCCCAATATTATCAGCAATATCTGGAGCGCACGGGCGGACTGCCCCGGCGGCAGACGGACCGGGAGACGGATGGGGAAACGGACATGCCGTTCTATCTGCAGCTGATCGGAAGCATCGACAAGAAGAAGCATGTCGTCGGCATTCCGTACCGTGCGCTCGAACCGTTGACGACGTTCGAGCAGGCGAAGACCATCATCCGCCGGCTGCAGGAACGCGGCGTCCATCGGATCAACCTGAAGTACGCCGGCTGGTTCAACGGCGGACTCGATCACAGCGTTCCCGAACGCATCGCGGTTGACCGGGCGGTCGGCGGGAGCCGGGGATTGCGGGAATTCACGGCGTTCGTCCGGGAGCAGGGGATTTCGTTCTTCCCGGATGTCGCCGTCGTGATGGCCCATTCGGGCAAAAGTTTCAGGGAATCCAAGGATGCCGCCCGGACGCTGCGGGGCGTGCCCGCCGCGATCTATCCGCTGGATCCGGCGCTGGGCCGGCGGGATGTCGGCAGATCGCCGTCCTATGTCGTATCCCCGAGGCTGGTCGGTTCCTACGTCGAGGGCATGCTCGACGGCATAGCCGCGTACGAGACGGGCGGCATCTCGCTGCGGGATCTCGCCGACCGTCTGAACAGCGATTACCGGAAACGCCGGACGATCGACCGCGCCGAGTCTGAGAGCATATCCGTCCGCGCGCTGCAGCGCATTCACGAGGCGGATCTGAACATCATGGCCGAGGGGGGCAACGCGTACGCGCTGCCTTATGTGACGGACATTACGAACGCCCCGCTGGCGAGCAGCGGATTCAAGATCGAAGACGAGACGATTCCGTTCTACCAGATGGTGATCCGCGGATACATCGACTATACGGGAGCGCCGTTCAATCTCTCGCACTATTCGAACGAGCGGCAATATGTGCTCCGCTGTCTGGAGTACGGATCCGGCGTATCCTTCACCTGGATCCATGAGCCGAACTACAAGGTGAAAGATACGGATCACCATGATTTGTATGCCGTCCATTATGCGCTGTGGATGGATAAGGCGGCCGACATCTACCGGGAAGTGAACGAGGTGCTGAAAGACGTCCGGCACGAGCGGATCGTTGCCCATGAGAAACTGGACGAAGGCGTATTCAAGACGGTCTACGAAAGCGGCATGTCGGTCATCGTGAACTACAACGGACACCCGGTGACGGCGGAAGGCCGGACGATTGAAGCCGAGAGCTATGTGACGGGAGGCGAGCGGTCATGAAACGGTTCATGCGATTCGGCGGCAAACCGTTGACCTATGCGCAGCAGAAAGCAATCTGGGGATTCCTGTACGTCCTGCCATGGCTGCTCGGGTTCGTCTTCTTCTTCGCCGTACCGCTCATCCTGTCCCTGCGGTACAGCCTCAGCGCGATCGATGCCGATTCGAAGGGGATGACGATCCGGTTCGTCGGCATGGCGAACTACGTGGAAGCCTTGACGGTCAATCCGAATTTCAACCGCACGCTCACCGAGTCGGTCGTCAACATGGTGGTGAACGTGCCGCTCATCATCATTTTCAGTCTGTTTCTCGCCGTTCTGCTCAACCAGAAATTCGTCGGCAGAGCGTTGGCCCGGGCGATCTTCTTCCTGCCGGTCATTCTCGCTTCCGGCATCATCGCGAATCTGGAGTCCTCCAGCCTCGTGCAGACCATCATGAATCAGAACGCGGCTTCCGGCGGCCCGATCAATGTGCTGCGATCCTTCGAACTGGAGCGGATGATGCTGGAAGTCGGCGTGAGCGAGACGATCGTCCTGTATCTGACCGGGGCCGTCGACCGCATCTATCAAATCATCAGCGAGTCGGGCGTGCAGATTCTCATTTTCCTGGCCGGCATCCAGACGATCTCCCCCCAGCTCTATGAAGCGTCCAAGATCGAAGGAGCGACCGGATACGAGGCGTTCTGGAAGATCACGTTCCCGATGGTCAGCCCGCTCATCCTGGTCAACGTCGTCTATACGATCATCGACTCGTTCTCCCGGAATGCGATGACGGATCTGATCATCTCGACCGGATTCGACAACTTCGATTTCGGACTCAGTTCGGCGATGGCCTGGATCTATTTCGCGGTCGTAATGTTGATCTTGCTGATTACCACGTATTTCGTATCCAAAAGAGTTTTCTATCAGGAATAGAGGGGGGGCGCTCAAGTTGACGATCGCGCGCTTGTTGTCGCCGGAGAGCTGGAAGCGATGGCTGTGGTCGCTGATCCGGCTCGTGCTGATCACGGGATTGTCGTATGTCATCCTGTACCCGATTCTGCGGAAAATATCGACGGCGATCAAGGACAAGACGGATCTCTATTCGCCGATCGTGGTCTGGATACCCGAACATTTCACCATGGACAATTTCAGGCAGGCCATCTCGATCATGGATTATTGGGAGACGCTTGTGAACACGTTCGCGCTGGCCGGGACGACCACGCTGCTGACCGCCGCTTCCAGCGCGGTCGCGGGATACGCGTTCGCCCGGCTGAAGTTCAGAGGCAGCAATCTGCTTTTTGCGGGGGTCGTGCTGACGATTCTCGTCCCGCCCACGACGATACTCATTCCGATTTACATGAACCTGAAGGATTTCAGTCTGATGGGACTCATTCCGCTGCTGACCGGAAAAACCGTCAATCTGCTGAATACGTACTGGCCGTTCATCCTGACTTCCGTAACGGCGAACTCGCTCAAGGCGGGGCTGTTCATTTTTATCTTCAGGCAATTTTTCCGGGGCATTCCCAGGGAGATCGAGGAGGCCGCCTACATCGACGGCGCCGGCGTCGGCGCGACGTTCGCGCGCATCATGCTGCCGAACGCGGTGCCGGCCATCGTCACCGTGCTGCTCTTCTCGTTCGTCTGGCAATGGAACGACAGCTTCTTCACGACCACCTATCTGACGTCGAGCAAAGTCATGTCAACGCAGCTCGCGTCATTGCCGTACAATCTGTCGATCTTCCTTGAAGGCGGCGTCGCGACCAACAAGGATCCGTTCTACCAGAGCATGGTTCAGGACACGGGCATTCTGCTGGCCATCCTGCCGCTGATCATCATTTATCTGTTCGTGCAGCGTTACTTCGTGGAAAGCATCGAACGGACCGGACTTGTCGGGTAAGAAGAGGGGGCGTAACCGGATGTTCCGCGCAAGAGGGCTGGCTGCGGTGTTGGCCGTACTTACGGCCGCATCGCTTGTTCTCTCCGGATGCTCGTTTCTCCCCGTCGAGGACGAGGCGCTTCAGCCGCCGCTCGTCGAACCCGCCAGGGAACCGCTCGATTACACGGTGGTGTCCAGGGGGACGATCGAGACGTACCTGAGGGGCACGGCGCATTTCGTTTCGTCCCGTGTGGAGACGCTCTCGTTCAAGGAATCGGGCGGACGTCTGAAATCCATCAATGTTGCGCTCGGCGACCATGTGGAGGCCGGCGAGCCGGTGGCGGAACTGGAAGTGGGAGATCTGGAGCTCCAGGCGGAGCTGCAGCGGCTGAACGTGGAGCGCGCCCGGCTGCTTTACAAAGAAGCGCGCACTTCCGGTGCAAGCGGCGTCGACCTTCGCTTGCGGGAAATCGATCTGGAACGGGAGCAGAAGATGCTCGAGGCGATGGAGACGCGGCTCGGCAAGGCGCGGCTGCACGCGCCGATCTCGGGTACGGTCATCTTCGTCGCGTCGATGAAAGAGGGCGACACGGTGAGCGCATACCAGCCGATCGTGACCATCGCGGACCCGGACAGCGTGCAGCTGACTTATGTGGCGGCGGAATCGCGCGAACTGTTCGGACTGGAAGTCGGGATGCCCGCCTTTCTGAAGTACAAAGGCGTGGAGTACACGGGCAAGGTGCTGCAGACGCCTTCCAGCGCTCCGTTGACTGCCGATCCCGCGGGGGCGGAGCGCAACGGGGTGACGATCGTTGTCGGCATCGACGACCCGCCGGGAGACGTACAGATCGGCCACAGCGCCGACTTGACGATCCCGCTCCAGAAACGGGAGAACGTCATCGTCCTGCCGCGCTCGGCGATCCGCTCATACATGGGCCGCAATTATGTGCAGGTTGTGGAGGGCGAACGGATCAAAGAGGTGGACGTCGAGACGGGATTGACGACGCCGACCGAAGTCGAGATTGTCAAAGGGCTCGAAGAAGGCCAGATGGTTGTGCTGAACAACTGACCGAACAACAAGTGCCCGGACCGCCGGGCGCGGGATGGGTGTGCGTATGGCCTTGTTGATGATGATTCTCCGCAAGATGGCCAAGAACAAATGGCTGCAGCTGAACCTGTGGTTCGGTCTTACGGTGTGCGTCGCGCTGTTCAGCTCCATGCCGCTGTACTCCCACGCCATTCTGCAAAGAACGCTGTACAAAGAACTTCAGCTCTTGCAGAGCAGGGAATCCGTCTATCCCGGCTTCATCCGGATCAGTACGACCGTCGCTTCGGCGAAGGCGGACGAAGAGACGGCGAAACGCATCGCCCAGGCCGACCGCTTCGTCCGATCGATTCCGGAACGGACGGGACTTGAGGCGCTGTCCTTCTACCAGCAGAGGTTCACGCAGAGGCTGAAGGTTTACGGGGCGGACGCGTCGGAACAGGAGATCCGGGCGCAGAACACGGCCGGCGGCTTCAAGGCGCTGTCGGACATGGAGAAGCGCGTGCGGCTGATCGACGGACGGATGCCGGCGGACCGTACGGACGGCGTCTTCGAAGCGCTGGTGACGCAGAAGTTCCTGCTTGCGGTGAAGCGCGATCTCGGGGAAGAGCTGATCGCGCAATCGATGCAGGACGAACGGATCCGCTTCCGCGTCATCCCGGTCGGCATCATGGAGACGGCGCCGGAAGCCGATCCTTATCTGCCGTATTTGACCGACGAGATTTCCGACGGCTTTCTGATTCCGTTTGAACAGTTCGAACGCGAGTTCACGAAGGGCGGCAAGCTGGCCATTTCCGCGCTCGAATGGCGCTACGCCCTGGATATCGAACAGCTCTCCGTCGACAAGATCGATGCGTTCGTTGCGGCCGACCGGGACATCCGCCGCTACTTCAAAGGCAGGTTCGGCGTGGCCGAGGTCAACATCCCGGCGACCGCGACGGCAGCAGCCTATCAAGGCAAGCAGTCGAAGCTGGACATCATGATGCTGGCGCTTTACGCGCCCGTCATGATCATGCTCGTGTTCTATCTGTATATGGTTGCCGATCTCATCATCGAGCGGCAGAAGACGGAAATCGCCGTGCTGCGCAGCCGCGGGGCCAGCCGGCTGCAGATCACGGGCATCTATGCGTTCGAAAGCCTCCTGCTCGGACTCGGCGCGCTGGCTGCTGGACCGCCCCTCGGCGTCCTGTTCACGAAAATACTCGGAGCGACGAACGTCTTTCTGTCCTTCGTGCAGCGCTCCGCGCTGGAGGTTGCGCTGGACGTCGGCACGTACAAGGTTGCGGCGCTCGCAACGGGCGGAGCGGTTCTGCTGATTCTCATTCCCGCATTGCTGGCGACAAGAGTCAGCATCGTGGGCCGCAAGCAGGAAATGGCCCGGATGACGAAGATGCCTTTCTGGCACAAGACCGGTCTTGATTTCATGCTCGTCGGCGCAGCCGTCTACCTGCTGTACAACTTCACCCGGCGGCAGGAAGATGTGAAGCGGCTGGCGCTCGATGCGGCTGATCTGCAGATCGATCCGCTTCTGTTCCTGATGCCGGCGGTGTTCGCATTGGGCGCCGGGCTGCTCGTGCTGCGGATCTACCCGTGGGTCATCCGCCTCGTCTACATGGCAGGCCGCAGATGGTGGCCGCCGGCGCTCTACTACTCGCTCGTCCAGATCAGCCGCTCATCCGGACAGTACCTGACGATCAAAATGTTTCTGGTCATGAGTGTGGCGACCGGCCTGTTCAGCGCCAATGCGGCCCGGACGATCAATGACAACATGGAAAGCAAAATCCGCTATGCCATCGGGGCTGACATGGTCCTCATGACGCGCTGGGAGAACGACGCGCCGGCGTTTTCCGGTCAGATGGTTCCTCAGCAGGGACAGTCCGGGGCCGGACTTGCCGGTCCGAGACGCATCCAATATGCCGAGCCGCCTTTTGAACCGTTCAGGGAACTGGAGGGCGTGGAGTCGGTCGCGAAGGTGTTCCGGAAAGAGGGCGCCATGTTTGTCAGCAAGGGCGGCGAGACCGGAAAGATTACGCTGCTCGGCATCGACACGAAGGCATTCGGCGAGACCGCCTGGATGAAGGACGGGCTGCTCGATCACCCCATCAACCGTTATCTGAATCTGATCGCGCCCAATCCGCGGGCGGTGCTGATTTCCCGGTCGATCGCCGACGCGGCCGGACTCAAGCCGGGCGATCCGATCCGCATCTATTGGGAAGGCGTCAGCCAGGTCCAGTTCACCGTCTACGGCATCATCGATTACTGGCCGACCTGGAACCCGCTGCCGCAGCGCGAAGGCACCGGAGACGAGCGGCTCGCCAAACCGCAGCTGATCGTGGGCCATCTCGGCACCATCCAGAAGCGGCTGGCGCTCGAACCGTACGAAGTGTGGCTGAAGCTTGCGGACGGCGTTTCCAGCCAGCAGATCTATGACCAGTTGATGCAGAAATCGATCAAGATCGTCAGCCTCCGCGATGCGAAGCAGGAGCTGATCCTTTCCCGGAACGAGCCGTTCCGGCTGGCGATCAACGGCGTCATGACGCTGGGCTTCGTCATTTCCATGCTGATCAGCTTCTTCGGCTTTCTGATCTTCTGGATGCTGACGTTGTCCGGAAGGACGCTCCAGTATGGGGTGCTGAGGGCCATGGGTATTCCGTATCCGCAGATGATCGGCATGCTCGTCAGCGAGCAGGCGCTCACCTCCGCCGCGGCCGTCGTCATCGGCGTCTGGATCGGCAATCTGACCAGCGATCTGTTCGTTCCGCTGTTCGAGATGTCCTTCGCCGCCGCGGAGCAGGTGCCGCCGTTCGAAATCGTTCGGCAGTTGAGCGATTACGTGCAGCTTTACGCCATCGTCGGATTTACGCTGGCCGTCGGCCTGCTCATCCTCGCGGTTCGCTTGACGCGAATCCGCATTGCGCAGGCGCTGAAGCTGGGAGAGGAGTAAAACATGATGGATTTCGGGGGAACGCAGATCTTGAAGGTTGGTCTCATTGTGGTGTTGATCGCCATTGCGGGCATTGCGGCCTGGCTGGTGCTGAGCGGCAAGGACGGCAGTCAGGATGCAAACGAGGTGAACGAGGCGGCGGCGGTCATGGAAGATCCGGATACAAGCGATTCCGGGATAACGGACGATTCGGCCGAGTCAGCCGGCGACGGAGCGGCCGGCGGGGAAACCGATCCGTCACCGGCGGAGCCCGAACCCGCCGCAGCGGCGCCAGCGCCTTCCGTGGAACCGGACATTCCGTCGCTGGCCGAGGCGTATGCCGGTCTGTTCCCGATCGGCGCGGCCATTGAGCCGGCCCATACATCGGGACTCCGGGCAGAGCTGCTCAAGAAGCATGTGAACATGATCGTTGCGGAGAATGCGATGAAACCGGCTTCGCTCCAGCCGGCCGAAGGGCGGTTCAACTGGGAGCCGGCGGACCGGATTGTCGAATTTGCCAAAGCGAACGGCATGGAGCTTCGTTTCCACACGCTGGTCTGGCATAATCAGGTTGGGGACTGGTTCTTCCTGGATCCCGAAGGCAAACCGATGGTCGACGAGACCGACCCGGAGAAACGCGAAGCGAACAAGAAGCTGCTGCTGGAACGTCTGGAGCGGCATGTCCGCACGGTCGTGGAGCGGTATAAAGACGATATCCGGTCGTGGGATGTGGTGAACGAGGTCGTCGAACCCGGCGATCCGGACGGCATGCGGGCAAGCCCGTGGTACCGGATCGCGGGCATCGATTACATCGAGACGGCTTTTCGCGCCGCGCGCGAAGCGGGCGGACCGGACATCAAGCTGTACATCAACGACTACGGTACGGACAGTCCCGCCAAGCGCGACCGGATCTATGAGCTGGTGAAGGAACTGCTGGACAAGGGCGTGCCGATCGACGGCGTCGGACATCAGACGCATATCAGCATCCACGGGCCTTCCGTCAGCCAGATCATCGAATCGATGAAGAAATTCAGCGAACTCGGCCTGGATAACCTGGTCACCGAGCTGGACATGAGCCTCTATGCCTGGAACGACCGGCGAGCTTACGGAAGCGATATTCCGGAGGACATTCTCCGGAAGCAGGCCGACCGGTACCGCGAGCTGTTCGAAGCGTTCAGGGAGAACAAGGACATTATCGGCGGCGTCGTGTTCTGGGGAATTGCGGACGATCATACGTGGCTGAACAACTTCCCCGTGCAGAACCGCACGGATGCGCCGCTGCTGTTCGACCGGCAGCTGCATGCGAAACCGGCGTTCTGGGCGGTCATCGATTCCGCCGGGCAGGAGCCGCAAGACGCATGATGCCGGCAAGCAGCCACACGCCAATCGGAAGGAGCGATCACAGTGGGCGGCACGCTTATCACCAATCCGGTCATCTGGGCCGATGTTCCCGATCCGAGCGTCATTCGGGTCGGATCCGTTTTCTATATGGTCAGCACGAGCATGCATTCGATGCCGGGATGCCCGATCATGAAGTCCGTGAACCTGAAGAACTGGGAAATCGTGAACTATGTGTTCGAGACGCTCGAGGATCATGACGCCCACAAGTTGTCGGACGGCAAGGGGATCTACGGCAAAGGTTCATGGGCCCCCAATCTTCGCTGTCATGACGGCACGTTCTACGTGTGCTTCTCGAGTCTGGACATGAAGCGGTTCTATATCTACCGGACGAAGGACATCGAGAACGGGCCGTGGGAACGTTCCGTCATCGACGGCGTCTATCATGATCCGAGCCTGCTGTTCGACGAAGGCCGCGTCTATGTCATCCACGGCAACGGCGACATCCGGATTACGGAGCTGACGGAAGACTTGACGGCCGTCAAGCCGGGCGGCATCAACGGACTGCTGCTCGTCGGGGAACGGGAAGGCATCGGGCTGAGGTGCGAAGGCTGCCATGCCTATCGGTTGAACGGCTACTATTATTTGTTCTTCATCGAATGGCCGAAGGTCGGCAACAAGCGCCGCAGACAGATCTGTTACCGGTCGCGCAACCTGCTCGGGCCCTTCGAGAGGCGGGTGGTGCTCGATGACGACATGGGCTACCGCAACCACGGCGTTGCGCAGGGCGGCATTGTCGATACGCCCGCGGGCGAATGGGCGGCTGTGCTGTTCCAGGACCACGATGCCGTCGGCCGGGTGCCCTGCGTCGTTCCGGTTCGATGGGAAGACGGCTGGCCCGTGTTCGGTACGGATGGCAAGGTGCCGCAATCTTTTGAGCTGCAGCTGCCGGACGCGGCGGCGGGGCCGCTCGTCATCAGCGATGAGTTCGACTACAGCGAAAACCGGCTGGCGCTGAACTGGCAATGGAATCACAATCCGGATAACAGCCTGTGGTCCGTGACGGAGCGGCCGGGCTGGCTCAGGCTGGCAACCGGAAGTCCGGCACGCAGCGTGGAATATGCCCGCAATACGCTGACGCAGCGGACGGAAGGCCCGGCGTGCAGCGGCATGACGTTGATGGAGTTTGCACATATGAAACCGGGAGACCGCGCCGGCCTGGTCGCCTTGCAGCATTTCTACGGCACCGTCGGCATTCACGTTGCGGAAGACGGTGCGCGTTATGTTGCCATGTGCGTCAGAGGGGAAGACGGCGGGGAAGAGGTGGTCGAGAAAATCCGGTACGACGGCGACAGCATTCATTTGAAAATCGACTTCGACTTCCGTGACAGCGCGGATCTTGCCCGTTTCTTCTACTCTGCGGACGGCGGCGAGTGGCATGCCGTCGGCCGTCCGCTGCAATTGAAATATACATTGGATCACTTCATGGGCTGCAGGTTCGGATTGTTCCATTACGCCACCCGGGAAACCGGCGGCTATGTCGACTTCGATTATTTCCGTTACGAGAAGCGAGGCTGACGTTCCGGCGATGAGCATTCATGAATGGAGGGCCTTTCATGTATGAATTGAGAGGAAAAAACGTCATCATTCGCGACCACGAATTGCGGCGCCGGGAACAAGCCAACCGGGCGTACTTGATGAAGCTGAACAGCGACAGCCTGCTGTTCAATTATCGGTTGGAGGCCGGCCGGTATTCGGGCAGAGAGATTCCGCCGTGGGCGCACGGAGGCTGGGAGTCGCCGGTCTGTCAGCTTCGGGGCCATTTCCTGGGACATTGGCTGTCGGCGGCGGCGATTCATTATCATGCGACCGGAGATGCGGAACTGAAAGCCAAGGCGGATGGCATCATCGATGAACTGGCCGAATGCCAGAAGGACAACGGCGGACAATGGGCGGGTCCGATTCCCGAGAAATATTTGCACTGGATCGCTGCCGGTAAAGCGATCTGGGCGCCGCAGTACAATCTTCACAAGCTCTTCATGGGCCTGGTGGATTCGTTTCAGTACGCGGGGAATCAGAAGGCGCTGGACATCGCGGACCGTTTCGCGGACTGGTTCGTGGAATGGAGCGGCCGGTTTACCCGCGACCAATTCGATGACATTCTGGATGTCGAGACGGGCGGCATGCTGGAGGTATGGGCCGATCTCCTGCACATTACCGGCAACGGGAAGTACAAGACGCTGCTTGAACGCTATTACCGCGGCAGGCTTTTTCAGCCCTTGCTGGAAGGAAAAGATCCGCTCACGAACATGCATGCCAACACGACGATCCCGGAAGTGCTCGGTTGTGCCAGAGCGTATGAAGTAACCGGCGACAGCCGTTGGATGGACGTTGTCAAAGCTTACTGGAATTGTGCGGTGACGGAAAGAGGTTTCCTTGCCACGGGCGGCCAGACTTCCGGGGAAGTCTGGATGCCGAAGATGAAGATGAAAGCCCGCCTCGGGGACAAGAATCAGGAGCATTGCACGGTGTACAACATGATGCGGTTGGCGGAATTTCTGTTCAGGCATACCGGTGACCCCGGCTATGCGCAATACAGGGAATACAATCTTTATAACGGGGTAATGGCGCAGACCTATTACCGGGAGTATGCATTGAATGGCAATCCGCACGACCATCCCGGCACCGGGCTGCTCACGTACTTTCTTCCGATGAAGGCCGGATTGCGCAAGGACTGGAGCACGGAAACGAGCAGTTTCTTCTGCTGCCACGGAACCATGGTTCAGGCGAATGCCGCCTGGAACAGGGGCATTTATTATCAAGACCGGGACGACATTTACATTTGCCAATATTTCAATTCCGAGATGACAACGGAAATCAACGGAGGGGAACTCCGGATCATTCAGACCCAGGATCCTATGAACGGAAACAGCATGACTTCTTCCAACACTGCGGGTTATCAGTCGATCAACGAAGTTGCGGCAATTCATGAAAACCTGCCGCCATACCGAAAGTACGATTTCGTGATCCGCACATCCGTGCAGCAGCCGTTCGCAATCCATTTTCGAATTCCGGAATGGATCATGTCGGACGCTGTCCTGTATGTGAACGATGAGTTTCACGGAAAAACGTCGGACAGCACCCGATTCTACCCGATTCGGCGGGTCTGGCGGGACGGCGACAAGATCAGCGTGTTGCTGCCGATCGGCATTCGTTTCGTTCCGCTCCCCGATGACGAAAATACGGGCGCTTTTCGTTACGGCCCCGAAGTGTTGGCGGGCATATGCGACGCGGAACGGATCCTCTACGTGGAGAGTGAGGACATCGCTTCCGAAATTGTAATGGAGAATGAACGCGAGTGGGGGAGCTGGCGGTATTTCTTCAAGACGGCCAATCAGGATCCCGCCATTTCATTCAAGCGAATCCGGGATATTGGCTATGAACCTTATCAGATTTATTTTAGTATAAAAAGAAGAACGTAACCCAGCCCGGGCGACTCATGGTTTCAGGAGCCGGAATCCGCAATCCCGACGATTTCGGCTCCTTTTTTTCGTTCATACGCTATAATTTCGTAAAAAACGGGTAAGAAAATCAAGATATGGACGTTGCCTGATCTGCGGAATGCCGAAATAATAAAAAATACACGCAATTTTGCTTCGAAAACGAATGGGAAAAGAGGTTGCCCGAATTGCGGATGCCGTTCAAGCGAATGGTCGGACTGGCAACGGCTGCAGCGAGCTTTGTCCTGCTTCTGACGGCATGCCGGGGTGACGGAGACGTCAGGGAAGCGCCTCCGCCTTCCGGGATCGAAGAGACGGCCTATGCGCATCCCGGACTGAGCCGCTACGATCCTCCGGTGGAACTGTCATTCGTGCGGGAAACCGGCGACAATCTGTACGGATTGCTTGACCATCTTCCGGGCGAGACGCTGGAGGACAACCGGTGGACCCGGCTGTATGAACGGGTGCTGGGCGTCCGGATCACGTACGAATGGACGGCCAAGGGCGATCTCTACCGTCAGAAACTGGGGGCTGCGCTTGCTTCGGGAGACATTCCCGACGTCGTCAAGGTCGATGCCCAGCAGCTTCGGCAGCTCAGCGAAGCCGGTCTGATCCAGGAACTGACCGACGTGTATGAGCAATACGCCACGCCGTTCACGAAGGAGATTCTCGGTCAGGAAGGGCCGGGCCCTTTCGAAGCGGCAACGATCGACGGCAAATTGATGGGAATTCCGGAAACGCTCTCGTCCATTGAAGGCGCCGAATTTCTGTGGATACGAACCGACTGGCTCAAGCGGCTCGGTTTGAAACCTCCGCGGACGATGGAGGATTTGTTGACCATTTCGAAAGCGTTTACAGAAAACGATCCCGACGGAAACGGCGAGCACGACACGTACGGCTTGGCCGTCACCCAGTATTTATGGGACCCCGTCAAGGGGTTGACGGGGTTCATGGCCGGTTTCCACGCCTATCCGAACCTGTGGATCGAGGACGATGCGGGCAGGCTTGTGTACGGCGCGGTGCAGCCGGAAGTGAAGACGGCCTTGCAAGTGCTCCAGGAGATGTACCGGGATGGTCAGATCGACAGCGAATTCGTATTCAAGGACGGCATCAAAGTCAGGGATCAGATTGCCGCCGGGAAGATCGGCATGACGTACGGCCAGCAATGGGCTTCGTTCGATGTGCAGGCGAGCTACACCAACGACCCGGAAGCGGAATGGGGGGCGTTCCCGATTGTGGCGGTCGCCGGAACGGAAGTGAAAGTCCCGCTTCGATTCCCGACTTATCAGTTCCTGGCCGTCCGGAAAGGGTATGAACATCCCGAGGCGGTCGTGAAGCTGTTCAACCTGCATCTGGAAAAGAACTGGGGGGAGACCGCCGAATACGAAACCTACTACAGCACACCCTACCCCGCATGGCAGCTCTCACCGGTTACGCCGTTCCCGGCGCATAAAAACCTGGAAGCCTATCGTCAACTGGAAGAAGCGCGGCGCACGGGCGACAAGTCCGTGCTCAAGGACGAAGCCCGATCGATTTACAGGAAAATCGAGGCCTATCTGCAACAAAACGATGAGACGGGCTGGGGCTGGGAGAAGACGTACGGCCCGGACGGGGCGTTCGCGATCCTTGACCAGTACGAGAAGAACGGCCAACTGCTGTACGAACGGTTTTACGGCGCCCCGACGGAGACGATGATCGAGCGTCTGAGCATTCTGGAAAATTTGAAAAACGATACGTTCATCAGCATCATTCTCGGCAGTCCGATCGACGAATTCGACCGCTTCGTGGAGGAATGGCACCGCCTGGGCGGAAGGGAGATCACCGAGGAAGTGAACCGGTGGCATGCTGCGAGAAGATGACAGACCCGGACAAGTCGCGGAGCCCGGGGCGCAGCGGATGTCCGGCTGCGGAAGAACGGCGGCATCGGGGGATTGGACTTGATCAGAATACCGGCAAATTTGCGGTGCAACACCATTTTCGTCAGACTGGTGATCATGCACCTCGTCGTGGTCTTGCCCATCATTCTGCTCGGCATTTATTTGTACAACTGGAGCTACAAGAACGCCGGCGAGGAGATCTCGAGAAACACGCTGGCGCAGCTCGCTTCCTATCTGCAGGATTTGAACCGTGAGATCGAATGGCTGGAAATCCAGCAGTACGATCTGCTGCAGGAAGGACAGCTCCACAAGATTTCCATGATATGGGACAAGATGGACAATAACGAGCGCAGGGAAAGCATCAACTACATGCTCCATCGGCTGACTTCCATCAAGGGCAGCAGCGCGTACATCAAGGACATTTATGTGCACATCCGTTCCATCGGCAAAACGATTTCGGCCGAAAACGGCGTCTACGACTTTGACCGTGAACGATACGATGACATGCGATCCGCATTGAACGCCGGCGAAAGCCGGTTGATCAAACGGAACGGCGCCCTTCATCTGGGCGTTTACCGGGCCGGAGGCATGACGGGAGAGAAGCCCGCCGTGCTGATCGAGATTGAACTTGATGCCGACAAACTGCGGGAATCGCTGCGGCAGATCAACGTCTATCCCGAGAGCGGCTCGTTCCTGCTCGATGAGGAAGCGGGGTTCATGCTGGCCAGCGACGATCGGACGGACCACATTATGCAGCATTATCTGGCGGCCGCGGAAGGCGCGACCGGAAACTCGCTGCAGCTCGAAATGGAAGGCCGGAAATATCACGTCGACAAAGCGCATACCGGTGAGCTGAGGTTGTCCGTCGTGGCGCTCCTGCCCGAAGAAGCGGTCAAGCGGCCGCTCAGCAAGTTCACCATGTGGGCGTGGCTGTTCGCGCTCGCGTCGTCCATCGCCATCATCGTCTATTCCGTCTCCACGTACCGGGTCGTCCACCGGCCGCTGCTCCTGCTCGTGCAAAGTTTCCGGAAAGTCGAGGGAGGCGATCTGGACATCCGGATTCATCACCTGCGCAATGACGAATTCGGCTATTTGTACAATCGGTTCAACCAGATGCTCATCAAGCTGCAGACGCTCATCGACCAGGACTTCAAACAGAAGCTGATGATGCAGAAGGCGGAGCTGAAACAGCTGCAATCGCAGATCAACCCCCATTTTCTGTACAACAGTTTCTTCATTCTGAATTCACTGGCCAGGACCGGGGATACCGAGCGGATCGAGCTGTTCACGAACATGCTTGGCGAATACTTCCGGTTCATCACCCGCGACGGCGCCGACAACGTGTGCTTGTCGGAAGAAATCCGGCACGCGAGAATGTACACCGATATTCAGAAACTGCGGTTCTCGCGCCGCATCAACGTGCAGTTCGACGATCTGCCGAAGGAAATGGAGCACATCCGGGTTCCGCGGCTGATCGTCCAACCGATCATTGAGAACGCGTACGAACACAGCCTCGAGAAGAAGCCGGACGAAGGCTTCCTCCGCATCACCTTCGAAATGGATTCCGGCCATGCGCAGATTATCGTCGAGGACAACGGGAACGGCATCAGCGACGCCGGCATTGAAGACCTGAAGAACCGGCTCGCGAGCATGGACGATTCCCAGGAAATGACGGGCATGATGAACATCCATCGGCGCATTGTGCTGACGTACGGTGAAGGCAGCGGATTGTTCCCGTCCAGAAGTGAACTGAACGGCCTGAAAGTGGCGATTCGAATCCGGTTCGGGGAGGAGAACAGACATGTACAGACTGCTGGTCGTGGATGATGAGGAGATCATTACGGACGGACTGTACGAAGTGTTCAGCCGGTTCATGCCGGAGCATCTCGATGTCTGCAAAGCCTATTCCGGACAAGAGGCGCTGGAATGGATGGCGAGAACAAGAATCGACATTGTCATGGCCGATATCGCCATGCCCGGGTTGAGCGGCCTGGACCTGGCCCGGGAGATTCAGCTTTATTGGCCGAGATGCCATGTGATTTTCCTGACGGGACACAGTGAATTCGATTATGCCTATCGGGCATTTCAATTGAAGAATGTCCGCTATTTACTGAAAACGGAAGGGTATGCGAAGCTGCAGGAATTGGTGCGGGAGATTGTCCAAGAGATTCACCGCAGCCAGATCGAAAGCCGGATGCTGGAACAGTCCCGCGAAAAAGCGCTCGCATTCGAAATCATGGCGCAAGGGGACTATATGCGGTACTTGCTTCAGGACAGCGAGAAGCATTGCGCGGACACGGAAGTGCTGGTCCGGGAGTTCCGCAAGTTGAACATCGACCTGGACCCGGAGCATCCGGTCGTGCTCGTCCTCGGCCGGCTGTCGTTCCCCGAAGGGAAGACGTACACCGAGAGGAGCGCGATTCTCGCTTCGGCCCGATCGATCTGGGATTCGTATCTGGCGGAACAGACGCGAAGCGTCGACATCACGGACCGGCACGGCGACATTCTGTGGTTTCTCCAGCCGTCCCGGGATGCGGGGGAGAAATTCTACGGCCATCTGATCCGCTATCTGGAAGGAACGTTGGAGCTTGTCCAGGAATCCTGCCTCTCATCCCTCGGGCTCAAGATCGGTTTTGCGATCAGCGGCAGCTGCTGCGAATGGAAAGCGATCACCCGGCAATACGAGAGGCTGCGGGAGCTGCAGCAGCTCATGTTCGGCGACGGCACCTTCATGATCCTTCGGGATTGCGCCGATCCGGCCGCCGCATGCTCCGGCAGGGAAGCGGTCCTTCCCGTGCGCAAGGCGGAAATGCTGGCAGCCCATCTTGAAGCCGGGCGGGCGGAGTCGTTCTTCGAAGATCTGGAGGAGCTGTCGAACGAGGCGCTGCAGTCGGAAGCCGGCGTGCAGCGGGCGATCCAGGCGTATTATTCGGTGGCGGTCGTGCTGTACGGCTGCATCAACCGGTTCGGGCTGCACGGCCAAATCGGGGATTACCGGAAGCTGCTGCGCCTGGACGATCATGCGTCCATGAAAGAGGGATTTCAGTACTTGAAGCAAATTTCGCACGCGATCTTCCGGTACAAGCAGCTCGATGAGCGGAACCGGGCCGCCCAGGTGATCGACCGCATCTGCCGATATATCGAGGATCATCTGGACGAGGACATCTCCCTGGTCCGGCTGGCGGAGATCCATTATTTCAACCCGTCGTATTTGTCCCGTTTCTTCAAACAGGAGCGCGGCATCAATTTGTCCGAATATATCGATCAATGCCGGGTTCGGAGAGCCAAGGAGCTGCTTCGGGACGGCGATCTGAAAATACGGGACGTGGCCGCATCGGTCGGCTACGAAGCGGCGCATTCCTTCACCCGGTTCTTCAAGAAGGTGACCGGCATGACACCGCAGGAATACCGGGATACGCTGTCGGCCAGTTGAGAAGGCCTGTAAAACCCAGCCTTCGACGGGTGATGATGAATCGATCATCCGGTTGTTCCTCCCGCTTGCCGGCGATACACTGGTAAGCGACCACGGGGGAGGATGATGCATGCGAAAGAAATCGTTCTTCTTGTGGCCCACTGCAGTTCTCGTGCTGACGGCCCTCTTTTTTTTGCTTCTGTCGCTTGATTCTGACTCCCGGCATGTTGACGGCCCGGTCGAGATGGCCTCCAATCCGGTGATCTACGCCGATTTCCCCGATCCGGACGTCATCCGCGTCGGGGACACCTATTACATGGTCACCACCAGCATGCACATGCTGCCCGGATCGCCGATCATGCGGTCGACCGATCTGGTGAATTGGGAGATCGTCGGCTATCCGTATGAAAGCATCGAAGACAATGACGCCTACAAGCTGAAGGGCGGTTTGAACGCCTACGGGAAGGGCACCTGGGCGAACAGTCTGAAATATCACAAAGGCAAATTCTACGTGCTGACGGCGTCGCTGGATACGGGCAAGACGTATCTCTTCAGCACGGACGATCCGGCCGGAACCTGGGAGCGGACGGAATTCGGGGGCTATATGCACGACCCGGCCCTGTTCTTCGATGATGACGATAAAGCGTATATCATCTACGGTGCCGAAAATATTTCGATCAAGGAGTTGACCCCGGACTACAAGGCGATCCGGCCCTCGGGGCTGAACAAGGTCATTCTGTCTTCGGGAAAACCGGGGATGGAAGGCGCGCATGCTTACAAGATCAACGGCAAGTATTACCTGACCTTCATCTGGTGGGAACAGGGGAAGATTCGCAGGCAGTATGTTTACCGGTCCGATCGGCTTGACGGCCCCTATGAAGGGAAGCTCGTGCTGAGCGATACGATGGGGTACAAGCAAAGCGGCGTTGCCCAGGGCGGGCTGGTGGATACGCCCGACGGAAGATGGTACGCCATGCTGTTCCAGGATCGGGATGCCGTGGGGCGCGTCCCCGTATTGGTCCCGGTCCGTTGGGAAGACGGCTGGCCCGTTTACGGCGATGAGGAAGGGAGAGTTCCGCTTGAATTCGAAAAGCCGGGCCGAGGCCGTCCGGCAGAGCCGCTCACCAGGAGCGACGAATTTGACCAGGAGTCAGATGCGGAGGACCGCCCGAACGGGTCGAAACTCGGGCTGCACTGGCAATGGAATCATCTGCCCGACCATACGATGTGGTCGCTGACCGAGCGCAGAGGATTTCTGCGGCTGAGGACAGGGCATGTTGCCGATGATCTGCTGCAGGCGCGGAATACGCTGACGCAAAGAAGTTACGGTCCCCGAAGCTCGGGCTGGATCGCGATGGACACCGGCGGCATGCTGGACGGCGACTATGCGGGACTGGCCGCCTTCCAGCAGGAATACGGATTCATCGGCGTCACCCGGGATGAAGGCCGGCGCTACATTGTCATGGTCGAGAAGGGCGTCGAGAAAGCGCGGACCGAACTGGAGCAGGAACAGGTCTATCTGAAGATCGATTTCGACTTCGTGACGGACAGGGCGAAATTTTACTACAGCCTGAACGGCGCCGATTGGACCGAGTTCGGAAGCGAACTTAAGATGCGGTACACGATTCCGCATTTCATGGGGTATCGGTTTGCCCTGTTCAATTTCGCCACCCGGACTGCGGGAGGATACGTGGACATTGATTATTTCCGGTTCAGCAGCGACGCGGAAGGTACGACGACACCGGCCGTGCCGGCGGCCTATCTGAAAGAGGATGCCATCGAGCTGAGCGGCGGCAAGGACGCGGTCTATGACGTGCGGCTGGTGATGGACGAGGTTCCGGCAGGGGCGGATGTTCTGCAGATTCGCGCGACGGTCCGGATTCCGGAATTGTTCGAGGTCGTGCAAGTCGTGCCGAACCGAAGCAATTTGACGGCCGGGGAGGTCGCCTGGCAATCGACGGAAGACGGACTGCAGGTTCTGGTCGAAAACTCCGACGGCTCGGCCGTTTCGTTCATGAACCGGGATGCCGGCAAGACATTGCTGACCATTCAATTGAGGTTGAGAAAGGAGTTGACGACCCGGGTGAATGAGGAAATCAACGTAAGCCGCCTGGAGGTTGTCCGCGCCGATCAGCGGACGGAGCCGTACGATGTCAGCGGCGCCGCGGCCAAGGCAAGCTTCACGCCGCCGGCCGAAGCGGTCGGCAAAGTTCCGCCGAACGGCAACCCGCTCGTCGCTCACAAGTTCGGCGCCGACCCGTACGCACTGGTGTACCGGGATCGCGTCTATCTGTATATGACGGGCGATGTGCTGGAATACGATGCGGACGGGAACGTGAAGGAGAACAGTTACGGCTCCATCAACAAGCTGTCGGTCATCTCATCCGACGATCTGGTGAACTGGACCGATCACGGCTATATTCACGCGGCCGGCCCGAACGGCGCGGCGAAGTGGGCGACGCAGTCGTGGGCGCCTGCCATTGCGCATAAAGTGGTGGACGGCGAAGACAAATTCTTCCTCTACTTTGCCAACAACGCCAGCGGAATCGGCGTGTTGACCGCGGACAGTCCGACCGGACCTTGGCGGGACCCGATCGGAAAGCCGCTCATTACCAGGGCGACGCCCGGCGTCCGGGATGTTACCTGGCTCTTCGATCCCGCCGTGCTGATCGATGACGACGGCAAAGCCTATATTTACTTCGGCGGAGGCATCCCGGAAGGGAAGGAAGCGATGCCGAACACCGCGCGCGTCATGCAGCTCGGCGACGACATGATCAGCGTGGTCGGGGAAGCGGTCACCATACCCGCGCCCTACATGTTCGAAGACTCCGGCATCAACAAGATCGGAGGGAAGTATTACTACACGTATTGCTCGAACTTCGCCGGCGGCGTCCGCCCTCCCGGCAGCCCGCCGCCAGGGGAGATCGCCTACATGGTCAGCGATCATCCGATGGGCCCCTGGGAATACAAGGGGACGATTCTGAAAAATCCCGGGCATTTCTTCGGCGTCGGCGGCAACAACCACCATGTCCTGTTCCAGTTTCACGGGGATTGGTACATCGCCTATCATGCCCAGACATTGGCCAAGGCGATGGGGGTTGCGATGGGCTATCGCTCGACCCATCTGAACCGGGTGTTCCTGGACGATGACGGGGCCATACGGGAGATCATCGCCGATCTGAAAGGGGTGGAGCCGGTCCGGCATCTTGACCCGTTCGTCCGCGTGGAAGCGGAGACGATGGCATGGAGCGCGGGCATCGCGGTGGAGCCCGCGGATTTGGAGGATGCTTCCGGATCGTCCTCCCCGAACATGGCGGTCACCGACATCCACAACGGAGACTGGACGGCGGTCGCCAATGTGGATTTCGGCAGCGGGGCTTCCGCTTTCGCGGCAACGGTATCGAGCGGAAGCGGCGGCGGTACGATCGAAGTGCGTCTGGACCGTCCGGACGGCAAGTTGATCGGGACGCTTGAAGTGCCCGCGGGAAGCGGCGAAGATCAATGGATCGAAGTGACGACGGACATTGCGGGCGCAGAAGGCGTGCACGATGTATATTTCGTCTTCAGAGGAAAGCCGGATGATCGGATGCTGTTCAAGTTCGACAGTTGGCGGTTCAGCCCGTAAGGCATCCGTTCGCGCATCGGCATCATCGCCATCGGGATCAGCCCCCGGTGCCGTCATAAACGACCGGCAAGATGTACCATAATAAGAATCGGGCAGCCAGGCCTTCCGCCGGCTGCCGATCATCTTCGTGGGGGTTGAACGAATGGTGAAACGAAAGGTTTGGCTCGCTGCCGTCTTGCTTGCCGCGCTTGGACTCGGCGTGTCGGCATGCGGCGGCGGCAATGACGGCGCGGACACGCGGGAGCCGGACAATACGGCGCCGGCGGACAGTACGGCAGCGCAGGCGGAAGCGGTCTACAAAGCCAATTGCGTGTCCTGTCACGGCGCCGACCTCGGAGGAGGCTTCGGACCCGAACTGAAGAACGTCGACCAGCGTTTGAGCGCGGATGAACTGTTCACGGTCATCAAGGAGGGTCGCGGACAGATGCCCGCGTTCGGCGGCAGTCTGTCCGACGAGGAAATCCAGGCCCTCGTGGAATGGATAAACGCGCAATAGAGCAGGTTCACCGATTCAGGGGCCGGATTCGCATCCGCCCCTTGACTTTTCCCTCGGGGAAACGTGTATCGTGGGGTCAGGGAGGCGATGGAACGATGCGAATCAAGGACGTGATGCGGCTCACGGGCCTGACGCGCAAAGCCATCTACTATTACGAAGAAGCCGGACTGATCGCGCCGGCCGTCGATCCGGACAACCAGTACCGGACGTACAGCCGGGAAGATGTCGAACGGCTGCGGTACATCCGGCTGCTCCGGAGCCTCGGCATGCCGATCCCGGACATCCGGGACCTGATCCGGCATCCGGACCGGGCGGCCGGGCTTCTGCGCAAGCGGCTGGCGGAGACCGAAACGGAGGCGGCCGAGCTCAATCAGCGCCGCAGCGCGCTGCTCGTTCTGATCGAGGCGGCCGAGCAGTCCCCGGATGACGGGGGCAAGTCGCGTCTGGACGAGGCGGGCCGGTTCGTCGCCGCGGCGGAAGAGGAGCGGAAACGCCGGGGCGACTACATGCGGCGCAAGCTGCTGGAGCTGTTCCCCGGCGCGATGGGCAAGTTCATGGCGCTGCATTTCGGCGCGTTCCTGGACGGGCCGCTTGAGGGAGCCGACAAGGAGGCGGCCTGGGATCGGCTGGTCGACTATGTTGACAGCATGGAGTCGTTCGAAATCCCGGAGCCGATGGCCGGGCAGATCAATCAACTCGACGACAGCGAATTCGAAGAGATCGCGGCCGCCTACCGGGAGATGCAGCAGCGCTACATTGCGCCGACGGAGGCGGAGTACGAAAAGCTGAAGGAGGAGCTTAAGCAGCAAGCGGAATTTTTCCGTTCGTGGCCCGACGGCCGGATGCAGGCGGAGAACGCCCGGCAGCTCAAGGAAAGTCTGGATCGCGCGGGGTTTTTCACGGTTTTCATCGGGCAGATGCGCGTGCTGAGCCCCGAATACACGAGCTATCTGGAGACGCTGGACCGGCTGCAGCGCGATACGGGCATCCGGTACGAGGACCACGGCGCTTTGGTATTCTGACTCAAAATCGCAATTTGCAAGAAACCGGTGTCCGCGCATTTTGCTAGAAACAGGATGGCCATCATCACGACGAACACGAAGGATTGCACCATCGGCTTCATGGAGGCCGAAGAGGTCGTGCCGATCACGACGTCGACCGTATTCGAGGTCGAGAATGTGGAACAGGCGGTCAGGACGCTTTCGGCCCGGGGCGTAACCTTTACGGGCGAGATCCAGACGATTCCCGATTTCGTGAAGCTGGCGGCGTTCAAGGATCCGGACGGCCACTGCTTCGAACTGGCGCAGACGCTGGTCGCATCCTGAAGCAATCTGCGGAAAAAGAGACCGGCCGTCACGTCCGCCGTCAGCGGTCCGGAGCCGGAAGGCGCCGGGAAACCGCCCAGCCGGCGAGCATCAGGGCCGTGAGCAGGACGAACGCCGCGTAATCCCGGCCGGTCGTCTGGAGCGTCCACAGGACCGCGAGCGGGCCGAGCGTCGCGCCGATGAACAGGATGAACGTATAAAGCGTTACGGCGATGGCCCGGGCTTCTCCGCCGAGCGTGCCGATGATGGCGATGAGCGCAGGGATGGCGATCGCGATGCCCGCCGCCAGCATGAGGCTCATCGGGATGACGATCGGCAGGGTGAAGGCGGGCAGCATCAAGCCGCCGGCGATGGACGCCAGCCCGATGACCGCCATCGCGAGTCCTGCCTGCAGCACTTTGCGCAGGCCGAATCTGGCAGCCAGCCGGCCCGCGAGCGGAGACAGGAGCACCCCCGGCAAGCCCGCTGCCCGGACGAGCAGCATCTGATCGGACCCGAGCGCGAAGGGCTGCCGGGTCAGCACCGCTTCAAGCCCCGTATACATCCCCACGAAGGCCAGCAGGAAGGTCGCCGCGATCAGGTAGCACGCCTGGAGCTTTTTTTGTTTCAGCAGGGAGCCGAATTGGCGGAGAAGATCCGGCAACCGTTCGTTCCTGCGCGGTCTCGTACCCCCGGGAAGCCACCCTCCGAGCCAAACCGCCGACAACAGATAAATTCCGCCGAGCCAATAAAAGACGTATGTCCATCCCCAGGATTCGCCCACGGAGCTGCCGTAGATCTGCCCCGCCACCCCGGCCGACATGAAACCGGTGGTGATCAGCCCGACGACGGTGACGCTTCTGCCGGGGGGATACATCTCCGCCGCATACGCCAGCGCGGAAGGCGCGAAGCTCGCCGCCGCGAGCCCTTGAACCGCCCGGAGCGCGATCAGCGCGGGCAGGGTGCCGGCCAGTCCGATCAGCGGGGAAATGACGGCGAGGGCGAGCAGGCCGAATACGATGACCGGCTTGCGTCCCGCACGATCGGACAGCGTGCCCCAGAGCAGCAGGCCGACGGCGTAGGCCAGCGAGAACGCGCTTCCCGTCCACGCTGCCGCTTGCAGGGGCGCATCGAATTGCCGGGCGAAAAGCGGCGTAAGGGGGATGGTGATGTACAGGCTCGACACCACGGCGAGGGCGCACCAGACGAGGATGCTCGTCGACATCCGGTACGTCCTGCCCGCCGCCGGCGCTTCGGCCTTCTCCGGTCCGGCGGCCGCCGCATGCCCTCCGTCAGCAGTATGCCCGCCGTGCGTCAAGAACCCGCCGCCGGCCGAATGCTTGTCGTTCGATGCCTGCCCGCTCCCTGCCGAACGCCCGCCTCCCTTCGATGCTTCGCTTGCTTCCATGGCATCACCTCGCAAGGCTTTGTTCGAATCCGGTCCTCCAGCTTCCGTATTTGGGCGTCCAACCGTACTCCCGGCGCGCCTTCGCGTTCGATGCGCCGCGCTCCCATCCGCCGCGGCCGGGCTTCAGCTCCGGCGCGGGAGCGCCGAGCAGGGCGGCGTAATGCGGCAGCCATTCCGTGCCGGCGGCCGGTTCATCGTCGACGATGTTCACGATGCCGTCGGGCCAATCGAGGGCCAGCACCGCCGCCTGCGCCGCGTCCTCCACATGGAGGAACGAGGTGACGCCGTCCGTGGCCGGCATCTCGCGCCGGCGCACCCGGTCCGCGATCAGCCCGTCCGGAGCGTACCAGGTGTCCGGGCCGTACAGCATGCCGTATCGCAGGATCACAGAAGACGGCATCTCTTGGACGGCTTGCTCCAGCGCGGCGACGCCTTCGATCGTCGTGCTGCGGGGCGGCGCCGCGCGGAGGTCCAGCCCGTCCGTCTCCGAAGCGGGCGATTCGCCCGGCTCGTACGCCCAGGCGATGCTCTGCGCGGTCATGCGCTTCGCTCCGGCGGCGAGGGCGGCGTCGACCAGATGCCGCGTTCCCGTCTTGCGAATGTTCGCGTTGTCTTCGAGGTTCCATTCCTTCAGCGCCGTGAGCTGATGGATGACGACATCCGGCCGGGCCGCTTCCAGCGCGCGCATCACGCTATCGCGATCGAAAATATCCGCCACGACCGCGCGCGCTCCGGCGGCTTCGATGTGCGGCATGTTCTCCGCGCGGTGCGTCAGGCCGGTCACGTCGTGTCCGGCCGCGGCCAATTTCGGCAGCAGCCGCCGTCCGATCACGCCGCTCGCGCCCGCCACAAAGATACGCATGACATCAACCTCCTCAGACAAATATGCGCGGAAATTCTTTTGAACTCAACTTTCGCAGTATGAAATGGGCAAACAAGCCTTGATGTAGCTGGGCAA
>NZ_CAJRAY010000078.1 GCF_907165215.1 Thermobacillus xylanilyticus | reverse complement strand
CAAAATTACGTGAGTGATCCATTGCCCTTCGGTAACATTTTTATATGAGTTGACACGGATTCGGCCAAACCAGGGCGGACAACCGCTCACCGGAGACGCTCGTTGCACGGATCAGCCTTCCAAAACGCGAGAAAAAACGACTATAAACAAAGCAATCAGGAGAAAACCCAGTGCAAACGGACCATAATCTTGAAATATGGCCAAATCAGCATTGTGCAAACGATTTACTAATTCTACCCCATCCCTTATGATAGCGTTAAACAATAAAGCGCTTACGTCGACGGAAAAGCGCTGCCAACAAGCATAATTTCCAGCTCTGATGCAGATGGTCGGCGTTTTTCCACGAAGTTTGTACAAACGTTTGCTCAGATTCCGTTCTGGGCTCCGCGCTTGAAAGCAGGCAAAGGGGGGAAGTGCCGCCGGTTTGCGCCAGGAGGTTTGAAATTCGCCAGGAATACGGAAAGTGTGCACTCGCATCTGTCATTTTCCCGGTTACATGACGACAAGGAAAGGGGTTCTCACGCGAAATGAACACGAGAAACAAGAAATGGATGTCCATGGTCATCATGCTGGTGCTTGCGCTGGTGCTGGCTGCCTGCGGCGGCGGCAACAACAACGCGGGCAATACCGGAAGCAATGCAGGCGGCGAAACTTCGTCGAACGGCCAAAACAGCGGCAACGCCGGCGGCAACTCCGGCGACGCGGGCGCGGAAGAGCCGCAGATCGAAGAAGGCGCGCAGCTCCTCGTATGGGACAACAGCGACGCCGAATTTGAATGGGCGCAATATGTGGCGGAAGAATTTACGAAGCAGTACGGCATCCCGGTAACGGTCGAGAACGTCAACCATACGGACGCGCCCGGCAAGCTGCAGACGGACGGACCTGCCGGCCTCGGCGCAGACGTCTTCCTCGCGCCGCACGACCATACGGGGAACATGGCGTCAGCCGGTCTCATCCTGGAGAACTTCTACAGCGACGAAATCATGAACGAGCACATCGACGCAGCCATCACCGGCGGTTCCTTCGAAGGCAAACTGTACGGATATCCGATTGCGGTTGAAACGTACGGGCTGTTCTACAACAAAGATCTGGCGGAAAAAGCGCCGGAAACGTGGGAAGAACTGTTCGAGATGGCGAAGGCGTTCAACGATTCGGCGAACCAGAAATACGGCTTCATGTATGAAGTCGGCAACTTCTACTATGACTTCTCGTTCATCGGCGGCTACGGCGGCTATGTGTTCGGCTCGGACAACACGGACCCGAACGATCTCGGCCTGAACTCGGAAGCCGCGGTGAAAGCGGCGCAATTCGTCAAGCGGATCCATGACGAGATTCTGCCGATCAAGAAAGAAGACATCACCTACGACATCAAGGATTCGCTGTTCAAGGAAGGCAAGCTAATGTTCAACATGAACGGTCCGTGGGCCGCGGCAGGCTACCGCGACGCCGGCGTGAATTTCGGTGTCGCGCCGCTGCCGAAGCTGGACAACGGCGAGCATCCGACGAGCTTCTCGGGCATCAAGTCCTACTATGTCAATGCTTACACGAAGTATCCGGAAGCGGCGTCGCTGTACGCGAAATTCGCCGCCAGCAAGGAAATGCAGCTCAAGCGCTTCGAGATCACCGGCCAGGTGCCGACCCTTAAAAGTCTGTCCGACGATCCGACGATCAAGAGCGATCCGGTCGTATCCGGCATTATGGAGCAGGCGCAATACGCCATCCCGATGCCGAACATTCCGGAAATGCAGACGGTCTGGGGTCCGATGGCATCCGCCTTCTCGCTCATCTGGAACGAGAACATCGATCCGCAGCAAGCGCTTGACGACGCGAAGAAGCAGATCGAAGACGCCATCAAACTGATGCAATAAGCGGCTGCCTGACCGAACGGACGGAACCCGTGTCCGATGCGCGCGCTCGGGCACGGCTTCCTTTTTCATTAATTGTACAGGATGGTGGTTCTTCTGAACGGCAAGGTACACGCGCGTGCCGGCGCGCTGCTGTCACTGCTCTTCATGGGCCTCGGACAGATCTACAACCGGCAGTTCGTGAAAGGGCTGCTGTACGCGCTGCTGGAGCTTTATGTACTGATCTTCTGGTCGAAGCCGTTCGCGGAAGCGATGCACGGGCTCATCACGCTGGGCGACAAGGTGCAGCAGCGAAGCGCCCGCGGCACGATCATCGAACAGGGCGATCACTCGATCATCCTGATGATCACGGGAATCATCTTCGCCCTGCTGTTCCTCCTGTTCATCGCAGTCTACGCGCTCAACATCCGCGATGCGTACAAGGTCGGCGCGATGCGGGACAAAGGGGAGAAGCCCCGCAATTTCACGGCGTCGATTGCGCATGCCTGGGAACAGGGATTTGCCTATATCCTGCTGACGCCGTCCTTCGTGTTCGCGCTCTTCACGATCGTTCTGCCGCTCATCTTCGGCATTCTGATCGCGTTCACGAACTACTCGGGGCCGAACCATCTGCCGCCGAAAAATCTGGTCGACTGGGTCGGCTTCGAGACGTTCACCAGCCTGATCCAGTTCAGGGCGTGGAGCAACACCTTCCTCGGCGTGCTGACTTGGACGATCATCTGGGCGGTGCTGGCGACATTCACGACGTATTTCACCGGACTGTTCTACGCGCTTCTGCTTAATCACCGGGTGGTCAAGTTCAAGAAGTTCTGGCGCACCCTGCTCATTCTTCCCTGGGCGGTGCCGGGCGTCATCTCGCTGCTCATCTTCCGCAACATGTTCAACGGCGAGTTCGGCCCGATCAACCAGTATCTGAAAATGATCGGTCTGCAGGCGATTCCGTGGTTCTCCGACCCGTTCTGGGCAAAATTCGCGATCGTCGTCGTCAACATCTGGTTCGGCTTCCCGTATTGGATGGCGCTCATGTCCGGTGTGCTGACGAACATCGACAAGGAGCTGTACGAAGCGGCCGAGATCGACGGTGCGGGCGGATTCCAGCGGTTCCGGAGCATCACGCTGCCGCTCATCCTGTTCTCGACGGCGCCGCTGCTCATCATGAGCTTCGCGCACAACTTCAACAACTTCAATATGATTTACCTGTTCACGTCGGGCGGACCCGCCAATCCGTCCTACAGCTACGCGGGCTCGACCGACATTCTGATCTCGTGGATCTACAAGCTGACGCTCGAGCAGAACAAGTTCAACATGGCGTCGGTCGTATCGATCTTCATCTTCATTGTCGTCGCCGGGTTCTCGATCTGGAATTTCCGCAGGACGAGGGCGTTCAAAGAGGAGGACATGGTGGCATGATGAAGAGGAAGGGAAAGGAAGGGATCGAAGATGCAAACGAGCACCAGGCCGGGTGACAAGCTTGCGGCATGGGTCATCTACCTGATCCTGATTGTAACGGCCATCGCCGTCATTTATCCGCTCTATTGGGTGGTCCTCGGCGCGCTGAACCCCGGTTCGTCGCTGTTCCGCACCTCGATCCTGCCGACGGGGCTGACGCTGGACCACTTCCGTGAACTGTTCAATGAGACGGATTATCTGATCTGGTACCGCAACACGCTTTTTGTCGCCGTCATGAACATGATTCTGTCCACGGTGCTCGTCGTTACGGCGGCTTATGCGTTCTCGCAGTTCCGTTTTCCCGGCAGAAAGCAGACGCTGATGGCGATGCTCGTGCTCCAGATGTTCCCGAGCTTCATGGGCATGATCGCGATCTACATTCTGCTCTTGCAGATCAATCTGCTGGACAATCTGTGGGGCCTCATCCTCGTCTACGCGGGCGGGTCGATTCCGTTCGGCGCCTGGCTGGTGAAAGGGTATTTCGACGCGCAGCCGAGAAGCTTGGTGGAAGCGGCGAAAATCGACGGCGCATCGAACTTCACCATATTCTTCAGAGTCATGATGCCGCTGTCGGTGCCGATCGTCACGTTCGTCGCGGTCAACAATTTCATCGGACCGTGGATGGACTTTATTTTCGCCCGGCTCGTGCTGCGTTCCAGCGACAAATATACGCTGGCGATCGGACTGTTCAACATGGTGACCGGCCGGTCCAACACCGACTTCACGAAGTTCGCGGCGGGCGCGCTGCTCGTCTCGATTCCGATTGCGCTGCTGTTCCTGTTCCTGCAGCGATACATTATTGAAGGTTTGAAAGCGGGAGCCAACAAAGGATGAGGAAATTCCGACTGTTCGCCATCGTGTTCGCCGCGATGGTCATCCTGTTCTCGAGCGCGGTGCTCTGGATCGGGATGCGGCAGCAGCAGCTGGACCGGGCGCGGATGGAGGAGGCGAAGGACCGCGATTCGAACGTGTTCTACGAGATTTTCGTCCGCGCCTTTCACGACAGCGACGGCGACGGCAAAGGCGATCTGAACGGCATTACCGCCAAGCTGGACGACCTCAAGGAGATGGGCGTCAGCGGCATCTGGATGACGCCGATCCACCCGTCGCCGAGCTATCACGGCTATGATGTGACGGATTACTACGCGATCCATCCGGATTTCGGCACGATGGAAGATTTCGAGCGGTTGATCGAGGAAGCGCACAAGCGGAACATCCGGATCATCATGGACCTCGTCGTCAACCATACGAGCAGCAAGCATCCATGGTTCGTCGAAGCGAAGTCGAGCGAGAACAGTCCGAAGCGCGACTGGTATGTCTGGGCGGACGAAGAGACGAACGTGAACGCGGTCAGCGCCATCGGCGGCAAGGCATGGCATCCGGTCAGCACCGGCCGCTACCTGGGCATCTTCTGGGACGGCATGCCGGATCTGAATCTGGACAATCCGGAAGTGCGCGCGGAATTCATCCATATTGCCCGCTTCTGGCTGGACAAAGGGGTGGACGGATTCCGCCTCGATGCCGCAAAGCATGTGTACGAGGACCTGCAGGGCGACAACAAGCGGACGGAAGTGGCGGAAAAGAATGTCGCGTGGTGGCGGGAATTCCGCACCGGTCTGGAGGAAGTTAAGCCGGATGTGTATCTCGTCGGCGAGGTGTGGGACGCGCCTTCCGTCATCGGTCCTTATCTGGACGGCGCGCTCGATTCCGGCTTCAACTTCGATCTGGCCGGACGGCTGATCAATCTGGCGAAATCCGAGAACGCGACGGATATCGCCGCCGGCATCCGCCGCGTCCACGACTACTACGCCGAAGTGTCGGGCGGCAAGTTCATCGACGCGACGTTCCTGTCGAACCACGATCAGAACCGCGTCATGAGCCAGCTCGAAGGCAATGTCGACCACGCGAAGACGGCCGCGGCCTTGCTGCTCACGCTTCCCGGCCGGGCGTTCATCTACTACGGCGAGGAGATCGGGATGCAGGGCGTGAAGCCGGACGAGAATCTCCGCCGGCCGATGGACTGGGACGAAGTCGAGCGGCAGCATAACGATCCGGACTCGCTGCTCAATCATTACCGGCGGCTGGTCAACTGGCGGAAGCTGGAGCCGGCGTTGGCGTTCGGCACGGTCGAGTCGTACGCGACCGGGAACAAGCGCGTCGTCTCGTTCATCCGCGAGCATGAGGGCGAGCGGCTGCTCGTGCTGCACAATCTGTCCGGCGAACCGCAGAAGGTCGAACTCGAGTCGAAGGCGGGCATCGAGGCGGATGCTTTGGCCGTGACGCTGGCGTCCGCGCCGGGGATCCAATACGACGGCGGCGAAGTGACGCTGCCGGCGTACAGCACGGCGGTGCTCAAAGCGAAATAAGCGTTGGTTCGTGAAGACGAGGACGTCCGGGAGGGCGTCTTCGTTTTTTGCGCCGGTCGTTCATGCTCTCTGTTGCGCAAGCCTTGCCCGGAGCGGGTTTGACAGCCCGTCCGGCTTCATGCCGGTTGTCAATGAGAACCGTTATCACTTATAATAGTAAAATCGACTGTCAGAGGAGAGAACCTGCCAGCATGACCGCCCATCCCTTCGCAACGGAATCGAGCAGACGACGACGCGCTGTCCTGGTGATGACGGCAGCCCTAATCCTGATTGCGGCCGTATGCGTCATCAGCATCAACACCGGCCATATCCGGCTGTCGCCGGCGGTCGTGGCGAAGACGCTGTTCGGCCTGGGGACCGACCGGGAAGAACTGATTCTGTTCGAATTTCGGCTGCCGCGCATTGTCATCTCGATTCTGGTCGGCGCCGCGCTTTCCGTATCGGGCTGCATCCTGCAGGGCATTACCCGCAACGCGCTGGCCGATCCGGGCATTCTCGGCATTAATGCCGGGGCGGGTCTGATGGTGATGCTCTTCGTGGCGTACGGTTCGACGTCGACGTTATCGACGCTGTTCATGCTCCCGGTGTTCGCCCTCCTCGGTGCCGGAGGGGCGGCGGCGCTCATCTTCGCCCTCGCGTACCGCCGTCACGACGGCGTGTCGCCGACCGGTCTCGTGCTGACCGGGATCGCGGCGGCGCTCGGACTGAACGCGGCTATCATCGTGCTGACGCTCCGGCTCAGCCCGGAACAATATCAGTTCGCCGCTACTTGGATGGCGGGCACGATCTGGGGAACGAACTGGAAGTTCGTGCTGGCGATGCTGCCATGGGTCGCGGTGCTGCTGCCGTACGCGCTGCTCAAGGCGAGGACGCTGAACGTGATGAATCTCGGCGAGCAGACGTCGGCCGGGCTCGGCGTGCCGGTGCAGCGGGAGCGGTTCAAGCTGCTCGCCGTTGCCGTCGGCCTCGCCGGCTCGTCGGTCGCCGTCGCCGGCGGCATCGCCTTCGTCGGCCTCATCGGGCCGCATCTCGCCCGCCGGCTCGTCGGGCCGCAGCACCATTACCTGCTGCCGGCATCCGCGCTGCTCGGCGGCCTGCTGCTCGTGACCGCCGACACGGTCAGCCGGCTGCTCGCGCATCCGACCGAGATCCCGACGGGCATCGTCGTCGCCGTCATCGGCGCGCCGTATTTCATCTACTTGCTGATGAAGACGAGAGATTGATACCGAAGCCGCCCGCCGGGGCGGTTTTTTTGCCGCTGACGGAATGCTTGCGGCTTAAGGTATCAGGTGGTAAATCTGGATCTCGGCGACCACACCCTCCTGAACCTCGAATTGCAAATGGTTATAGCCCTCATCCGTTATCCAGTAGGCTGCATTGCGGGGATCGGTTCTTCCGTCAGGAGCCATCTCAATAGCCGGATAGGCGTTTTTCAATTCTTCCAATGTGCTTCCGACTCCGATGCCCCGCGGTGTCAGGTACCCCTTCCCGGAAACCTTCATGGACATGATCCAGAACGTCTCGCCGTTCTGCTTCGGTGAGAACAGTTCAAGATGAAGCCCGTCGTAGTCCAATCTTTTGACAAATGACCCCGTGAGGGTGTCGGCATTTTCGAGCACTTCCACGGACTGCGCTGCAGGGGGGCCAAGCACGTCTTCGAGATTCACTTCGTGATCCCATGCATGAAGCGCAATGATGGAATCGTTGACCTTAATGGAGAAGTCGTTGAGCGAGATGCCGTCGGTCGTTGATTCGGTTGCATCATCGTCTTCCAATGAATCGTCAGCCGGTTCCGATTGACCGTCCGGTTCAGATTCGCCGGCCAAGAAAGGAGCGAGCAGCTCGACCAACCGGCCTGCGATGTCCTCCGGCAACGTGTAAATGGTCTCCGTGTTCGTCACGTACATGATCGCTCCCGCGGTTCCCTCCGGATGCAGCCACATATGCAAGCCTTCTGTGTGCCCGTTCGCGTAAACCATCTCCACATCATATTCCGGTTGCGCCACATCAACAATGCCCGGCTGCTTCTCCGCCTTTGAAACGGCCAGCTTGAACAGTTTAAGTGTCGGTCTGTCCTCGAATACCGCGAAAAAATCCGGATTGACTTTCCCGAAACCGGTTGACAAGGATACACCGACTTTTGTTATGGTTGGATTAAACAGGTAGTAGGCGCCATGGTACACAAAGGGTACGAGCACGAACAGCAGCAGGAGAGGCAGAATCTTTTTCAATCCCCCGGACCTCCAGAAATAGAATCGATTCTTTTATTTAGACGTGAACATCCATTGAATGGTTGCGTCCAAAAGCCGACGATTCCCCTGACCGGGAATGACGGCATCCCGATTCATGATGAACCGGAACTGGAGAAATGGATATGAAATTGCGAAAAAGGTACGTGCTCATCGCAGCCGCCATTGTGGTCATTCTGCTCTGGATGGCCAGCTTCTTCTCTCCCGAAGGGGCAATCCGAAGATACATGGTGCTTCATCTTCACCCGATCAGCGCCTTCACGTCGAAAATTACAGACATGGAGCGGTATGATCTGCAATACGGGCATCTTTACGACGTTTCCGGCTACGAGGATCGGATGACCCGCGATGAGTTAAGTGTATTCTATGTAAAAAAGAAGGGGCCGTTCTGGTATGTCGGCAGCGTCGGCTCGGCTCCATAAATGCAGATCTGATTCACGAGTTGGAGGGAGTCTGTGGTGCGGTTCGCGAGGAATGTTTTGGCGATGAGAAAAGTTCGATTGGTGTTGTCCCTGGCCTTGATCGCATGTCTGACGTTTTCGACGCTGCCCTCCGCGCAGGCGGAAGCCGGCCGGACCGTGAATATTCAAGTCAAATCCAGGTTCGTTTCAGAGTTTCCGGATATCAAGCAAGAGGGGATCATCGAGAACGGCCGAGCCTACCTGCCGCTCCGACATCTTGCCGCCATCTTGCAGCTGAAGGTGCATTGGGACGAGAAGCGGAAAACCGCGACCTTCATTCAGCCTGGCCGGGAGCTGGTGCTTTCCACCCGGACGAACACGGCCTGGCTCAACGGTCAAGCCCGCACGCTGGATACGCCTCTCAAGATTCACAATCAGCGCCGCTATGTTCCCGTCCGCTTCGTTGCGGAGTGGTTTGACGGCGAGGCCGTGTGGGACGAGCAAACAAGAACCGTCGTGATCAAGGACAATTCGCCTTTTATCTCCGCATTGGTCGATCAGGAAATGTACTGGTTCGATCATTTGAAGGGCGAACTATACCGCAGCATTGGAGGCCAGACGCCGGTCAAGCTTGGCAGCTTCAAAGTCCTCGCCGGAAGCGGGACGGAGCCGACTTTCAGTTCGATAAAAGCTGAAAAAATGAGCGGTTCGAATCGATGGTTGTCTATCCATCTGGTTGTCCACGGGTTCACCGGCATTTATGTTGTGCACGGGGTGTTTCTGAAGGACGGGCAGGTATTGCATCACGCTGAACTGGAGTACAGCGGAATATACTCGTTGGTGCATATGAGCCGGTACGATCGGTATGCTGTGTTGTCTGACGGCATTCAGGTTCAAATCGTCGATGCCGAAGGAGAAATCGTGAAAGAACTCGACCTTCAGGCATTGACCGGCGTGGACGACCGACTGATGATTGAGAAAGTGACGGATCGGTACATGCTGGTGAGGCCTTTCAAGACGCCGTATCTGATTCTTGTTGACCTGATCAAGCAGGAAGGTGTCAAGCAGTACCAGCAATTCTATTCCGAAGAAGATCAGCTTGCGAGCGAAAACGTGGGCTACAACAGCTATGAGTTTCTCCACTACTTCGATTTGCACCTGGAAAAAGAAGAAGGCAACACGCTGTATTTTACGAGCAGATCCATCGAAACCGGCGAAATTCAGACTTATACGTACACGATTGGCCAGTAATATCGCTTTTTGCAGTCCGCCCTGGACGGCATGTTGCCGGGGGCGGATTTTCGTCTGCATGTGCACACCAAGCGTTGTTCGCAGGTTAGCATGCCTGACCCGTCCGCGTCCCCCTTCGGATGCCGAACACCGCCATGGCGACAACCGGCAGACACGCCGCGAGCACGAAGATCCACTGCATCTCAAGCGCTTCCAGCGCCAGCCCCCAGCCGGCCGCGCCGACCCCGATGCCGAAATCGAGCGCAACGTAGAAGGTGGCGTTCGCCTTGCCGCGGTTCGCCGGGTCCGCGTTCGTCACGGCCATCGCATTGAGCTGCGGCACCAGGCAGCCGTTCGCGAAACCGAACAGGGCGGCCCAGCCCAGCAGCTCCCACAGCGAGCGGGAGAAGCCGATGCCGGCGAGCGCGATGATCAGAAGGATCAGGTTCACGATGACGATCGCATTCGGACCCGACCGCGCCGACCACCGGCCGACGATGAAGCGGGACAAAGCCAGCGCCGCGGCCTGGACGAAATAGAACAACCCGATGCCTTCGATGTTCCGGCTGATCGCGAAAGTCGGGAGGAAGACCGTGACCGAGCTGGTCGAAAGCGAGACGAACAGGACGACGGCCGACGGGCGGACGGCCCGGGGTTCCAGCATCATCCACCGCGGCTTCGCCGCACCCGGCGCATCGGCGGCCGGACGGCCGTCTCCGGCTGCCGACCCGTCGCTGCGCCTGCGCTTGTCGGAATCGATTCCGGCCCCGATGACAAGCGCGATCAGCGCCACGGCCCCGGTCGCACTGTAGAGTACGGTGAAGCTGAACGTATCGAGAAGGGACAAGGCGGCGGTCGGCGCGACGGCGATGGCCAGCGTGCCGAACAGGCCGAAGTAGCCGAGACCTTCCGTCATCCGGCGTTCCGGCAAGACGTCGGAAGCGATCGTGCTGGACGCGGTCGAACTGGCCGAGAACGAAATGCCGTGCAGAATGCGGAGCAAGATCAGCGCCGGTATGAACGCGACAAAGCCGTACAGGAAGGTCGAGATCATGTAGACGGCCGTTCCGATGAGGAAAATGGGCTTCCGACCGTACGCATCAAGCGAGACGCCGATGAACGGGCGGGTCAGGAGGGCGGCCAGCGTGAAGAAAGTCATCGACAGGCCGGCGAGCGCATGGCTGCTGCCCAGATGATAGAAAAAGAGCGGCATCGTCACGATCTGCACCTGCGTGCAGGTCCGAACGAGCGTGGTTGCGGCGGTCACTTTCACAAAATCAGCGGTCCAGATCCGATCCGCCGGCGCGCGGCGGGCGGAAGCGGGGGAGCCGGCGGTCGGCATGCAGTCGTCCTCCCGAGAACTCATTCACGCGGTTCACTAAATCGTTTTAGCTATTCCAAGAGTATCGTAAGGAAATCTAGCTTCCATGTCAACCAAATGGATTGACAGCTTATGGTGCAAGCGCTATCATATTTTAAGCTAAAACGACATAGCCAGGATTGGAGGGTTACCATGATCAAAAAGGCCAGCGTCACCGTTCATCCGTCGTACAAGATCGGCGTTGTGGACAAGCGGTTGTTCGGCGCGTTTCTGGAGCCGATCGGGAACTGGGTCTACGGCGGCATCTACAATCCCCATCATCCGACCGCCGACGACATGGGGTTCCGCAGAGACATCTTGGACGCCGTCCGGGAGTTCGACCTTCCCGCGCTTCGTTTTCCCGGCGGCAACTGGGTATCGGGCTGGGATTGGAAAGGGTCCATCGGACCGCTCGAGCAGCGCCGGGCGCAGCTCGATCTGGCGTGGTTCCAGATTGAGCCGAACATCATCGGCCACAACGAATATCTGGAATGGACCCGGCGCGCGGGCACGGAGCCGATGTACACGATCAATCTCGGCACGGAAGGCATCAAGAGCGCTGCGCAGCTCGTCGAGTACTCGGTTCATCCCGGCGGCACCTACTGGTCGGAGCTGCGGCGGAAGCACGGCCATCCCGATCCATGGCCGATCAAGACGTGGTACCTCGGCAACGAAATGGACGGTCATTGGCAGATCGGCTCCTGGGAGAAAGATCCCGTGGGCTTCGGCATCCGCACCCACGAGATTTCCAAGGTGATCAAGTGGATCGACAACAAGGCGGAGACGGTTTTTGCGGGCACTTCGGACCATCACAAACATTTTCCCGAATGGGAGATGGCGGCTCTCGAGCAATGCTACGAATCGGTCGATTACGTGTCGCTGCACCATTACCACTCCGTGCCGGAGGGCGATATCGCGAACCTGCTCAACATTTCGTCCGTCTTCGAGGACTACATCCGGACGACCATCGCCATCTGCGACTACATCCAGACCAAGATCCGCACGCCCAAGAAAATGTACATTTCTTTCGACGAATACGGCGCCCATTTCGGCAGACAGGTCGAGGTGCCCTTCGGCCGCAGGGGATGGCATGACGTCTCGAAGAGCTACTTCCAGTTCGCGCCGCGCGAGAACGTCTTCAAGAATCCGCTGGATTGGCTGAACGGGGAGGAGGCCGGAAACACGGCACGGTTCCACAACCATCAGATGCTGACCGCCCTCGCGATGTCGTCGGTGCTGCTCACGTTCCTGCGCCATGCGGACCGGATCAAGATCGCCTGCATGACCGGCGGGCTGCGGAACGCGATCGCGTTTGACAGCAAGCACGTATGGAAGAACGCAACCTATTACCCCTTTTATCAATTGAACCGGCTGGCCCGCGGCGGCATGTCGATCCTGCCCGTCGTCGACGGCCCGACGTTCAATACGGAGCAGTTCGCGCTGTCCGGATCGAACCAATGCCACGCTTACGAGAACGTGCAGGCGATTGAAGCAGCCGCCGTTCACCATGAGGAGAAGGGCGAAGCCGTCGTCTTCCTGATCAACCGTTCGGTCGAGCACGATATCGCGGTCGAGCTGGATGTGAGAGGATTTGAGGGGTACAGGCTCGTCGAGCATCTCGAAATGTACACGGACGATCTGACAAAAGGGAACAGCCACGACCAGCCGGATGCGATCATCCCGAGACCGAACGCCGGTACCCGGATGGACGGCGGGAAGGTGACGGCGCTTACGAAAAAGTTGTCGTGGAACGTGATCCGCCTGGCCAAATCCTGACGACATTCTTGACATCTCGCATGCCATTCCTTATAAAAGGGGTAACACGAATGGAATGGGACGGATGGGGATGTCGACGATCAAAGAAATTGCCGAGCGGACGAAGCTTTCGGTCGGCACCGTATCCATCGTGCTGAATGGCCGCGGCGATGAGATGCGGATTTCGAAGAAGACGCAGCAGCGGGTGTTGGAAGCCGCGCAGGGGCTCGGCTATCTGCCCAATATTTCGGCCAGGCGGCTCCGGCAATCGGGCACGCGCAACATTCCGGCCATCGCCACGTTCTGGCCTTCCGATCTGGCTCCGGAACTGCTCGGCCGGTTCTTCACGGGCGCGCAGAGCCCGATTCTGGAGCAGGAATATGCGTTCGAAATGTCGATCCAGCCTTACAAGCGCGGCCATGTCGAGAAGATCAAAGAGATGTGCGACAGCGGCATGTACCACGGCGCGATCATTACGGGCGTCTCCGCGGAGGAACAGCGCTACCTGGAAAGCAACCGGTGCAACGTGCCGACCGTGCTGTTCAACCGCGAGAGCAGCGTCTACAGCTGCGTCTACGTCGACTCCTACGAGATCGGCCGCAAGGTGGCGGAATTGTTCGCGAACCGCGGCCACAAGAAAGTCGGCACGATCGTCCCTGAACATCTGGTGAATGCGGAGAACAATCTGCGCTACCGGGGATTCGTCGAGTCGTGCGGCAGGTACGGGCTGGAAATCGAGGATCGGCACATTCAGGTCGCCCCGATGTCGATGGAAGGCGGCAACAGCGCCGCCCGGCGGATCGTGGAAGGGGGAGGCAGGGTGCCGACGGCCATGTTCTTCCCGATCGGCATCATGGCGGTTGCCGCCCTGCCCGTGTTCCATCGCGCCTCCATCCGCATTCCGGATGATCTGGAGATCGTGACCTACGGCGATCACGAGGCCGAGAAGTACAGCGTCCCGTCGCTGTCGACGGTCAAACTGCCGGTGGAAGAAATGGCGGCGGCCTGCATCCGGCTCGTCATGGGATTGATCCAGGATCCCGGGGTAGGCCCGAAATCGGTCGTGTTCGAGACGCCGTTCATCTTCCGCGAGTCGTGCGGCGGATTTATCCGGGAACTGTAACCCCGCATTCGTCTGTTCGCCTGCTCGTCACCACCCGGTCGAATCGAACCGCATATCCGCATCCGATCCGTATCGCAAGCCGGCTCCCCGAGCCGGCTTTTTTCGTTGCCGCTGAGCCTGAACGCGGCGCCTAGGCGGTTTTGTACGGAAAGCGGACCATAACCCTCAGGCCGCCCGTATCAACGGATTCGAAGTCGATGGATGCCTGCCGTTCGCCGAACATCAGGCTGAGCCGGCGGTACACGTTCCAGATGCCCAGATGACGGCTCTCGCCGGCAGCACGGGACACATCCGAGACGTTCTGGCGCAGTGCGGCCAGCTTCGCGGGCTCCACGCCGATGCCGTTGTCTTCCAGTGTTACGACGACGAGCTTTACGCCGTCCGCCGTTTGTTCGGTGCCGCACGTGATCAGGATGCGGAAGGACTTCGTTTTCTTCTGATAGCCGTGGATGATCGAGTTTTCCACGAACGGCTGCAGGGTAAGCGGCGGCACGGACGCGCTGCCGAGTTCGGGAGGCATGGAGATGTCGAACGACAGAATGTCCGGATAGCGATACTGCTGGATCGTGAGGTAGTCCCGGATATGGTCCAGTTCTTCCTTCAAGGTCAGCACCGTCCTGCTGCTCGCCGTCACATAGCGGAAATAGCGCGCGAGGAGCTGGGTCATGTGCTGCACGGACTCCTGATCCCCGAGCTGAGCCAGACCGCTGATCAAATTCAGGCTGTTGCTGTAGAAATGCGGATTGATCTGCATTTGCAACTGTTTCATCTCCGCGAGCTGCACGCGCAGCTGCTCCTCGTACACCGACACTTTGAGCGTTTTGATCTCTTCGGCCATATTGTTGAACGCGAAGTTCATGTAATTGAACTCGTTGGATGCGTTGAGCTCGATGCGCGTATCGAGATCGCCGTGCGAGATGCGCTGCATGCCGCGGATGAGCGTGCGCATCGGTGTCAGCAATACGCGCCGAATGAAGGCAATGTAGAAGACCACGATGATGAAAATGACGGCCGGCATCCAATAGATGACCTTCTGGAAGAAAGAGAGATTCTGCAGGACATCGGTGGAAGGGATCAGGATGACGTACCGGAGTCCCTGGTGCTCGGAATATCGGGACAACAGAAAATATTGCGGATTGGATCCGTTGTGTTCGGCGCGGTCGTTCAAGATCTGCCCGACGCGTTCCGGCGGAAGGCCGTGCGACACGAGCACCTCCCCGTCTGCGGACAGGATCGCCGAATGAACCGCGCCGAGCGATTCGAGGAGGCGGTTGAGGTTGATCCAGGCGCCCAGATAGATGTCCGGAAAATCGCGGTAGATCCGAATCAGATACAGTTCGCCGTCGATCGACACGAAATCCGAAAGGAATGTGCCGTACGCGATCCGCGAAGATTTCGCGACATCGTCCATCAAATTTTGCGCAGCCATGTACTTCCGGTCGTAGCCGGATCGGTTCGTTGTGAGCAACAGCGTCGAATGCTGCGGCGAAAAGTAGGTGAACGAGTCGACGTCGGGCATGAAGTTCAGCATGTAGGTGAATTTGGTGTTGGTCCGCACCTTGATCAGCGTGTTTCGCGTCTCTTCCCGGAACGGGTAGTCGATGGCGGTCGTGTCCAGTTCCTTGTGCAGAAAATTGGCCAGGTACTTCTCCGCTCCCATGAACAGCTCATCCGTCTTGTTGATGAAGTTGGCCAGCGTCTTCTCGTAGGAGTCGGTGACCTGCGTCCTGACGATGTTCCGCGCATAGGTGTTGACGTAGATCAGAAAGGCCACCAGCGGAGCGATGACCAGGATGAAGAGCAGGACGAATTTCGTCTGGATTGAATTCAGAAACTTCATCCTCCATCTGCGCTTCGCCATTCGGCTTCCCTCCTTGAACGTATTATGATCCGCAGGTCCCGGGCTTGTCCATACCCGGCCGGCTCCCGGAGCGCGAGATGTCAACGAATTGCTATGACAGGTTGAGAGAGTGTTAGCGAGGATCCGCGCGGGCGGGATATACTCGACACATCTTGATGCGAAGCGGGTGAATGGCTTGGCGTACGGACAATCAACCAAATGGAGAAAACTGCTGAAGTTTTGGCCGCTCTACCTCATGATGCTCCCGACGATCGTTCTCCTGCTCATCAACAACTATCTGCCCATTGCGGGGCTCATCATCGCGTTCAAAAACGTGAACTATGTCGACGGCGTATTCGGCAGTCCCTGGAACGGATTGAACAACTTCAAGTTCCTGTTCTCGACCCGGGACGCCTGGATCATCACGCGCAACACGCTGCTGTACAACGCGGTGTTCATCGCGTCCAACATCATCGTCGCCCTTATCTTCGCGCTGATGCTGAACGAACTCAGAAGCCGATGGCTGCCGAAATTCTACCAGGCTTCGATGTTCTTCCCGTTCTTCCTGTCCATGGTGGTGGTCAGCTATCTCGTGTTCGCCTTCCTGAGCAAGGGGAACGGGTTCGTCAACAACAACCTGCTGCCGCTCTTCGGCATGGAACCGATCAGCTGGTATCAGGAGCCGAAATACTGGCCGTTCATTCTGCCGCTGATCAACATCTGGAAGAACGCCGGTTACTACACCGTCTTTTTCGTCGCCTCGATGGTCACGATCAGCCACGAGTACTACGAGGCGGCCGTCATCGACGGCGCGAGCAAATGGCAGCAGGCGATCCGCATCACGCTGCCGCAGCTGATGCCGCTCGTCACCGTGCTGACGCTGCTGCAGATCGGCCGAATCTTCTACGCCGACTTCGGGCTGTTCTACCAGGTGCCGCTCAACTCCGGCGCGATCTATTCGACCACGAATGTCATCGACACCTACGTCTACCGCGCCTTGCTCACATTGGGCGACTTCGGCATGTCCTCCGCGGCGGCGTTCTATCAATCCGTTGTCGGTTTCGTGCTCGTGTTCCTGTCGAACTACATCGTGCGCAAGCTGGACCGCGAGAACGCGCTCTTCTGACGCGCAGCCGCACGCTGGACTTGCCAGGGAAAGGAATGAGGAATTTTGCTGAAACGCGGTCTCAACTCGGTTCATCCGGCCACCGGCGCGTTGTTTCACATCATTTTCATCCTGTACACGATCCTGTGCATCGTACCGATCTTCCTCGTCGTGGCGGTGTCGTTCACGGACGAACTGACGGTTGTCGCGAACGGATACCAGTTCATACCGGAGAAATTCAGCACCTACGCCTATGAATTTCTCTTCAAGGATTCAACCCAGATCTTGCGCTCCTACGGCGTAACGATCCTCGTCACGGCGACGGGCACGCTGCTCGGGGTGTCGATGATGGCGATGTACGCGTACCCGCTCTCGCGAAACGATCTGCCGTTCCGCGGTCCGCTGGCCTTCTTCGTCTTCTTCACGATGTTGTTCAACGGCGGTCTCGTTTCGTTCTATCTGGTCTATGTGCGGTTTCTCGGACTGAAGAACAGTTTGTGGGCGCTCATTCTTCCGCTGCTGGTCGCGCCGTTCTTCATCCTGGTCATGCGGACGTTCTTCAAGAACATCCCGTCGGAACTGATCGAGGCCGCCAAGATCGACGGCGCCGGCGAGTTCCGGATCGCGGGAACGGTCATCTTCCCGCTGTCCGTTCCGATTCTGGCGACCGTGGCGCTGTTCACAGTGCTCAACTACTGGAACGACTGGTTTATGAGCCTGCTGTTCATCTCGGACGACAAGAAAGTGTCGCTCCAGTATCTGATGTACAAGACAATGCTCAACATTCAATACCTGACGTCCAATACGCAGGCCGCACAGGGGATCGCGCAAGGCGGTTCGGCGGTCGAGCTGCCGTCGGAGACGGTCCGGATGGCGATGTGCGTCGTCGGGATCGGACCGATCGTGTTCGCCTATCCGTTCTTCCAGCGGTATTTCGTCAAAGGACTCCTCATCGGCGCGATCAAAGGTTGAATCCGCGGCAGATTCCGGTTAATCACGGCTGCGAGGCCGGATTGACATAAAGTCGCATGTCCCAAGGGAGGGTGCAGATGTTGAGAAAGAAAAAGCGGTTGGTTCTGCTGGTCATGCTCGCCGCCATGCTCGCGCTTGCCGCATGCGGCGGCAGCGGCGGAGGCGGTTCGGACAGCAAGGGCGGAGCAAATTCGGGCAATGGCGGCTCCTCGTCCGGAGGCGGGGATCAGGCGGCGGAAATTGACGCTTCCAAGCTGCCGCCCTATGAAGTGATCCTGATGTATCCCGGCTCGCCCCAGCCGGACGAAAAGCTCGTCGAAGAAGCGATGAACAAGATTCTGAAAGAGAAAATCAACGCGACCATCGATATCCAGCCGATCGACTGGGGCGCATGGAACGACAAGATGAATCTCATGTTCGCTTCCGGGGAGAAAGCGGACCTCGTCTTCACCGCCAGCTGGAACGGCCACGTCGACAACGTGACGAAAGGCGCGTTCGTCGAACTGGACGGCCTGCTGGAAAAGTACGGCCAGGGCATCCTCGAGACGATCGATCCGTTCCTGCTCGAAGGCGCACGCGTGAAAGGCAAGCTGTATGCCGTTCCGACGAACAAGGAAATCGCCGCGTCGTGGGGCGTCCTCGTGCGGAAAGACCTTGCGGACAAATACAACATGGATTTCTCGAACGTGAAGACGCTCGCCGATCTCGAGCCTTTCCTGCAGATCATCAAGGAGAACGAACCCGATGTCACGCCGCTGTTCCAGTCGTCGACGCAGACGCTGGTCGGTTATGTGAACGGATATGACAACTTCGGCGATCCGGGAGTCCCGGGGTCCGTCAAATTCGGCTCCACCGATCCGACATTGAAATATTTGATCGAAGAGCCGGAATACCTCGAGAATTTGCGGCTCCTTCGCTCCTGGTATCTGAAAGGGTACATCAATGAAGACGCGCCGACCTCGACGCTGCAGGCGAACGAGACTGCGCGCACGGGCCGGGTGTTCATGTGGCCGGAGAGCCTGAAGCCGGGCAAGGACAAGGAAATGGAAAGCACGATCGGCTTCCCGCTGACGCAGATCGAGATCGTGCCGCCGTACATCACGACCGCCGACACGACCAACTCGATGATCGGCATCTCCCGCACGTCCAAGGATCCGGAGCGGGCGATGATGGTGCTGAACCTGCTGCATACGGACAAGGAGCTGCTCAACCTGCTCGACTGGGGCATCGAAGGCGTGCACTATGTCAAAGTTCCGGGCAACGACAACATGATCAAGCTGCCCGACGGCGTCGATCCTTCCAAGCGCGCCTACAACCACGGTTCGCAATGGATGTTCGGCAACCAGTTCCTCAGCTATCTGTGGGAGAATGAAGCGCCCGACAAGTGGGAGCAGTTCCGGAAGTTCAACGAATCCGCGGAGCCTTCGCTCAGCCTGGGCTTCACGTTCGACCCGTCCAATGTCAAGGCCGAGCTCGCGGTCCTGAACAATATCCGCGACGAATTCACCGCCGCGCTCGAGACGGGCTCCGTCGATCCGGACGAAGTGCTGCCGAAATACATCGAGAAGGCGAAGGAAGCCGGCGCCTACAAGGTGCTGCAAGAGAAGCAAAGACAGCTCGACGAGTTCCTGGCTGCGAAAAAATAAAAAACAACCAATCCGTCCCCGCAACAGGTCCGTAGCCTGCGGGGACGGACTGGTTTTTCCCGAAGGATCAGCGCTGCAGGAAATGATTGCGATATTCATGCGGGGACATGCCGACGATCCGCCTGAACATTTTGGCGAAGTGGGAGAAGTGCGTATAGCCGACGGAAGCGGCGATCGAACTGATCTTGACGTCCGGCGACCGGAGCATGTCCTTGGCTCGCGTGATGCGGGCTTGTATGATATATTCGCTCATCGACACCCCCATTTCTTTCTTGAACAGTCTCGACAGGTAGGCCGGATTGAGATGGACGAGCCGGGCGATCGATTCCAGCGACAGATCTTCATCGAGATTTTCGTTGATATGGGCGAGGGTCGTCTCGATGGCCGGCGAGCGCAATGAAGGACGGCCGAGCTTCTGGCAGCGCGCGAACAGTTCCTCCGTCAGCCGGGCAGACCAGAGGCTGAGCGTCTGGATCGACCGGCAGTGGGCATACAGATCGTTGTCATCGCCGAAGATCGGCAGCTCGGAGAGCGGAATGCCGTGCACGCTCGACACCTGGAAGATCATGTTCATGAAACCGATGCAGAACGCCCGCAGCGTCTCGGGCGTGGCGGAACCGGAATCGGCCAGCGAGTGGAACCACTCGTCGTGCGCATGCAGGAATTCGGTCTTGCGGCCGGTCTCCAGCATCGTCTGCCACTCCTCGAAAGCGGGGAGCCGGATATCGACATGGATGTCGCGATTCCGGGCGGATGCGGCGCAGCAGACCGTCCGCATCTCCGTCACGTTGTCCCGCTCGGCGCGCAGCAGCTGCCGGAAGCTGTACGGCACCTGCTCGATCGGACACGGGTCTCCGATGTAGCAGGAGACCGAGCAATAAAACATTTCCCCGCAGGTCTCGACGAAGTTCCGGCATCGTTCCGTCAGCTGCTGCTGCGGAATCGGCTCGGCCCCTTCCGCCAGATAGATCAAGAGCACGTTCACGCCGTTGCGGTCGTGCACGGACCTTCCCTCCAGATCATCCCGGAGGATCAGTTCTTCCGCTGCTTTGCGCAGCGCGTATTCCAGCGCTTCCTCTTCGGACGCGCTGAACGAGCCGTGCCACAGCTCGATGCTGATGAGCACCGGCAGAATCGTAAGGTCGGGACGCAGTCTGATCCGGTAGGATTCGATGGTCGACCGGATATTGTCCGGCGTCAGTCGAATCCGGTGGTTCAGCACATCCTGCCAGAAGCGGTCTTCGAGGATGGGCAAGTTTCGCTGCCATTGCAGCTGCGATTCCTCGTAACTGCGATGAAGCGATTCCATGTCCCGCTCGTGGTCCAATTCCCGGATGGCCCGCTCAACGATCGATTTCAATTGCTTGAAATCCAGCGGCTTGAGCAGGTAGTCGAGGGTCCGGTATTGCAGCGCCTTCTGGATGTATTCGAACTGGCTGTGTCCGGTCGTGACGATGGCTCGAACTCGCGGATAGCAGCGGTTCACATATTCGAGCAGACGAATGCCGTTCGTCCCCGGCATCTCGATGTCGGTGATCAGGATCCGGACCGGATGGTTGTCCAGAATCTCGACGGCATCTTCATAATCGCCGGCCGTATGGATGCGTCGGATGTCCAGGTCCGACCAATCGATGCCGCGTTCGATGGCGCGGACGGCGATGGGTTCGTCGTCCACTATCAGCAGATCGTACATGGCGGAGCCCCCATTCGTTATTCCGGCTTCTACATCATCATGAAAACCGCGTGACAGGAAGTAAATCACTGATTTTACTTTTTGTATCGTTGATTTGACATGGACAGATTGGTTTTGATTGTTGTAATTTCGTTTTAGCAACAAGCAACGGTTTTGTCATCATGACAAGCCATCCCTGGATATATCGATACTACCATGTTCCTACAGAAATGGTAAACCGGAATTCTCGCTTCGGGGAGGCGATGGACAGATGCGCAAGGTACTGGTCGTCGACGACGAACCTTACATGCTGGAAGGCTGGAAGACGATGATCGACTGGAATGCCTACGGTTTCGAGCTGTGCGCGGCCGCATCCAACGGGGAAGAAGCGCTGAAGCTCGCCGACACAACCCAGCCCGATCTCGTCTTCACCGACATCCGGATGCCCGGAATCGACGGCATCGATCTGATCCGCAAGCTGAGGGAGAAGCGGCATCCGGGTTCCGGGGGCGGGCCGAAAATCGTCATCATGAGCGGCTATCCGGTATTCGACTATGTCAGACGGGCGATGCCTTACAAGATTGAGCGCTATATGCTCAAACCGCTGATCCCCGAGGAGATCCACGGTCTGCTCTCGGAACTGGCCGCAAGCCGGGAGGCGCCGGGCGCGGACGCCGCCGCGGATGCGGGCGGGACGGCGGAACCGCCGGGCGGAGCCGTCGGCCGGGTGATCGAATACGTGAAGGAGCATTACCGCGAGACGATCCGCATCTCCCGGCTTGCCCGGCTTGTCGGGCATCATCCCGTTTATCTCGGCCAACTGTTCAAACAGAAGACCGGGTATTCGATCCCGGAATATGTGCACCGGCTGCGCATCGCGGAAGCCCGGAAGCTTCTGCGCCGGACGAACCACAAGATCGCGTACATCGCGCAGCAGCTCGGCTATCACGATCCGGATGCGTTTACCGGGAAATTCAAGGCGATGGTCGGCGTAACGCCTTCCGAATACCGGTCCGGCGTCCGGGAAGGCTGAAGCCGCGCCTCATGCCCCGGAAGGAGGGGATGCGGGATGTTCCGACCGGCCGCTTTCCTTCAACGCATTAATGACATTCCTCTGAAATACAAATTTCTGCTCATCTACTTTCTGTGCGTGCTGCTGCCCATCATCGTCATCAACGTGTTCTTCTACCAGCGGAATTCGGCGGACATCAAGCTGCGCGAGATGGACAATCTGCAGAAATCGATCGAACGCGCATCCGGCGAACTGCTCGGCTTGATTGAAGAATCCGTCGCGCTGAGCCGGTCCATTGCAAGCGACGCCGCGATCAACGAGGTGTTGGACCGGACATATGCCGATCCCGTTGAATATTTCGTCGCATACCATGATTTTCTCCGGAACAATCTGACCCGCTATACGTCCACCTATCCGAACATATCGGACATCCGGATTTACACGGACAACGACTCCATCCAGTCGGGCTCGAACTACTACGTCATCGGCAGCCTGAGCGGCGCTCTGCCCTGGCTGGATCAGTTCGCCGGCCGGGACGGCGACGTGCGCCTGGCCGCTTACGTAGAACGGGATGTGCTCAATTCCGGCCAGCGCATCAGCGTGCTGAGCAAGATGAACCTGTACGCCGCGAATTCGAGGTACAAGAAATATTTGCGCGTCGACCTGAATCCCGAGAAAATCTACAGCATCATGAAACGGGAAGACGGGTGGCTGCGGCTGCTGCTCATCGACGACCGGGACCGCGTCGTTCTCGACAGCGCGAGCATATCCTTCCGGACCGGCGTCGCTTCTTCGGTCATCACGGTGCCGCCGGAACGGGGTTCCGGCTACGTCATTGAGCATACGCTCGGACAAGCCGGTTACATCAAGGGATGGAAGCTCATCGGCATCGCGGATACAAGACGTATCGAAATGCTGCATGACGCCGCCCGCCGGTCCATCCTGTGGCTCGCGGCCGTCAGCGCGATCATTCCGACGATTCTCATCAATGTGCTGTTCCGCTCCTACCATTTACGGGTGAACAAGCTCGCCCGACATATGGCCCGCATCCGCGACGAACGATTCGAACCGATCGCCATCGCGGAGGGCAGGGATGAGATCGGCGCGCTGATCCGTTCGTTCAACGCCATGGCGGTCAAGATCCATTCGCTGATCCATGAAGTTTACAAGCTGGAGATCCGCCAGAAGAATCTGGAACTGGAGCATCTGCGCGCCGAGCTTTCGGCGCTGCACAGCCAGGTGAATCCTCATTTTCTGTTCAACACGCTGAACGCGCTTTATGTCGTCTGCGTCAAGAACGGCTACCGCGATGTCGCTTCCGTCATCCGCGACCTGTCGCTGCTCATGCGCCAGATGCTGAGCCGCGGAGATGATCTGATTCCGCTTCGCGAAGAGCTGCACTTCACGGCGATGTATCTGCAAATCGAGAAGTTCCGGTTCGGCGATTTGTTTGAATACGCTTTCGAAGTCGATCCGGACGCAAACGAAATGCGGATTCCCCGGATGAGCGTCCAGCTGCTTGTCGAGAATGCGTGCAAGCACGGCTTGCAGGCGAGGAGGGACAATCGGAGAGTCGCCGTCACGGCGAAGCTGGAAGATCAGGCGCTTGCCGTAACGGTGGCCGACAACGGAATCGGCATGGAGGAGGAGAAGCTCCGGCAAGTGATGGACATGGCCAGGTCCGACAGCGGCGGACATGAGCATGTCGGCATCCGCAATGTTTGCAAGCGGTTGGAACTGTATTACCGCGGCATGGCGGCATTCCGGATTGATAGCAGGCCGGGCGAGGGCACAACCGTCGGGTTCCGCATCCCGATCAGGCTGCTGATCGAAGAAGAAAGCAAGGAGGGGCGATGATGGCGTACAGCGTTTTGCTTGTGGACGACGAGCCGCATGCGCTCGAAGGTCTGCAGCTGATGGTGGACTGGGAACGTTTCGGCTTTCGGGTGGCCGGCACCTGCCGGGACGGAGAAGAGGCGATGCTGCGGATTCGGATCGATCCGCCGGATCTGGTCGTGACCGACATCCGCATGCCGGTCATGGACGGGCTCGCCTTGATCGAAGAAGCGCAGCGCGCGGGGCATCGGGACTTGCTGTTCGTGATCGCGAGCGGCTACCACGACTTCGAATACGCGGCCCGCGCCGTCCGCCTCGGCGTGTCCCATTACCTGACCAAGCCGGTCATTCCGTCCGAGGCCGAGGAGATGCTGGGCCGATTGGCTGCTGAATTGCGCGAACGGGAGCGTGCGGACCTGGCATCGGACGACATAGAGCCGCCGGAAGCCTCGCACGCGCCGGAGACGGGCGGCATCCAGGCCGAGGTGGCCGAGTATTTGCGCGCCCACTACAGACGTTCCCTGACAATACGGGAGATCGCCGAACGATTCTATGTGCATCCCGTTTATCTGGGCCAATCGTTTGCGCGCAAATACGGCATCGGGATTCTGGACTACGTGCATGAGCTGCGGATCGAGGAAGCCAAGCGGCTGCTGGAGAGCACGGACATGACGCTCGGCGCAATCGCCGAATCGGTGGGATACAATGCGTATCAGTATTTCTTGAAGCAGTTCGAGCGAAGAACGGGCATGAAGCCGGCGGCATACCGCTTGCGGGCCTCCGGCAAAACGAAAACGGATTCAACATCTTGAATTTCAGGGGGACGGTGCTTGAATCTGGTTATTTTGCAACCGTTTACACCCTCTCATAATGAGGGTTGAAGATCATCATTTCAACGCTAAGGAGGGGCTGTTGGTTTTGACGGGGGAGAAGAAAAGAAGATTTTGGCGCTATTTGTCCATTGCGCTGGCGCTGATGATGGTGCTTGCCGCATGCTCCGGCAAGTCGGGTGACGGCGGCGGGAGCGGCACGTCCGGGCAAGAGACGGGCAGCGGAACCGGCAACAACGGCAACGGCGGCGGAGAAGGAACGGGTAGCGAACTCGAGCCGATCACGATCACGGCCTTCATCGGCGCGCCGCAGCAGACGCCGACGCCGGACAACCGGATCTACAAGAAGATCCGGGATGAGCTCGGCGTCACGCTCGAAATGGAATTTCTGGTCGGCGACCTGCAGCAGAAGCTGGGTGTCATGATTGCCGGCGGGGAATATCCCGACTTGATCACGGCCGATACGAAACTGGTCGCGGCCAAAGCGGTCATCCCGCTCGAAGATCTGATTGAAGAGCATGCGCCCAATCTGAGGAAGCACTTCGCGAAAGCATGGAACAGGATGAAGGACTCGAGCGACGGCCACATTTACTGGCTGCCGAACTACGGCATCATCCACGGCGAGTTCAAACCCACCTGGTATTCCGGGCCCGCGTTCTGGATCCAGAAGAAGGTGCTGAAAGAGTTCGGCTATCCGAAACCGAAGACGCTGGACGAATTCATGCAACTCGTCCGCGATTATGTGGCGAAGCATCCGACGACGGAAGACGGCCAGCCGACGATCGGCTACACGGCGCTCGCTTCCGACTGGCGAACGTTCCCGCTGCTCAACCCGCCGGAGCATCTGATCGGCCATCCGAACGACGGCGGCGTCGTCGTGCGGGACGGTGTGGCGGAAGTGTTCGCCGTCAAGGATTATGCGAAGCGTTATTATCAGGAGCTGAACAACCTCTACAACGAAGGACTGTTCGACAAGGAAGCGTTCGTCCAGAACTACGACCAGTATCTCGCGAAACTCTCTTCCGGCCGCGTCGTCGCGATGTTCGACCAGCACTGGAACTTCCAGCCGGCGGAAGACAACCTGATCGCGGAAGGCCGGATTCTGGACACCTATGTCGGCTTCCCGCTCGTCTATGACACGAGCATCCGCGACTGGTATCTCGACCGGCCCGTGCCGAACCTGAACAACGGTTTCGGCATCAGCAAGGACGCCAAGGACCCGGTGCGCATCATCAAGTTCCTGGATGCGCTGATCACCGAAGAGTGGCAGAAAATCCTCTCCTGGGGCGAAGAAGGCATCGACTATCACGTCGACGAGAACGGCCGCTTCTACCGGACGCCGGAGCAGCGGGCGCAGCAGGAAGACCCGACCTGGAAACTGGCGAACAGGGCGGATGCGCTGTTCGGCTACATCCCGAAAATCGAAGGCACGTTCAGCGACGGCAACGCGACGTCTCCGGGCAACCAGCCGGAGGAATATTTCGAATCGCTGAAACCGGAAGACAGGGAACTGCTTGAGGCGTACGGGTACAAGACTTGGACCGACTTCTTCTCGCCGCCGCCGGAAAACCCGGTGTATTATCCGGCATGGCAGATTGACCTGATTGACGGTTCGGAAGCGGCGATCGCGGGTCAGCAAATGACCGACACGTCGCTCAAATATCTGCCGCAGGCCATCATGGCGAAGCCGGGGCAATTCGACGCGGTATGGGACGATTACGTCAAAGCGTTCGAGAAGATCAACGTCCAGGCGTATCTGGACCGCGTCAACGAACAACTGCAATGGCGGATCGAGAACTGGTCCACCGAATAATCGTTCGGGCAGAAGTTCGGAAAGCACGGGCTTGAAGCGCCTCGTGCTTTCCGAATTCTTGTGCCTGCCGAGTCGGGGACGGATTATGCGGGAGGTGTGTTGATGGCGGTTGTTACGGAACTGCCGGCGCGGGAGGACGGCGCGTCTCCGGCCGGCCGGAGAACGTCCTTCTTGCGCCGGATGAAGGGGCAGACGCAGCTCATCCTGATGTCGGTGCCCATCGTGGCTTATGTGATCCTGTTCTCCTACTTTCCGATCTGGGGCTGGACGATGGCATTCCAGCAGTTCCGGCCCGGCTTTTCGTTCTGGGAACAGGAATGGGTCGGGTTCAAACATTTCAAGTTTTTGTTCGGCGATGCGGCATTCCTGAACGTGCTGCGCAATACAGTCGCAATGAGCCTCATCAACATGGTGCTCGGATTCGTGACCGCGATCTCGTTCGCCATTCTGCTCAATGAAGTCCGGCAGCGTTTCTTCAAGCGGACGATCCAGACGATCTCTTATCTGCCGCACTTTCTGTCGTGGATCATCGTAACGGGCATCGTGGCGAACGCGCTGTCGGTGGAAGGCGGCATCGTCAACGTCGTGCTGATGAAACTCGGCATCATCCGCGAGCCGATCATGTGGCTGAATGAGCCGCATTATTTCTGGGGCATCGTCGGCGCCGCGCATGTATGGAAGGAAGTCGGCTGGAACGCCATCATCTATCTGGCTGCCATGGCTTCGATCGATCCGGCGCTGTACGAGGCCGCGGAGATGGACGGTGCGAACCGGTACCAGAAGATGCTGCACATCACGCTTCCCGGCATCAAGCCGATCATCGTCATCCTGCTCATCATGAATCTCGGCTGGATTCTGGAAGCGGGATTCGAGGTGCAATATTTGCTCGGCAACGGCGTCGTTGTCGACTGGTCGCAGACGATCGACATTTTCGTGCTCAAGTACGGGCTGCAGATCGGCAACTATTCACTGGCGACGGCGGCCGGCATTTTCAAGACGGTCGTCAGCATCACGATGATCTTCGCGGCCAACACGATCGCGAAGCGGCTGGGAGAGGAGCGGCTGATATGAGGAGGGCGGACCGATGAGAAGAAGCACACCGCAGCTGGAGCCGGTTGTCTTCCATACGTTGAATACGTTGGCCATGCTGATGCTGGCCGTCGTCACGCTGTATCCGTTTCTGAATACGCTGGCCGTATCGTTCAACGCCGGCAACGACACGATCCGCGGCGGCATCTACCTGTGGCCGCGTGTATGGTCGCTGCAGAACTACAAGGCCGTCTTCGTGAGCGGGACGATCTACAACGCGTTCTGGGTATCCGTCGCGCGTACGGTGATCGCCACCGTGATCAGCCTGTTCCTCACCTCGATGCTTGCCTATACGGTCAGCCGGAGGGAGTACGTGTTCCGCAAGCCGATCACGATTATCGTCGTGCTCACGATGTATTTCAACGCGGGACTGATCCCGTATTACTTCCTGATCAAGGATCTGAACCTGCTGAACAAGTTTCTGGTATACATCATTCCCGGGCTCATCAGCGCGTTCAACATGATCGTCATCCGGACCTACATGCAGCAGCTGCCTGACGGACTCATTGAATCGGCGAAGATCGACGGCGCGGGGGATTTCCGTACGTTCCTCTATATTGTCCTTCCGCTCTGCCAGCCGGTTCTGGCGACGGTGGCGCTGTTCATCGCGGTCGGACAATGGAATTCGTGGTTTGACACGTTCCTGTTCGCTTCATCGAAGCAGCATCTCAGCACCTTGCAATATGAACTGATGAAGCTCTTGTCCTCGACCATGGTCCAGAGCACGAGCGCCGCCGCCATGTACGGAGCGGACCCGAGCGCCAAACTCACCCAGGTGACGCCGGTGTCGATCCGGGCCGCGATCACCATCGTGGCTTCCGTTCCGATTCTGCTCGTCTATCCGTTCCTGCAGAAATATTTCGTGCATGGATTGCAGCTTGGCAGCATGAAGGATTGAGACGATGCGGCAACATACGGTCAGCGGTCCGTCCAGGCGGCGAAGTCGCCGTCTGGGCGGGCTTTTTTCATTTCATAATATTAATATAGGATAAATTGTTCATACGAATTGGATATCGTTTCGCGATTCAGGTATAATGGACACGAGCATCACGAAGGCCGAGGGGGGAGATAACCGTTGTATGGATCACATGATCTTTGAAGTCGGGACCGCACTACTGTTGATTGCCCTGTTCTCACTCGCAGCCGGAAAATTGAAGTTGTCGATCATCCCTTTTCTGATTGTGCTCGGGATGCTGGTCGGGCCGCATGCACCGGAGCTCGGCCTCATCGATCTGACCTTCGTTGAGAGCCGGGAAGTCATTTCGTTTCTCGGCAGAGTCGGCGTGCTGTTCCTGCTGTTCTATGTCGGTCTGGAGTTTTCCGTATCGAAGCTGGTTCGATCCGGCAGAAAAATCGTGTTCGGAGGCTCCGTTTATGTTATTCTGAATTTTGTGCTCGGACTCGGTTTCGGCTTCGCTGCCGGATTCCCGCTCTATGAAGCGTTGATCATTGCGGGGATGATGTCCGTATCGTCGACGGCGATCGTCGCGAAAGTGCTCGTCGATTTGCGCCGGACCGGTAACTCGGAAACGGAACTCATTCTGGGCATGGTCCTGTTCGACGACCTGTTCCTGGCCGTCTTCCTGTCCATCATGTCCGGTCTGCTGCTGGGTGGCGCGACATCGGTCGGCGGCGTGCTCCTGTCGGTCGGCATTTCGGTCGGCTACATGCTGCTTTTCTTCATCATCGGCAGGAAAGCCAATCCGATTCTGAACAAGCTGCTCAATATCACGTCCAATGAAATCTTCATCATTGTGGTGTTCGCTGTCCTGTTCTTCGTCGCAGGATTCTCGGAGAAACTGCATGTGGCGGAAGCGATCGGCGCGCTGCTGCTCGGACTCGCGTTGTCCGAGACCGAACACAGCAAGCGCATCGAGCATCTGGTCGTGCCGTTCCGCGATTTCTTCGGTGCAATCTTCTTTTTCAGTTTCGGTCTCAGCATTGACCCGACCACCCTTGGCGATGCAGCCTGGTATGCCGTCGGAGCGGTCGTGATCACGCTGATTGCCAACATCGTCGCGGGCATGGTGGCGGGCCGCAATGCCGGTCTGTCGCACAAGGCGTCGATGAATATCGGACTTACCGTCGTGGCGCGGGGTGAATTTTCCATCATCGTGGCCAACCTGGGGGCGGCGGCTGCGCTGGCTCCCATGCTGCAGCCGTTCTCCGCGATGTATGTTCTGATTCTGGCGATTGCCGGTCCGCTGCTTGCGAAGGAGTCCAAGCGGATCTACGGCGTTCTGAACCGCATCTTCGGCTGGAGCAAGGCGAAAGAGCCGGTCAAGCAAACGGGTACCGATTAATGGAACGGAGGATGTATTGAGGCAATGGCTACCATTCGTGAATCCGATTTGCCCGGTATTGGCAAAAAGTTTCAGGTGGACGCCAATTCGGGAGACAGACTGGTCATCGTCATTCACGACGATGGCAGAAGGGAACTGTACCATTTCGAGGATGACGATCCGGAAGAGACGATCTCGCAAGTGACGCTTGAAGACGATGAAGCGAGACAGGTTGCTTCCATTATCGGGGGCATGCAATACAAGCCGAAGGCGCTCGAGTCGATTCAGGTGTCGCTTGACGAGCTGGTCATCGAATGGGCCAAGGTCGAACCCCATTACAAGAGCGTCGGCAAGTCGATCGCCGAGCTGCAGGTTCGCCAGCGGACCGGGGCGACCATTCTCGCTTTCGTGGAGAAGGGCAGACAGAAGATCAACCCCGGTCCGGAAGACCGGCTCACGGCCGACATGACGGTCGTCGTGGCCGGCGAGCGTCAGCAGATCAAGCTGTTCAAGGAGTTGCTGCAGAACGGCTAATCGCATAACGGCGGGGGAAGAAGGCTGGTCCGGCGGGTCAGCCTTCTTCATGCTGTACGCCCGGCATGGGCGTCATCTCTACGGTGAAAGTCCGGAATGGGGGCTGGCGAGCGCCTACCATTAGCCGAGGGCAAGGGTGTCGGTCGCGAGGCCGAATCTGAAGGAAGCCGGAGGCAAACGCACGGGCCAAGGTACACGAACTGGATTCGAGGCAGGGTTAGTCGGATGAGTTGCCAGCACACAACGAAATCCAAAGCCGCCAAGGGCTAATCCTGTAAACTCCAGTGGTCGCGGGCAGACAGATGACGCTCTTATCCGGGAGGCCTGCGGAATACGCGAAGTGACTTCGTAACCGCAGCCGGGAGGCTGCGCTGA
>NZ_CAJRAY010000077.1:88219-125358 GCF_907165215.1 Thermobacillus xylanilyticus | reverse complement strand
TGCTGAATTTATTGTCGCATTCTCGATTCTCGGTGTCCACTATTCAGTCTAGCATCACCCTTCATACGTATCCTCACTGATAAACCGCCCGATCGTCGGATCGAAATACCGCGCATTCGCGAACGTGAGCCCGCTGTAGTAATCGTACCCCAGCCCCGTGTAGCCGAACAGGTTGTCCGGGCCCGGCCAGTTCGGGTCGAACTTCTCCGGCTGCTCCGGAATGCCGAACTCGTCGTACTGATAGCGGGCCGCGATGCGGCCGTCCGCGGCATCCAACGCCAGCGCGCTGCCTAGCGCATCGCTCAGATAGTACAGCGTCTTCGCCGGCGTGTTCGGCGCCGCGCCGCTCGATCCCGGCTGCGGCTCCCAACCGTTGTCCGAGTCAGCGCTCGGCAGATAACTCATGCTGATCCGCTCGCCCAGAGCCCCGTAGACGTAGTTCTGCTTCCAGGCCGTGCCGGTTGCATCCGTCGCGGTCAGCGGCAAGGGAATCGCCTGCGTAATGTCATTCACGAAGTAGATGTCCATCTGCCGCTTCTTGTACTGCGGCTCCCAGCCGTCCCGGACTCCCGCCGGGTGCGAAGGCATGTAGCCGTCTTGCACCGATCCGTCCGCAATGGAAATGCCCATGTAGATGCGATGACCGTCGCCGTTGTACCGGTACGTCATGGCGTTCCCCGACGCATCGGTATACCGAACAAGACGATCCGCCGCATTCCACTGGTACGTGCCGATCGCGAGCGCGTTCAGCGAAGCTTCGAAGGCATCCGGCAGCAGCCATTCCTCTTCTTCGCCGCTGCCCTCCGGAACACCCGGTGCCCCGTCGCCATCGTCCGTGTAAATCGGGTCCTCCGTGCCGGGCAGGCCGTACGTGACGTCGCCGACGGTGGGCGCTTGCTCCGGCAGCCCTTCCAGCGCAATCCGCAAGGCGGAGCTGTCCGTGCCGGTCACCTTGACCAGGTTGCCGCGCAGATCGTACTCGTAGTCCTTCGTGTCGACGCCGTTCGTCCAGCTCAGCAGCTTGTTCGCCGCGTCATAGACATACTGCTCCACGGTCGTCATGCCGCCGTCCGTGACCGTCTTGCTGAGACGGTTGCCGACGGCGTCGTACGTGTACGCCGTCCGCTTGCCGTTCAGCCGCTGCACGGTCGTAAGCTGGTTCAGCGCGTCGTACACATAGTCGGCGGCATCCACCCGCGTCGTGCCTGCCGGGTTGTCTTCATCGATGCCGGCCATCGTCCGCTCGCGGCGGGTCTGGTTGCCGACCGGGTCGTACACATACTTGAGCTGCTCCAGCAGCTCGCCGCCCGGACCGGCATGGCGAATCTCCGTCACTTGGCCGAGCGCGTCATAAGTGTACGTGCTCACACCGCCGTTCGGCAGCGTGCGCTTGACGACCCGACCGTTCGCGTCATACTCATAGTGCGTGGTGCCGCTCTCGTCCATCACCTTGACCAGTTGTCCGGCGGCATCATATTCGTAGTAAACCGAACTGTTGTCCGGATACACGATCCGGCTGCGCTGACCGACAGGCGTCCACTCGTAGCGCGTATTCTGCGTACGCGGATCAATGACCTCGGTCAGCCGGTTCAAGGCGTCGTAGGTGTAGCGGGTGAGACCGCTGCTGTCCACCATTTCGATGCGCCGGCCCGCCAGGTCGTAGGTGAACGACACCTTCTGGCCGTCGCCGTATTCGATCTGCTTGAGCCGGTGCGCAGGATCGTAGCTGTACGTCGTCGTCGTGAGATCCGGCGCCGTCACCGTCGTAACGTTGCCCGCCGCGTCATAGGCCGTGACCGTCTTCTCCCCAAGCGGATTGACGGATTCGACCACCAGATTCCGCTTGTTGTAGCGATACGTGGTGGCGCGTCCGAGCGCGTCCTTCTTCTCCACCAGGTTGCCTGCGGCATCGTAGCTGTACGACGTCACGCCCCCGAGCGCATCCGTCACGCCGGTCAGACGGCCCAGCGCGTCGTATTGGAACGCCGTCTCGCCCTGGTTGGCGTCGATAATTTTCGCCACGTTGCCGAGCGGGTCGTATTCATAGATCGTCTCATGTCCGAGCGCATTCACAATCTTCGTGTTGCGGTCAAGCTCGTCGTATTCGTAACGCGTGACCGCGCCGGCAGCGTCCTTGAAGGCCGTCACGCGTCCCCGGTCGTCGCGCGTCACGAACGTTTCCCGGCCCAGCGGGTCGATCGTGCCCGCTTCAAGCCCGCGGCTGTCGTACTTCGTCTTCCACACCGAGCCGTCCGGCAGCGTCTGTTCGATGAGCCGGCCGTTCGCATCATACGCATACCTCGTCACGCCGCCGAGGGCATTCGTGACGGCAATCAGGCGGCCCGCTTCGTCATAGTCGTACCAGGTGCTGTTGCCGAGCGGATTCGTCTCCTTGATCTTCCGTCCGCTCGCGTCATAGCTGTATTGCGTCACCGCGCCCGTCGCGTCCGTGACGGTCAGTAGTTGGTTGTTCTTGTCATACGTATAACGTGTGACAGAGCCCGTACCGTCGGTGAACGTCAACACATTGCCGGCGTCATCGTACGTGTAGCGAGACACATGCCCGTCGGGATCGGTCACCTTGACGACGCGTCCCAAGGCATCATATGCATATTCCGTCACGCCGCCGTTCGCGTCGATCTCCCGCGTCACGTTGCCGGCCGCGTCGTATTCCGTACGGCTGATACGGTTCAGCGCATCCTCCACGGCCGTGAGACGATACACATCATACGTATAGACCGTTTTGTTGCCCGCTTCGTCGATCGTCTCGATCAGGTTGCCGTTCTCGTCATAGGCGGCAAAAGATTTCTGCCCGAGCGCATCCTCCCGTTCCACCACCCGGTCCTTCGCATCGTAGACAATCCGTTCGAGCGTTCCCTTCCCGTCCTTCACCCGGGTAATCCGGTGAAGCGTGTCCCGCTCGAACTCAACCGTATAACCCGCGGGATCTTCAATCGCCTGCACAAAACCGTGCGCGTCGTTCACATAACGGGTCGTCTCCCCGTTCGCATTGGTCTGGCTCGTCAACACGCCGCGCGCATCCCACTCCAACCGGGTCGTGTTGCCGAGCCCGTCCGTCACCTGCGTCAAATTGCCTTTGGCGTCGTACGCGTAAGACGTCGTGCGGCCCAGCGCGTCAACCCGCTCGACCGGATCGTTCGACGCATTGTAGCGGATGACCGTCGATTCCCCGCTGCCTTCAATGAACTGCGTCATATTGCCGCGTTCATCGAACACCGCGCGGTTCACATTGCCGTTCCCGTCCTTCACAGACGTCCGGCGGGAAGCATCGTCGTAGCCGAATTGGACGACGGTGCCGTCGGCTTCCCGGCGCTCCAGCAGCAGGAAGCGGTCGCTCCACACGTACGTCGTCGCGTTACCCAGCGCATCCGTCTGCGTCGTCTCGGAGACGGCCGCCAGCGTGGACGACACGGTATAGCCGGCATCGCCGTTGTCCGCCGCGGACGCGGACAGCACCATGACGCGGCCATCCGCAAGATTCGGGTAGAACAGCGTCGATTTGCCCGAGCCGACGCCCGAGCGTACCAATGGCGTCTTGTTCGGCGTCATGTCGCCGCCGATCGCCCACACGCCGCCCGTCGTCACGTTCAGGTTGTTGTTGACGTGCACGGTATCGCGCACGTACAGGTCCCCGCCCGTGATGTTCAGGTTGCCGACCTGGTTGTTGGAGACGATCGCGCCGACGACCATTTCGCCGGAGATGTTCATCTCCACGTTCGTGTTGATGTGCATCTGGCCTTCGACGACGACGCGCCGCGCATTCACCTGCAGCGTGCCGTTGTTGTACGTCAGGTTGCCCGCATACAGCGTGTCGGACACCGTCACACTCGAGTCGTTATTCAAATGCACGGGCCCGCCGACCCGCACGCTGCCGTATTTGCCGCCGACCGACACGGCCGTCAGCTTCGTGCCCTGGTTGGCGTTCAGCGCATTTTCCACGATGAGCGTGCCGTAGATCGTCACCGCGTTCGCCTGATTCGTATTCATGCCTTGAACCAGCAGGATAACGGGCTTCGTCGGGCTGCCGAACGTCGCGTCGCCGTCCAGGTTCAGATGTCCCGCCTGAATGACGACCGGATCGGCCTGGCTGCCCGCAATGGCGTTTTGAATGCCGGCAACATCGCAGGAGGAGCACGATATCGCGGACGCTTTGTAGCCGGCAATCTCACTTTCCATACGGTCGATCAGCTTGTCCAAATAGTTCCCGATGACCGGCTGCATCCCTTCGACCTTCAGGTAAGCGGGAGCATGGGCGAGGTTGTGCATCGTGCCGGACAGCAGCACCTTGTCCGATTCCGGAATGTCGCGGCCGTTCTCCGGATCGATGCGCACCGGACCGCCCGTGCCCGGATCCGGCTCTTCTACGTCCTCTTCGCCGCGGACGACCGGCGCGACCTTGCCCGCATAGTCCATCTGCGAGCCTTCGCCGTAGAAGTCGGTCCAGCCGGTCACCCGGCCGTGCTCGTCGTACGACACGGTCATGGCAGCGGTCTGCTTCGGGTCCGTCACACTGATCACACGGTGCTTGTCATCATAGGTCAGCTTCGTCGTCGAGCCGTCCGTGTCGGTGATGGCGACGAGATTGCCGGCCGCGTCATAGGTATAGCTGATGCTCCGGCCGCTGTGATCCTGAACGCCGGCCAGCCGGCCGTTCGCGCCATACGTGAAGGACAGCGAAGCGCCGTTCGTCGAGACGGATACCAGTTGTTCTCCGTTATACGCGAGTTGAACCGCGTTGCCGTTCGGATCGGTGATCGATTGCAGCAGCCCTTGGCCGTTGAAACGGTAAGCCGTTCCCTGCGGCGTCGACAGCAGATGGCCGCTGCCGTCCTTCGCCAGCGTCCAATCCGTCCCCCGGGGCGTCAAATAGCGTCCGCCCGACAGCGGCACATACTCGTACCGCGCCCCGGTCGGCTCGATCAGCTCCACCTTGCCGTCTTCCGCCGGCACAAGCCGCCACTCGTAGCTGTGGCGCCAGCCGAGGCCGGCCGCTCCCTCCAGCGGTTCGCGGCTCAGGTACGTCAGACGGTACGAGATCGGCATGAGCGCCTGCAGCACCAGCGAATCGGTGCTGTACGTGAAGTCGCCCCGCGCCGGGTCGACCGGTCCGCTGCCGGTCGGGTTCACGATGCGCAGCCGTTTCTCGATGGCTTCACGCGTAAATTGCGCCAGATCGGCCTGCTCCGGCGTGCCCGCGGTTTGCGGGTTCGGCACCAGCACGCTCGTCAGGCCGCTGACCGGCGTGGAGCAATCCCCGTCCGCCGTGCACACGTCGCCGTCGACACCGTTGATCCGGGCAAGTTCCTGCGCCTTCGACGCCATGTCGGCAACGGAATCCGACCGGTAATAGTACGCGGCGAGCGCGCCCCAGCTGATCGGGTAAGCGGGCACGACGACCCGGATGAACGATACCTGTTCGGAATAGCTGGACTCCCGGCCGTCTCCCGCCGCCTTGGCGGAGATTTGCGCGATCTGTCCGGCCGGTACGGCGATCGTCTTGGACCATGCGCCGTTCGCACCGACCGGAATGTCCGGATAGTCCGTGAGCTTGCCTTCCGTCCCTTCCCGCACTTCCAACCGCACGGTGGTGTTCGGCTCGGCGCTGCCGGACACCTTCACCATGCCGGAAGCCGCCGGTTCGATCGTCAGCGCGCCCGGCGCCTTGGGCTGCCGGGAGCCCACGATTTCAAAGCTGGCCATCTGGCCGTAGTAGACGCCCGTGCCGTCATATTCCGCCGGCGACACGCAGATCGTGTAGCGCCCTTCCGGCAGCGGCACGCCGTTGATCTTGCCGTCCCATCTCTCCGTATGCTCGATGTAGACGCCGTTCTCCTTCGTCTTGTAGACGCCGGTCTTGATCACGTCGCCGAGCTCCGGCACGCCGCCCCCGGCGGGCGCCGTGCACAGGCTGATCACGATCTCGCGTTCGTCTTCGCCGAACTCGGACGCGTTGAAGCTGAAAATAATATCAGCCGTTTCCCCTCTGTCCGTGCTGATCTCGCTCGGAACGATTCTGAGGTTCATCGAAGCGTGCGCCTTGCCGCCGGAGGAATCCGTCCCCGGAACGAGCGGCACGCCCGACAGGAAAACGATCAGTGCGAGGAAGGCCGACAGCAAGGCCTTCCATTTCATCCGGACACCGCCTAACCCTCTATTCGATCGCGGAAATCCCATTTCTCTCTCCCCCGATGATTACAGTTGATGGAGTTGCTCAAGCAACCGGTAAATCACGACCGCCGCCTCCGCCCGGGTGGTCGTTCCCTGCGGGCGCAGCGCATCGCCGTAGCCTTCGATCAGCTTCATGCCGACCGCCTTGGCCATCGCTTCGCGAGCCCAGCCGCTGACGGCCGCCGCGTCACGGTACCCGGACAGATCGGCCGCATCCGCCGCATCGCCGGTCTTCCGCTCAATGGCCCGGACCAGCATGACCGTCATTTGCTCGCGGGTCAGCGGCGCGTTCGGGCGGAAGTAGCCCCTGTCGCCCTCGACCAGGCCGGCGGCGGCCGCCGCCTTCACCGCATCGGCGTACCAGGCGCCGGCGGGCACATCGGCGAACGGCGCCTGTCCGGACGGAGCGGCTTCCAGCCGGAGCGCCGCGGCGAGCAGCTTCGCGAACTGCGCCCGGGTCAGCTGCCCGGCCGGATCGAACGTTCCCTTGTCCGTGCCGTCGACAATGCCTCTGGCACCCAGCACTTCAACGGCATGCTGCGCCCAGTGGCCTCGCACATCCGGGAACGTCACCTCCCGCAGCAGGACCGCGTAGATGCCCGGGCCGTCGATCGCCGCGCGAACGCAGCCTTCTTCCTCCGCGGTGATGCCGCCGACATAGGTCCAGTGACCGTTCGCATCGTCGTAGACATAAATGCCCAGCTTCTCCCGCACCGCGCGCCATTCCGGCTGCTCGTAGCCGAGCACGAGCTCCGCGCGCTTGCCGAACGCGGCGTCTGCGCTCACCCGCCAGGCCTCGTAGCCTTGCAGCTTCCGGCCTTTCTCATCCGCCAGGACGTAGTCGTTCAAATCCACCCTGTCCAGGCTCACGTCGGTCTCCTCGGCGAACGTGCCTTCGGCAATCCGGAGCCGGGCTTGTCCGTCTTCGGACACCAGTTCGCCGCCCGCCGGGCCGATCCGCTTCTTGCTTCCGGCCGAGCCCTCGCCGGCTGCCGGCGGGATCACGATGCCGGGCAGCCCGCCGCCCTGCGGTCCGGTCAGCTCGATGAAGGAGACGGAGCCGTCCGCCGCGCTCAGCACCAGCTTGTCGCCGCTGAATCCGGCGATCTGGCCTGCGCCGACCGGCGCGTTCACCGCGTAGACGCGGCCTGTCTCCAGATCAACGCCCTTCAGCGCGGCCGAACCGCCTTCGTCCACGACGAAGACGGCCTGCGTCTCGCCTATCGCCATCACGGCGTATTCCCGGCTTCTCGCGGCCATCGGCGTCAGCTCCACCGGCTCCGCGGAAAGCCGGTCGACAGCCAGCAGCGCGTATTGGCTTTCCCCCGCGCCGTTCTTCTGCTTCCACAGCACGTGGCTGCCGTTGAACACGAACCAGTCGACATAGTTGGCGCCGCCCAGCTTAACGAGCGGCCAGCGGTTGCCGGTCCTGAGATCCAGCATGCTGAGTCCGCCGTCCCGCGCGTTGCGGTACACCACCCTGCCGTCGACGAGCACGGGGAACAGCCCTTCCCCGAGGTTGTACTCCTCGCCCGTCGCAAGATGCCGGTAGTACATGTCCCCGTAAGGCTTCCGGTCGAACCAGACGACGCCGACGCCGTCTGTAACCGGACCCGACATTTCACCGGTCCGCTTGTTCAGCTTCTCCGTCCGGCCGGTCTCCAGATTGTAGCTGTAGATATCCCAATAGACCGATTCCGGCCCGTGGGAACCTTTGTCCGCCCACACCACCGTGTTGCCGAATAGGTATGGCGCGTCCTTCGCCGCGGCGGAATCGGTCAGCTTGCGCTCTTCCCCCGTCGTCAGATCGCGATAATGGACCTGCTTGACGCCGTTCCCGTCGACCTGGAACCAGATCATCCGGTCGCCGGACACGCTGAAATCCGTTCTCAATCCTTCCGGCGCCGCGCCTTCCGCCATGCCGAAGAACGGCGGCGCCATCATCGCGGCCAGCAGCGCCAGCGCGCCGGCAAGCAGCCGAGCCCACCCGGACCTGTGCTGGATGGGATACTTTTTCATCACGTTCTCTCCTCTCCGAAATTGCAAATTTGGACAAAACAAAAAAACCTTGCATGAGAGCAACCCGGCTGTCATGGCGTGATCCGGACGTCATGGTCCGGCGCTTTAGACCCGCGGCTTTGCGTCCCCGACTTTCGTACGGGTTTGCCTTTGTTCTTGCCCGGTTTTCGCATCGAGGTCCCGCTCGGGACCTATGGACCCGAAGACCCTGTCTTTGATTTTATCGTCAATATATTCCATTCGTTCAAGATATCCTTCCATGATCAGACAACAATTAGGCTTTATTTCCTAATTCATGAGAGAAAGAGACCTCCCCGGACAAGACTTTTTGCCCATTCCGCCCGCCGCGTTTATTGCATAAAACAAAAAAAACCCCGGGGAGTCGAACACTCCCGCGAGGTTTCCATATCTAAAGCGCTTTTAAACCGCCCCGCCCCAGGACAGGATGGAAAATTCCAGACGGACCTTGAATTTGGCGATCAAGGCTTGCAGTTCGTTCGGCATTTCAAAATAAATCTGCCCCAGCTCGGACTGATAATACATCCGCAGACAGACATCGTACCCGCTGTCGGACAGCTGATGGATGTACCCGATGTTCGGTTCCAGCTCCCTGAGCAGCTGCATGAGCGATCCGACGGGGTCGTTGCCGCGCATTTTAACCCGGTACATCCAGAAATCCTTGGACACCTTCTTGCCGCTGACCGACACCTTGCCGCCCTTGCTCAGGCATCTCGCCGGCTCCACATTCAAACTTCGCGTGATTTCATCGAAATCAAGCATCTCTCCCCGGATGATCAAACTTGCGTCACCTGAAAAGAAGGCATGATCAACGGCATGTTCCATCCTTCATCACCACCATTTAAGAGCAGCCCGGCTGTCATGGCGGTCCGGAAATGTCCGGTGCTTTAGACCCGTGGCTTTGCGTCCCCGACTTTCGTACGGGTTTGCCTTTGTTCTTTGCCTGGTTTTTCAGGTTGGAGTCCTGTCCGGGACCTGCCGATCCGAAGATCCTCTCATTTGTTTATATCGTCAATTTTTGCCGTGGAATCAAGACCAATGCCCCTATTCGCGTTATTTTGAGCTTTTTTGACTATTCCGCGGGCAAAAACGCCTCTTGATCGAGACTTTCGGCCCATAAACGGAACCTGCCGGCCACGCCGCTAAGTTGTTTCCGACGCTTCGTCCCACCCTTCCGTTACCAGTTCGACGAAGGCCTGAATCGTCAATTCATCGGAACGATCCTTGCGCGTAATCAAATAAGTATCCAAGGTCTGCGCAAACCGGTGCAGAGGGATGAGTTCGCCCTTTCTGATCTCCTCTTCAATCAAATCGCCGCTGATGATGCCAACGCCTGTCCCTTTCAAAACGGCTTGCCTCATCGCTTCTTCGCTGCCGCTTTCGATGACCGTCATCGGCTTTGGAATCTCTTCCATGCAGCGGTCAAACAGCCCGTCAAGATGATAGCTTTCTTTATAGAGCAGGGGATGCTTCTGCAGGATGGCCGAAAGGTCGCGGTCGGGGTGAAGGTCTTTTCGCATGACCAACAGCAGCTCTTCTTCATCAAGCGCAACGAACGCCAGGTCGTCATTCCTCTGTTTTCCCGCCACAATCCCGACATCCGCTTCGCGGGAAGCGATCATTCGCATGACGTCGCCGCTGTTGCAAGAGACCAGTTTCAACTTGACTTGCGGATGAAGTTGCACAAAGGTGTGGATCAGCGTGGTCAAATGATGCGTCCAATAGTATTCCGGCGCGGCGATTGCCAATGTGCCGTGGGGTTCATGCAATCGGCTCAATGCCTGGTTCATTTCCTCCACGCATGCCATGAGCCGATCCACATGCTGCTTCAACACTTTTCCGGCCGGAGTCAGATACGTTTTCTTCCCGACCCGATGGAACAAGGGGTGGCCGATCTCCTGTTCCAGATTCCGCATTTGCATCGTGATCGTCGGCTGCGTATATCCGAGAATCTCGGCGGCTTTCGTCTGATTCAGATGGGTGGCAACGACCTGGAAGGTTTTCAACGTTCGGAGTTCCATGTTCTCCTTCCCCTTGGCCAACGCTAAATCTTTGTGATGGTTACGATAAAAACTCTCAATTGTTCCTGGATTCAGGCTCTATGGTAAAGTATGACCGACAAGTTTTCAACGCGGAGAATCTGCAGGGGGGCATGGAAACAATGAAGATCAAGGCTTTCTCGGTGGAAGAATGGATGAACGCCTATGAAACGAGCGCGAAATACAATATTGCGGAAACCTTCGTCGATTCCCTCACGTTGGAGGAACTCGCAACCATAGACGGCGCAAATGCCGATGATTTTTTCCGTTCCCTCTATCCGCTCAAACTGACCTACGGCCATATTGAGGGTTCTCCCGAGTTCCGGCGGCTCGTTGCGAGCCTGTACGCGACCATTGATCCTCATCAGGTGCTCGTCATGAACGGGGCAATCGGCGCCAACTTTCTGGTCTTCTACTCGCTTGTCGAGCCTGGCGATCACGTGATTGCGGTACATCCGACCTATCAGCAGCTTTATGAGCTCCCGCGATCTTTCGGCGCAACGGTGGACTTTCTGAAGCTGCGCCCGGAACATCATTTTCTTCCCGACCTTGACGAGCTGAAGTCTCTGATCCGGCCGAACACGAAAATGATTTGCCTCAACAATCCGAACAACCCTGCCGGCGCTCTGATGGAGCGGGATATGCTGAAGCAGATTGCGGAGATTGCACGATCGTGCGGCGCGTATGTCCTTTGCGATGAAGTCTGCATGAACCTGCTGCAGGATGACGATGCCGACGTTCCTTCCATCGCTGATGTTTACGAGAAGGGAATCAGCACGTCAAGCGTCTCCAAAGTGCTCTCTCTTGCAGGTCTTCGACTCGGCTGGATTGCCGCTCCGCAGGAAGTCATCACGGAATGCATGAAGCACCGCGACTACACCACGATCAGTTGCGGGATATTGAACGAAATGCTGGCTGTCCATGCCCTGAAGAACTACGACAAGATCTTGAGAAGAAGCCGCAAAATTTTGCGGGACAACCTGGCCCTCCTGGATGAATGGGTGGAAAAGGAAGCCGCTTTTTCCTATGTCAAACCGCGTGCGGGAACGACTGCCTTGCTGAAATACGATTTCGAAGTGCCTTCTGTCAATTTCTGTACCGGTCTGCTGGCGAATACCGGCGCCTTTCTGACCCCTGGCGCGTGCTTCGATATGGAAGGGCATGTCCGCATCGGTTACGCTTGCAGTACCGAAGTGCTGCAGGCCGGACTTGAACAGATCTCCGGGTATGTGCGGAAAATGAAGTAAAGCGCCTGCCCGGACATTCGTCCGGGCAAGCGCCATTTGAAGGTTGCAGCATAATCAGACCGATTTACCACGTCACCCAGGGCTTCGATCCGGGCGCCGGATTCACGAGCATATCGCCGAACGGAACCGTGTACGCGAACAGGATCAACACAACGAGTACGCCCACCCATACGCCCCAGCGCTCGATCCACTTCGGCGTCGGTTCGGCTGCGTCAGCCGTCTCGCCGATCGGGAACTCGGCCGCGGTTTTCTCGTCGCCTTTCGGCGCGCGCATCAAGGCGATCATGTTGCAGAACATCAGGATGACGCCGATGAACAGGATCGTGCCGCCGATCGCCATCGCCACGTGATACGGCATCCAGAAGACCGCGTCCGGATGGTCGCCGTACGTCGTGTACGCCGTGCGGCGCGGCGAGCCGAACAGGCCGACCGTATGCATGGACCCCGACATGAAGAACATCCCGATCAGCCAGATGATCGTCTGGATGATGCCGAGCCGGTTCATCCGCGGCGTGAGCTGTTTGCCCAGCACGTGCGGAATGAGCCAGTAGGCGACGCCGAAGAACGTCAGGGCGACCGTCGTGGCGACCGTGAGGTGGAAGTGCCCCGTGACCCACAGCGTATTGTGCACCATCGCGTTCATCTGGTTGCTCGCGTTGATGATGCCGCCAGCGCCGGCCGGAATGAACACGAGCATGCCCATGAACGGCGCGAAGAAACGGACGTCACCCCACGGCAAAGTTTTCAGCCAGCCGAACAGCCCGCGCGCTCCCTTGGCCCGACCGGTCTGCTCGAACGTTGCAAACATTGCGAACGCGGTCATGAGAGACGGAATGACGACCATGAACGTCAGGACGACTTGAATGTACTTCCAGACCGGTGCGATGCCCGGTTCCATCAATTGATGGTGGAACCCGACCGGGATGGAGAACAGAATGAACAGGACGAACGACAGCCGCGCCATCGAATCGCTGAATATTTTGCCCCCGATAATCTTCGGTATGCAGATATACCAGCACATGTACGCCGGCATCAGCCAGAAGTAGACGAGCGGATGGCCGAAGTACCAGAACAGCGTCCGGCTGATCATGATGTTGATCTTCTCTACCCAGCCGAACGACCACGGAATGAACTGGAACAGCACCGTGATCGCGACGCCGATCGTGGCGATCTGCCAGACCAGCATCGTGGCGACGGCCATGAAGCCGAACAGCGGGCTGACGCTGCCCTTGTGCGTCCTGCGCCAGTACCGATACTGCGTGAAAATGCCGTACCCGCTGATCCAGCTGCCCACGACGACGAACACCAGGGCGATGTAGAAGAACGGATTGGCTTTCAGCGGCGCGTAGAACGTGTAAAGCACCGTCGCTTCGTTCGCCAGAATCATGATCGTGCCGAGGATCGTGCCGACCGTCATCAGGACGTAGCCGGCCCAGCCCATCCGGCTCACGACGCCGAGCAGCTTGCCGCCCATCGTCTTGCTGACGCCGGCATACAGGAATCCGATGATGAAGAAGGTCGTGAAGATCAGCGCCATCAGGACGCCGTGCGCGGTAAGAATTTGATAGTAGCCGATCTCCGACGGCAGCTCGATCATGCCGCCGCGGACGAGCCCTTGCAGCACGCCCGCGACGCCGCCGAGCAGAAGCGCCGTGAAGGCCACCAGAAGGTGCGCCAGCACCAGCTTCGCATCTTTGCCGTCGAACGGCCGTTTATTGTCGGCGGCGGACGCTTGCATCACAGTAGCAGTCACGCTCGATCATCCTCTCCGTTTCGGTATTGTCGGTCTCATTTCACGATGATGGTCGTCGCCATGAATTCATGGCCCGCGCCGCAGTATTCGTTGCACAGCACCAGGTACTCGCCCGGCTTGTCGAACGTGTACGTGTAGTGGTTGACCTCACCCGGCACGGCCATCAGGTTGACCGTCGTGCCCGTAATCTGGAAACCGTGCACGACATCCGGGCTGGTCACCTGAAAATGCACCTTCGCCCCGAGCGGCACTTCCATCTTCGCCGGCTTGAAGCCGAACGCGTAAGCGATCATGTAGGCGTTGTACTCGTTCTCGCCGACCTGTTCAAGGCCGGGATTGTTGAACGGGTATGTCTCGCTGACTTTCTCCGGATCGATCGTATGGTGGCCGGTCGGCGGCTGCATCCCCATCGCGAACGCGCCGACGCCGATCACGCCCAGGAAGACGAACAGCATCGCGACGCCGATGGCCAGCCAGATTTTCTCCAGACGATGAATATGCATGATGCTACCCCCTACCTGTTGATGAAAAGAATGAAAACCCCCAGCCACGACAGGGCTATGAAGCCGCCGAGCAGCATGACGGACGTAAACGTGCCTTTCAGCGTGTCCTTCTCTTTATCGCTTCGGTCCCGGGACATACGGTTCACCCTTTCCTCGTTTTTTACCGTAAGTGTAATGGCCCGTATTCCCGGTCATTGTGAGATAAATCACAATAGCGTCGGCCATTTTCGTCGGTTTTGTTACAAATCGTCATAATATTCGGATAACAACAAAAGCGGACGCATTCCGTCGGAATGCATCCGCCTCTTGAAAAGATGATGCCTTGAATAATAGCCGTTATTCGACGATCAGCTTGCCGATCATGTCGTCATGGCCCGTGCCGCAGAAGAGGGAGCAGATGAACTCGAACTCGCCCGCTTTGTCGGCCGTGAACGTGATCGTCTCGCTGTCCTTGATCTTCTTGCCGTAACCTTTGATCTCGACTTCGTGCATGCCTTCTTCGTTGACCAGCTTGATCTCGACGGTGTCGCCCTTGTTCACGCGGATCTCCGTCGGTTCGAACGCCCAGTTCTTCGCTTTGATCTCGAACGATTTCGTCTCGCCCGTCGAAGCGGACTGCCCGGAACCGCTGTTGCCGGAGCCGCTGTTGCTGCCTGCGTTATCCGAATTGCCGCCGCAGGCCGAAATAATCATGGACACGCCCACGGCCAGACCCAACATTTTCAACCATTTTTTCATTCTCCGCACTCCCCTATCATTGTTTCTCGGAACTGATCCCATTGTAGATGCCGCAGGGGAGCGTCTGTGTGACAAATATCACAACCGGATCGCGAATCTATGAACGTTCTGTTACATAACCCGCCTTGCGCAAGATTCGTTCGGCCATCGGATGGAGTTCCGGAATCGGGCGGTTCGGGTGAAACCAGGCCAGTTCCAGCCCTTCGTGGTCATTCACGACCGGCTCGCCGGTCACGCCTTCGGCCTCGAACACCGCAAGCGCGTTGTATACTTCGTCGCCGTTCGGATAGCGGTAGTACATGTCCCTCCCGGAGAGCAGCGCCACGAATTTGAACGATGCCGCGCGAAGCCCGGCTTCTTCGTACAGCTCCCGCGCCGCCGTCTCCTCGAACGACTCGCCCGGCTCCATGGCGCCGCCTATCGTGCCCCAATCGCCCGTGTCCGCCCGCCGCTGAAGCAGCAGCCGGCCTTCGCCGTCCCGCACCATGACGGCGGCTCCCGCCATGATGAGCGGGCGGCTGCCGACGAAACGGCGCAATTCCATAATGTAACCCATTGGCTTCCCTTCCTTCCGCCCGGTCCTGCAATGCACAGGATCAGCTTCTGGTCCCGCCGGCACCCGGCGCGCTGAACGCATCGCCGCATTCGGCTTTACGCGCCCGCTTGAAGAGCTCTCCGTCTTTCTTGTGCACGTCCACGCTGCGCAGGCCGTCCGGCGTGCACAGCTCGAGGCCGATCCGCCCCTTGTCGATCCGCGGGCGGCGGATGATCCGCGCCTCCGCCCTTGCGCAGGGCTCGCGGGTCACGGCCAGATACGAAAACTTCTCGTCCTCATAGGGCGCCGAGCCGTCCTTCAGCCGCTTGTGCAGCCGGCTCCGCGGGATGCGGCAGCGGAAGTGGCACCAGTCGTCCGCTTCCATCGGACACTCCCCGGCATGCGGACACGGCGCGGCGATATGGGCGCCGAGCCGGAGCAATTGCCCGCGCACCGCCATCAGCCCGCGGTAGGCGGCCGGCGTCCCCGGCTCCACGATCAGCAGCATGCGCTCCGCCGCGTTCCACAGCTTTCGGACCGCGGCCTCCCGCTCCGCATCGTGAAGCTCGTTCAGGACGTAAGAGGCGATGACGAGCTCCGCCCGCTCCGGAATGTCGTCCTTCGCGAAGTCGCGGCGGACCCAGTCCGCGTTCCGCAATGCGGGCGATGCGTCGGCCGCCAGGCTGCGCCCGAGCCGGATCATGGCCGGCTCCCGCTCCAGGCAGGTGACACCGCGCAGATCCAGCAGCGCGTCGGCCGCCCAGGAAGCGGCCCCCGTCCCCGCGCCGCAGTCCAGCAGCGTCTCCGGCCGCTCCGGCGTCCGTTCCAGCGCATACTTCAGCGCCGCCGCGACGGCGCCGTATGTCGCCGGCATGCGCGCGATCGCGTATGAGGCCGCTTCGGCATCTTCGGTAAGCAGCCTCCGCCCCCTGCCGCCGGCGGTCCGATAGCGCTCGCTCAGCGACTGCAGATCCCGTTTCAGTTTCGCATGATTCATTCCTTGAATATGCCGCTCGATGGCCAATCTCAGTTGTTGCGGAAGTTCCATGCCTGCATCCTTTCTCCGTGAACCGTTCCCATGCGGACCCTCCGGTTCAGCGCCATGCCATATGGTTGATGTATCGATTGGTTTCCAAGATGCGCCTGAGCCGTCCGTCCGTCTTCTCCGTGCGCGGCATGCCGACCAGCCGGTCCAGCAGCATCCACCGGAGCAGGGCGATCGCTTCGAACGGCTCCAGCTCCTCCGCCCGGTATCCTCCGCCGGACAGAAACGCCGACCGGTAAATGGCGGCCGGCTCATCATCCGTGTACAGATCGGCGAGGAAGACGGACCAGGCGATATCGTACCGCGCATCGCCCAGCTGGCCGTTCGTCCAGTCGATGATCGTCAGCCTGCCGTCCTCCGCCTCGAGGATGTTGTTGAAATTGTAATCGCCGTGAATGACGGCGTCCTGCCGCGGGCGCGCCGTCTCGACCAGCCGCGCCAGCTCGGACTTGAGATCGGGGTGCGCATCGATGTCCGGGAAGAAATAAGAGACAAATTCAAATCGCGGCAGCTCCAATTCGTCAAGGCGGCAGCGATGGATATCGAGCAGAAGACCGGCGATGCGGCGCAGCTTGTCCGCATCCGCCTCACGAATGGCCGTGCCGTCGAAGGATGTCAGCAGCACCTGGTTGCCGGACGCGTCCACTCCCCAGCCCAGCGGCCTTGAGACCGGCATCCCCCGGTCGCGCAGGGACCGGAGCAGCCGGTATTGGAACCCGATATCCGGCTTCGAATGGCGATTCCAGATCTTCAGGACGCATTCGGCGTTTTCCAGCCGGATCAGGGCGACTTCGGCTTCCAGCCCCGGAGCCAGCGGAACGATGTCCGAATCCCCGGCTTCTGCCAATCTTACGGTCATTTCGCTTTCGGCCATCCATCGGATGCCGCGCAATCGATCAAGCATCGCTCAGCGCTCTCCTCATCAAGATTCGCATCAGTTTCCGTCCGCTGCCGTCCACCGTCTTCTCCAGATCATACGGCACAAACCCCGTGCGCCAATAGAGCCGGAGCGCCGGCGTGTTCGTGTTGTGGCAGACGAGCCTGAGTTCGCGCAGCTTGTGTTCCCGCCCGGCGATGGAGAGCATCGTCTCGACCAGAAACCGGCCGGCACCCTGCCCCCGGTAATCGGGATGGATGATGACGTTGCCCAACCAGCCGTGCGAACCGGGTTCGACCTGGTACAGGTTGCAGTACCCGATGACGGCTTCACCGCTCAGAATGACCGTCAGGCTGATCCGCCCTTCGGCCTCGCGCGCAAGCTGTCCGGGATCGACAAATGGCCGGCGAAAGTCCGGATCACTTCAGTACATGGCCGTCCAGATATTCCCGCATCACCTCATTGGACAGCACGACGGCTTCTTCCCGATTCAACGCGGGCGCCGCAATCATCAGTCCGTCATCGGCACCCCAATGTCCCTGGTCTGCTTCATGTTCAATCAACGCAATGGCGATCTTGCTGAAGTCATCATTGACAAAAAGCGTTCCCTGTGAATAGATGCGCGGCTTTCCGTTTTCGATAAACGGGTAAGTTAACGCATAGGCATTAAAGCTGCGGTATCTTTTGAGCTCCACCGTCCGCTGATCCTCGGGTACCGGGATGTCCTCGCCTTCCAGCCCGATGGTGCCTTTGAACGTCCGTTCGCCTTTGAAATTGCGGTAGATTTTTCCCTGAATGCTTACCTTGAGCGGCCTCTCCTCCACCGCTGCCTCTGTGCCCAGCCGATACTTCATCCCCTGGGCCTCAAAATCGACCGTTCTGGGATAAAACCAATACGCGAGACCAACCGCTGCCGCCGCGACGAGCAGCAACGCCCCGATCAGAATGACACGCTTCATCCGGCACCCCTGCATCATTTTCTGAAAACGAGAACCGGCCCTCAGATCGCTCAGAACCCAAGAGGCCGGCCCAATATCTTCTATTAATTATACATTAAAACCCGAACGAGCAAAAGCCCAAAATTGCCCGCGGCCCGTCATTCCTTCACACCGCCCACCATCATGCCTTTCACGAAATATTTCTGCAGGAACGGATAAACCATGATGATCGGAACGGACGCCACGATTGTCATCGTCGCGCGGATTGCATACGGGGTCACCTGGCTGAGGCCCTGCTGCGCCCCGGCGGCGGTGAAGTCGACGGAACGGGTGCTGGCGTTCGAGAACTGCAGAATCTTCTGCAATTCATACTGTAGCGTGCTCAAATGCTCATACGACGAGTTGTACAGAAACACGTCGAACCAGGAGTTCCATTGCCAGACGCCCGTGAACAGCGCCACGGTCGCCAGCACCGGCGTGCACAGCGGCAGCACGATGGAGAAGAAGGTGCGGAACTCGCCGGCGCCGTCGATCTTCGCCGATTCCAGGATGTTGTCCGGCAGGTTCTCGATGAACGAGCGGATGATGATCAGGTTGAACACGCCGATCAGCCCCGGCCAGATGTACACCCAGAAGCTGCCGATCAGCCCGAGATCGCGGATGAGCAGGTACGTCGGAATGAGCCCGCCGTTGATGTACATCGTCAGAATGAACGCGATGGTGACGAACTTGCGCAGCACGTATTCCGGCCGGCTGATCGTGTAGGCCACCATGGCGGAGCAGAACACGGTCAGCACGGTGCCGATCACGGTGCGCAGCACGGAAGTCAGCGTGGCCTGAAAGATCGTCGCTTCCTCGAACACGAACTTGTAGTTTTCCAGCGTCCATTTTCGCGGCCAGAGGTAGATGCCGCCGCGGAGCGAGTCGGTCGCGTCGTTGAACGACACGGCCAGCGTGTTCAGGAACGGATAGAGCGTCACGACCATCAGCAGGCAGAGCAGCGTGTAGTTCACCGCGTCGAAGATGCGGTCGCCGAGGGACATCCGGACACGCCGCCGTCTCGGTTTCTCGATTGTCATTTCGGCCATGTGTGACGCCTCCCCTCAGTACAGTCTCGTCTCGCCCATGCGTTTCGCCAGGTTGTTGGCGGCGAACAGCAGGATGAAGCTGACCACCGTCTTGAAGATGCTGGCCGCCACAGAGAGCGAGTAGTTGAACTGGTTGATGCCGTATTTCAGCACGAATATGTCAAGGTTTTCCGAATAGTCCATGTTCATGCCGTTGCCGAGCAGGTATTGCGGTTCGAATCCGGACTCCAGCAAATATCCGATGTTCATGATGAGGAGTACGGTGATGACCGGCCGGATGCCGGGCAGCGTGATATGCCAGATCTTCCGGAATCTCCCCGCGCCGTCGATCTCGGCGGCTTCGTAGAGCGTCGGATCGATCATCGTGATCGCGGCAAGGTAGACGATCGTGTTCCATCCGACGTCTTTCCAGACGATGCTGGCGCCGTAAATGCCCCAGAACCATTCGCCGATCCCGAGGAACAGCAGTTCTTCATCGATCAGATGGAGGCGCATCAAGAGTTCATTGATGATGCCGTCCGGCGCAAGGGTGACACGAATGATGCCCGCCGCGACGACCCAGGACAGGAAGTGCGGCAGATAGCTGACGGTCTGCACCACTCTTTTGAACACGAGGTGGCGCACTTCATTAAGCAACAGGGCGAGGGTGATCGCCGTAACAAAACCGAGCACCAGATTGATCGTGCTCATGACAAGCGTATTGCGCAACACACGAAGAAAACGCTCATCGCCGAACAGGAACTCGAAATGATAGAAACCGACCCACTCCTGCTCCCAGAAACTTTTGGCCGGCTTGAAGTTCTGAAACCCGATCGTCCATCCCCAGATCGGCAAGTATCGGAAGATGAACAGCCAGATGACGAAAGGCACGGACATCAGGACGAGCGCGCGTTGCTGATAGAGCAGCTTGAAAAATCGTTTCAATCCCCTCGGTTTTTTCTCTGCGGCCACGGACACGCCCGTGAGCACATTGTTGTTGTCCATCGTCTTTCTCTCCTTACACACCGGTCCGCCGGTCGGGGATCGCGATACTTGAAAATAACGAGAGAAAGGCCGGACTTAGCGGCGTTTTTGCAGTTAAGCCGGCCTTTGCTCGATTTGTCAGGCAAGCCTGATTATTTTTGCGCGTTGGCGACAACTTCCTTGACTTTCTGCGTAAACCACTGTTCGTATCCCTGGACGTCGAGTTTGCCCAGGGCTTTCGTGTACTCATCCCAGGCCTTGTCGAATTCCTCGGGTTTCGAAAGCACGAGTTTCGGGATGTGGTTCCGCTGAAGGTCGGATTTCTGCTGTTCGAACAGCTGCCGCGGTTCGTCTTTCGCGAAGCCCCATGCCGGGTACCACGGACGCTCGTCCGGATCGGCGAACATTTCGGCGTAAGTCTGCACGCCGTAGGCCGACAGAATCTTCTTGTCCGCGTCGGTGAGCGTCATCTGGAACACTTCCGGCTGCAGCCCCGGCGATGCGGCGTTGCCGTCCGACAGCGTCGAGTTCGTGCCGTAGTGCGGCCAATCCCAGTCGAATACGGTAAATCCGTAGTCTTCGTTGAACTTCTGCGTCATCTTGTCGACCATTTCCTTGGTCCGGTACATGCGGCCGTTCTCGTCGCGCAGATACGTCTCGCCTTCGATGCCCCACTTGACGAGAATCTGGTTCTCTTCCGAAAGCAACGTGTCGATGAAGGCGATGATCCGTTCCGGATCCTTCGCGCTCGACGTGATGCCGAAGCCGCGGTTGGCGACGTATCCCGGCGGGTCGAGGTATTGGTCCTTGATGTTTTCATCGAACACGACCGGCAGCGGGAAGTACCGGTAACCGTCCAGCGACGGGTCCGCAAGCGCGGCGTCGCGCAGTGCATTGTTCGCGGTGCCGACCTGCCAGCCGTAGTCGAAGAAGCCCAGCACCTTGTGCGACGTCAGCTTCGCGATGTATTGGTCGTAGTTGTCCACGAAGGACTGCTTGTCGAACATGCCCTTGGCGTTGATTTCGTTCAGCTTCTTGAACCACCGGTACTCCCACTCGGTGCCGGCGTAGATCTTGGCCTCATGGGTCTGCATGTCCACCATGACCTCGCCGTCATTCGGGTAGCCGGCCAGATGGTTCGGCACGTTCGTGGTGGCGAAGAAGCGCCAGTCGTCCGTCAGCGTAACGAAACCGATCAGGTCTTCGTCCGGATGCGCGTTGATAAAGTCTTCAAGGACCTTGAAATATTCGTCCACCGTCTTGATCTTCGGATAACCGGCCCATTCCAGCACGCGCCGTTGAACCCAGAACGCGCCTTGGCCGATATTCGGGTCCGGAACGAATTCCCCGACCACCGTGGAGAACGGGAAGATGTAGATCTTGCCGTCATCCCATTTCATCAGGTTCTTGTAAGGACCGTACACCTTCTTGATGTTCGGATACTTGTCGTTGTCGATATACGGGGTCAGGTCGATGAAGCCGCCCGCTTCAATGACGTTCTCGATTCCGTCGTCCGGAACGAGCACGTCCGGATAATCGTTGGACGCGATCATCGTGCCGATCTTCGTCTGCAGGTCGCCGACGAGATGCTCGATCTTGAAGTTGACGCCGGTCTGTTCTTCAAGCTTCTTGCCGATGACCGTCTCGTTGGTGTTGACGTCTTTCTCACCCTGGACGGCGACGAACATTGTGAAGGTGACCTTGTCCTGCGCCGCGCCGCCGCTGTCGCCTCCGGAATCGGAGGAATTCGAGGTTGGCGAGGAACCCGAAGCTCCCGAGTTCGAGTTGCCCGCTTCCTTCTTGCCCGAGCAGGCCGTCAGGACGAGGGCCAGCACCATGATGAGGGACAACGTCGAAGCAAGCCATCTCTTTTTCGACACTTTTTTCTGAACCCCTTTCAATTCAGGATGGATTGTAAGCACTTTCAGTATAATGCCCCGTCCCGCGCTTTGTTTACCCACCAAACTAAAGGTCATGCTTAAAAAATTTAATGTCTGTTTATGTCCGCGGTAGGAGGGCCGCGGACCCGTCCGCCTCATCCTGCGCGGGCAGGGTGATCCGGATACACGTCCCCTGGCCCGGTGCGCTGTCGATGAACAGCCGGATCCTGTCGCCATACAGCATCCTGAGCCGGTAGATCACGTTCTGCACGCCGATCCGTTCGCCCAGTTCCTCCGCCTCGTTCTCCAGATAGCCGTAAAAGCGCTCCACCTGCTCCGGATTCATGCCGGCGCCGTTGTCCCGAATCGAGAACTCCAGATCGTGGGAGCTGCGCCGGATGGTGATATCGATCTCGCCGCCGTGCTTCATCGGTTCGATGCCGTGGATGCTCGCGTTCTCGACGAACGGAAGGAACACCATTTTCGGGATGATCACGCTCCGGGCTTCCGGGTCGACGTCCAGCCGGTAGGTGAGCCGGTCGCCGAAGCGGTATTTCTGGATCTCGAGGAAGCAGTGGATGAACTCGAGTTCCTCTTCGACCTTGATCCGGTCCTTGTTCCATGTCAGGGATGAACGCAGCAGCTTGGCCATTTTGTGGATGATCTGGGCTGTCTCCGTCTCGTTCTTGATCAGGCTGCGCATCCGGATCGTTTCCAGCGAATTGAACAGGAAATGCGGATTGATCTGGCTCTGCAGCGCATTGAACTGGGCCTTGCGATGCTCGATCTCCAGACCTTTCCTGCGTATGTCGGCGATGTACACGTCGTGAATCAGACTCTTGATCTGCATCGTCATGCGGTTGAATTCGTTCTGCAGCTGACCGATCTCATCCAGCGTTTCCCGGTGCTCGATGGGCACGAACTGCTGGTTCTTCACCTTCTTCATGTGGCGAAGAATGTTGATCAGCCGGACGTTCATCGACCGGGAGACCCAGAAGATGATCGCCGTCGAGACGAGCAGGTTGATCAGCGCCAGCCAGACGATGAATTCCCGCGGCCTCTGCACCTCGCGGAACACTTCCTCCTCCTGGATCACGCCGACGAGCTTCCAGCTGTCCAGATATTCAACCCCGTTGTAAGCGGTCGCGAATTCGATCGCATCATCCGGAAGGTCAAGTTCGTGGAAGAAAATCGTCTCCGTCTGCCAGTTGACATACGGATCTGTCGCATACTCCACCTGGCCCGACTCGTTGAGCAGGTAGATGTGGCCGTTCAGGTTGAGGTTGGAGAATACCTGTTCGATCGCCTGGGGGCGCAGTTCGATCTTCAAAATTTTCTCCCACTTGCTCGTTCCGAAATAGGCCAGATTGTTCATCCGGCGCACGATGACGAAGGTGTCGCGGACGTTCGCTGCAGGTTGGATCCGGTTCTCGCGCGCCGTCCGGATCAGGACGGGCGTTGAGCCTTTCACTTTCTCCAGCGCCCGGTACCAGTCGGAATTCCGGACCTGATACGTGAGGTTGCCGACTCCCCCGGAATGGAGCAGCGTCGGATTGTCAAGATAGATCTTGATGTTCTGCATGGACGTGTAGAGCGGCGTGTAGCTGTTCAAAATCTTGCGGAAATACGAATCGTACGCGGCGATGTAGTCCAGCGGACTCTCATACTCCGTCTCCAGAATCTCGTTCAGCAGGTAGTCCGTGATGAACACGTCGGACACCCGGACCGCGACGTCGATTTCCCCCCGGAACTCGTTCCGCACCTGTTCGAGGGCACGCGAGATGTCCCGCATGCGCTGGTTCTTCACATTGTTCGTCGTCACCTGGTAGAAGACGACGTTGGTCAGCACGATCGGCAGCAGCACGCAGAAAATGTACACGATCAGCATCTTGTTGCGCAGGCGGATATTGTCGAGTCTCGGCAGCAGCGACAATCTCATCATCTCTCCCCTTGTCCCTATACGGTTCCGTTCATGCGCATCTCTATCATACCTGATCCGGTTGATCAAGGAATAGCCAAAAACTGTCATGAACATGGATGAAGGCCCGGCATGCGGAATGCCGGACCTTCGGGTGAGCAGGCCGATATCCGAAAAGAAAGTCTGCTTTTCCCGGATAGCCTATACTGTCTATATTGTGGAGCGAAACCAGCCTGCCTGAAACCAATGTTTGACGTTGGGCGGAATCGTGTACTGATCGCCGGGATGAAGAACGATCTCATGAAACACGGTGTAGTAGGCTTCGTCCCCTTGCGGTGGCGAAAAAATGGAGCAAACGATCGAATCGCGCAAATCGGCCGGCATTTACCCCGCGATGGGCTATACAAGCAACCTGGACATTTTGTGCGACTTCAGGATCGACGTGTTGAACCGCCTGCCAGTTCAAAAAAGGGGACATCATCCGTTCCCGCGACCAGACCGTCGAAATCCCGGCGTCCAACCGGTTGATCGTTACCAAGGTCACCGTCAACGAATTCGTGCCCTTCTCGCAACCTTATTTTGACTACATTGTAAGGCACGCCAAATCCATCAGCAGCAACGTGCTGTCCAGCTTCAATTGCATCAAGGACGAACGGGTGCTGCGGGAACGGCTCGACGCGGTCAAACGGCACGTCAGGGCGTACAAGAAAAACAACCCGGCCGGCGTCATATTTTTCGAGGATGCCCATTACCACAGCCTCGATATCCGGAAACTGTGCATCGAAACGCTATACCCCGAAGTGGACATCGTCTGCATGAACGAAGAAGAGCTGGCCCTCACGCTGGGCATGTACAACCGCCCGGTCGACATCGGGGACATCCTCTCCTGCGTCGAGGGCGTCTTCTTCCTCAAGAACCTCTTCAACGTCAAAAACGGCATCATCGTGCATACGAAGGATTATTCGATGTATGCGGGCGTTCGTAAACAAAAGGGCCCGGCATTCGGAATGCCGGACCTTCGGGTTGGCGAGCTGCCGGAGCGGTCAGTTGCGGATCAGGTAGTCGAAGGCGCTGAGCGCCGCGGTCGCGCCCGATCCCATGGAAATGATGATTTGCTTATAAGCGCTGTTGGTGCAATCGCCCGCGGCGAATACGCCGGGGATGGCCGTCGCGCCGCGGCTGTCGACGACGATCTCGCCCATCCGCGTGCGCTCGAGCACGCCTTCCAGCCACTCGGTGTTCGGCACGAGTCCGATTTGGACGAACACCCCGTCCATCGCGAGGTGATGCTCTTCGCCGGTGGCGCGGTCGATGTACGTTATGCCTTCCATCTTGCTGCTGCCGGTGATTTCCTTGACCTGCGCGTTCTTGTGCACCGTCACGTTCGGCAGGCTGTACAGCCGGTCCTGCAGCACCTGGTCCGCCTTCAGTTCGGGCATGAACTCGAACAGCGTCACATGCGCCGCAATGCCCGCCAGATCGATGGCCGCCTCGACGCCGGAGTTGCCGCCGCCGACGACCGCCACCTGCTTGCCGGCGAACAGCGGACCGTCGCAGTGCGGGCAATACGCCACGCCCTTGTTCTTGAACTCTTCTTCGCCCGGCACGTTCAGGTTGCGCCAGCGCGCGCCCGTCGCGATGATGACCGTCTTGCTCTTCAGCACGGCGCCGTTGTTCAGGGTGACCTCGATGAGGTCTTTCTTCTCGAGCTTCTCCGCCCGAACCGACTTCATGATGTCAACCGGGTATTCCTTCACATGCTCTTCAAGCGCTACGGCGAGCTGCGGGCCCTCCGTGTGCTTCACGCTGATCAGATTTTCGATGCCCAGCGTGTCGTTCACCTGGCCGCCGAAACGGTCGGCGACGATGCCGGTGCGGATCCCTTTGCGCGCGGCGTAGATCGCGGCGCTCGAACCCGCCGGACCGCCCCCGATGACCAGGACGTCGAACGGCTCCTTGTTCGCGAAGGCCGCCGCGTCGGCGGATACGCCGAGCTTGTTCAGAATATCGTCGAGCGTCATCCGGCCGCTTTCGAAGAACTCGCCGTTCAGGTAGACGGTCGGCACGGCCATGACTTCCTTGCGCTCGACTTCTTCCTTATAAGCGGCGCCGTCGATCATCGTGTGGGAGATGCCGGGATTCAGCACGCTCATGACGTTGAGCGCCTGCACGACGTCCGGACAGTTGTGGCAGGACAGGCTGACATACGTCTCGAAACGGTACTCGCCCTTGATGGACTTGATCCGTTCGATCACTTCATCGTCAACTTTCGGCGGGCGCCCGCTCACTTGCAGGAGCGCCAGGACGAGCGAAGTGAATTCATGGCCGAGCGGAACGCCGGCGAATACGATGCCGGTATCCTCGCCCGGACGATTGACGCTGAAGCTCGGCGTGCGGGCCAGCTCCGCCCGTTCGACCGTAATACGAGAAGACATGCCGGTCAGCTCGTCCAGCAAGTCCAGCATGTCTCTCGATACGCTATCCGAACCGGCGCTGACCTTGATCACAACGTCGCCTTCAAGAAGCTGAAGATACTGCTGCAGTTGTGCTCGAATGTCTGCGTCCAGTTTCATGATCTATGGCGTCTCCTCAGATTTTGCCTACCAGGTCGAGGCTCGGCTTCAACGTCTGGCCGCCTTCTTCCCACTTCGCCGGGCAGACTTCGCCCGGATGGTTCCGGACATATTGCGCCGCCTTGATCTTGCGGACCAGCGTGCTGGCGTCGCGGCCGATGCCGTCGGCGTTGATCTCGACAGCCTGAATGACGCCGTCCGGGTCGATGATGAACGTGCCGCGCTGCGCCAGACCCGTCGTTTCGTCCAGCACCTGGAAGTTGCGGGAGATTTCATGGGACGGGTCGCCGATCATGATGTATTCGACCTTGCCAATGGCTTCCGAGGTGTCATGCCATGCTTTGTGCACGAAATGCGTATCCGTGGAGACGGAATAAACTTCCACGCCCAGCTTCTTCAGCTCGGCGTAATGGTTTTGCAGGTCCTCCAGCTCAGTCGGGCATACGAACGTGAAGTCCGCCGGATAGAAGCAGACAACGCTCCATTTGCCTTGAAAATCCGCATCCGTCACTTCGAGAAACTTGCCGTTCTGATAGGCTTGCGCCTTGAACGGCAGCACTTTGCTACCAACCAATGGCATAGGTCTCTCTCCTCCTGTTTCTTGAGAGTAGTTTTTTAGTCTATTTATTTATTTAAACTAAGTCAAAAGAAGTGTCAAATCGAAATTTTTTTTGTAACAAAATTGACAACATTTCCTGGTTTGGCGTTCCAGCAGCGCCAGCCGCAGCCAGTGGGGGCCGCACGTCAATGCCTCATTATTCCATTGTGGCCGCTATTTCCGCAGATTATTCATGATTTGCACCCTCGTCTGTCAGATCGGCCCGCATCGTCATGGAGCGGCCCGTTGTGCCGACTTCATAAAAACCGAACCGCTCATAGAGTCTTTCGGCAGGATTTCGGACGTCCACACTGAGCGATACGGCGCCGATCCCCCGATCGCTTAGCGATTGCATCAACGTCCTCAGCAGCAAGGTTCCGATTCCCCGCCCGCGATACTCCGGCAAGACGGCCATCCCAAGTTCGGGAATCGACTCGTCAATGAAGCCGTACCCCGGATTCTTCCTGCTGAAAAATCTTGCCGTCGCCGAACCGACCGGCACATCACGGATCAGCGCGATATAGCCGATATCCCCGGTTCGCCCCCATCCCTCTATATATTTCGAGACGACCGGATCCTGCAGAATCGTGCGGCTGAACGGTTTTTCGCCTTCCGGAACGAACAGGGAGTGATACAGCATTTCCCGCAGGAACGGTTCGTCTTCCGCCGCGGCTTTGCGGACGATCGGGGCTTCCATGGGTCTCGCCGACTTGCGAAAATCCATAATCTTGTCCATCGATCCATAATTTTGCGCCTTTATTTTAAGGTTGGTAGTTTCCAAAATTAAAGTAGAAGACAGAATTTTCCGTTTTTTTCTGTATTATCCTCCGGTTGATACTGTCTTCGAATATGGCGAAGGAGGTGATGTCGGTTCCGGTCCGGTAGCAAAGTTGTCGTGTCGGGTTGGCTTTTTCTCAAGCAACGGCGTTGAAGGAGGCATGCAAAGGTCGAAACTCCACGGATCCACATTCCTGATCAAAAAGGAGGTCATTGAGGATGATTCTCGCAAGGCAGCGGGAAAAATGGCTTGTGCTGCTCTTGATGACGGCGCTCATGGCGATGCTGCTTCCCGTCCCGAAAGCGGAAGCGGCCTACCAGCTCGTCTGGAGCGACGAATTCAACGGACCTTCGATCAACACCAATTACTGGACCTTCGAGATCGGCACCGGCAGCAACGGCTGGGGCAACAACGAGTTGCAATACTATACCAGCCGGCCGGAGAACGCACGGATCGAGAACGGCAACCTGGTCATCGAAGCCCGCCGGGAATCGTACGGCGGCATGAACTATACCTCGGCGCGGCTCAAGACACAGGGCAAAGTCAACTTCAAATACGGCCGGATCGAAGCTCGGATCAAACTGCCGAAAGGGCAGGGGCTGTGGCCGGCGTTCTGGACATTGGGCGAAGACATTGCGACGGTCGGCTGGCCGAGAAGCGGCGAGATCGACATCATGGAGCACGTCAATAACGAAGACGTGACGCACGGTTACATGCACTGGGATGCGGGCGGACACGCCTCCTACGGCGGCTCCAGCTTTGCGTTCGACGTGACGCAGTATCACGTTTACTCCATCGAGTGGACGCCGAGCTACATCAAATGGTTCGTGGACGGCGTCCAGTTCTGGGAAGCCAACATCCAGAACAACATCAACTCGACGGAGGAGTTCCACAAGCCGCATTTCCTCCTGCTGAACATGGCGGTGGGCGGCAACTGGCCGGGATCGCCAGACGCGTCGACGCCGTTCCCGGCGAAGATGTACGTCGATTACGTCCGCGTCTATCAGGATGTCGGCGGCTCGAATCCCTCGGACGACATTGTCTCCGGCGGCACTTACAAGCTGATCAACGTGAACAGCGGCAAGGCGCTTGATGTCGCGGGAGCCGGCACCACGCCCGGCACGAACGTGCAAATCTGGACGGACAACGGCACCGGCGCGCAGCGCTGGACGATCTATCGCAACGCGGACGGCACATACAAATTGATCAACACCAACAGCGCGCTCGCTCTTGACGTTGCGGGAGCCGGAACCGCGGACGGCACGAACGTGCAGGTGGCGACAGACACGGGACACGCCGCCCAGAAGTGGAACATCATCAAGAACCCGGACGGCACGTACAAATTGATCAACCCGAACAGCGGCAAGGCGCTCGATGTCGCCTCGGCCGGCACGGCTGACGGCACGAACGTCCAGATCTGGACGGACAACGGCACCGGCGCCCAGAAGTGGCAGCTGATCCGGCTCTACTAATGTAAGAAGGGGCAGCGCCGATCCGGCGACGGTCGGCCGCTGCCTCCTGTTTTGCGGTCTTGCTATATCGTTCCCGCGGCGTGCCGGTACAAACGCTACTCCTTCAGGAACGGAGCAAAGTCGCACGCCGGCGGTTCATGCCTCCCTGACGGTTCGGTTCCAGCCGCCTTCAGGCGGCTGGAACCTAACGCCGAAACATTCGCCGGGCACGAACGGCCACTGTAAAAAAAAGGTTGACAATCAAGCTTTCTCCGCATATATTAGTTGCACATACAAAATAAAAACGGTGATTCCCATGGCAGACGATCGCTTCCTGGAACATTGCTTATTCTTCACGGCGAACCGCTTGGGCCGGATCATTACGAAAATCGCGGAAGAAGAATTCGCGGAGACGGGGCTTACCCCGATGTACGGCTATTTGATCCGGCTGGCGATCGGGAAGCCCGGCATCTCACAGAAAGAATTGGCCGAGAAGCTGTCCATCGCTTCCTCCACACTGACCCGCTTCGTTGACAAGCTGGAAGCGAAGAAATTGGTGAAGCGCCGGGTGTCCGGGAAGACCGTGCAGGTGTTTCCGACAGAAAAGGCGATCGCGATGGAAGAAGCCCTCCTCCGTGCATCGCACAATCTTCACGCCCGCCTCGATGCCATTCTGGGCAAAGAAACCACGGCGGCCATCACGGAAGCCGTCCTGAAGACAAGCAAACGTCTGGAACAGAATTAGGCGCGATCGTTGCTTTTTATTTTGTATGTACAACTAATGAATGGGAGGAACCTGCTGTGCATGCAGCCGGAAAGCTCAAGTGGCATTACGGATGGGTTGTGGTGGCGATAACTTTTGCAACGCTGGTGGTATCTGCCGGAGTTCGCTCCATGCCGGGCATCCTGATGCTGCCTCTCGCGGATGAATTCGATTGGAGCCGTAGCGCGATTTCCAGTGTAATGTCTGTCGGGATTTTTCTGTACGGCATGATGGGACCGTTCGCCGCTTCCCTGCTGCAGAAATACGGCATCCGGCGCGTCACCGTCATTTCATTGTCCCTGCTCGCAGCCAGCCTTGTTCTGACGCCGCTCATGCAGACGCTGTGGCAATTCCAGTTGTTGTGGGGACTTCTGTCCGGTCTGGCGACCGGAATGATGGCGAACGTGCTCGGCGTCACGGTCGCGGGCAATTGGTTCACCGAGCGCAGGGGGCTCGTCGTCGGCATCCTGACCGCCAGCGCGGCGAGCGGACAACTGATCTTTCTTCCCCTGCTGGCGAAGATCATCTCGGAAGCGGGTTGGCGCTATGCCATCTATGCCGCCGCGGCAGCCGTTCTGCTTGTCCTGATCATCGTGGCGGTCGGGATGCGGAATCACCCGTACGATATCGGCGCGGCGCCCTACGGTTCGGATCAAGTGTCCAGACCTGAAGAGTTCAAGGGCCGGATTTTCCTTACCCCGCTGCTGGTGCTGAAAGACGCTTCGCGGAACTCCACCTTTTGGCTGCTATCAGGCACGTTCTTCTTCTGCGGCGTTTCCACCAACGGTTTGATCAGCACGCATCTGATCCCGGCATGCGGCGATTTCGGCATCACGGAAGTGGTGGCGGCAGGCCTGCTCGCGTTCATGGGGATTTTCGACCTTATCGGCACCACATTGTCCGGTTGGCTGTCCGACCGGTTCGACAGCCGCAAGCTGTTGTTCTGGTACTACGGCCTGAGAGGGCTGTCGCTCATCTTCCTGCCCCATGCGCTCAGCGCCGGTCCGGCAACGATGATGGTGTTCTCGGTATTTTACGGCCTCGATTGGCTGGCCACGGTGCCTCCCACGGTGAAACTGTCGATCCAGGAATTCGGAAAGGAACGGGGGAACATGATTTTCGGCTGGGTCGTCGTCGCGCATCAAGTCGGCGCCGCAGCGGCGGCTTATGCGGCCGGCGCCGCGCGGGATTGGTTCGGCACTTACAGCGTCCCGTTCGTCGTTGCAGGGTTTGTCTGCCTCTTCGCCGCCCTGATGTCGCTGCGCATCGCCAGGGCGCGGAAACTCGCTCACTCGTAAAGGTGTGCGGCAACAGGAGGAAATGCGTTCCCCGATTGTGGTAATATGGATGCAGTTTATTCCAGAAGAGATTGCTGCACCCATAACACCGCACGATTGCGAGGATTGCACTCAGTGAAAACGCTGAAGGATGTTCTGGCGGCACTCGCCTATACGGGGTATGCGCTCTTGTCTTATGTCATCGCGGTCGGCGCGGCAATATGGGCGGCTCCGCGCAAGCATTTCGAGTATTTCTTCTTTCTCGCGCTTATCGCGATCTATCTGCTGCTCTATGCCGGTGTTCTCCGCTTCATGCGGTCGTCCCGAACAGGCAGGCTTCGCACGATCAAATGGATTGCCGGACTCGCCGTATTCGGGCTGTTGTCCGCTGCCATGCTCATCCCCGGCGGCCGCGACCGGCAGGCCGCGCCGGACACCCTTCAATATTGGTCGCTGCCGACGGGTTCTGTCCTTTCCTACATTCACATTGAGGCTGAAGCATCAGCCGCCGGGAGAAAATCAACACCCGTCATCTTCCTTCACGGAGGGCCGGGCATACCGGACTTGCCGGGAGATTCCCGCTATTTCGGTCAGCTTGCGCAGGACGGGTACGACGTCTATGTCTATTCGCAGCTGGGCTCCGGGTTTTCGACGCGGCTGGAGAATCCGGCGGGGTACGGCGTGGAACGGGATGCGCGAGACCTGGAGGAAATACGCAAACAGATCGGGGCCGACAAGATGATTCTGATCGGACATTCCTACGGTTCGGAAGTGATCGCGAGATTACGGGGAGCATGTCGACCGGGCCGCGTTCCTGTCGCCGGGCGCCATGGATCCCCAAGACCACAGCGATGCGACCTTGACCCAACGCCTCGATTCGTCGCAGAAATGGAAGCTGTACCGCCATCTTCTGCATCCGAGAGCGCTGTTTGTCTACGGTTTGCTGCAGTTTCACCCGGACGCCGCCCAATCGTTTGCTTCCGACGACGAAATGGACCGGCGTTTCGAAGCGGTATACGCCGCAACGGCGCCAGCCCTGTATTGTTCCGGGGACCAGGGGCACTCCGGGCTGAGCGGTCTCGGTTTCTACGCCAACCAGACGCCGCAATCCCTGGCAGCAGGCAACCATTACGATCCCAGGCCGCTGCTATCGGAAAAGCACTTCACCTTGCCCGTACTGATCGCGAAAGGCGGCTGCGATTATTTGTCATGGGAATCCGCGGAAGATTACCGGCGTGTTTTTCCCAACAGCAAATTGGTGTACCTGCCCGAGGCGGGACACAATCTGTACCAGGAACAGCCGGATGTGATGATGGGCATCTTGAGGGAATTTCTGGAGAGCGGCACCGGGAAGCTGCAGGGGTACGAAGGACGCGTCCCGCCGGAAGATTATCAAGGAGCAAGAGCCGCTCGGAAGAAGAATGAACATGGGCATGAGATTGGCTGAACCGCGGGACGTGAAACCGCTGGCGCATTTGTTTCGGCGCCGGCGACAGCCTGGCCGAGTTCATAAGTAATCTTGCCGGAGGTAGAGCCTATGGTCCGATTGGAATGTCTGTCCGAAGACGAGTTCAGCATGGTTGTCGAATGGTTCGGCCGGGAGAAACCGGACACGCTGCTTCAATGGGCCGGACCGACGTTTACCTATCCCCTGACCGTCGAGCAATTATTGGATCACTACAGTGAAGGGATAAACCATGAGCGATCAAGAACATTCGTCTACAAGATCATGGATGAATCGACCGGCGAAGCGGCAGGCATGATTCAGCTCGGCCGCATCGACCGGACAGCGGGAACAGCCGTCGTGGGACGTTTTTGGATTCAGGAACATTTGCGGCACAAAGGCGTGGGTACCGCGGCGCTTCGGAATTTGATCGACAAGGCCGTCCGGGAGTTTCAATTGCGGCAGCTGATCCTTCGGGTCTTCGACTTCAACCTGCCCGCCATCAAATGCTATGAGAAGCTCGGATTTCGGATCTGGGCCAGAAACGATAAGGTATGCCAAGCTTCGAACGGCGAATGGTGGAGCGAATATGAGATGCGATTAATGTTGGACTAGGCATTGGTTGCAGTACCGCTCAACCGATGCGTGGCGACAGCATCAGCCGAATCCTATTGCGCGTCGATCCTTCCTTCCTCCGTCAGAAAAACGCGCCGGTTCGGATTGTTGTTCAGCTTCACGTTGCAGAGCTTCGCCTGGTGCTCGTCCAGGCCCACGACTTCCCACCGCCACGGGTCGTCAACGCCCCTCTCCACGAGGAAGGAAGGGGCGGCCGCTTCGGCGGCCTCCCGGTCTTCCCAGAGCTTCACGCCATGGTAAGGGATCCCGTGGATGTTCTCCAGCGCGCAGGAGAACAATTCGGAGGTTTCCTTGTTCTTCAATGCATACGGCATCATGCTTCACGCTCCATTCGCTGCCATTATACCAAAAAATGAGCCGGGATACCGGGCGTCATGGCGGACGGCAATCGCCTCTCCAAGCCGCTAATTGATGCGCACCGGCGGCTTGCCCTCCCCTGCTTGATGCAACCAAGATCATAACACCAAAAATCCAATTGAACCATATTATTCCTTCTTTTTTGCTATTGGATCTCGCTTGACACTCCAAAATATTATGCCTAGTATTAGTACCAGATACTAATATCAGATGACAGTTCCTCTTCCATAAACTTCTGAAAAAGATACGAAAGGAAGTGCCGGCCATGTACCATGCTTCCCGCATTCGTTCTAACGCCGCCATCACCGCCATTGGAACCTGCGTGCCCGAACGGGTGTTGACGAACGCCGATCTGGAGCAAATGGTGGATACGAGCGACGAATGGATTACAAGACGCACCGGCATCCGCGAACGGCGCATCGCCGCGGAAAGCGAATATGCAAGCCATCTCGCAGCGGCAGCCGTCCGGAATCTCGCCGCCCGCTGGAATAAACCGATCGACGACGTCGATTGCATCCTGACCGCCACCTCGACATCCGACGCCGTTTTCCCGAGCGTCTCCGCCCTCGTGCAGGCCGAACTGGGCATCCGGACGGCCGCGGCCGTCGATCTGCAAGCCGCCTGCGCCGGATTCGTCTCCGGGCTGCAGATGGCGAACGGCCTGATTCTGTCCGGCCTGTACCGCAAAGTGCTCGTCATCGCCGCCGACACGTTGTCCAAGGTGACGGATTACACCGACCGCACGACCTGCATCCTGTTCGGCGACGGCGCGGGCGCCGTCCTCGTCGAAGCGCAGCCTGATGGCGAACCTCCGGCATTCCTGGCCGGCGGCGCATCGACGGACGGCCGCATCGGCCATCACGTGTACCTGTCGTCCCTTGCTTCCGAACTTCGCGGTACGCCGATCACCCGAAACGGCAAGCTGATCCAGAACGGACCCGAAGTTTACCGCTGGGCCGTCGAGCATGTCCCGGAGGCGGTGCGGACGACGCTCGACACCTGCGGCATGTCACCGGAGCAGATCGACTGGTTCGTGCCGCACAGCGCGAATCTGCGGATGATCGCCGCCATCTGCGAGCGGACCGGCATTCCGCACGAGCGGACGCTGACGAGCGCCGAACGGTTCGGCAACACGTCGGCCGCCACCATCCCGCTCGCCCTCGATCTCGCGGTCCGGGACGGCCGGCTCACGCGCGGCGACACGCTGCTCCTGCATGGCTTCGGCGGCGGGCTGACGCAGGCGGGGCTTTTGCTCAAGTGGACATTGACGTAACGCCGCGCAACGCCAGTTCGATGCACGCAGTCCAATTCCCCGCCCGCTAAACACTCGTCCCTTGCGGGGCGGTTCCTGTCCGCATAGGATGAACCGAACGGTTCAACACCCTATGCGAAAGCGGGCTGACTGCATGCCATGAGAATTCTTTTCACCTACTTCGTTCCGAGCGGAGGCGTCGAGACGCTGAACCGGACGCGCTGCATCGCGCTTCGCCAGATCGGCATCGAAGGGCATCTGCTCTACCTGCACGACGGCGCCGGGCGGCAGAACATCCGCGACATTCCGCTCTTCATCACGAATTACGACGTCGACATCGTCAACATTCTGAACACCTATCGCTACGACGCCATCGTCACCGTCTGCGACCATCTCATGCTGCAGCGGCTGCGCGGCCTTGGCTACGGCGGCCCGATCCTGTACGACGCCCAGGGCTACGGCAGCCGCGAAGCCGCCGTCGGCACCCTGCATGCCGCTTCCTTCTTCGTCCGGATGTACGGCAACGCCGTCCTCGCCCAGCCGTCCTCGCACATGCTGGAGCTGATCAACGGCGTGTTCCCGGACTTTCCGCGGTTCTTCCTGCAGAACATCGTCGACAAAACCCTTTTCCATTACCGGCCCGCCCCGTGGCTTAATCCGACGAACGCGCCGATTCTCGCCTGGGTCGGACGCATCGAGCCGAACAAGAACTGGCAGCTTTTTCTGGAACTCGGCGCGGCGCTGGCGCAGCGTTATCCGCTCCTGCAACTGTGGATGTTCGAAGATCCGAACATCAGCGAACCGTGGCAGCGGGCCGCCTTCGAAGCAACCGTCCATACGCTCGGACTGCAGGACAGACTGCGGCTTTTCCCCAACATCCCGCATGATCATATGCCGTATTACTACTCGGCCATCGGCGACTCCGGCGGTCTGCTCGTCTCGACCTCGCATGTCGAGGGATTCGGGTACGCCGTCGCCGAAGCGGCCGCCTGCCGCTGTCCGGTGCTCTCGACCGACTCCGACGGCGTGCGCAACACGATCATGCACAACATCACGGGCAAATTGATCCCGCCTGACTTAAACAGCGGCGTGCAGGAGGCGATCTCGCTCATCGAGGACAGCGCCTTGCGCACCGCCATCCGGCTGCAGGGCGAGAACTACGTACAGGAGAACTTCTCCGCCGCGCGGTACGCCTCCGATTTTCACAATGTGCTCGTCGCGCTCGGCATCCGGCCTCCGGGCTGACAAGCGGCAGCCGGCTGAACCTGCGGGGAACCGCTCCCGTACGAAGACAGGTGTCGTGACCGGCCGGGTGACGGCGCCGTATCGTGTAGGAGAGATCACCATGGAATCGAGGCGAGAATGAAGCGCATGGGACCGACCGTATCGATCATCATTCCTTTTCATAACGACCCGTATATCGCGCAGGCGGTCGAGAGCGCCTTGAGCCAGACATACCCGTACACCGAAGTGATCGTCGTCGACGACGGCTCGACCGCCTGTCAGCATCTGCTCGACCCGTACCGGCGCCACATCCACTACCTGGGCAAAGCGAACGGCGGTACCGCCAGCGCGCTCAACCACGGCATCCGGATGGCGTCCGGCCAGTACGTCGCCTGGCTCAGCTCCGACGACCGGTTCGCGCCGACGAAGATCGAGCGTCAGGTCATGCATATGCACCAGACCGGCGCGCACATTTGCCATACCAACTTCCACGTCATGAACGAGAGCGGCGCGATCGTCCAGCACAACGGAGCCGTCGTCTTCCCGACGGCCAAGCAGTTCGCCGCCGCATTCCTGACCTTCTGCCCCGTCAACGGCTGCACGGTCATGATGACGAAATCGCTTGTCGCCGAGCTCGGCTGGTTCGACGAATCGCTGCCCTACACCCACGACTATGACCTGTGGATCCGCGCGCTGCTCTCCGGCATCGACTTTCACTTCATCAACGAACCGCTCACGATCTACCGCCGCCACGCCGGCATGGGCACGATGCGCCACTACCCCGCCATCCAGGCCGAGGTGCAAATGGTGCAGAACCGCTACCGCCATCTGCTCCAGCATCGCGTGAACGCGATACCGGGGTAAGGGGGCGGAAGATGGGCTGATGGCCGCACGGCATGCAAGAAGCCTCCGGATGCTTTCGCTTTCGGGCGGGAGTCAGGCCGGAGGCTTCAGTGTGTTCTCTCCCAGCCTCGCCCTGTCACATCTCACCGCCAAGCCTGCGCCGCACCATTCCCCGTTGCCAAAAAACGCCTCC